>CAMAXV010000004.1 GCA_945862385.1 Chitinophaga pinensis
AAAGTGCACGGACAATCACTTGCGTTTTCACCATAAAAAGAATTGGGGGTACTACCCCCAATTTTGAAACAACTAATTTTGGCTCTGTAACCCTTTACTATAAAGGATTACGGACTATTTAACACCGAATTTAGTCGGACAACAATGATATTTTAATGTCTATTTGTAACCAACAAGTTTTGAGGTCATAGGACAAGCTCCACCTGTAGTTCCCCTGGCAGATGTGCAGGAATTGAGCAAAACAGTGCCCATCAGAATCAAAAGAAAAAATGCTGATTTTTTCATTGGAATTTTTATTTTAACGAAGATAAAACTCATTTTCTTTCAATTTATTATGTCATTGGGCCTTTTTTTATCACAATTCAGTATTTTAACGTTTCACTGATGTGAAAATATCATAAAAATGATGTGATTTCCCTTGAATCGATACCTAATTCCTCTTATCTTGTGCAGATAAATTTGGGGATGAACATCAAACTGCAACGACCAATTGTTTTTTTAGATCTTGAGACAACCGGATTGAATCTCACTACAGACAGGGTAGTGGAGATTGCCATGATAAGGGTTAACACAGATGGGGGAAAGGTAGTTAAAAGGAAACTTATCAACCCTGAGCGAAATATTCCAGAAGAGTCTTCTGCGATTCATGGAATCACCAACGATATGGTCAAGGACGCACCTGTATTCAGGCATGTAGCAAACGAGGTTAAACAGTTCATGGATGGCGCTGATCTTGCAGGTTACAATTCCAACAAATTTGATTGGCCAATGCTTGCGGAAGAGTTTCTCAGGGCAGGTCTTGAATTCGATATAAACGGGAAGGTATTACTAGATGTTCAGAAAATATTTCATGCGTTGGAACCCAGAACATTAAAAGCGGCATATAGTTTTTATTGTAATAAGGATCTTGAAAATGCGCATTCAGCATCTGCTGATGTTATGGCAACGTGGGAGGTATTTGAAGCTCAGATTGCAAGGTATCCGCAATTGGGTGATACACTGGAGACTGTGTTGAAAATTGTTGGGGAAGATGATATTGTTGACTTTGCAAGAAGAATTGTCAGAGAAAATGGCAAGGAATATTTCAATTTTGGGAAGCACAAAGGAAAGGCAGTAGCCGATGTGCTAAAGGCGGAACCGTCCTATTACGATTGGATGATGAAAAGTGAATTTCCCCTTCATACCAAACTGAAGTTAACAGAAATATTAAATCGTTCACTCCTCAACTCCAAATTAAAATAACCCATCCTATTTGTTTGAAAAAGTTAGTAATCATACCAACCTATAAAGAGAAAGAGAATATTGCCCAAATTCTCGAAGCCATTTTTGCATTGAATCAATCATTTCATGTGCTTATCATAGACGATAACTCACCTGATGGAACAGCAGAAATTGTAAAAGAAATGCAATTGCGTTTCCCAGAGGCACTTTTTCTGCTGCAGCGTTCTGGAAAATTAGGTCTTGGAACTGCCTATATCATGGGATTTAAATGGGCTATTGAACACGACTATGATTATATTTTTGAGATGGATGCTGACTTCTCACACGATCCAGCTGATCTCAATCGGCTTTATGAGGCCTGTTACAATCACGGTGCAGACCTTTCGGTCGGATCAAGATACGTGCCAGGAGGAGAAATTGAAAACTGGCCGCTTTCAAGAAAAATCATTTCAAAGGGAGGCGCTCTTTACAGTAAGTTGTTTACCTGGATGCCAGTGAATGACCCTACTGCCGGATTCGTTTGTTATTCAAAAAAAGTGCTTCAAGCCATGAATCTCGATGCTATAAGATTTATCGGCTATGCCTTTCAGATAGAAATGAAATTCGCTTCCTGGCGACTGGGTTTTAAGATTTCAGAAGTACCTATTGTATTTCGTGATAGAGAACATGGGGCATCAAAAATGTCTAAAGGGATAATAAAAGAAGGTATAACTGGAGTTTTTGCCATGCAATGGCAGTATATTTTTGGAGATTACCTGAAAAGAATAAGAAAGCAAGGCTACAACTAAACTAAGTTAACCGGAATGCGGAAAGCTTTCATTCAATTGCATATTGCCGTATTGCTGGCGGGTTTCACCGGAGTATTAGGAAGACTAATCGTTATCAATGAATCACTCCTGGTGTGGTACAGGATGATGTTTGCCGTGATTATTCTATTTATCATATCACTTTTCTCTAAAAAAATTGAGAAGCTCTCATTTAAAAAAATGCTCCCCCTTTTGGGCATTGGTTCCATCATTGCCCTGCACTGGGTCACTTTTTATGGGAGTGTTAAATATGCCAATGTTTCTGTTTCTCTTGTATGTTTTTCAGCTGTTGGTTTTTTTTCAGCCATCTTTGATCCTTTAATATCTAAGCGTAAGTATCAAATTACTGAGATATTACTTGGCTTAATGGTCATGCTTGGCGTTTACCTCATATTTCATTTTGATCAGGATTTTAGGCTTGGAATAATTTTTGGGTTAATCTCAACTTTTCTGGCAGCCATTTTTCCCATATTCAATAAAAAGCTTGTTTCGGAATACAGTGCTGATACCATAACCTTCTATGAAATGGGAGGTGGCTGGATGTTGCTTACTTTTGTTGTTCCAATCTACATGCAGTTTATGCCTGCGCAATCCTATGTTCCTGGCTTACAAGACATCTTCTGGTTAATTATCCTGAGTTTGTTTTGCACAGTTCTTGCTTTTAACCTTTCAGTCAGGGCTTTATCCCGGATTTCTGCATTTACCGTAAACCTGACTTTTAATCTTGAGCCAGTTTATGGGATATTGTTGGCTTTTTTGATTTACAAAGAGCACCTTGAGCTTGGGTTTTCATTTTATGCTGGCCTGATTGTTATTTTTACAACGGTGGTAATACAATCAATAAGAGTAGCTAAAAATCTTGCTACCTGATTGATTATTGAGCACAACCGTATAAAATTCATTAATTTCAAAGTAAATAAACATTGCAGATGCGAATTATAGCTTTATCTACCTGTCTATTGATGTTTTTGATCCAGGCAAGTCATGTTAAAGGTCAAAAAAAGCCACTTGATCACTCTGTTTATGATGGTTGGCAAACTATTGGTGAGAAATTGATTAATGCCAACGGAGAATGGATTGCTTATACCATTGATGTTCAGGAGGGAGATGGCAGGTTAGTTATCCAGAAGTCAGATTCATCATTTTCAACAACAGTTCCGAGAGGTTACAATATTCGCTTCACTGCTGATGGTAATCACCTGATAGGCAAGATCAAACCATTGTATCTTGAGCAAAGAGCAGCAAAAATTAAGAAAATCAAGCAAGAAGATCTTCCACAGGATTCTCTTTTTGTTTTTAATGTGGCTGATAAACACATAGAGAAAATTGCAGGTGTTAAGTCATACGGCATACCGGAAAAATCATCTGACTGGTTTGCCTTTTCTTCTGTTAAAAAAACAGTTCAATTGCCCAAACCAGTAAAGCAGCCTGATTTGGCTATAGCAAAAAAAGATTCTGGTAAAGTAAATATCCCGCAAATCATTGAACAGAAACCTGATAGAAAACAAAAAAGGAAACTGAGCGCAAGCGAAGAAAGGGAAGATGAATTATTGGATGAGTCTCTTGAAGATGCTGAAGGTGATGAACCCGCTGCTGGAAATGGTCTGGAAGGCACAGAGTTGGTAATCAAATCACTTAAAGGCAAAGGGGGGCAAAGTCTGCCATTGATTTCTGAATACATGTGGAGTGAAAATGGTAAAATCTTATTGCTTGAATCATCAGCATCCAAAGCTGATAAATCTGTGAAACCAGCAGTTTTTATCTGGCGTTCAGCAGAAAACAGGTTTGACACCCTACTTAAAGGTGGCAATGATTTTAAAAATTTTACAATTGCTGAAGATGGCAGTCAGGTTGCTTTTTTGGCTGAAAGAGATTCTGCGTTTAAATCTCCACAAAAGTTTTATAAATTATGGCATTGGCAAAATGGTGATGCAGTTGCCTCAATTCTGGCTGATAAGTTTTCAATTGGAATGCCTGTTAATTGGACAGTAAGTGAGCATTCAACTCCTGTTTTCAGTAAATCAGGAAAAAGAATGTTTATCGGGATTAATCCGATAAAGCCTCTCAGGGATACATCTTTGGTAGAAATGGATCTGGTCAAGCTCGATATTTGGCATTATAAAGATGATTATCTGCAACCATATCAGTTAAAAAGGATCAATCAGGAAAGAAACCAATCGTACATGTCAATGATTCAGGTTTCTGAAAAGAAGATTATTCCATTGGCAGATCCAGAAATGCCACAGGTTGTTTTGTCCAAAACTGGTGATGGTGATTTCTTCTTGGGGACATCAGATGTAGGAAAGCGTATTCCAATGCAATGGGAAGGTTCAACGAAGCGTGATGTTTACCAAATCAATCCTGCAGATGGATCCAGGAAATTAATCATTCGGGATTTATCAGGATTTCCTCAGCTTTCTCCTGGTGGAAGCTTCATTTACTGGTACGATAACAGCGTCAAACATTATTTCAGTTACGATTCTGGAAGTATTGTAAATATCAGTAAAAAGATATCACAAAAGCTTTATGATGAAGACTACGACATGCCATCAGAACCAACACCTTACGGCATTATGCGGTGGCATGAAAAAGATTCATTTTTATACGTATATGACCGCTTTGATATCTGGAAGTTAGATCCCAACGGAAAAGTATCACCTGAATTAATAACTAAAGGATTAGGTAGAAAAAGCCATGTACGTTACAGGTATATTTCAACAGCATCAGAGGAACAATTTGTTAAATCTGGCCAACCAATTTTATTGAAAACCTTTAATGAAAACAATAAGTATGCTGGCTTGGCTAAAATGGAACTTTGTTGTGGTTCAAAGATTAAGTTACTTCAGGAAGGGCCGTATGCCATTGGTCAGCTTCTCAAAGCAAAGGATACTGAAGCTTATTTCTATATTTCAGAGAGTTTTAAGCAGTCTCCTAATGTATTTGTCAGCATTAATTTGTCAGCGGCCAGGCAAATGAGCGCCATCAATCCACATCAGGAAGATTACAATTGGATGACTGCGGAGTTATTTAGCTGGAAAGCGTACAATGGGAAATTGGCTTCGGGAATAGTATATAAACCAGCAGACTACCAGCCTGGAAAAAAGTATCCAATGATTGCCTACTTTTATGAAACTTTATCTGATGGATTGTACAGTTACCTGCCGCCAGCTCCAACACCGAGCAGGTTGAATATTCCCTTTTTTGTTAGCAGGGGATATATTGTACTTGCTCCTGATATCCGCTATACAAAAGGCTTTCCAGGCAAGGCGGCATATGATTACGTGGTTAGTGGCGCCAGGGCATTGGTTAAAAAGGGTTGGGTAGACAGTACCAAAATGGGTATTCAGGGTCAGAGTTGGGGTGGCTATCAGGTAGCACATATCATTACGAGAACACCTGTATTTGCAGCAGCATGGGCAGGTGCACCAGTTGCAAACATGACCAGTGCCTATGGTGGAATAAGGTGGGAGAGTGGAATGAATCGTCAGTTTCAATATGAAAAATCACAAAGCAGGATTGGAGCAACACTCTGGGAAAAGCCAAATTTATACATTGAAAATTCACCGCTATTCTATTTGCCTAAAGTAAAAACGCCCCTGGTAATTATGGCCAATGATAATGATGGAGCAGTTCCCTGGTATCAGGGAATTGAATTGTTCACGGCAATGAGGAGATTAGGAAAGCAGGTCTGGATGTTGAATTACAATGGAGAAGCACACAATTTGGTTGAAAGAAAAAACAGAAAAGATATCCAAATCAGGGAACAACAGTTTTTTGACTGGTTGCTGAAAGGGGAGAAACCCACTATCTGGTTAACTGATGGTGTACCTGCAATTGACAAGGGAAGAGTATGGGGACTGGAGCGGAAGCTTGAATAAGTGGATTCAGACTACCAGCAAACCAACTTTGTAGAGGGTATTGATTGGTTTATTATCCCAAAACAATTCAAAATCTTCAAGACCCTGACTTTCATAGTCAGATTTCAATTGTTCAAGATTTAATGGTTTTGAAAGGTCTGATAATCTGGGAAGTATATTCAGAAACCAATCTGCCTGTGGTTTTGAGATATCGAAACTGACCTCGGTGTAATTATTAATCAGTTGAACTGTTGCCATCTCCCTTTGCAATCCCTTCTTTGATTTGGTATAATAAGCTGATTTGTGCAACTGTCCTAACCATAACACTTTTGCATTTGATCTGAAGAGGGGAAGTTCCTGTTCATTTAAAATGTTTTCAATATGATCAGGCTTAATGGTTGTTGAAGGGATTTTAAAGTCAAACCATTTTTGTAGTGGTTCATCAAAACCCGTGTGCTGCATATAGTTGAATAACGACTTCTTTAAACCAAAGCTGAATTTATCATGTATGATGCCTGATAAATCTTTGTATTCAACATCATTATTTGCAAAGGTTCCAGTTAATTCAGAATTCTTCTTGACTTTATATTTTGCTGGATTTAATCCAACCGGACTATGAACGGTCATGGCAAACTGGTGCCAAAAGCCAGACTTCAAAACTCCGGCTGCAAACATTTGTCTAATCATTTCAAGAGAGTCAATTGTCTCCTGAATAGTTTGGGTGGGGAATCCATACATCAGGTAGGCATGAACCATAATCCCGGCTTCTGTAAAGTGTTTGTTCACTTTAGTTACCTGTTCAATGGTAATTCCTTTCTCAATCAATTGCAATAAACGATCTGAAGCAACTTCCAGTCCGCCACTCACTGCAATACAACCCGAGGCTCGGAGTAGCAGGCAGAGATCTCTTGTAAAACTTTTTTCAAACCGGATGTTTGTCCACCAGCTTACTACCATCTTTCTGCTGAGAATTTCTATTGCAAGGGCTTTCATAAGTGAAGGCGGAGCTGCTTCATCAACAAAATGAAATCCGTTTATCCCAGTATTGGCAATCATTTCCTGCATTCTGTCACATAATAGTGAAGCTGCAACGGGCTCGTAAAGTTTTATATAGTCAAGGGATATATCACAGAATGTACATTTACCCCAGTAGCACCCATGTGCCATGGTTAACTTATTCCACCTGCCGTCATTCCAGAGCCTATGCATGGGATTGGCTATTTCCAACACCGAAATGTAATCAGAGAGAGGCAGACCATGGTAATTAGGAGTGCCAGTTTCAGACATCTTATAATCCCTGCAGGCACTGTTATTTTTATAACTTACAATACCATTTTCCAGCATGAATGTCCGCTTGAGATCTTCAGGTTTTAATCGACCATTAATAAAATTAACCAGATTTTCAACCGGAGCTTCCCCGTCATCCAGGGTGATAAAGTCAAGGAATTCGAATACTCTTGGATCAGACAAAGACCTTAATTCAGTATTCGGAAAACCACCGCCCATTGCAATCTTGATATTGCTGTGTTTTTCTTTAATCCATTTTCCGCATCTCAATGCTGCATAAAGATTTCCAGGAAATGGCACAGTTAGCGCAATCAGGTCAGGCTCATACTTACTTATTTCGTGGTCGAGAATAGACAGGTAAACTTCATCAATATAGGTTTGAGGTGCACTCAGCGTCTCGTAGAGTGTATCAAAACTTGCTGCACTTCTGCCAAGTTTTTCAGCGTATCTGCTGAAACCAAAATAGGGATCAGTGGTTTCCTGTATAAAATCAGATAAATCCTCGAGATACATGGTGCAAAGAAATTTTGCCCAATCCTGAATACCCATTGAGCCAAATGCCCACTCCACTTGTTCTGTTTGTTGAAAACGGGATGCCTCAGGAAGAAATTTTCTTTGTACGATATGGTATGCTAAAATTGGATTTTTACCCTGCAAGAAATGAATGACAGCATCTATGGTTGCGATGTAGCTGGAAGACAGTGCCAATATTCTGTCTGCGTTTGCAGTTAACGGAACTGGATTCTGTCTGATATTAAAGAATAATGATGAAAGTCCTGGTTGACTGAAAATCTTTAAGATGGTTTCAATGCCAAGATCAAGTTGCTGCGAATCAATATTTTTTTTATCTAAAAAACCCTTTAGGTAGGCTGTGGCCGGATAAGGCGTATTGAGCTGCGTAAAAGGGGGAGTTATAAGTAAGACTTTAGTGCCCACTAGTAACTGCTGTTGATATCAAATGATTCCAAAGCCTTGACAAAAGCTGCAAGAAACTTTGATCCCAAACCGCCATCAATTATCCTGTGATCATAAGACATTGAAACGAACATCATATGTCTTATTGCGATGCTATCACCTTTTTCTGATTCAATGACAACAGGCTTCTTTTTGATTGCACCAACAGCCAGAATGGCAACCTGGGGTTGATTGATAATGGGTGTTCCCATCAGGCTTCCAAATGTTCCGATATTGGTAAACGTAAATGTGCCATGCTGGGTATCTGCAGGTTGAAGTTTTCCCGATCTTGCTTTATCAGCAAGTCTGTTGACCTGCCTGACCAATCCCAGCATACTGAGCTGATCCGCATTTTTGATAACAGGAACAATGAGATTACCATTGGGCAAAGCTGTAGCCATCCCTATATTGATATCTTTCTTAAGGATTATCTTATCTCCACTTAAACTTGAATTCAAAAGTGGAAATTCCTTGATACTCTTGGTGATGGCTTCAATAAAAATGGGAGTATAGGTAATTTTTTCACCTTCCCGTTTCTCAAATGCGCCTTTAATTTTTTCTCTCCACTTTACAAGATTGGTGACATCTGCTTCTGCAAAGCTGGTAACATGCGCACTGGTAGCAATGCTTCGTGTCATGTGCTCCGAAATCATTTTCCTCATCCGGTCCATTTCAATAATTTCACCGTTGCCACCTGATGTGAAATCTTCATTTATTTCGGGTGCAGAAGCTGGTTGCTGATTTTTATTTTCAGCAGTCGGCTCATTGGATTGGGTATATGATGAAGGATGCTGTATGTCTGAATTTACCTTGATACCTGATTTTCTTTTTTCCAGGTAGTCTAATAAGTCTTTTTTACTAACCCGGCCATCATTTCCTGTACCGGGTATATTTGCCAATTCACTGAAGTCAATTCCTTCGCTGGCTGCAATATTCATTACCAGCGGTGAATAGAATCTTGCAGTATTTTGTTTTACTGGTATTTCATGCTGAACGGGTTGATAAGGAACGAATGCACCTGATTCTTTTTCCTCGATTATAACCTGAGGATTTTCAATTGGAGCCTGAGTATAGGCTTCAGTTTGCATTACAGGTGTTACCGGAATAATAGGTTCTTGCAATGTATCCTTAGTTCTGATTCTGGCAATTACTGAACCAATTGCAATAACATCATTTTCCTTACATAAAATTTCTTCCAAAGTGCCTTCTGCAGTAGATGGCACTTCACTATCAACCTTGTCTGTTGCAATTTCCAGCAAAGAGTCATCATTGTTAACCCAGTCTCCGGGCTTTTTGAGCCACCTTAATACGGTAGCTTCCATGATTCCTTCGCCGAGCTTTGGCATTGTTATATTAACAAGGGACATCTTTTGAATTTCAGGTAATTATACGTAAAAATACGATAGAAATAATACAGTACGCTCAAACTTCTCATCAAGTTATCCCATATTTTTCCTCAAAAAATTTAAGGCCTGTATGGCTGTCAATTCAATATTTCTTGTCCTGTCAAATCTGAATTGAAAAGTTGTTGATACGGTTTTGTTTTTTAAACTAACAGCCACACAAACATATCCAACTGGTTTTGTATCAGTTCCTCCTCCAGGGCCCATTATCCCTGATGTGGCCAGGCCGAAGTCTGATCCTGTCTTCAACCGAATGCCTTCAGCCATTTTCTCAACGGTCTGAATGCTTACTGCACCAAACTCCTCAAGGATTTCCGCTGGTACATTGAGCAAAGACATTTTTAATTCATTGGAATAGCTCACGATTCCACCAAAAAAAAACTGGCTGCTTCCTGCCAGTGATGTGATCAGGTGTGCAATATACCCTCCTGTGCAGCTTTCCGCTATGCTCAGTGTTTTAGACTGCTCCATCATTTTAGCTGAAACTGCGGCCTGCATAGATAGATCCTCATCTGCAACGAGGTGTTCTTGCACAATTATTTTGAGGGCGTTGAATTGTTTTTCAATTTCTGCCTGATATGAGGGATGACTTGTGGTAAGCCGAAGTCTCACCATGCCATAGCTGGGCAGGTATGCAAGTTTTATTTCGGGTGGGAGCAGTTGTTCAAAAGGACTCAAAATTTCCGCCAGAAATGATTCACCTATTCCTACAGTTAACATTGTTTTGTGAATAATTTTGTCTACGCTGAAATGATTTATCAGCCATGGAATAACATCGTCAGACATCATTCCTTTCATTTCATGTGGCACGCCTGGCATGCTTACATAAACACAATTGTTTTTTTCAAAAAGCATGCCGGGGGCAGTCCCCCTCTTGTTGGGAATTACAACACAGGTATTGGGAACTTCAGCTTGTTTAAGGTTACGTTCAATGAGAGGTTTTCCTAATTTGTTTGAAAAAATATCAATGACATTATCCAGTGCTCCCTGATCCACAACGAGTTCCCCATCAAAAAATTTGCACAACAAGGGTTTTGTGATGTCATCTGCTGTTGGCCCAAGTCCCCCTGTGATCAGGATAATATTGGCAAATGCGGATTCCTGTTCAATTGCCTGCCATATATCATCCCAATTGTCTCCTACAGCCAACCTGCGTCTTACAGCAATACCCGACTCATTCAAAGCAATTCCCATCCAGGCGCTGTTGGTATCAATGGTCTGACCGATTAACAATTCATCACCAATGGTTATGATTGAGGCAATACCTTTTTGCTTATTTATCATAAAGTTGGTGTGTTTTCAAAAAACGGAGTAAGTTTATTAAGGAGTATTTCTGGTATAGCGATTTTTGAAAAGCTGGATTTATCCATGAAATAAAGCTTTATATAGCCAATGCAAAGCAATTGATTATCAGCGTTATATATCTCATTCTTAAAAAGTATTGCGTGATTGGTTGGCAGTTGTTCAAGTATTGTTCTCACTGTGAGCAGGTCATCGTATTTTGCCGGTCTAATGAATTTACAATCCAGACTTACAACTGGCATCAGTATTCCGGCTTTTTCAAGATCCTTGTATACTATACCAAGTGATCGCATAGAATCAGTCCTTCCTGCTTCAAAATATTCTACATACTTACCATGATAGACAACCTGCATCTGATCTGTGTCTGCATAGCGCACCCTAACATGTGTATCAAAGCTGAACATGATATTGTTATTTACTCGCTATCCCGTCTATACTTACTTTTCCTGGTCCGCATAGCAAAAGCGTAATGAAAATACTCAAAAACAAACTTGCCTTTTCGCCAGTCTGAAAAAAATCCATTTGGTGAACCTTAAAAACAGCCACTCCCATAATAATTACCAGAGGGATTGCTACCACTCTGGTAAACAAGCCTAAAGTGATGAAAAGGGCACAAAAGAATTCAGCAAAAATGGCAAGCAGCAGTGAATTTTCAGTTCCGATATTTAAAAAGTTGTAAAATGTTGCCTTTTTTTCGCCGTAATGTACCAGTTTGTCGTATCCATGAGACATCATCAGTACTCCTGCAATGAGTCTCAGGACTAAAGCGGAAAGGTTATATAAAAGTGGACTGTAATGGATGCTAAGCAGTTTTTTCATTGGTTTAAGTTGGCAACTGATTAAAATCTTCGTTAAAGTGAGGAACAAAGTTAAGATATTGCATGGATCTCAGTATTTTCAAATTATTTTTGAAGAAGTAAATCCCAGTATAGCTTATGAAGTCATTTTTGCCAATTGGGCTCAAATTTTTGCTAGGTTTAGTTGTTTTTTGTTCATCTCTTTTCGTTCAGGGGCAAGTTACCCGAACGATGGCTCCTTCATTCTTACAAGTTGAGAAAGCAAAATCTTTGTTCAATTCAAAACAATTTGATGCTGCAGGTTCATACATCTCATCCATTACGAGTTCAGCCAATGCTTCCGTTTTGTTTTCTGCACAGGACTTAGCTGATTTGCAGTATATACAATTGATTTCAGGGGTTATTATGCACCAGCAACCAATCATCAGAAGTGCTCAAGAGTTGATGAGTGCTACAGGAGACCGCAATACGCAGGTAAAACTGGCATATCATCTTGGTCACCATAACTTTTCAACTTCCGATTTTAGCCGAGCGCTTGAATTTCTGGAGCAAACCGATCCACTGTATTTATCAAATGATGAAAATGAAAGAGTTCAGTTCGAAAAAGGGATATCTTATTTTTCACAGCAAAAATTCGATAATGCTAAGCCTTATTTGCGCAGTATTGATCAACTTGGTACATCACCATACTTGGTAGATGTTAGGTATTACCTTGGGTTTATTGCATTTTCCGAAAAAAAATATGAAGAGGCTGGATCCTATTTTAAATTAATCGAGTCTGCTCCGGCGTATATAAACATCATTCCTTTTTACCAGGCTTGTATTGCACAGTCTACAGGTAATTTCTCCAAAGCCATTTCGTATGGCGAAAAGTACCTGAAGTCCGGAGATCAGCTTCAAATTCAGGCAACAACACTTTTACTTGCATCTGCATACCATAATACAGGTGATTATGTAAAGTCTGTTGCCTTATTCATTAAGGCTAAAGGGCAGGGAATTGAATTGACTGAAGTTCAGCACTTTGAGCTTGGTTCTGCCTATTATGCAACAGGTCAGTATGCCAAGGCAATTACAGAATTGAAACCACTATCCTCTTCAAACGGCCAACTTGCTGCAAAATCGATGCTTTTATTGGGCAATAGTTATCTTCAGTCTGGCCAGAAAGCCAATGCAAGAAGTGCTTTTCAAATTTGTAGCTCTACACTTGAGGAAGGACCTCAATTGGATAATGTCAGGTTTCAGCTGGCAAAGCTTTCCCTGGAATTGGGCTTTGAAGATATGGCTGTGCAGGAGCTGAATAAGATCATAGCGGAGCAGAGGCAGTCCGTTCATGTAAATGAGGCAAGAGCGATATTGGTCGACTATTATGCCAAGACAAATAATTATCGCCAGGCACTCATACTCATTCAGGATGGTAAAGTAGATCCATTGACCATGCAGAAAGTGGCACCAAGAATTTATTTTGGCAGGGGAGTTGAACTGATTAATGATTTACAATATGAAGATGCGGATAAGTTACTCTCTGCAATTGCATCATATAAAAACGCTCCGTTTTATCCCCCGTCATTGTTTTGGAGGGGTGAGATTGCATCTCGGAAAGATCAGGTTTCACTTGTTATCAGGTTTACACAGGATTACTTAAAAGTAAGGCAAAATGATTTTGGACAAGCGAATGAAGATAATGCCTATTACAATTTGGGATATGCATATTTAGATCAGGAAGATTACAAATCTGCATTAGTATGTTTTGAAAAAATTAGTCAATCAAAAATGCCTATTTCCAACGATTACAGGAGGGAAGCTGTGTTAAGGGCAGCTGATTGCGCATTTATGCTAAAAAATGTAGACAAGGCCAGAACTTTATATCAATCCATGAGAGACAAGCCCGGTTATGGTGCTGATTATGCCTATTTTCAAGGAGCACTTATTGAAGGTGCAAAGTCAGCCGATAAAAAGATTAACCAATTAAAAATATTAGAATCCCGGTTTCCGCAATCCGAACTTATGCCTCTTGTAACCATGGAATTGGCCGATACCTATATGTCTGAAGAGCAATATGACAAGTCAATTCCATATCTTAAAAGAATACCATCTCTGGTAGATAAGGATGATGACCGCATGCCGGAGTCCTATATTAAATTGGGAATTGCATACTACAACCTGAATAAGCCAGATGAGACTATAACCTATTATAAAAAACTGATTGATCAATATCCGGCATCTGAATATGCACAGGAAGCATTGGAGTCTGCCAAGTCTTTGTTTGTTGAAACCGGGCAGATTTCAGCATATGAATCCTTTCTTGCTTCAACAGGAAGAACCGTTGATCAACTCCAAAAGGATTCATTAACCTTTCAATATGTGCAAACAATATATGCGGAAGGAAATAATGTTGCTTCCTTAAAGGTGCTTGATGAGTATATCAAGAATTTTCCAAATGGACTTTTTATTGCAGATGTGCTTAATTACAAAGGTGAAATGCTCTTAAAAAGTAAAGACTGGAAAAATGCTGCAATCCTGTTTGAGCAGTTGGGGACAAAAGGGGTTAGTAAATACCAGGAAAAAGCACTTCGCCAATCCGGGAAGCTATATTTCTTTGAGTTAAAAGATTATGAATCAGCGCTCAGGGTTTTTTTACAATTATCTGAAATTTCATCCAATCCCGAAGCAGTACTCGAAGCACTTCGTGGAACAGTAAGATCATATTATTATCAGAAAAAATGGAATGAGGGCAAATCATCGGCTAATTCATTAATTGGAAATGCTATTTCTACAGCAGACGATAAGTCATTTGCAAATACAATTTTAGGATATGCTGAGCAATTATCAGGCTCATTGATTCAATCGTCTTTTTATTTCAAGGCTGTAATCAATAACAGCAATTCAGCACTTGCCGCAGAAAGTAGGTTCCAGCTTGCGATGAATCAATTTTTATCAGGGAATTATACAGAATCTGAGAATCTCGCTACCATTGCAATTGAAAAATCAGGTTCTTATGAATTTTGGATAACGAAATCATATATTTTACTCGGACAAATCTTCTTAGAGCAAAAGGATTATTTTAATGCGAAGGCAACTTTAAAGAGTGTTGTTGATAATTGTACAATCTTGACATTAAAGCAGGAAGCAATTGAATTACTGAGTAAAGTTGAAAAAATTGAAAATAATGCGATATCCAAATAAAGTTGAATTTCTTTTGTCTTTCACTGTTATAACAGTATTACTTTTGTTATTGACGAATGCTGATCTGCATGCACAGATTGACAGAAACAGAAAGGAGGAAATAAACATTACTTCTGCATTTAAGCCAAGTATAGTTAGAACGGGCAAACTTGAATTTCGTGCTGATCCTCCACTAAAAGATACATCGGCATATGTATTCAGGTACAATCAGTCAACATTGAATTTTAAAACTTCAGTTGGTCCGATTGAAGTGAAGCCCATAGCTTTTAAATCAGATACGGATGCTGATAATATTTCAGGCGAAACTTTTTTTGCTAAATTGGGTTATGGAAATATTCAGAATCCATTTGCATCACTAAGTTATAATTCTAAATCTCAGGGTAATCACTTTTCACTGCATGCTGATCATAATTCTGCTAAAGGTAGTTTTGCTGATCAACAATATGCTAATTCTTCATTACTTGCAAAGTTTAGTAAGCGTATCAATGAAAATCAGGTTGCAGACTTTTCTGCCGGGTACGATTTTAACGCATATAAATTGTACGGATACGATCATGACGCTATAACAATTCCTTCAGATCAGATTCAACAGAACTATCACCATGCCTTTGGTGGATTGTCATATCAATATGTTGCAGGATCTGATGGTCAAACTTTGTTTACACCTTCCATGCGATATGATTATTTTAGGACTAACCGGCTAGTGAGTGAAAATCAATTGTTAATTAAAATGCCCGTTTCTTTCAGAATAGCTTCCGGATTGCATCTGAAAACAGCTATTGATATACATGCATTGCAGCTAAGTCAGAATAGCAAACAGCAGGACGCTAAAACATTGATTCAGGTACCCCTCAATATTGAATATGCTGTAAACCAGATAATGTTGTTTGGGGGAATAACTCCGGTGTTAAAAAATGATAAACTTTCTGTTCTGCCTGAGATACAGGTTTCATACAAGCTTCCGGAAACGAGTGTCAAGGTTAAGGTTGGTTTTCATAACGAATTGAATATCAACTCTATGTATAAGTTGAACCAGATAAATCCTTTCATACTTCCTGTTGATACGTTAACCATTTTTCAGGAACAGCAATATTTTGCAGGATTTGATCTACATAGTGCTAAAGGATTGCAGTTGTCAGTAAAAACCGGATATTCACAATTTAAGAATCAACCATTATTTATCAATAATGGAGCATTTGGCAATGAATTGAAAGTGCTCAATGAAACTTCATTGTCTGCCTTGATGCTTGACGCTAATCTGACCTATATCTTTTCAAATAATCTTAAATTCAGTTCAGGCTTAAAAGGATATTCTTTTCAGAAACAAAGTGATTATGATGAAGCATATGGGTTATTGCCACTTGAACTATTATTTAGGCTTGATTGGGAGCCGCTTGAGCAACTTAAAACAAGATTTACTACTGTTTTGTGGAGTGGTACAATGTCAAAAACTGGCAATAATACTGATATTAAATTGCAGGATGCCGCTGATATAAGTATGGGTGTGGAATACAAATTAAATAAAAAATGGGCACTATGGATTGATTTAAATAATATTGCCAATTCCCGCTATCAGCGATGGAATCAATATCCATCTTTTGGATTTAATTTCATTGGTGGCGTCCGTTATGCTTTTAACAAAAAGGATTAAACTCATTATGTTGCCTACTCAGTTGCCACAGGTGCTTTACCGTTATTTCTCTCTAAATGGGATGGTTCATATTCCAGGTTTGGGTCAGCTTAATCTTTGCAGGATACCAGCAATTAATGATTTTATAGGAAAAAAAATACTCCCATTCAGCTATGTTATCCGTTATGATCGATGGGAAGAAAAAATGCCTGATGAACAGTTAAGCTACATCCAGAAACATATAGGGTTAGAAACAGATAATTTAGTATTAGCTTTGAAAAATCTGGAAGAGGATATGAAAACCAGGTTGCAGGCGGAAGGTAAAATTGAATGGCAGGGAGTAGGATCTTTTATCCTTAATGAGCATGGAGATATTTTGTTTCATCAAAAAAATCATGCAACCGTAACCCATACTGATGTTAGGTATAAACATGTTTTACGTGAGAAAATAGATCACCCTGTAATTGTGGGCGAGCAAGAGAAAACACTTGCGGAAATGGAAGAATATTTTGAAGATAAAACAACTAAAAAGTTTATTAAAGGCTGGAAGCTTGGTGCGCTCATTTTGTTTTTGCTTATAATAGCTATTTTATCTGCAAGATTCTTCATCGGGAATTATTCTATTTTTGAACCCACATTGAGCCCGTTGCATTCTGCAGAACCTTCGGTATCACACATCCTTATGAAATAGTCTTCATGGTAAACATAATTAATTGTCCGATTTGTAAAGGCACTGAAACAGAACTCAAGTTTCAAGTTATTGATCACAGTGTAACTGGTGAATTATTTACTTTATCGGTTTGTAAAAGTTGTAATTTTTTATTCACAACACAGCCGCCATCAAAAGAAAATATTGGTAACTACTACAAATCTGAAGATTATATATCACACACAGACAGTTCCAAAGGTTTATTCAATAGTGTCTATCAGATTATTAGGAAATATACACTTTCTTCTAAAAGAAATATTATTACCCGATTTTTAAAGGAAAGACAATCTTCAAAGCTCCTTGATTATGGTTGCGGAACCGGTGCTTTTTTAAAAGAGATGCAATCTAATGGGTGGCATGTATCTGGTATTGAACCGGATGATCAAGCAAGACAAAAGGCGTCTTCATTGACCAAAGAAGATATTAGTGATCCGGATAAAATTTATGATTTTGAGAAAAACTCCTTTGAAGTAATTACATTATGGCATGTATTAGAGCATGTTCATGACTTGCATGAAACGCTTGCTCAATTGCATAATATTTTAACTGAAGGTGGTTTAATTGTAATAGCTGTGCCAAATCATTTGTCTCGTGATGCAGATCATTATAACGCATCATGGGCAGCTTATGATGTTCCCAGGCATCTGTATCATTTCAATCCCACCTCATTGCAAAAACTTCTGGGGCTGCATGGCTTAAAGATTGTAAAGGTCCTGCCTATGTGGTTTGACTCTTTTTATGTTAGTTTACTTAGTGAAAAGTATATGAAAGGCAAAATGCGCATTTTACCAGCACTTGTACAGGGGTTTTGTTCAAATTTAAATGCTATTTTAAGACCAGGTACCTGCAGTTCCCAAATCTATATTGTTAACAAAATTTAATTTAATTAAGTGCAGTAACTGCAGCCTGTAAAGCAGGATCTTCTTTGTTTATCACATAGAAATAAGCTGATTCATCCCAGGCAAGTCTTGCAATTTGTGCTTTTATTCTATTGATAATCAATGGAATACTTTTTTCATTAAATGGATGAAATTTCAATTGTTCTGTTTGACTGTAGGCTTTCAACGCATTCATCAATTGGATGTTATTGTTGAACATATCATAATATTCTTCCTGATTTTTGAATTTTTTAATATTATTCTTTTCTCTTAAATAGGTGTAGTAAGAGAATTTGCCAATAAAGTTATTTTCAAATACCTGCATTACACTAGAATCTAAAACATTAAAATCCCTGGATATAACCTGGTCAGGCATAATACCATCATTATCATAAAGTACTTTCCCTTTTGGTGTTTTAAATTCTTTTCTTTTCTGGGGCAAAACAGTATCATGCTTTGTTTCATGCATTCTGCTGTAAATTTCCTGACGGTATTTTTCTGAACCATCAACATAAGATTTTTGAATACATCTCCCAAGTGGTGTATAGTATCTGGCTGTTGTAAGTCTGAGGGCGGAACCGTCATTAAGAGAAAACTGCTCCTGAACCAGGCCTTTACCAAAACTTTTCATGCCAACAATTATGGCGCGGTCATGATCCTGGAGTGCCCCGGCTAAAACTTCACTAGCCGACGCAGATCCTTCATTCATGATTACGACTATTTTTCCTTCTTCAAAAACTCCTGGTCTTTTGGATTTATATTCCTTTTTAGGACTATGCTTACCTTCAGTGAAGACAATCAGCTTATCACCTCCGATAAATTCATCAGCAATATCAATTGCTTCTTCCAGAATTCCTCCGCCATTATCTCGTAAATCCAGGATAAGCTTATTCATTCCCTGTGATTTCAATTTTTCCATTTCCACCATAAACTCCCTATATGTATTTCCGGAAAAGCGGTTAAGTTTCAGGTATCCTGCCTCATTGTCTATCATATATGAAGCATCAACTGAAGTTAAAGGGATGCTTCCCCTTATAATTTCTTGTTTTATTATTCTTCCATTCCGGTTTATTGTCAGGTTTACAGGTGTACCTGACGGCCCTTTTACCCATTGCTTAAATTTATCAGCATTTTTACTGCCTGTAGCTTGACTGTCATTCACTTTAAGAATCCTGTCGCCAACTTCAAGTTTTGCTTTTTCTGATGGACCATTCTTTATTACCGAAAGAATGTGAACAGTATCATTAAACATATTGAATTCAACACCGATTCCTTCAAATCTACCCTCAAGATCTTCATTCATTTCCATCAATTCTGATCCGGGAATAAAATTTGAGTGGGGGTCAAGTGCCGATAATACTGACTGAATGGCAATTTGACTGATGGAGTCAGTTTTGATATCATCAACATATCTTTTATGCACCAGTTCTATTACCTCATCATAGGTTGTCTTTTCTTTTGATGTGAAAAAACTTTTCGATATTGGCATATTGCTATGTAATTTGTAACCAATTAGCATGCCAATTGAAACAGCAACTGAGATAAGAAGTGGGATTGTAAAATTGTATTTTTTATTTGGGGTCATTGCTCAAGTAGATTGATTTACAAAGTTGATGAATTTAACCTAAAGAATGACAGAATTTATACTTTTAGCAGATAGCGGTGCCACAAAAACAGAATGGAGGCTTATTGGTCATGTTTCACAGCCATCATTTTTTACCTCCGGATTGAGTCCGTACCACATGGAAAGTGCTTTAATGGTTGATCTTCTTAAGAAAGAATTTCCAGACTCAATATATGAGAAGCCAATAAATAGTGTATTTTTTTATGGTACAGGGTGTAAAACTAATCCCAAAGCCAACATAGTCAAAAAAGCACTTTCATCAATATTTCCTGATAGTAATATTCATGTAACCCATGATTTAATGGGTGCAGCAATTGCCTTGTGCGGTAACAAACCAGGAATCGCCTGTATCCTCGGAACGGGTTCAAATTCATGTGAATTCAATGGTAAAAAAATCACCTTTAATTCACCAGGATTGGGGTTTATACTCGGGGATGAAGGTAGCGGTGCCTATATGGGTAGAAAGGTGATTGCACACTATTTGTATCAGCAGTTTGATAAAATCCTGACAGATTCATTTGAGGAACAGTTTAAGACAAATAAAGATGAAATTCTGCATAAAGTTTATAAAGAACCTTATCCCAACAGGTATCTTGCATCTTTTGCCGTTTTTTTGTCGGCTCATCGGGGGCATTACATCATCGAAAATATCATTGAAGATAGTATAAGATCTTTTTTTGACCAGCATATCGTCCGATACAAGTCAAGGTTTACAAGTAATGTAAATTTTGTTGGAAGCATTTCATTTCATTTCAAAGATAAAATTGTTGAACTTTGTGAAGCCTATGGCTTTGAGTTGGGGGATGTCATCAAACAGCCTATGAGCGGACTGGCTAAATACCATAAGGAAAAACTAATTGGAAATATTTAACCGAGATGAACAGGACTACAGAAAATGATTCTTTATATAGGAATTTGGAGATGATGTCTACACAGGTAATCCTTGAAAGTATAAATAATGAGGATCAGAAAGTGCCTGGAGCTGTTCAAATGGCTATTCCCCAGATTAGGATCCTTGTTGATGCTATTGCAGAAAGAATGATTTCCGGAGGACGACTTTTTTACATTGGTGCAGGTACGAGCGGAAGGCTTGGTGTAGTTGATGCATCTGAATGTCCGCCTACCTATGGAATTCCACAGGGTATGGTGGTAGGTATCATAGCTGGTGGATATGGGGCTATGTTTCAGGCAGTTGAATTTGCTGAAGATAATACGGATCAGGCATGGATTGACCTGCAGGAACATAATATTAATTCACTGGATGCTGTAGTGGGTATTGCAGCTAGTGGCACCACTCCGTATGTTATTGGGGGTATTCAAAAATGCAGGGAAATGGGGATTGTAACCGGTTGCATAACCTGTAATGAGGGCTCGCCCCTTGCGGCGGCAGCTGAGTTTCCGGTTGAAGTACCAGTTGGACCGGAATTTGTGACCGGAAGCACAAGAATGAAAAGTGGAACAGCCCAGAAACTTGTACTCAATATGATTTCTACTGCCGTTATGATTCAACTTGGCAGGGTAGAGGACAACAAGATGGTCAACATGCAGCTCACTAATGAGAAACTGGTTGATAGGGGTGTGAAAATGTTAATGCTTAAGTCTGGCCTCCAAAGTTATGAAGATGCCAAAAAAATACTTCTTGAGTTTGGTTCTGTTAAATCAGCTTTAAATGCGCTGTCAAAATAATCATACTAAGCAATGCATGTAATAGAACCATACTATAACTGGAGGCATATTTACACAGCGGAAGAAGATCAAAGGTCTCCTTTTTATGGCAGGGAATACTCAGAATTCCAGTTTACCCAAACTATTTATAATTATTACATACATCCCCAGTGGGATGATTTTGGATCATCCACCTTGTACCTGAAAATTTTATTTACAGATTATGAGCTGGGATTTGCTATCATTGAACTTATTGGAGAATGGAATGATGCCATAGAGAATGATATCATGACCCTTAAACGGGAAGTTATTGACAGACTAATCGCAAATGACATCAGAAAATTTATTCTGGTTGGCGAAAATATTCTGAATTTTCACAGCAGTGATGATTGTTACTACGAAGAGTGGTATGAGGATGTAGTTGAAGATGGTGGCTGGATGGTAATTTTAGGATTACCGGAACAGTCTAGGTACGATTTTACAAGGGCAGGTGTTGACAGATATTTGATGATCATAGAAATAGATGAGTGGAGGACCTATTCCGCTGTCAATCTTTTTAATCGAGTAGACAATCAGGTTATCAAAAGATTAGGCTTTGATTAAAAACGATTTCGTTGAAGTTTTCATTTTTATTGGCCTTTTTGCAGCAGTTGGACTTAAACAATTCAAATTATTTAGTCAATGTCATGTAACTTTGCGGGAATTCAAAAAGAGAAATCTTTAAACTTATGAACTGGACTCAATTGTTTAGCTCTTCAATTGGCAAGAAAATTGTAATGGCCCTTACAGGTATTTTTCTTGTCGTTTTTCTTGTTGTGCATTGTTATGTCAATGCAAATGTTTTCTTTGAACATCCTGAAATGAATTTCAACAAGGCAGCTCATTTTATGGGGACCAATTTTTTGGTTCGTTTAACTGAAATCGGGCTTTTTGCTGGCTTCTTACTGCATATTTTTCAGGGTTACAAGCTAGAATTGCAAAACAGGTCTACCAGGACTTCACGTTATGCTGTTACTGCCGGTAACAAAACCTCCAAGTGGTATTCCAGGTCTATGGCTATTCTTGGGACCTTGATTTTATTGTTCCTTATCATTCATCTTGCTCATTTTTGGGTGCCTTCTCGCATAACAGGATTGGAAGAAGTTACCTATGATGGGCAGGTTTATCATAATCTTTATCTGGAAATGCAAAATGTATTTGCTCAACCTCTTTCAGTGGCAATATATCTTTTAGGATGTTTTTCACTTTCCTGGCACTTATTGCATGGCATTCAAAGTGCATCACAAACCATGGGATGGACTTCAAAAAATTATTTCCCTATGATTAAAAAGACAGGAACTATATTTTCCATATTAATTCCTTTCATTTTTGCGTTGATGCCACTACATTTTTATTTCAGCTGGCCAACAATCAAAGGCGCATTCACTCTATTATTCTAACTAATTTCTAATTCAACTTATATGCTTGATTCAAAAATTCCTGGTGGTACTTTGGACTCCAAATGGACAAAATACAAGGGAAATGTAAAGCTGGTTAATCCGGCCAATAAGCGGAAACTTGAAGTAATCATTGTAGGAACTGGTCTTGCCGGCTCATCTGCAGCTGCCAGTCTAGGTGAAATGGGTTATAAAGTGAAAGCTTTTTGTTTTCAGGATTCGCCAAGAAGGGCACACTCCATTGCTGCTCAGGGTGGTATCAATGCTGCTAAAAATTACCAGAATGATGGTGATTCTGTGTACAGGCTTTTTTATGATACTATCAAGGGTGGGGATTATCGGGCAAGGGAGGCTAATGTACATAGGTTAGCAGAAGTTAGCACAAACATTATTGATCAGTGTGTGGCTCAGGGAGTTCCATTTGCACGTGAATATGGAGGTCTTCTGAGTAATAGGTCTTTTGGGGGCACTCAGGTTCAACGTACATTTTATGCTGCAGGTCAAACCGGGCAACAACTTTTAATCGGTGCCTATCAGGCTTTGGAAAGGCAAGTGGCGCTGGGCACTGTAACTATGTATTCCAGGCATGAGATGGTAGAACTTGTAATCATTGATGGAAAAGCCAGGGGTATTATAGCAAGAAATTTAGTAACAGGGGAGCTTGAAAGACATTTTGGACATGCCGTTTTACTGTGCACAGGTGGTTACGGAAATGTTTTTTATCTTTCCACCAATGCCATGGGATCTAATGTTACAGCTGCATGGAAAGCACACAAGCAAGGTGCTTATTTTGCAAATCCCTGTTTTACTCAAATCCATCCAACCTGTATTCCGGTATCAGGAGACCATCAGTCTAAATTAACACTGATGTCTGAATCTCTTAGAAATGATGGACGCATCTGGGTTCCTGCCAAGCAAGGGGACAACAGACCGGCCAATGAGATACCAGAAGAGGAGAGAGATTACTACCTTGAAAGGAGATATCCTGCTTTTGGTAATCTTGTGCCAAGAGATGTTGCTTCTAGAGCTGCTAAAGAACGCTGCGATGCTGGTTATGGTGTTGGTTCATCCAAACAGGCCGTATACCTTGATTATGCAGCAGCAATTCAGCGGTACGGAAAAGCTGAAGTCAGCAAAAGGAACCTCGGTAATGTTGCTCCTGATGTGATCACGGCTTTGGGTAAAGAAGTTGTTAAGGAGAAATATGGTAATCTGTTCGATATGTATGCCAAGATTACCGGTGAAAATCCTTACGAAGTTCCCATGCGTATATATCCTGCTGTGCATTACACAATGGGTGGATTGTGGGTTGATTATGAATTAAAAACTACAATAGATGGTCTTTATGCGCTTGGTGAAGCAAATTTCAGCGAGCATGGTGCCAACAGGCTTGGTGCGTCAGCTTTGATGCAGGGGTTGGCTGATGGCTATTTTGTTATACCTTATACCTTGGGGAATTACCTGGCTGATGATATCAGGACACAATCCATTTCAACTGACCATGAAGCGTTTGTAGCAGCTGAAAAGAAAGCTTCTGATAGAATAAATACTTTAATGTCAATTAAAGGCAATCAAACCGTAGAAAGTTTTCACAAGCGGTTAGGCAAAATCATTTGGGATAAATGTGGTATGGCAAGAAATGCGGAAGGACTGAAGCAAGCCATTAAGGAAGTTCAGGCGCTGAAAGCAGAATTCTGGTCTGATGTCAGGATACCGGGTGAAATAAATGGTATGAATCCCGAATTGGATAAGGCTGGTAGGGTTGCAGATTTCATTGAGTTGGGTGAACTGATGTGTCTTGATGCATTGGAAAGAAATGAAAGTTGCGGTGGACATTTCCGTGAGGAATTCCAAACACCAGATGGAGAAGCACTTCGTGATGATGAAAATTATATGTATGTAGCTGCCTGGGAAAATAAAGGCAACAGCTGGGAACTTCATAAAGAGATACTTAACTATGAAATTGTAAAACCCAGTCAAAGAAGTTATAAATAATCAAATCAAACGTCAAACAGATCATATGCAGCATTATTCAATGAACCTTAAGTTAAAAGTATGGCGTCAAAAGAACAGCCATGATCAGGGGCATTTTGAAAACTATGATGTAAAGGATATTTCCTCTGAAATGTCTTTTTTGGAAATGATAGATGTATTGAATGAGCGACTGATTAAGGAAGGTCACGATTCTATTGCTTTTGACCATGATTGCCGGGAAGGAATTTGCGGAATGTGTTCAATGGTAATAAATGGTCAGCCACATGGTCCGTGGAAAGGTACCACAACTTGTCAGTTACACATGCGTGCTTTTAAGGATGGTGATGTTATCACCATTGAGCCTTTCAGGGCAAATGCTTATCCAGTTATAAAAGATTTGATGGTTAGCAGATCTGCTTTCGACAGAATTATTCAGGCTGGCGGTTATGTTTCTGTAAATACAGGCAATGCTGTAGACGGTAACGCTATTCCAATTGAAAAAGATAAAGCGGATGACGCTTTTGCGGCCGCAGCATGTATTGGTTGTGGAGCTTGTGTTGCAGCCTGTAAAAATGCTTCTGCAATGCTCTTTGTTTCAGCCAAGGTTTCTCACCTCGCTTTATTACCGCAGGGTGAACCAGAAAGAAAGCAACGTGTGGTTAGCATGATTGCTCAAATGGATAAGGAAGGTTTCGGTAGCTGTACCAATACTTACGCATGTGAGGCTGAATGTCCGAAAGAGATTTCAGTGATGAATATTGCCCGTTTAAACAGAGAATATTTACAATCCAGTTTATCTGGTAGTTAATTTGCATCATGACTTTTGAGATGCGTTCCCTTCGGGAACGCATTTTTTTTGAACCCACTATCAAATTTTGTATCTTTAGCTATAAACTGCTACTTGCGTTTCCTTGCAGTTTGAATCTACTTGTTTGTTATATAAATTCCAGACCGGATTTAATAGCTTTACTTGGATATTTTGAGATTACTATTCACTTTTATTTTTATTTCGTTTTCTGGAATAGGCTATGCTCAAAATCAGTCTACCTTACGCCATAAGTTATTGCATATTAAGGGAGATACGCTTTGGATTGATAGCTTAAGTATCGTTCCGAATACATTTTCGGTCAAGCAAATTCCCGCTGAACATTATATACTGGATGTTTTTAAGTCATATCTTGTCTGGTTGATTAAACCAGATAAGGATTATGTTGAGTGCAGTTACAGGGTTTTCCCGGTTAGTCTTGAAGCAGGTTTTCAGAGAAGGTCATTTGACAGTATCTTTTATCGGTACAATCTTCCTGCTGCAGTTTTTTTGAATTCAGGAACTAAGCAGAAACCTTTGGATTTTGGTAAGTTAAATTCTGCAGGTAGCATAGGCAGGTCGCTGGCATTCGGCAACAGACAGGATGGCATCCTTAACTCCAGTTTAAACCTCCAGCTCAGTGGATATATGGCTGATAGTATTTTAATTAATGCAGCAATTGCTGATAACAATATTCCCATACAGCCAGATGGAAACACGCAAAATCTAAATGAGTTTGATCAGGTTTTTATCCAGTTTTCAAAGGATAAATGGAAGCTCAATCTTGGCGACCTGGATATCAGACAAAAACAGCTTTATTTTTTAAACTTTTATAAAAGGCTACAAGGTGTTTCATTTGAAGGTGAACATAAAATTGGCAGATTAAACAAGGGTAATCTGTTAGCCAGTGGCGCCGTTGCAAAAGGTAAATTTAATATCAATGTTTTTCAAGGTATAGAGGGGAATCAGGGACCTTACCGATTGAAAGGTGCAAATCAGGAATTGTTTTTTATAGTTTTGGCAGGTACAGAGAGAGTTTATATTGATGGTGTTTTATTGCAAAGGGGAGAAGATCATGATTATATAATCAATTACAATACTGCTGAAATTACCTTCATGCCCAGTCAGATGATTTCAAAGGATAAAAGGATTCAGGTTGATTTTGAATACGCGGATAGAAATTACCTGAATTCACAGTTTTTTTTTCAGGAGAAAATTGAATTGGGAAAGTCTATGCAGGTTAAGGTTGGCTATTTTGGTAATACAGATTCCAGAAATTCACCAATTAATCAAACCCTCAATAATTCCCAAAGGCAATTTCTTTCTGCTATAGGAGATAATAGCCAGTTTTCATACTATCCTTCAGCTGAAAGAGATTCATTTGATATCAGTAAAGTGCAATACAAAAAGGTTGATACAACTTACGCCGTGAACATAAGGGATACAATATATGTTTACGAGAAATTTTCAGGGAATGATCTTTATAGTTTAACATTTTCAGATCTTGGAGAAGGTAATGGTAATTATATTATTGATGAAGTTGAAAGAGCAAATGGGAAGGTATATAAATGGGTAGCCCCAGACCCTGTTTCCGGAAAACTCAACGGACGATATGCTCCTGCCTTGCTTTTAGTTGCTCCAAAACAACAGCGCCTTTTAAGTTTTGGAACATCCTGGAATAACAGCCGTGGTTTGGAGATAAATGCGGATGGTGCATTGAGTCAGTTTGACCGGAATAGATTCTCAAAATTAAATGATGACGACAATGTTGGAATTGCAGGAAAAATACAATTAAATAAGTCTACATTACTCAGTTTAAAAGAAAAACTGGAGCTTATTACAAGTGCCGGGTTTGAGTTTGCTAATGCCCAATTCAAGCCGGTTGAAAGATTGAGGGCAGTTGAATTTTACCGGGATTGGGGATTAGGAATTCTTGTTGAACCAGCAGATGAAAAAATCGTTCAGGCTTCTGTTGGGGTAAAAAATAAGCAAGGTTTGAACGTTGTATATGATGCTAGAGGCTATAAACGAGGAGCTAGTTTCAGCGGAGTCAGGCAGAAATTGTCTTACCGGGTAATGAGTGACAGTTGGCATATCAACAATTCCCTTATTCTGACTAACACTACGGACAGAACATTCCGTGGTTATTTTTTCAGGCCAACTTTAGATATGTCCAGGCATCTGAAATCCCTGCGTAATCAGGTTGTAGGAGTAAAATATGAGCTGGAAAAAAATTTATCAAAAGGTATAAATGGCGATTCTATTAATCCCTTGAGTTTTGAATTTTCTAATTTATCAATATTTACTAATTCAGATGATAACAAGCCTGATAAATGGGGAATGCGATACTTTACCCGAACAGATGCCTTGCCCAACAACAATAAGTTAAGAAAAACAGATAAAAGTCAGAATTTTAACCTTTTTGGAGAGTTAATATCAGGGGATCATCATCGTGTAAAACTCAATGTCACATACCGTAAACTAATACCATTGGAGCAGGTAAGTGGAGTTAAATACGGATCAAGTATTTTGGGTAGAGCTGAATATAATGCTGATATCTGGCGCGGCGCGATAACCGGCTTGCTGTTGTATGAAATTGGTGGCGGACAGGAGCCACAAAAAGATTACATTTATTTTGAAGTCCCTGCAGGTCAGGGCGAATATACCTGGATAGATTACAATAAAGATGGTATTCAGCAATTAAATGAATTTGAAGTTGCACAATTCAGAGATGAGGCTAAGTTTATCAGGTTATTTACCCCTACCAATACTTTTATCCGTACCGATTATCTGCAATATAATTATAACTTTCTCATTAATCCCGGTATTGCGCTAAAGAATCGGGAATCCACTGGAATTTTCAAATTATTGAAAAATATTTTGTGGCAGTCCTCTTTACAGGTATTTCAAAAATCTATATCCGGAGAAGAGCGGAACCTGAATCCTTTCAACAGTTATGCCAGTGATACATCTTTACTAAGTTTTGACAGGTTGCAAAGTCATACCATTTCTTACAATAAGCTTAGCCAGGTTTGGGGTATTGATTTGAATTATTTGGAATCTTCAAACAGGGCATTTCTATCTTATGGTCTTGAAACCAGAAGTTTAAGTGATCTCAATCTCCGGCTTAGAAGTTATTGGTTAAAGACATTTTCATTTGAATTATTCATAAGGAAGAAAGGGAATACATTGGAAACACCAGGATTTGGCAACAGGAATTATGCTATTCAATCATTTTCAGTTGAACCGAGAATTTCTTTAATAAAAGGAACTGATTTCAGAACACAAATAAGCTACAGGTCTGAAAGAAAAAAAAGCGCATTAGCGGAAAGAGGAAATATTTATTCCATAGGTCTCGATTCACGATATAATCTTTTTGGGAAAACTGCAATTACTGCAAAAGTCAATCATACAGCAATCAGGTATCAAGGTGCTACCAATACAACTGTAAGCTATCTTATGTTAGAAGGTCTACAGCCTGGTAAAAACTATATCTGGAGTCTGGATTTAACAAGAAGAATAGGTGAATACATCGAGCTCAGCATGCAATACGAAGGAAGACAAATGGGTATTTCAAAAGGTATAATACATTTAGGGAGGGCTCAGTTCAGGGCATTATTATAAAAAAAGGCCGACGTTAGTCGGCCCTTTAGCTCAATTCAAACAAATTATTTCAGTGTTGCAATACCTTCGCCAATTTTGAAGCCATTTTGGTAGACAACAATTGCATAGTTTCCTTTTACGTATTTATCACGCTGATTTAAGTCGAAGCTGATACCTTTAGATACTCCCTGTTGATATTCTACATCAATTTTTGTTGTGAACTCAACCTGACCATCCTGCCTGGTATTGATTTTACCAGAAGCTAGTTCTTGTTCTGCAATAACTTTACCGGAAGGATCTTTTGCGATGATAAAAAGTTGCTTGGTTCCAGTTGTGGCAATTCTGTTTTCATCGAGATTGAAAGATATTCTCAACTTATCAGCACGTTTGGCTGATGCCGTAGATTTCTCTTTTCCAGAGTTTCTGATGTTAATGGCTACTATATTGAAACCAGATGCATGTAATGTAGAACCTATGTCAACTTTATTTTCTGCTTCTTTTCTGGCTGTTTCGGTATTAGCCAGGTTGTTATTCAAAGTTTGGTTTTCAGTTGTGAGATTTTGCTTGTCAACGGTAAGTTGTTGATTTTCAGCTTGTAATCTGTTTATTTCTTTGATGTAATCATCAATTCTTGTATTCAGCTCACCAACCAGTTTTCTGGCTTCTGCCAAGTCAGCGGCAGTTGCATTTTGTTTGCCTACAATAGACCTGAATTTATTTTTTAAGATACTCAGTTCACTATCTTTTGTTTTTACAAGGCTATCCAATCCATTATTGGAAGCTGTCATCTCCTGAAGTCGGACCATGGCATCATCATATTCCTTTTGCACTGCATTTTTTGAAGAATCCAATGTAGCATATTGGGCATCTTTTTCTGCAATCAAGGATGTAGACTGATTTTTGGCGTACATGAAATAAACCCATGATCCAACCAGTGCAATCAGGAGAACAATGATAATTGCGGGTTTATTATCTTTTTTATTTTCAGCGGAATAACTTCCGGTGTTTGAAAAACTTGAACTCATAGAAAATGTATTTGGTTAAAAAATAATAGATTAATTCATATTCTGTACAAAGGAAATGAAAAATGGTTCTTATTTCTATTTACGGGTTGTTAAAATGCATTTTTTGTATTTTTTTAAATGAACTTTGTTCTTAGCAAATGATAAAGGATATTTTTAATGGATGAGCTTCAGATTATATCAGATTGGAAAAGAGGGGGCTTTCATCCTGTCTATTGGCTGGAGGGCGAAGAACCATATTACATAGATAAAATTACCGCATTTGCAGAACAGAAAATTCTTGATGAATCAGCTGCAGGATTTAATCTTTCCGTTTTTTATGGTAAAGACAGCAGAGTGGAAGAAGTAATCAATGCATGCAGGAGATATCCTATGTTATCTGACAGGCAGGTTGTTATACTGAAAGAAGCACAACAGCTAAAAGACATAGAAAAACTTGAATCCTATATTGAAAATCCTCTTTCATCAACCATTTTTATTGTTGCCCATAAGGATAAAAAGTTAGATGGAAGAGGAAAGCTGGCCAAAGTTGTTAAGCAAAAAGCAGTGCTTTATGCTGCCAAAAAGCTATACGACAATGAAGTTCCGGATTGGGCAGTTGGAATGATCAAAGGAAAGGGATTGGAGATTAGTTCAAAGGCATTACACATTTTTGTTGATCATATTGGGAATGATTTACAGAGAATGGAGAATGAGATTGTTAAAATGACCTTGAACCTGAATGGCAGAACTAAAATTTCTGAGGATGATATCGAAGAATTTGTAGGTGTCAGTAAGGAATTCAACGTGTTTGAGCTTCAGTCCGCCATTGCAAGAAAAGACATAACTGCTGCTCTAAGGATCCTTAATTACTTTGATGCAAATCCTAAGGCTGCACCCATTCAACTTGTTTTACCAACACTTTATTCTTTTTTCAGTAAATTATATATTGCTGCTGCTCTGGGAACAAGGGATGAAAATACAATAGGAAACGCGTTAGGCATTAAAGGCTTTATAGCCAGACAATATGTTCAGGCAATACAGGTATATGGGTTTACAGATATAGAGAAAATACTGATATTATTAGCCGACTGCAACCTGAAGAGCTTGGGAATCAGGCGTGCCGTTACCGACGACAACATATTGCTAAAAGAGTTGATTGTAAGGATAATGATGTCTTATTGAATTGATTCCAAAAGACTGGTTATCAGTTTTTTATCTCTTTCTAGCTGTTCCTTGAGTTCATCAATGCCAGAAAATTTCATTTCCTTTCGGGTATGAAAAAGTAACTCTACCTGAAGGGTTTCGTGGTAAATATCATCACTGAAATTAAAAAGATGAACTTCAATTCTTCTTTCTCTTCCATTAACGGTAGGTCTGTATCCAATATTCATCATGCCTTTTTCCACCATAACCTGATTTCCTTTGAAACGTTTAACTTTAACAGCATAAACGCCTGACGCCGGAATCAGTTTATCATTGTTGGTTATCGCGAGGTTAGCTGTTGGAAATCCAAGTGTTCTTCCAAGTTTGTCTCCCTCAATGACAGTTCCTGTTAGCTGATATGGATATGTAAGTAGTTCGTTGGCTAATTTTATTTCACCGGATAACAGAAAATGTCTGATTTGAGTTGAGCTTACCTTCGACTCATTTAAAATGTATTCCGGAATCTCATAAACTTGGAAACCATATATATCGCCATTTTTTTCGAGTAACTCAAAATTCCCACTTCTGTTTTTTCCAAATCGGTGATCAAACCCAATTACAATTGCTTTTGGGTTAAAGTACCGTATTAAAAAGTTTTTTATGTAATCTTCCGCACTGTGTGAAGCAAATTCGTAATCAAAGGGTATAATAATGAGGTGTGAGATATCAAGATCTGCAAATAACTTTATCCGTTCATCCAGCGTAGTAAGAAGGGATGGGGCTTCGCTGTTGTTCAGAATTCTACGGGGATGTGGATGAAATGTGATCACAACTGTCTCACCATCTAGTTCATTTGCAATCTTAATTAATTGGGAAAATATAGTTCTATGACCCTGATGTACACCGTCGAATGTACCGATTGTTAATACAGCATTCCTGAAGACAGGCAGTTTGTTAACCTCAAAATGGACTTGCATATGAAACACAAATTTAAGTAGTTTTGCTTATAGTCTAAGAAACAATGAGTTTATATCAACAACGTGGAGTATCTGCCCAGAAAGAAGAGGTTCATGCCGCTGTAAGTCAACTTGACCACGGATTGTTTGAACATGCCTTTTGCAAGGTTTATCCCGACTACTTATCAGGATCTGATGATCATGTAAATATCATGCACGCAGATGGAGCAGGAACAAAAAGTATTCTTGCATATCTATACTGGAGGGAAACCGGAGATCTTTCCGTATGGAAGGGAATTGCACAGGATGCAGTAGTGATGAACCTCGATGATTTGCTGTGTGTCGGTATTTATGATAACATAGTTTTTAATTCTACGATAGACAGAAATAAACATTTGATTCCAGGGGAAGTACTTGAAGCTATTATCAATGGAACAAGTGAACTGTTTGATGAACTTAAGGGATATGGGGTCAATATTCATTATCTGGGTGGTGAAACTGCTGATGTAGGTGATGTTGTGAGAACTATTGCGGTTAACGGTACCATGACTTCACGCTGGCCGAAGAATAGACTCTTAACAAATGAAAAAATTGCTCCTGGGGATGTTATCGTTGGACTATCAAGCTTTGGGAAAGCTTCTTATGAACATGAATATAACAGTGGAATAGGAAGTAATGGTTTGACAAGTGCAAGACATGATTTTTTTGCTGCTCAATATGGAGAAAAGTATCCTGAATCATTTGATCCTGCACTTCCATCTCAGGTTGTATACATTGGTGAACATAAACTTACTGATGAGGTATTAATTCCCGGGTTCACTGTAAATGCTGGAAAACTTGTTTTAAGTCCTACCCGTACTTTTGCCCCCGTAATTAAAAATGTGTTGACAACCATGTTCGAAAGTATACATGGAATGATACATTGCAGTGGGGGTGGACAAACAAAATGTTTAAAGTATCTGCCCTCTCCTATGAAGGTAATTAAGGATAATTTATTCACACCACCACCTGTATTTGACCTCATTGAAAAATCAAGTGGTGCCACACCAAAGGAGATGTTTCAGGTATTCAATATGGGTTGCAGGCTTGAAATTTATACTGATGCAGAAGCCGCAGATCGTATTATTTCAATTGCTGAAGGATTTGGAATTGAAGCCCGGATTATTGGAAGAGTAGAGCATTCAGACCAAAAGAACCTTGATATCCATTACAAGGGAGAAATTTATAATTTCATAGCCTAATACTTACATTATGACTGATGTGGTTTTGTCGATATCAAATGCAAATATATATCAGGGAGCTTCATTGATTTTATCTGAGGTAAATATCACTGTATCTCGCAGTGAATTTGTTTACCTGGTTGGAAAAACCGGTACAGGAAAATCAAGTTTATTGAAAACGCTCTACGGAGAGTTGGCCTTAAAAGAAGGTCAGGCAGTAGTGGCAGGTTTTGATATTACAGGCCTTACCTGGAAAACTGTCCCATACCTCAGGAGAAATATTGGTATTGTTTTTCAGGATTTCCAGTTATTAACTGACAGAAATATCCATGACAACCTCAAATTTGTTTTAAATGCTACCGGTTGGAAGGATTCAAGGGAAATAGAAAATAAGATAGATGACGTACTCGAGAAAGTTGGATTGCGAACAAAAGGGTTTAAATATCCATTTGAACTTTCAGGTGGCGAACAACAACGTGTAGATATTGCCAGGGCTTTATTGAACTCGCCTAAACTGATTCTTGCCGATGAGCCAACAGGCAATCTTGATCCTGAAACAACAGATGAAATCATGAAATTACTCTTCCAAATCTGTAAGGATTCAGGAACTGCCATTGTAATGGCAACACATGATTACAATGTCATCTATAAATATCCCGCAAGAGTAATTAAAACTGAGGGTGGGTGCGTTATTGATAATGCAAGTTTAACTTCCTAAATAATTCTGAATTATCACCCAGATAGTTTTGACCTTCAGCAAGTACCTTAATCCTTGCATTGTGGGTATCAATTGAAAATGGTTCGTTGAAAAGCCTCACAGCGTTTTCTTTAAATACATCTGGAGTACCTGCCACATTACAATAGTTGCCTAAAGTTGATGTACCAACAGCCTTTTGATTAACTATCACATAACGGCCCAATGATAATGACTTAGATAGCCTGTTAACTGGACTGGCATCGATAAAAGATGGTAAAAGAATGATCTGCGCTTTTTTAATCAATTCATCGAGTTCTCTTTCTGTGGGGTCACCAACCAGACAGGTATGATGCCTGAGATGAGCTGCCTGTTCAAGTTGAGGAGAAGGATTACTTCCTGCAATAACGAAAGGAATCTCCACCTCATTAAATATATTCTCAAGAAGCCACAGCGCGGCATATTCATTTTCCTTATCAGAAAGCTTACCGAAATAAAGGCAAAAACTACCCTGCCGGTCAGAAAATGAAAAATCTTGGATACCCGTTATGGCAGGTGATGAGGAAATCGTTATATTTTTGTTTAGACGCAATTTTTTTAAATAGGATTTGCACTTTAAACTCTCATACAGATAGGTAAGTTTATTTAAACCCCATGGCATCAGCGAAGCAAGATTTTTGTAATATTTTTCATCATCCCTTGACAGGTTAAGATGCTGTAATTTGTGATTACCTGAATGTGGCCATAATACAGGAAATGTTGTTGAGATGCCCTCATATAGGATTGGGAAGTCGTCTGCAAACAAGTTTTTAACCAATTCCCGATTTGATCTGGAAGCAACACTGTATGGTGTATTAGAAGAACTGAGTAACTCACTGGCATTGTTACGGCGGTAGTATTTAATCCGGTGACAATATTGTTCCAAAATGGAAGATGTTCCTTTCCCGAATTCAAAACTATGTAGGTGAATTTTTATGCCAGCTTTATGAAATGCTTTGATTTTTAAATAAATATCCTGCAGTATATCTGCATCAGCCGGTGTGGGTACATCCGGTGTTACAATATGAAGGTTACTATGCATAAACAAATAAATACAAATGTGGCCTAAATTGTTCTCATTACCTTTGTAAAAATTTAATTATGGAACATCAGGAACAGCCACAACACATTGCTCCAAAACGTCCACGATTTCTTACCTTTCTTTGTTATGTGACTATTTTTGGCAGTGTTTACATGCTGTTTTCATCATTTTCGGGCTTTTTCAATCCTGAATCCCTTACCAAAAATACTACTTTGGCAATGGAAAACTGGGAGCTTACAGTTGAAAAGATGATTCAACGAGATCCACAGTTAAAATCTTCAATGGATAGGGTGCTTGCTGATGTATACAATGCTAATACCAATTCTAACATGCGAGATTACAGTTTTTTTAATGTTACCTGTAATCTCCTAACGCTTATTGGGGCATTGTTGATGCTGAAATTGAAGAAGAATGGTTTCAGGCTTTACCTACTAGGTATACTTATTTCTTTTATTTCTCCATTGCTGGTTTTTGGTACTGATAATTTACTTGGACAAGCATTTTCGGTCTATTATGCGCTAAGTGGCGGATTATTTGTGCTCCTATATGCAATAAAATTAAAGTTTATGGAGTAAATAGGGCATGTGTGTAATATCCTGTTCGGAAATTTCATTTCTTTTCGTTAACTTTGCAACCAATTTTTCGATGTAAACCCAAGATGAATTAAAAAAACTGAGATGTCAACTGTAACAAAAGAAAAAAAAGCGTCAATTGTAATTGAATTCGGTGGAAATGCCAAAAATACGGGCTCTATAGATGCACAAGTTGCATTACTTACCGAAGAAATCAATGAAATCTCTAAGCATTTGAAGGTAAATAAAAAGGATTTCTCCACAAACCGTGGCTTGATGCGTAAGGTAGGTCAGCGTAAAAGACTGCTTTCCTACTTGAGTAAGCATAATATCACGGGTTACCGCGCCCTTATTGAGAAGCTGGGCTTAAGAAAGTAATTTATTTACTAAACGTACTATTCCCAACTCATTGTTGGGAATATTGCTTTTTGGAACATTCCAAAAAAAATAACATGTTACAACAACCAATTCAATCAAGTTTCGATCTTGGTAACGGCAGGATCGTAACCATAGAAACAGGCAGACTTGCACGTCAGGCAGATGGTGCAGTGACAGTAAGGCAGGGAAATTGTATTCTGCTCGCAACTGTTTGTGCAAACAAAGAGCCCCGTGAAGGACAGGATTTCTTTCCATTATCTGTAGATTATCAAGAGAAATTTGCATCTGCAGGTAGAATTCCAGGATCATTCTTCAAGCGCGAAGGAAGATTAAGTGATTATGAGATTTTGATCAGCAGGCTTATTGATAGGGCGCTGCGTCCACTTTTCCCAGAAGATTATCTTTGCGATGTACAGGTTCTCATAACACTTGTTTCATCAGATCCTGAAGTCATGCCTGATGCATTGGCTTGTCTTGCTGCTTCAGCTGCGCTTGCAGTATCAGATATTCCTATCAAAGAAATCATTTCAGAAGTAAGGGTAGCTCGTGTGAACGGTGGATTTATTGTAAATCCAAGCAGGACCGAACTGGCAACTGCGGATATGGACTTTATGATTGGTGCTACAGCCAAAAATCTGATGATGGTGGAAGGCGAATCCAAAGAATGTCTTGAAGATGATGTAGTTAAAGCGTTGGAGATAGCACATGATGCCATACGCATTCAAATTGCAGCACAACAGGAGCTGAGAGAGAAGGTTGGCGTTACCGGCAAAAGGGATTATACCAAGCCTTTGAGTGATGAGTCGATCCAGCAATCGGTTTATGCCTTTGCACAGGATAGGGTTTATGCCATTTCAAAGGCTGCAAGTACCAAGGCTGACAGATCTAAAGCATATGATGAGTTAAAAAAAGAAGTTGTAGCCAGTTTGGGTGAAGGCGCTACATCAGATCAAATCAAACTTGCAAAAAAGTATTATGAAGATCTGAAATGGGAAGTTGTCAGGAACATGATTCTTGACGACAGAATTCGCTTGGACGGAAGGTCGCTTGACCAGGTCAGGCCCCTGGATATGGAAGTTGATGTATTGCCTACACCACACGGCTCTGCTTTATTTACCAGGGGAGAAACGCAGTCACTTACAACAATCACTTTTGGTACTCCACTTGATGAATTATTGATAGAAAGTGCTGCTAAATCAGAATACAACAAATTTATTCTGCACTATAATTTCCCGGCATTTTCTACCGGTGAAGTTAAGCCAATGCGTGGCCCCGGTAGGAGAGAGGTAGGTCATGGAAATCTCGCACTTCGTTCCCTGAAACAAATGATGCCAGGTAATGATTACGCATATACCGTGCGGGTTGTTTCAGATATTCTTGAGTCTAACGGTTCATCTTCAATGGCTACAGTTTGTGCAGGATCATTGGCATTAATGGATGCAGGTGTTCCTGTTCCAAAACATGTGAGTGGTGTTGCAATGGGGTTAATTACCCGTCCAACTGATGGTAAATATGCCATTTTGACCGATATTTTGGGTGATGAGGATCACCTTGGTGACATGGATTTCAAGGTCACCGGAACCAAAGATGGTATCTGCGGTATTCAAATGGATATCAAAATTGATGGTTTGAGCATGGAGACTATGATGGCGGCTTTAGAGCAGGCCAGAAATGGTAGACTTCATATACTGGATGCCATGTATCAATGCATGCCTGCTCATAGATCAGAGGTGAAACCACATGCCCCTCGCATGCAAAAGTTATTCATCGATAAGGAGTTCATTGGCGCAGTTATCGGCCCACAGGGTAAGATAATTCAGGAAATTCAGCGTGAAACAGGAACAACCATCAATATTGAAGAGATTGGCAATCAGGGTGAGGTAAGTGTATTTAGTCCAGCTAAGGAAGGTCTTGACCGCGCAGTTGCATGGATCAAGGGTATAGTTGCAATGCCTGAAGTGGGTGAAGAGTATGAGTCCAAAGTAAAGTCAATTATGCCTTACGGTGCATTTGTTGAATTTATGCCAGGCAAGCAAGGTTTATTGCACATCAGTGAGGTAAGCTGGAAGCGTCTTGAAAACCTTGATGGTATCCTAAAGGAAGGTGATATGGTAAAAGTTAAGCTGGTTGGAGTTGACCATAAAACTGGTAAATTTAAACTCAGTAGAAAAGCACTTATTCCTAAGCCTGATTTCAATAAGGATGAAGGTCAGTCTACTAACTAAAATCCCCGAGACCGGCAATTGCCGGTCTTTTTTTATTATGAATTATTTAGTTGTTAAAATTACTGATATTGAAGCAGAGCAGTTGGAAATACTAACTGCAATGTTGCCGGAATTTGGTTTTCAGGGTATGGAAGAGTTTGAAAATTCCGTAACTGCATACGCAACAGAGTCTGCATGTGATATTGAACTAGTGCACAACTATTTGAAATCCAGTAACTTAAATTATGTAATTTCTGAAATTCCCGAACAGAACTGGAATGCTCAGTGGGAATCTAATTTTGACCCAGTAATTATACCCGGAAAAATTCATGTGCGCGCTCATTTTCATCCTCGCCTGGATGGATTTGAACATGAAATAACAATAACACCTAAAATGAGTTTTGGAACCGGACATCACGCTACCACAAGCATGATGATGAAGGCAATGGTGGATTTGAATTTTCTAGGCAAATCTGTCCTGGATTTTGGAACAGGTACTGGAATCTTAGCAATTTTGGCAGTGCAAAAGGGATGTGATAAAGTTATAGCAATTGATAATGATGAGTGGAGCATCAATAATACAATTGAAAATGCTCAAATGAACCAGGTATCTGACATAATAGAAATAAGACTTGCTGATAGCCTGGATAACATTCCCCAATCTGATATTATATTGGCAAATATCAATAAACATGTATTGATAGCATATGTGAATGATTTATGCACCGTTTTAAATCCAAATGGACAATTGATTTTAAGTGGATTGTTAAATGCTGATTATGAAGATATTGTAGCCATTTATGAGCCATTTTTTGGAAAGCCCGGTCATGTCTTAAGTGAAAATGGCTGGATATGTATTGTTTTTGGAAATAACAATAACAGTTAAAATGCTGTGTTTTATTAAGTTTTCATTAAATTTGTTTTACCTTAAAACAATTTCTTTATTATGAATGAATTTTTCCTGATTATTCTGGCATATTTGTTGGGATCTATACCAACATCCCTGATTATCAGCAGAACCCAGTTCAATATAGATATAAGGGACTATGGAAGTGGAAATGCTGGTGCAACCAATACATTCAGGGTATTAGGTTCCAGGTGGGGTAGTATTGTTATGTTTCTTGATGTTTTAAAAGGAATATTAGCTGTGAAACTTGCCTTATTACTTCCTTTTTACATTGACAATGAATTTGCCAGAACAAATTTTCAAATAGGATTAGGCTTGGCTGCTGTTTTGGGGCACATTTTTCCTGTTTGGGCCGATTTTAGAGGCGGAAAGGGTGTTGCAACTCTTTTTGGACTTATAATCGCAATTTCACCTTTCACGGCTTTAGGATGTGTTGGTGTTTTTTTGATTGTCTTATTTCTAACCAGGTTTGTTTCACTCAGTTCTATTCTTGCGAGCATGGCCTTCCCGATTTTTATATTGATTATTTTCAATGTAGAAAATGACGCTTACAGAATTTTTGCAATTGCTGTTGCGCTTCTTGTTGTACTGACACATCAAAAAAATATTGGTCGTTTGTTATCTGGAAGCGAAAATAAAGTCCCAATTTTTAAAAATCGCGACAGAAAGCGGATGAGGAGGAGTTGATTTTTTTTATTTTCAAGTAAATACCTAATATCCCTTAAAAAAAATCACCAGTTAGCATTTTTAGTGGAAAAAATGTTAATTTTATAACTCAAACCAAAACTACTTTCAATATGTTAATCAACATTTTTGAAAAACTTCAATTTTGTGAAGAAAAGAATTTATTGATTCAGGGGATTCCATCCACATTGGAGAAATATTTTACAAAATTGTCATTTGCTAAAAATGTAACTCCACTATTGAAAAGCAGAAAAATTGATTTTGCTTTAGTTTTCGCAATTAATTATAATCAGCTATCACAAATTCTAAGTGATGTTCTGCCTGCCTTACGAGATAAAGGTAAGCTGTGGATTGCCTATCCCAAACCAACATCCAAAATAGTCAGTGATTTGAACAGGGATTGTAACTGGGATTGTTTACACCAAAAAGGTTTTTTGAAAATAGACGAGGTAGTCATAGATCATGTTTGGACTGCTTTGCGTTTTTGCACAGCATCGGAGCCGGGTTCATGTCAAGAAATTAGTTTTGATCAGCTAACTGCAGATGCTACAATCAAAGACATACCCACAAGATCTAGAATATCTTCAGTAGCACTATCCTGATTTTAGTTTTTTTTGAAATAATTAATAATTGTAGTTAGATCACCTGCAATACAAGTTTTTTGTTGCTCACTCACTGCATTCCTGAATCCTGGGCCAGCATATAGAATGTTTAAATCGCTGAATTTCTCATTATAGAGATTTACAATATCCTGACTACTTGTAACATTGAAGTTCGTGATAAGGTAAATCAAAATAGTATTCACCTCGGTTTTCCGTATAACTTCTTCTACAACCTGATTATTACAATTAGTTCCAAGATATATAGTCTTAAACCTGAGTTTTTTTAAAAGAAAATTAAAAAAAAGCAACGGGATTTCGTGGAATTCAGTTTCAGGTGTGAATAACACTACTTTAATCTCACTATTGTTGTACTTAGTTTTTTGGGTTATCTGATCAATACTTAGCAGTAGTTCATTTCTGATAAGATTGCTGCAGAAGTGTTCCTGTACTGGTACAACATTGCCATTAAGCCATAAATTGCCAATTCTTGAAAGAAAAGGGAAGATTACATGCATGTAGAGATTTTCTTCACCCATCATTTCTTTAAGTTCAGAAAAAAGTCTTTTAAATCCAACTTCATTCAACTCAAGTGTGAATTCCACTAATCTGGTGATAAAAACTTCAAAATTAGTTTTCTCATCCATATTAACAGTTGAACTTGCGATTTCTTCTGCAGTCATATCGGCAATTTTTGAAATTTTGACGCCGTTATGGTAGAGTGAGGAAATCCTTAGGATATGCCTGAGGTCATTATTGTCATACTGCCGATGTTTCCCAGCAGAGCTTGGCGGCATGATATGCCCATACCTTTTTTCCCAGATTCTGAGTGTATGGGCTTTAATACCTGTCAAACTTTCTATGTCTTTGAGATTAAAATTATTCATTTTTCACCAATCAAATTTGTATTTTACCAATCAAATTTTAATTTATTACTAAGATGAAACTTAATTTTTAAATCCGTCAATTATGTTACATTTGAGTACGAAAAAATTTAAACAATGGGATTAGGTTGGTTGATATTTATTGTGTGCACAATCGGATTTCACTTAGGGTTGTATGGAATGTTTAAAAAAGCGGGTATCACACCATGGAAAGCCCTGGTGCCTTTTTATAACACATACCTGATGGTATTAAAGATGGAGTTGAAGTTGCATTGGTTTTTTCTGCAGCTTATTCCAATTGCAGGACAATTTGTTTCAATATGGTTATGTATTAAGTTTGTAGAGCATTTTGGCAGATTTTCCTTAATTCATCATGCTGCAACTGTTTTTATACCGTTTTTATATTTCCCATATCTTGGTTTTTCAAAAGATGAGCGCTATGCAGGAACTCCAGTAATAAAGAATTACAGAAAATCTGCAACGCGGGAATGGATTGATGCTGCTGTTTTTGCTGTAGTTGCTGCAACAATTATTCGAACTTTCATTTTTGAAGCTTATGTAATTCCGACTGGTTCGATGGAGAAAACATTGTTGGTTAATGATTTTCTTTTTGTCAGTAAAACCAGTTACGGTCCACGCATACCCAATACACCACTTGCGTTTCCATTTGTGCATCATACATTGCCTGTCGGCAATTCCAAGTCATATCTTGAATGGATAAAACTGCCATACAAACGCTTTCTGGCATCTCCAATTGAGCGTAATGATGTTGTTGTTTTTAATTACCCGGTAGGGGATACGGTAATAACTGAGTTTCAATCAGAAATAAATTATTACGACTATTTGCGAGCTTATTCTTCACGCGGGGGAACCAGGGAAATGCTTTTAGCTGAGCGTGATGACATAGTAGTGCGTCCTGTGGATAAACGCGAAAATTTTATTAAGCGTTGCGTTGCAATTGCAGGTGACACCATTACCATAGCTAATGGGGAATTATTCATTAATGGTAAAGCCTCAACTATGCCACCTGCATCAGAAATGCCCTATTATGTTACCTTAGATGGTACATCTTTCTTTCCAGACGATTTTATCCGTGATGATTTGAATGTGCAAGCAGATGATCCTGAACAACGTGATTTACTGCAGGTGCAGGATAAACCCAATACTTATAGGTTGACATTGACGCCTGAACAGGTTAAAAAGGTTAAGGCATTCTCATTTGTAGTACCTGGAAGTGTACAGCCAGATCTTAATTCAAGTGGATTTGGTAACACATTTCCGTATGATACTACAAATTTTAAATGGAGTGAAGATAATTTTGGTCCCTTATGGATACCTCAAAAAGGTTCCTCTATTAAGCTTAATTCAAAGAACAAAGCAATATATAGGAGAGTTATTGAGGTTTATGAGGGAAATAAATGGGAGGAGAATGGCGATAAAGTATTAATCAATGGGAAAGAGTCTATTGATTATACTTTCAAAATGAATTATTATTGGTTGATGGGAGATAACAGACATAATTCTCAGGATTCAAGATTCTGGGGTTTTGTACCTGAAGATCATGTTGTAGGAAAAGCAACCCTTATATGGTTTAGCTGGCAAAACGGTCCGAGATGGGACAGGATATTTAGAACAATAAAATAAAAATTTGGACAAAGGAAAAATCGAAATCACTTATATAATCCATTCAGACGATTCATCACTAAACAATTCTGATAAAGAGCTTGTAGTGAAGTCTCGTGAAACGACATCAGAAGCATACGCTCCCTATTCTTCCTTTCGTGTGTCAGCAGTAGCCAGGATGGAAAATGGAGCTTTATTTCACGGTACCAATCAGGAAAACGCCTCATTTCCAGCTGGAATATGTGCTGAAAGGGTTTTACTGGCTGTCGTTTCATCTGTGTGTCCAAATTATTTAATAGAAACTATTGCAATCTCTTATGCAAGTAATTTGGTAAAAGATGATTATCCACTTGCACCCTGCGGTATTTGCAGGCAGTCACTTATTGAATATGAAGCGAGGTATACTAAAAGAGTAAGATTACTCTTAACCGGCAGAAAAGGTCTGATTTATGAAATCAATTCTGTTTCAGATATTCTTCCTTTCGGTTTCAGACCTGATAATCTGATTGGATAACAATATCAATATTTGCTAATCTCTCCAGTAAGAAAGAGAAGGGTAGATAATGCAATCTGTGCCTGATATTGGGCGTCAATAAATTTATCCTGAGCTTCTATTAGACTTAATTGTGCCTGTCTGAGTTCTATTGAGTTGCTTTGTAATTTTCGAAATCTTTCAGTAGATATCATATTATTCTCCTCTGCCAATTTCACGTTATTCTCTTCAATTTTAGCGTTTTCCAATGCATTGATATAATCCTGATAGGCTATTAACAAATCCCTTTGGAGGTTGGATTTCAGATTTTCTTGTTGGTGTGCCTGTTTCTTAACCTGAATTTCATTGACTTTTAACTGAGTTTTATTAACATTTCCATTGAAAATTGGAACGCCAACTGACAAGCCAATATTTGGTCCAAAAGTTTGATTGGTAAGAAAGAAGCCTGCAGTTGATTTGGACCTGTTTAAAATGGTGTTTGTATTTAATGTTATACTTGGAAGCCTTTGTGAGTTGATGATTTTTCGTTCATTAAGCAGATTTATTCTCTCTTGTGTTGAAATTTGCAACAAGTTATTTTGGGTTTCCAGTTTCTGCATCAGATTGTTGAAGTCAATTTTTTGAATTGCAAAATCATTATCCAATGTATGAAAAGGGGTATTGGGGTTTCTTTGCAAAAGTGCATTCATGCCGGCTTTTGTATTCTCAACCTGGTTGAGGATTCTGTTCAGATTGACTAACTGGGCATTCAGGTCAATACCAGCCTGTAACATATCTGTTTTTGCACCACTTCCTACATTGAATCTTGTTTCTGCAATTTTCAATCTTTCCTTTGATAACTCAATTATGGCTTTTGTTGCATTTATCTGTTTATTAAGCCTGACGAGATTATAATAAACATTGGTTACATTAAATATAATTTCATCAATTTGTTGTTTTACGGCCATTTCACCCATTTTCTCTAATACATCAAAACGGTTCTTTGTAGCCCGAATTCTGAATCCATTAAAAACCCTCCAGCTCACTCCTATATTGGCATTTATACTGGAGTTCGCAACATTATTTCTTTCTATGCTGCTGCCGTTGGCAAGTTTCTGGTTGATGTTGGTTCTTGCTTCTGAATTACCTATATTACCCGTAACTAAAGGAAGTGCACCAGCATTTCCCCAATTGTTATTTAAAGTTGCAATTTCCAAATCTGATTGAGCAATTTGAATATCCAAATTTTGCTTAAGTGCTAAATCAATGGATTGTTTTAAGGTGAAAGAACTATCCTGCGCCTGCAAATTTGTTAGAAATGCAATAGAAACCACAATTAACTTAATTCTCATTTTGCACGCTTTTTTTCCGGGAAATGTAAGAATATAATGCTGGTACAACAAAAAGGGTTAGAATCAATGCAAAGAGTAATCCACCTATTATCACAACACCAAGTGGAATTCTGCTTTTACCGGCAGATCCAAGTGCCAATGCTATGGGTAACGCACCAAGAGCAGTTGCCAGGGTTGTCATAAGAATTGGTCTTAAGCGGGCAACAGAGGCTTCTAAAACAGCGTTTATTTTTTCAATGCCACTTTCACGCTTTTTATTTGCAAATTCAACGATTAATATACCATTTTTAGTTACGAGTCCAATTAACATGATAATACCAATCTGAGAGAAAATATTCAGTGATTGATTAAAAAAGTAAAGACTTAAAACTGCACCTGCAAGCGCGAGAGGTACAGTAATCATGATGATGAAAGGATCTACAAAACTTTCAAATTGAGCAGCCAGAATCAGAAATATCAATACCAGTGCAAGTATGAATGCATTTTGTGTATTTGAAGAACTTTCTGCAAAATCTCTTGATGTCCCACTCAGGTTTGTTGTGAAGGATTCATCGAGAACTTTTGAGGATATTCTTCTCATCTCTTCAATACCTTCTCCAATTGTTTTGCCTGGAGCTAATCCGGCTGAAATGATAGCACTTTTCAGCCTGTTATAGTGATAAATAGTTGGTGTAGTAGCCGTTTCATTCAATGCCACAAGATTATCCAACTGGATTAATTCACCAGTTCTGCTTCTCAGGTAAAAAGATTTTAAATCGAGTGGGGCATCTCTGTCTTTTCTGTCAACTTGGCCGATTACCTCATATTGTTTACCATTGCGGATAAAATAGCCAAACCTTCTTCCACTAAGTGCCAACTGGAGTGTGTTTGAAATATCCAGAATTGAAATACCCAGTTCACTTGCTTTAAGTCTGTCTATCGTTACCTGAATCTCAGGTTTATTGAATTTGAGATTTACATCGTTACCCTGAAAAACAGGACTTTTAACCACTTCATCCATGAATGCTGGCACTTTTTCTTTCAGTTTATCGAAACTCAGATTCTGTAGAACGAACTGAACTGGTAATTGTCCTCGCCCCCCCTGACCTACTGAAATAGTCTGTTCCTGAACAACAAGTACACGAACATCAGTGAAGTCTTTGAACATTTTATTGAGACTTTGTGCAATCTCGTTCTGACTTCTTTTTCTGTCTCCTGCATCAACTAATCCCATACTAATACTTGCGGCATTTGCTCCTCCAGAGCCTGAAAAATTGGGAGCAAATGATAAGACAACATAACGTTCAGGAACTGAATCCATTATTTTTTCAGTAAGGTCATAAACCATTTTGTCCATGTAATCAAAATCTGTACCCTCGGGGGCCAGAATACTGGCACGAAGTCTGTTTCGGTCTTCCATCGGTGCTAATTCTGATGGTAACTGTCTTCCCACCAGATAAATGATGGCCGAACATATTCCAATGATCACCCAAGCCATCCATCTTCTACGCATGAAAGCGCTCAACATCCGCTTATAACCATTTTCCATTCCCGTAAAGAATGGTTCAGTTTTTGTATAAAACCAAGAATGTTTATGAACATCTTTTTTTGTGAGGTAGATATTCAAAACAGGTGTAAGTGAAAGGGAAACAAAAGCAGAAATCAATACGGCTCCTGCCACAACAATACCAAATTCTCTGAAGAGTCTGCCAACAAAACCTTCCAGGAAAATAATAGGCAAGAACACAATTGCGAGTGTCAGTGAAGTAGAAATGACTGCAAAGAAAATCTCTTTAGATCCTTCTCTTGCAGCAGTCCATTTATCCATGCCCTGCTCAATCTTCTTGTATATATTTTCTGTTACTACAATTCCATCGTCAACAACAAGTCCTGTTGCAAGTACCAGTGATAAGAGGGTAAGTACATTGATTGAAAAGCCTGCAATATACATGATGAAGAATGCTCCTACCAATGCAACAGGAATATCAATAAGTGGCCTAAATGCGATGGACCATTCTCGGAAAAATAAATAAATGATGATTACAACCAGAAGTATGGCAATGATAAGTGTTTCCTTCACTTCAGTGATTGCCTTTCTCACAAACAAAGACCTGTCATATCCAATTTCAAGAATAATATCGGCTGGTAGGTCTTTTTTAATCACTTCCAACCTTTTATAAATTTCGTCTGCAATGGCAACCTGATTCGAGCCTGGCTGTGCAACAACACCTAAATTAACTGATCTGATATTATTTTTTCTTGTAGCTGATTCTTCATTTTGTGGACCAATTATAGCATATCCAACATCTTTTAATCTGATAATTTTTCCTTCGGTTTGCCTGATAATCAGGTTATTGAAATCTTCTTCAGATGTAAGTTTTCCGTAAGCCTTTACAGTAAGCTCTGTTACATCACCACGAACTTTTCCTCCTGGTAATTCAATATTTTCCCTGTCAAGGGCATTTTTTACATCCTGTATTGTTAATTTGTAAGCAGAGAGTTTAATTGGATCAAACCAAATCCTCATAGCAGGTCTTTGTCCGAATACATTCACTCCTGAAACCCCTGAAATAGTTTGGAGTCTTTCCTGTACAATATTCTCGGCAAGATCGGAAAGCTCTATAAGTGACCTTTTGTTGCTTTGCATTTGCATAAAAACAATAGGGTCTGAATCTGAATCCTGTTTAGCCACCGTTGGAGGAGCGTCAATATCCTGGGGTAATCTTCCAGATACTTGCGACACTTTTTCACGAACATCGTTTGCAGCTCGCTCAAGATCTACACTAAGCTCAAATTCTACAGTGATGTTACTGCTGCCCTGAGAACTGGAAGAGGTTATGTTTTTTACACCTTCAACACCATTAACTGCTTTTTCAAGTGGTTCAGTAATCTGTTGTTCAATGATTTCGGCATTGGCACCAACATAACTAGTTCTCACATTTACAACAGGAGGATCTATAGCTGGATATTCACGGACGCCAAGAAATGAGTAGCCAATAGCACCAAATATAATTATGACTATGCTGCATACAACTGCGAAGACAGGTCTTTTTATACTGAGTTCTGATAAATTCATTTTAAATATTTAAAAGCGAGCTATTGTACTTTTGAAAGTTTCAATTTTGAATCTTTTCTCACGAAAAGCAGTCCAGTTGTAACTATGGTATCACCTGGCTGAAGCCCGCTTGTTATTTGAATATTTTCCGAAGCTCTAATCCCAGTTGTGACATTTACAAATTCAGGTTTTCCACTCCTATAAACAATAACATGCTTGGTTCTTGCTGTAGGTATGATGCATTGGGTTGGAATAATAATGGCATCAGCTTTTTTTGATAACGTAAGTTCAACTTTAGCAAATGTTCCGGGAACCAGTGTATTTGATCCATCATTAACCGTTGCAAGTATTTTTAAGTTACGGGTATCAGCCTCTATGACACTTTCAGCTGCCAGAATTGTTGCATTAAAAACTCCCTCTTTACCTTCTATGGTAAATGCAATGGGCATTCCTGTTTTTATTTCACTGCTATATTTTTCCGGAACACTAAAACTGATTTTTTTCTTGTTTACCTGGCTTATGGTAGAAATAATGTTCGCCGGAGTTAAATAGGCACCCGGACTTACATTCCTGAGCCCCATTCTTCCACTATAAGGTGCTCTGATTTCTGTCTTACTGATAGAAACCTTAATTAGTTCTATATCTGCCTTAATATTGTTCACCTGAAGGAGGCTCAGGTCATAATCTTGCTGACTTATACCACTTATTTTTAAAAGTTCCCTTTCGCGTTCTTCAGTCTTTTCTGCAATTTTGAGCTGGACCTCCAATTTTTTCAATTGTGCCTGAAGCTCACCATCAAATAGTTTTACCAACAAAGTATTTTCAACTACCGGTGCTCCCTCTGTAAAATTTATTTTTGTCATTCTTCCTGAAATCTCAGAACGTATTTCAGTTAATTCAAAGGGGAGTATATTTCCAGCTACTTCAATGCCTTCAGCCAATGCTGATGGGTTGATAATCATAGCTTCTACAGAAAGTTCACCCGACTTTGATGCATCAGTAGTCGTTTTTACATCTTTTTTCTCTTTGCAGGCGAAAAAAAATAAAATAATCAGGGGTGCAAAACAAATCTTTTTCATTTACTGTTTATGGGTTGAAATACTATTTGTAAAGTAGATAATTTGATGATTTTAGTGCCAAATACTTTTGTAGTATGTATTTATATTTTTCCAATTTATTGCTTTAATTTTAAACTTATAGTTTTTTGATAATCTCCAATAATCCTAAATATTTAGCTTCAAATCCATTCTCTTTTTCACTTTTTGCCAGATCTGTGAGCCATCTTTTTACGAATAAAACTCTATTGTCCTGATCAATAAGTATGTTTTTTTCCTGTGGATTTATTTTGCTGATATAACTGTTTATATCTTTATGGCTGTATACCTGACCGGATAGTGGGTCTATAAAAAAGATAATGTCTGGGTTATTACTTTCAGTAATTGCAGTTGTAAAATCAATATAAGCTAAAAGGTTTTGTTTGGGCACTGAAACTGGCTCAATCGGAATACCCAGCATTTCACCCAAAATTATATATAGAACTGAAATGGGGTAAGTGTTGGAAGATTTGAGGCTGAGTAGTTTACCGAGGTCAAAATCATTAATTTTCTGGTAATTTAATTCTTCAGTATTGAATTTAAAGTGAGCAAACAATACTTTATTGAAAATATTGACTTCCTCAAGGGGAGTTAGATAATTGTTTAATTCTAACCAGATACTTTTCCTTATTCTTTCAATTTCAAATAAAAAATCTGCTTTTGGAGGATTATAAGAAATATACTCGTGGATATGAAATGCTATCTCCAAATATGATTTTTCATCCGATTCCAGCCAAATATCTATGGATTTTTTAAGTTTTTTAACTAGAATGCTAGCAATAATCTCATTGATTCTCTCAATTTGAAGAGGAGTTTCCTCCAATTCTTTTATATCTTCAAGAGCAGGAATAATGCTATTCCCAATTTCAATTATGCGGCATTTTACTGTCTGATAAACACTTTCATCCGGATCTTCAATCAGGTTCAGTAATGCTGCTATCTCACCTGCTGTACCTGTCATAAGCTGATTTAACTATTTCTTTGAAGTCTTTTTCTTGCCTCTTGAGGGATTTGCAATGGCATATTCAATCATTTCTTTTACTTCCTCAATAGTCAAATCATTTACCAGGTCATGTTTTTCTTTGGGAATTGGAAAGTTTCTCAATCCCTTTTTAATATAGGGTCCATACGGTCCTTTCAAAAGTTGTAATTTTTCCTTTTCGAATACTTTTATAGTGCGCTCATCTTTTGATTTTCTCTTTTCTGCAATGATTGGAATAGCAGTTTCCAGCATGATTTCATATGGATCATAATCTTTTGAAAGGGAATAAAATTTCCCAGCATGTGCTATGTATGGACCGAATCTGCCAATATTCACCTGTACTTGCTCATCTTCGAAAATTCCAAGAATCCTGGGTAATCTGAATAATTCCATTGATTCCTCCAAAGTAATGGTCTCTATACTTTGATCAGCCTTGAGCTTCGCAAATCGAGGTTTTTCTTCTTCAGTTGTTTCCCCAATCTGAACCATGGGGCCATATCTGCCCATTCTTGCAATTACCCTTTTGCCACTGGATGGATCGTTACCCAATTCCCTTTCACCACTTATTCTTTCAGCCGTTTGCATCGTGCTGTCTACATCAATTTTAAATGGCGAGTAGAAATCTTTGAGCATTCTACTCCAGTTCTCTTCACCTTCCGCTATGTTGTCAAATTCATTTTCAATTTTGGCTGTAAATCCATAATCCATGACATTTGTAAAATACTGAATCAGAAAATCTGTAACCACAGATCCCAAATCCGTAGGAAACAATTTTGACTTTTCTGCTCCTGTATTTTCCTGATCTGTCGATTTTGAAATTTTATTATTAACCAGTTTTACAATCCGATAGTCTCGTTTGGTGCCCTCTTTATCCCTTTTTTCAACATAACCTCTTTTAAGAATAGTGGAAATGGTTGGAGCATATGTAGATGGACGACCAATTCCTAATTCTTCCAGTTTTTTTACAAGAGATGCTTCCGTGTATCTCGATTGTGGTTTTGTAAATCTTTCTATTGCTAGCATTTTTTCAAGATCCAGCGTCTGTCCTTTTTCCAGCAACGGAAGCATTCCGGCAGCTTGTCCATCTTCTGTTTCATCAGCATCGTCGTCATCATGACTTTCAAAATAAACCTTTAGGAACCCATCAAACTTTAATACTTCTCCTTCTGCTTTTAAAGTTTCTTTTTGAGTGGAAATTGAGATATCCGCTATGGTTTTTTCAAGTTCAGCATCAGCCATCTGACTAGCCATTGTGCGTTTCCAGATTAAGTCATACAAACGTTGTGCATCAGCTATGTCCACCTTATTTTTATCCATGTAGGTTGGCCTGATGGCTTCATGGGCTTCCTGTGCTGATTCGTTTTTGTTTTTAAACTTTCTGCTTTGGTGGTATTGCTTACCGTAATTGTCAGTTATCTGTCTGGCAATCTCAGTTCTTGCGGTATCACTGAGGTTCACACTGTCAGTACGCATATAAGTAATATGACCAGCCTCGTATAGTTTCTGAGCCAGAAGCATAGTCTTGCTTACGCCGTATCCTAATTTTCTACTCGCTTCCTGTTGAAGTGTTGACGTTGTAAATGGGGCAGCAGGTGTTTTTTTAGCTGGCTTTTTTGTGATGTCAGTCACCTTAAAATTGGCATTGATACAACCCTTGAGAAAGGCCTCTGCATCTTCAAGTTCATTTTTTTTTGCACCTTCAGCCTTAAAATATACCTGTTTGCCATTGATATCTTTTGCTCCAAAAAAGGCTTCAATTCTAAAACTTGAAGTTGAATTAAAATGATTAATCAAGCGTTCTCTTTCAACAATAAGTCGAACAGCTACACTTTGAACCCTGCCAGCACTCAGGTTATTCTTCATGCTCATCTTTCTCCATAAGATAGGAGAGAGCTCAAATCCAACAATTCTGTCGAGTATTCTTCTGGCTTGTTGGGCGTTTACGAGATTCATGTTTACTGTTCTCGGATGCTCAACTGCTGCTTTAATGGCTGGTTTCGTTATCTCATGAAATACAATTCGCTTGGTGCTTACAGGATCTAATCCTAAAACTTCACATAAATGCCAGCTAATTGCCTCACCTTCCCGGTCCTCATCCGTAGCAAGCCATACTTCTCCTGATCTTTTTGCAATTTGCTTCAATTCCCTGACTACCTTTTCTTTATCTTCCGGGACGATATACCTGGGTTTAAATCCTTTTTTAATATCAATACCCATGTCATCTTTTTCAAGATCTCTTATGTGACCATAACAGCTTTTAACCTCGAAATCAGATCCCAGAATTTTTTCTATGGTTTTGGCCTTTGCAGGCGACTCAACAATCAGTAGGTTTTTTGCCATTTTCTTTCTCTCCGGTTTAAATCTCTTCTAATTCGATGCCTTTGGGTTAATAAAACTTTTGACTAATTGCTTCTGAAGATGCAATAATAAGGTAAACAAAACGATTTTTACATCAATCAGAATCAAAATGAACTAAAAAACTGATAAAAAAAAAGAGAATTTTCACCATTTTCTGGGGAAAAACCTCATTTTTATTTTTAATTATCCTGTTGTGAGAAATTCAATTGTTTTTTTAACAACTTTGTTATCCTTGTAAATTCTTCTGTGTCCCAGCCCTTTTGTAATCATGAATTCAATGTTCTTTGGCTGTAATTCAATAATGGGTTTTACATCACTCAAAGGAGTAATGTCATCATCTTCATCGTGAACCCATAAAAGTGGATTTTTAATGTGCGTTAACGCACGTCTGACAGAATAATAAGAAGGATCTTTACCGGATTTATCAAAGATAAATTGGTTGATACCTGCTTTTACGCCATTACTTAACCTGAAAAAACGTACAAAAAGATCAATTGCTGAAGTAGTTTCAGTTGCAGGTGCAATAAGCACAACTCGGGCATTTTCATTTTCTCCGTTTTCCAGATAAAGACTTATCGCAAGGCCGCCAAAAGAATGCGCCATATATCCATTGAACTTCCCTTCTTTGGCTTCAAGCTCCCTCAGCATATCTGAATACTCGGGAACCGTTATGGTTTTTCCTTCGGATTTGCCATGTGCTTTGGCATCCATGGCAAAAACCCCATAGCCGGCATTGATAATTGGCTGAATGTAGCGGTCAAAATTGTAGGCCCGTGATTCGAATCCATGGATAATCAGAATCTTTTTTTCATATTCGGGATGCCAGCAGTAACCATAAATATTTAATCCGTTTACTTTAAGATGTACAGGTTTAGACTTTTCAAAAATTGGTGGTGCAACAGGGCGTGGTTTTCTGTAAGGTGTTGAAAAAATTCGAAATGCGGTTTTAGCTGCCCATTTGTATGAAAATGCTGCCTGAAAATTTAACTTTGCTCTTAAATAAAAAAGTACAACCTGCTGGGCTGTTTTCATACAGAGGATTTAATCGTACAAATATAATCCCGATGCCACTCATTTGCAGATTAAATTGTAATGAATAATTTAACTTTATGCCATAATGAATCTACTGGAAAGACTTGCCCGCATTAAAATGCTTGTTTTCGATATGGATGGGGTGCTGACTGATGGCAAAATTATTGTGATGCCAGATGGGCAGTGGGTTCGTTCTACCAATATAAAAGATGGTTATGCTATTCAGCTTGCTGTAAAGAGTAAACTGATAATCGCAGTTATTACCGGGTCCCATGATGTTGGAATTGCTTCCAGACTGCTTAAACTTGGCGTAACTGAGTTTTATCAGCAGGTTAAATCAAAATCAGAGGCACTTTCATCTCTTATGCATAAATATAACATGGGTTCTGATGATGTTCTCTTCATGGGTGATGATATGCCAGACCTGGAAGCATTTGAAATTGCGGGTATTAAAGCCTGTCCCAGCAATGCTGCTGCAGAGCTTCTTGCTAAGGCCGATTTTATATCAACAAAAATTGGCGGGGACGGATGCGTAAGAGAAGTACTCGAAAAAATTTTAAAAGTTAATGGTAAATGGGGAACTGAAAATAAAATCAGCAGTATATGAGTCGCTTTTTTTTAAATATACGTTCATTTACAAGTTTGATAAGGATTCAAAACCTGGCTTTCATCGTTTTTACGCAGTACTTTTTCTATTTCTTTGTATTAATACCCATATACAAGGATAATCCTGGTAGTATTGTGCTCGGGTTAAACGGACTTCATTGGCTTGTTCTGGCATCTGTGTTGATTGCAGGTGGAGGATACATCATAAATGATTATTTTGACCTCAACATTGATAGAATTAATAAACCCCAGAAGTTAGTAGTTGACAGGTTCATCAGCAGGCGTTGGGCTATGTTTCTTCATTTAATCCTTTCTTTTGCCGGCATCTTGATCAGTGCCTATATTGCTTATTTATTAAATAATCTGTTGCTTCTGGTTTTCAATATGATGAGCGTTTTTCTCTTGTTTGTATATTCCAGTACATTTAAAAAGAAACTATTAACTGGAAATGTTATCATCGCTGCCTTGTCTGCATGGGTAATCATGGTACTATTTGTAGCCATGTGTCAATGGAATCCCGGCACTTGGGTTCCGGAGTGGACTACCCAATTGCATCAAGTATATAAAATTGCGCTGGTATATTCAGCTTTTGCTTTCATAGTTTCTTTAATCAGAGAAGTTGTCAAAGACATGGAAGATGAAGAGGGTGATAAAAAAAATGGATGCAAGACCATGCCTATTGTTTGGGGAATTAAATCAACAAAAGTTTTCATTGGTGTTTGGATACTTGTCCTTTTTGGGTTATTGATTGTTTTTATTTTCAATCTGATTATTGCAGGATGGCTATTGGGTGTATTGTATATAATTTTCGTTTTATTGCCTTTTCTCTTCAGGATTTATATGTCTTTCAGTAAAGCGCTAATTAAAAAAGAATATTCCCAAATCAGTCGTGAAGTAAAGATATTCATGTTATCAGGTATCTTTTCTATGTTAATCTATTACTTTTATCAATGATGCGTGAAATTATACTAGCCTCAGGATCTCCCAGAAGAAAAATGCTCCTTGAATGGGCTGAGGTTAAATTTACTGTTCAAGTTGCTGATAGTGAAGAAATTATAAATCCGGAACTGAAGCCTGAGCAAGTAGCTGTAGAAATAGCAAGGTCTAAACTTAATGCTGTTCGTTCCTTGTTATCTCCTGATAAGTCAGATGCTGTTCTCATAGCTGCCGATACAATAGTTGTATTGGATAATGAGATTATTGGCAAACCATCAAATCGAAGTCATGCTATAGAGATTCTTAATAAACTTGCCGGTAAAACGCACAGGGTGATATCAGGTGTATGTATTGCTGATTTAAACAAAGCAGAAGAGTTTTATGAAGAAACTTTTGTCCGGTTCCATCCTTTAACATCAGCGCAGATTACACATTATGTGGATACCTACGCTCCTTATGATAAAGCGGGTTCCTATGCCATTCAGGAATGGATAGGAGTGGTGGGAATACACTCCATTCAGGGTGATTTTTATAATGTTATGGGATTGCCGGTAAGTAGGGTAATACAAAAATTAATAGCAGATTTTCACTGGAACGATTAGTGTTTTTCACATTTTTAATGCTTATTTTCTCCTGTTTAAAATTTGAATTTTCAGCAAATTGCTGAAATGATTTCAGAGAAATTACTGCATCGTTTTTGGGTTAATTCAATCTTAAAAGTAGGAACGCTGACTACCTTTTGTGGACAGTCAGTAGAAATAGTCGATACTGGTCAATATAACCTGGACCAGGGTCCGGATTTTCTATTTGCAAAAATTAAATTCGGCGGACAAACCTGGGTGGGAAATGTAGAGGTGCATATCAAAACATCTGACTGGTTCAGACACAAACATCAATATGATCGAAATTATGCTAATACGATCCTGCATGTTGTCTGGAAACATGACATGCCAATCTTTGAACTTTGTCCGATTCTCATATTATCTAAAAATAAAACAGCACTTTCAATTATAGATTCCCTTAAAAAAGAAACGGAACTTTCCGTTAAGCATGAAGTTTTCAAGCCTGGATTGTCTGATGCTTTTCAAATTGACTTCGATTTCTGGGGTAAGAAAAGATTGGAAAGAAAGGCGGCATTGTTGATCGGAGATTTAGAATTTTATGAATTTGATTGGGAAAAAGCAGTTTGGGGATGGCTTACGAAAACATTTGGTACACGTGTAAACGGTATGGCTTTTTATGAAATGGCACATGCTATTCCTTTTTGGCTTATTAAAATGCATAGCTATGATAAATATGCGTTGGAAGCACTTTTTCTGGGTCAACTGGGATTCTTAAATAACGACCACAACGATAAATACCTTAAACAACTATATGATATCTATCATGAATTTTGCCAGAAATACAACCTGAGACCGCTTTGCTTTCCAGTTTATAATTTACGCATGAGGCCCAATAATTTTCCTGCAATCAGGTTGTCTCAATTGGCTGCATTTATTTCTGGTGGATACTTTGATCTTCAGGAAATTCTGCATGTTAAGGATATAACAGCGTTTAACCAATATGCTAAAATTCATACTAGCCCTTATTGGGAATCGCACTTTAATTTTAAAAGGGAAACAAACAAATCCCTCCGAAACATAGGAAATCAGATGACAATTGCGATAGTTGTAAATGTTTTTGTTCCGTATCTCTATGCTTACGGCATCATTGAGAAAAATGCTGATTTTATGACTTTAGCTGAAAAACTGTTAAATGAGTCTAAGCCTGAAGACAATAAAATTATTAGATACTGGTTTGCAAGAGGAATCCAGGTAAAGAATGCATTTCAATCTCAGGCTGTCCTCGAGTTCAATCAATTAAGAAAAACTGCTTTTAACCCCAGTTAAAATCAACTTCCAGCTTAATATCCGGGTGGATGCTTTCCTTAACAGGACAGGACCAGGCAATTGCTTCAAGTCTTTCCTGTTCTTCAGCTGTAAATTGAACCGTTTCTGGCCAGGAGAATCGGATATTAATCATTGATATCCTTCTTGGTGCAGCACTCATAATCTTTTCAGTATGACAGGCCGTTCCTTTTAACTTCAGTTCGAGGTCCTTAGCGCGTATGGCCATGGTAGTTAGCATGCAGGCAGCAAGCGATGTTCCAATCATATCGGTAGGGGAGAATCTTTCGCCTTTTCCCTGATTATCTGTAGGTGCATCTGTTTCAATAAGAGAGCCCGATTGTAAATGGGTTGCTAAAGTTCTTAGCTCTCCGGAATAAGTAACGCTCGAAGTCATTATTTTTTGTATAAATTTACTGAACATTCTGCAATTATGACACTACGTTTGATATCATCCATATTGTTTCTATTCTTTTTATCTTCTGTTAACGCTCAGATTAACCGGCAGCAACAAATGGAAAAACGCAATGATGAAAGAGCTCAAAAACGGGAGCGTATCAATCAGATGATTCGGAATGAGGAGGAAGGGGTACCATCTTTTGCGAAACATACACTTTTCAGTATTAAAACACACCATGATGGCTATGGCGTGATTTTAGAAAAAGGATTTTCAGGATCTGCTTACAAGTCAACGATTTTTCAGTTGGAAATAAGTGAAAAGCAACATCCCAAGGAAGAAAAGCAAACAACTTCTGAATATTCAAATACTGGCTTTGCTTTTTTTGGAAAACCATTTATTTACGGCAAACAAAATATTTTTTATCAGGCTAAACTAGGAGCAGGGCAACAAAGGCTCATAGGCGGAAAGGGAAATAAAAATGGTGTAGCTGTTTATGCAGTTGTAGTAGGTGGTTTTTCAGCTGGTTTAGCAAGACCATATTATATGGAGTTCAATATACCTGGTGAAGCAGTTAAAAGAAAGTTTTCTGAGGCCGACAGAGATTTGTTCCTTAATCCGGAAAGGATAATTGGTGGCACTGGTTTACAACTTGGCTGGAATGAAATGAAGTTTATCCCAGGTGTGTACGGGAAAGCAGGCCTTCGATTCGATTGGGCTAGATTTAATCAGGTTGTTTCTGCCATTGAATTTGGTTTTGGTTTTGATTACTACACCCAGAAAGTGGTACAGATGGTGGATAATCCCGGACGAAATTTCTTTCCAACAGGATACATTGGCCTTGTTTTTGGTAACAGGAAGTGATGTAACTTTGTGTTTTTGAATGATATGAGTTGTAATAATATTCAGAGCACAGATACTTTAGTTGAACCAAGACAGAAAAAACCCGATTGGCTTAGAGTAAGACTACCCGTAGGGGAGGGTTACAAGCATGTAAGATCACTCGTTGATACCCATAAATTACATACCATTTGTGAAAGTGGTAACTGTCCGAATATGGGTGAATGCTGGGGTGCAGGAACTGCAACCTTCATGATTTTGGGTAACATTTGTACCAGGAGCTGTGGCTTTTGTGCTGTTGCTACTGGCAGACCTGAAGCTGCTGATTGGGATGAACCACAACGTGTTGCTGAAGCCATTCACCTGATGAAGGTGAAACATGCAGTTATTACTTCTGTTGACAGGGATGAATTGCCTGACGGTGGAAGCACTATCTGGTACAATACAATCAAAGCGGTAAAATCTTTGAATCCCCTGACAACGCTGGAAACACTTATTCCGGACTTTAAAGGTATTGAAGAACAGATTCAGCGTATCATAGATGCTGCTCCTGAAGTCGTTTCCCATAATATTGAAACCGTTGAACAGCTGACCAGAAAAGTCCGTATTCAGGCAAAATATTGGAGAAGCATGGAAGTTTTAAGAAAGCTTAAGCAGGGCGGGATGAGAACCAAATCAGGTATTATGCTTGGTTTGGGTGAATCAAAGGAAGAAGTGATTCAAACGTTGAGAGACCTGGCTGACAACGGGACGGATGTTGTTACTATTGGGCAATATCTTCAGCCCACACGCAAGCACCTTCCAGTTCAACGTTTTGTACATCCTGATGAATTTAAGGAATACAAAGAGATTGGATATAATTTGGGATTGGACTACGTAGAAAGTGGACCATTGGTTCGTTCATCATACCACAGTGAAAAGCATGTTTTTCCTGGCTATGGTCGTCAACAATGGGAAAAAGAGAAATTAATTCAGCATTGAATTAATTTCTTATAATTATCTGTTTTTCTCCCAAACCAAAGCACTTGCGCCAAGAATAGCCGCATCAGATTCTTTAAGGTGGCTGACAAGTATTTTTACTTTATTCTGGAATACCTGGATAAGATTTTCCTCCATGTGTTTCCGGGTAGGCTTAAGAATCAGGTCGCCCGACTTTGTTAAACCTCCAAAAAGAATAATAGCTTCGGGACTACTGAACATTACCGCATTTGCCAGGGCAAGTCCTAATATTTTACCTGTAAATTCAAAGATTTCAAGTGCAAGCTTATCACCTTTAATTGCTGCATCATAAACAACTTTCGAGTCAAGGGTTTCTTTATCAGCATCTCTAAGCAGGCTTGGTTCAGTACTATTTTCAAGCACTTCCAATGTTGTTAGCCTTACGCCTGTTGCTGACGCATAGCTTTCAAGAGAACCTTTTTTTCCTGTACCCTCATGCATGCGTCCATCCGGTATTACGATGGTATGACCCAGTTCTCCGGCAAAACCATCATGACCGTAAATTAATTGTCCATTTGCCACTATTCCACTACCCACTCCAGTACCAAGGGTTATCATAATGAAATCCTTCATTCCCTTAGCAGCACCATACATCATTTCTCCAATTGCAGCTGCATTGGCGTCATTTGTTAGGGTAACGGGAAGCCGAAATTTATCACTCATCAGTTTGGCAAGTGGAATAATACCTTTCCAGGGTAGATTAGGCGCATATTCAATCGTACCACTGTAATAGTTACCATTGGGTGCACCAACTCCAATGCCAGAAATTGTTCCGATTCCGCCAGCATTGTTGATTAATACCAGAAGATGATCATACAATTCATTTATATAGGCATCAATTTCTTTGTGTTTTCGGGTGGACATCTCACCAGAGAAGAGGACATTACCATCCCGGTCAACAATACCGAATTTGGTTCCTGTTCCTCCGATATCTATGCCAATTGCCAGTGGTTGATTTGCACCCATATGTTCAGTTATATGATTAAAAAAGGAGGCGACCAATTTTTGTTGGTCGCCCAATTTACAGCAATTTTTTGAAAATCAATGCGATGCAGAAACCTGAGCATCCACATCTAATCCCTGTTTCTTTAAAACAGACCTGGTCTGCAGTGCATGCCAGGCTAAATATGCAAAGCAAATAAGTGGAACTATATAGGAAAGCTGAGTATAGGTATGGATTGCGGTATTCGCGCTGTCATCAAGATCAATTACTGCACCCTGAAGTGGAGGTATAATCGCACCTCCCAGAATCATCATAATAAGAAATGCTGAACCCTGACTCTGATATTTACCAATTCCATTTACTGCTAATGCAAATATTGCAGGCCACATCACTGAGCAGCAAATACCGCAGCTGATAATTGCGAAATTGGCAACCATTCCCGTTGTTGTAAGTCCAATCAATGTTGCTATAGCACCCAGAACAGAAACTGTTAATAACAGTTTTACTGGTTTTTCCTCTGCAAAAAGGAAGGCTGCTACCGCAATGGCAATACAAATGGGATACATCAGGAAATCACTGATGTCATTTCCTTTGATGATGTTGACTAACAGAATAATTCCAAAGGCTGCAAATGGAACTACTATCACCAGGATTCTTTTCACCTGTTTACTGAAGTTGAATACACTTACGGCGCCTGTCCACCTGCCAATCATCATAGAACCCCAGTAAAGAGAGATTAGATGCGATATATGTGATTCGTCGTATCCACCAAATGCTTCTTTTTTCAATAAGGCACCAAAATTATTATCAATGGTTACCTCAACACCAACGTAGATGAAAATGGCAATCATACCCAGAACAAGCTGTGGATAGGACATGGCACCCCAGCCTGCAGGATTTTTTCTTGCACTCAGCATGGATAAGAAAAGGATGGCAAGAATAACAACGAGCGATGATGCAATGATTATGCTTTTTTCAATGCCTGTATTGTCCTTTACCCAGTCAGAAAAAAGTACAGGCAAAAATGCCACTCCTATAATCAGGAGGACATTCATCGCTTTGGGACTTCTCTCCAGTTTTTCATCTGAAGTTGTCTTAGGTAAGTTTGCGTAGGCAAAAATGATTGCTGCAATGATGAACAATCCGGCAAGAAAGAAGTAGAGTGTCTGAATGTTTTCTATAGAGGCTTCGCTTGCACTTGCCACACTGCCGAAAAGAAGAAAACTCACTACCAGGGGACCAAGTAAAGTTCCAAAAGAATTGACACTGCCACCCATATTCAATCGGTGTGTACCCGTTTCCGGACTCCCCAGGGCAATCGCAAAAGGCTGTGCCGCAGTTTGTTGAAGCGAAAATCCCAATGCAATGATAAAAAATGAAACGAGAACCAATCCAAATGTGGCATTTCCCGAACCGCTTATCAGGGCAAGGGCTACTGCTCCAATTACTGAGATCAGTAAGCCATAAATGATTCCCTTTTTATAGCCAATCTTATTCAGTAAATCTGTGCCTGTAAGCACTGAAAAGATATAGAGAATAAGAGAACCATAAAAATAGGCACCATAAAAGGCTGAACCAATAAGCTGTGATTGAATTTGATCTAAATCAAAGAATTTTTTACAGAAAGGAATAAAAATACTGTTGGAAGCGGCAACAAATCCCCAGAAAAAAAATACGGTAATCAGAACGCCAAATTGCGACCATTTAGTTTGTTGATTCATATGGAAGGTTGTTTATATGGATGCTCAAAATAATTATATTTCTTTACAAGCAAAATTTTTTTGTTCGCAAATAACAATTCAATATTCCTTATTTTCATGAAAATCTCGGACAGATGAAAATTTTACACGTCAGTGCAGAGTGCTATCCGGTGGCAAAAGCTGGAGGATTAGGCGACGTAGTTGGCGCACTTCCGCGCTTTCAGGCAGAACTCGGACATGATTCAGGTGTGGTTATGCCAATGTACCGGACTCCCTTTTTATATGCCAATGACTGGCTTGTTGTTCATAAAGCGTCCACCAATCTTGGACATTGGTGGTTTGAATATACCGTAATTAAAGAAAAGACAGACAAACAGGGATTTTCACTTTATCTTCTTGATATCAATGGTTTGCTGGACAGGGAAAAAGTTTATGGCTATGAAGATGATACGGAACGTTTCATGGCCTTTCAGGTTGCAATGGTTCACTGGTTGAATACATGGGAACAGTTACCTGATGTGGTTCATGTACACGATCACCACACTGCACTCATCCCCTTTATGATGCAACACTCCTATGCATATCAAAGGCTTGCCGGTGTCCCTTCTGTATTAACAATCCACAATGCCCAGTATCAGGGATCATTTGGCTGGGATAAAACCATCTATCTCCCACACTGGGATAGTTGGAAAAGAGGACTGCTTGAGTGGGAAGGACAGATTAATCCGCTTGCATCAGGTATAAAATGTGCCTGGAAAGTTACAACAGTAAGTCAGACTTATCTGCAGGAGCTGAGATACATGAGTAACGGACTGGAAGCAATTTTTGAGTATGAGCAAGGTAAATGTATCGGCATTTTAAATGGTATCGATTTTAAGGTTTGGAATCCTGAATCAGACCAGTATTTAAAGAATCACTTTACTCCTGAGACCCTTGAAGCTGGAAAGAAAGCTAATAAGTTGCTAATCTGCAATCAGTTTAATCTTGATCCCGATAAACCTTTGTTTATTTTTATAGGAAGACTGGTAGGGGAAAAAGGAGCAGATTTGTTACCTAATGTTATCAGGGATGCCTTCCGGTTTATTGGCAGGAGTATGAATTTTCTCATATTAGGTAGTGGAGAAAAGCAGGTTGAGGATGAATTGAGTCACCTGAAAGTTATTTCACAGGGAGACTATAACACTTACATTGGGTACAATGAAACACTCAGTCATATCATGTATGCAGGAGCCGATTTCCTGTTGATGCCATCAAGGGTAGAACCATGTGGGTTAAATCAATTATATGCACTGAGATACGGAACAATACCAGTTGTGCGTAAAACTGGTGGATTAAAAGATACGGTCATTGATATCGGAAATTCTGGGGGTTATGGTATAAATTTTGAGCAGGTATCGGTAGGAGATATTACCCATGCCATATATAGGGCTTTGGAGTTATACCGTGATATTGGAACTTTTCGCAGTTTAAAGAAAAAGATTATGCAGCTTGATTTCAGCTGGAATAAAAGTGCAACAGATTATATTGATTTATACCAAAGTTTTCAGTAAATTGACAAAATACATTTAAGCTATGAATAAGAATGTTATTGCTATCATATTAGGGGGCGGAGCGGGGACAAGGCTTTCACCATTGACATCTACCAGAAGCAAACCTGCAGTACCTATTGCAGGTAAATACCGCCTTGTTGACATCCCGATTTCTAATTGTCTGAATTCAAATATTGGGAGAATGTATGTTCTCACGCAGTTTAATTCTGCATCTCTGAACAAGCATATAAAAAACACCTATCATTTCAGCGCATTCAGCAGTGCTTTTGTGGATATCATTGCCGCAGAGCAAACTCCGGATAATCCCGCTTGGTTTCAAGGAACGGCTGATGCCGTAAGGCAATCCCTGAGGCACATAACACAGCAGGATTTTGAATATGTCCTTATTCTTTCAGGTGATCAGCTATATCAAATGGATTTTGAGGATATGATCGAAAATCATATTCAAAGTCATGCAGATATTTCTATTGCCACCATTCCTGTTGGCACGCAAGAGGCTACAGAGTTTGGAATTATGAAAAAAGGAGAAGACGGAATTATCTCTTCTTTCATTGAAAAACCTAAGGCTGAAGTACTGTCAGATTGGGAAAGTGATACAGGTGAAGCGATGGTTAAACAAGGCCGGAACTACCTTGCCAGTATGGGGATTTATATTTTTGGCAGAAAAGTGCTCTTTGATTTGTTGCAGGATGAGTTTAAAGACGCAACAGACTTTGGTAAGGAAATCATACCATACTCCATAACTAAACATAATGTCGTAAGTTATCAGTACGAGGGTTACTGGACTGATATTGGTAACATCCATTCATTTTTTGAGGCCAATCTGGCTTTGACGCAGGATATTCCTGAGTTTAACTTATTTGACAATGATAGATCCATTTTCACAAGACCGCGCATGTTGCCTCCGGCAAAAATAAGCGGTACAACGCTTGAAAAAACCATCATTGCAGAAGGTTGTATTATCAACGCATCAAGGGTTGAACACTCAGTATTAGGCATACGTACCCGGATTGGTTATGGTACTACAGTTGTTAGTTGCTATATTATGGGGACTGATTTCTTCGAAACCCTTGATGAAATGAATAACTCTGAGCGCAACGGATTACCAAAACTTGGAATTGGTGAAAGGTGTTACATTAAGAATGCCATTATTGATAAAAACTGCAGAATAGGGAATGATGTAAGAATCAATGGTGGTCCGCATCTGCCTAATGGAGACCATTCACTTTATACCATAAAGGATGGTATTGTAGTAGTCAAAAAAGGCGCTGTTATTCCCAATGGTTTTGTGATTTAATTATTGTTTTTCGGCATTTAAAATAATAATGCTAACTTAGGATTGTGTTTATTTTACACATTAATGCTTGACCAGTATGGGGAAAAAACTCAATCCTTCAGAAAGATTACATAAACCTAATTTGGGTTTCTGGCAAATATGGAATATGTGTTTCGGCTTTTTCGGAATACAATTCGGTTGGAGCTTACAGATGGGTAACATGAGTGCTATTTATGAATTTCTGGGTGCAAAACCTGAAGAGATTCCGGGTCTCTGGCTTGCAGCACCTATGACTGGTCTGATCATTCAACCCATAGTTGGATACTTCAGCGACAGAACCTGGCATCCAAAACTTGGCAGAAGAAGGCCCTATTTTCTGATAGGAGCCATTTTAAGTTCAATTGCTTTGTTCTTTATGCCCAATTCTCCAACAGTATGGATTGCTGCTGGTACATTATGGATTCTTGATTCCTGTATCAATATTTCCATGGAGCCATTTCGGGCGTTTGTTGCAGACAACTTAAATGATACACAACGCTCCCGTGGATATGCTATGCAAAGCATGTTTATTGGCGGTGCATCTTTCATTGCTGGATTTCTTCCAACTTTACTGGTAGATTGGTTTGGGGTTTCCAGACAAAAAATCAATGGTGGTATCCCTGAAAATATAGTTTGGTCTTTTTATATCGGATCTGCTGTTTTTTTACTGGCAGTACTTTATACTGTTTTTAAAAGCAAGGAGTATCCTCCTGATGAGATCAATGAACAAGCAGCCCAATTGCCATCTGAAAATATTTTTAAAGAAATATTAAGTGCCATTGGTAGTATGCCAGCCCAAATGAAGCGACTTGCCTTGGTTCAGTTTTTGACCTGGCCAGGTTTATTTCTCATGTGGTTTTATTATAGCACAGGAGTTGCGGTTAATATTTTTGGCGGAAATGCAAATGCTCCAGAAGGTTCTGCAGAATTGCTGAAGTTTAGTCAGGGTCTTGAACTCGCAAATTCAACTTCAGCCATTTTAAATCTTGTAACTTTTTTGTTTTCATTCTCCATTCCCTTTGTTGTATCAAAACTGGGAAAAAAATTAACACATACGATTTGTCTATTGGCCGGTGGTCTTGGACTTATTTCTGTCAACTTTATAGATGAACCATCTATGCTGTTTTTTTCTATGAGTATGGTAGGGATCGCATGGGCATCTATCCTCTCCATGCCTTATACCATTTTAGCTGGGAGCATTCCGCCTCAGAAGATGGGAATTTATATGGGGATCTTTAATTTTTTTATTGTTTTACCTGAAATTATTGCATCACTTACTTTTGGTAACATCATGCAAAACTATCTTAATAATGACAGGTTACTTGCTGTATTGATCGGAGGTGTGTTATTGATAGCTGCAGCATTACTTTGCTTATTCATTGTTAAGGAGGAGAAAAATTGAATTTATTATGAAGAAAATTAGTGGTTTTTTTATTTTTTATATTTTTTTAATTCAGCTTGCGCAAGCTAATAATCAGATCAATTGTTATCCATCACACTGGTGGGTAGGTATGAAACATGCAAACCTGCAGGTTATGTTGCATGCCCAAAAAGATTTAAACAAGTCCGTAAAAGTTAAATACCCTGGTGTTATTGTTACCAAAGTATACCAGCCTGAAAACAAACATTATCTTTTTGTAGATCTTTTCCTTTTGCCAACAGTTAAACCGGGAAGTTTTGACTTTGTATTTGACGATGGAACAAAACTGAATTATGAATTGAAAGCGAGGCAAAAAAAACAGTCAAAACCTACGCAACAAGGTGTTAGGTCAAATGACCTTATCTATTTAATTATGCCTGACCGGTTTTCAAATGGAGATCCTTCCAATGATTCATTCAATGATTTGAGGGATTCAACTTCAGATAGAAATAATCCATACAGCCGGCATGGAGGTGACCTTTCGGGGGTAAAACAAAAACTCGACTACCTCAAAGATCTTGGTGTTACCTCTTTATGGATGACTCCTGTATATGAAAATGACATGCCTAAAATGCAGGAAGGACCTTGGCTTATGAGTGGTTACCATGGATATTGGATAACCAATCATTATCAGGTAGATAAGAGACTGGGCGGAAACAAGGCATATCGTGACCTTGTTGATGCAGCCCATGAAAAAGGATTGAAAATAGTTCAGGACGCAGTTTACAATCATGTGGGTTCTTACCACCATACAGTCATCGATCTTCCCATGCTGGACTGGTTAAACCAATGGCCAGCCTATACAGGGTCCAATCACCGCGAAGAATTGTTTACTGACCCCTATGCTTCCGCAGCAGAAAAAAAGGTAATGATAGGTGGATGGTTTGTGCCACATCTTCCGGATCTTAATCTGGCAAATCCATATTGCGCGAAATATGTTATACAAAATAATATCTGGACTACAGAAGAGTTTGGCATCGATGGTTGGCGGGTTGATACCTATAAGTATTGCGATGAAAAATTCTTAAATGAAATAAATCAGGCATTGCTCAGAGAGTTTCCGAATTTAACCGTTTTTGGTGAAGCCTGGACCAATTCTGTTCCTGCAAGTGCTTACTTTACGGAAAATAATATGGATGTCCCTTTCAAGCATAAAATAAAGGGTGTTACTGATTTTCCGCTTAATTCAGCCATGTACAATGCCCTCAATGATAACTTTGGGTGGACAGACGGTATCATGAAACTGTACATGACCCTTTCTCAGGATTTCCTGTACAAAGATCCATTTACAAATTGTATTTTTCTTGATAACCATGACATGAACAGATTTTACTCCATGGTTGGTGAAGATATCTCCAAATACAAGATGGGGCTTGGTTTGCTCATGACACTCAGGGGAATTCCACAAGTGTATTATGGCACTGAGGTTCTCATGAAAAACTATAAAGATCCCAATGATGCTGCCGTAAGAAAAGACTTTCCCGGGGGCTGGGCAAATGATCCTGTCAATAAGTTCAATGTTGCCGGACTGAATGATAAAGAGTCAGAAGCATTTTCATTTTTTAAAAAACTAGCTAATTACAGAAAAAGCAGCGCAGTTCTTGCTAACGGTTCCCTGAAACAGTTTATTCCGCAAAACGGACTTTATGTTTACTTCAGGAAACTGGGTGATCAAAGCATTATGTGTGTGGTCAATACAAACAAACAGCCACAACGTATTAAAATGGATCTTTATAAAGAAGCAACAGGTGAATACAATACAATTCTGGATATAATGAGTGACAAGGGTGAACGATTACCCTCCGAATTAACCGTTCCGCCATTGGGATTTATGATGTATGAATTAAAAAAATAAATGTCTAAACCAAACTCCCTTCAATCCACGAACAATAGCAAGCCTTACGAGGAAATACATTTTGTTGATACAAAGGGGAGTGTTTGGAACTATTCTATCTTATCAGAAGATGCCATTGCTAGTTTTCAGGCTGGCACACTTTACAACGCATATAACTACTTTGGGAATAAGCAAATTATTGTTTTAAATCAGCCCGGTACTTATTTTGCAGTCTGGGCACCTAATGCCACAAAGGTGTCAGTTGTAGGCAACTTTAATGACTGGCAAGAGGGAAAACATGAGTTGTTTGTAAGGCTAGATAATTCTGGTATATGGGAAGGCTTCATCCCTTCAATCTCAAGGGGTGAAATTTACAAATACAGTATAACAGGTTTTGAAGGGAAAGTTTTGCAGAAAGGTGATCCCTATGCCCATTATTGGGAAAAAAAGCCCCTGACTGCGAGTATTACATGGAATTTTGAATACAGTTGGAAAGATTCGGGGTGGATGGAATCCAGGGAAAAATACAATTCACTTTCCTCACCCTATGCGGTTTATGAAGTGCACCTGGCAAGCTGGATGAGACCAGATCCAAGTGATGAAGAATCTTACTTCTCTTATTGGCAAATAGCTGAGCGGTTAATTCCTTATGTAAAAAAAATGGGATTCACCCATGTGGAATTTATGCCTGTCATGGAGTTCCCATTTGACGGTAGCTGGGGGTATCAGGGCACAGGTTATTTTGCTCCAACTTCCAGATTCGGTCATCCGGAAGAATTTATGGCTATGATCGATGCTTTTCACGAGGCAGAGATTGGGGTCATACTCGATTGGGTTCCTTCTCATTTTCCATACGATAGTCATGGTCTTTTTATGTTTGACGGAACACATACCTATGAGTATGCTGATATGCGCAAAGGCTATCACCCGGATTGGAACAGCTATATTTTTAATTACAGAAGGGGAGAGGTAAGGTCTTTTTTGATAAGCAATGCTAGATTTTGGTTTGATAATTTTCATATTGACGGACTCCGGGTAGATGCTGTTTCATCCATGTTGAAACTTGATTATTCAAGAAATGAAGGTGAATGGGAACCTAATGAATTTGGTGGAAATGGAAATTTGGAGGCTATCGATTTCCTAAAGAACATGAATGAAATGGTTTACCGTGATTTTAAGGGAGTTCAAACCATAGCAGAAGAAGCAACCAATTGGCCTGGTGTCTCTAAACCTACTTATGCAGACGGATTGGGTTTTGGTATGAAGTGGATGATGGGATGGATGCATGACACACTCCGCTATTTCAAACAGGATCCCTATTACAGACAGTTTCAGCAGGATCAGCTCAGTTTTAGCATGATGTATTTTTATGATGAGAATTTTATGCTACCGCTAAGCCATGATGAAGTTGTTCATGGTAAATCCCCTATGATTTATAAAATGCCGGGTGATGATTGGCAGAAATTTGCAAACCTCCGCCTGCTTTATACCTATATGTTTGCCCACCCGGGAACAAAACTCTTGTTTATGGGTAATGAGTTCGGACAAACAGAAGAATGGAACTATAAGACCAGTTTGAGATGGGATTTACTTGAACACGAATCTCATCAAGGCTTGCAACATTGCGTTGCTGCATTGGCCAAACTGCTTAAAAGTGAAAAAGCACTATACGAAAGGCAATTTAATCCTGAAGGATTCAGTTGGCTTGATTTGTCTCACAGGCAAGAATCAGTCATTTCATTTATGCGTTTTAGTGATGAAGAAAATGAACAATTGATGGTCATCCTCAATATGACACCAGTGGAAAGAAGAGATTGGTGTGTTTGGGTAGATGAACAATCTTCCTGGACAGAAATCTTCAACAGTGACCATGAAATGTTTTGGGGAACAGGTCAATTCAAAAATAAACAGCTACTTGCGTCGTTGGCGGATGCTGAAAACTCAGACTTTTTTCAGTTCAAAATCAATTTACCGCCACTTGGGGGTATTGTTCTGAAAAGGAATAAATAGTACTTACATTTTTTCAGGTACCTGAATACCCAACATCTTCATCCCGGAATCCAATATCGTTGCAACAATTGAAGCAAGACGGAGGCGTAATTCTCTTTTTTCTATAGTTTCAGCATTAACAATGCTGAATGCTGCATAAAATGAATTGAAATTTTGAGCCAATTGAAAAAGGTAATTGGCTAAGGTGGATGGATCCAGCGCATCAGCAGCCTGTTTGATAACCTGATCATAGGTTTCTACAAGCAAGAGCAGGTCTTTTTCCTGCTTTTCAAGGATGCCGTAGTCAGACAAAGATTGACCTGCAGAGGCTTTTCTTAAAATTGATTTTATCCTGGCGTGGGTGTATTGAATAAACGGACCAGTTGATCCATGAAAATCAATGGATTCTTCAGGGTTGAAGATCATCTTCTTTTTGGGATCAACTCTTAATAAAAAGTACTTCAATGCACCCAACCCAATCATCTCATACAATTGAACCAATTCAGTTTCATCAAAGTCTTTGACTTTACCAAGATTCTGTGTGTGTTCTTTGGCAATGGCTATCATTTCATCAACCAGGTCATCTGCATCTACCACTGTGCCTTCCCTGCTTTTCATTTTTCCTGTTGGTAATTCAACCATACCATAAGATAAATGATGTATACCCGCAGCATAAGGTAATGCTAATTTTTGGCAGATGAGTTGTAATACTTTCATGTGGTAGTTTTGCTCATCGCCTACTACATAAATACTCTGATCCATGCCAAACTCATCATACTTCCGCTGGGCCAGTCCTATATCCTGGGTAATATAAACTGAAGTGCCATCTTTTCGGAGAACAAGTTTTTCATCAAGCCCATCTGGGGTAAGGTCTATCCAAACGCTGCCATCATCTTTCTTATAAAATACATTTTTATCAAGTCCAAGTTGAACAGTTTCCTTGCCCAGGAGGTAAGTTTCACTTTCGTAATAAGTTTTAACAAAATCAGACCCGATGCGCTTGTAAGTCACATCAAAACCTGAATAAACCCAGCTGTTCATCTTTTTCCACAATGAAATAATTTCAGGAACACCATTTTCCCAATCCAGTAACATTTGTTGGGCTTCAAGCATAATCGGTGCTTCTTTTTCAGCTTTGGCTTTATCCATGCCTCCAGCTGTAAGTTGTTCCACTTCTGTCTTGAAGGCATCATTGAACTTTACATAGTATGCTCCAACAAAATGATCACCCTTCATTGTTGTACTTTCAGGCGTTGCACCATTGGCATAACGAAGCCAGGCAATCATGCTTTTACAAATGTGAATCCCTCTGTCATTGACAATACAGGTTTTGACCACATCATAGCCATTGGCCTTGAGGATTTCTGCAATGCTTCTGCCAAGGAAGTTATTGCGAAGGTGTCCAAGATGAAGGGGTTTATTTGTATTGGGAGAAGAGTATTCAACCATTATTTTTTGTCCGTTCATAGGAGCCTTACCCAAACATGGATCCTGATAGTGAGCATTCAAAACACGAATCAGGTATGCTGGATTGATAGTGAGGTTTAAAAACCCTTTTATGATATTATATGAAACAAATAAATCAGGAAATTCTTTTACGAGTTCCTCTCCAAGAACATTGCCAAGATGTTCCGGATTGGTTTTCAGTGTTTTAATCAGGGAAAATAAAACAATGGTATAATCTCCCTCAAATTCAGGCTTTGTAGGGTTTACCTGAAAGTCCTTATCTGAAAGCGTTATTCCATATATTTTATTGAGCGCAATAATTGCCTTTTCCCTGATGATAGTGTTGAGCATAATTCTGAAATTGCTGCAAATGTACAACTAGTTCATTTTATCTGCCATTGTCTCTCATTAATTGGAGTGATTGAGCATGAATACGATGGCATACTTGTTCAATATCTGTCAATACAGGTTAAAAGAACAGGTTCTTTTGGTAACTTTGCTTAACATTTTGCAGGATGAAGGTCATAGAAGTAAAATCAAAGCAGGAAATAAGGCGATTTCTCGATTTGCCTTTCACCATATATTCGGATGATCCCAATTGGGTTTGTCCGCTTTTCAACGATATTGAAGCCGTTTTTGATCCTTCCCGTAATAATTTTTTCAGTTTTGGAAAATGTACACGATGGATTATTGTCAGCGATTCGGGACAAACAATCGGTAGGATTGCTGCATTTATAAACGAAAAGAAAGCATTTAAAGAAGACATCCCAACCGGAGGTTGTGGCTTTTTTGAATGCATTGAAGACGAAGAAGCAGCTAAATTACTCTTCAATACTGCCCGTCAATGGCTTAAAGGTCATGGAATGGAAGCAATGCTCGGACCGGTAAATTTTGGAGAAAATGATATGTGGTGGGGATTATTGGTAGATGGTTTTACAGCTCCCTTTTATGGGATGAACTATAATCCTCCTTACTACAGGAAATTCTTTGAGGATTTTGGGTTTGAGGTAAAATATGAACAGATTTCAAATCATATTGAGGTAAAAAAAGGGATGCCCGAAAAGGTAGCAAAAATTGCCAATTGGGTAATCAAAAGAAATGGTTACACCTTTAAACATCTCGATAAAAATCAGCTGGATAAGTTTGCAGCAGATTTTAAGGAAATCTACAATGACTCCTGGAAAGATTTTGAAAACTTCACCCAGGTTACTGATGCCACTATCAGGGAAACATTGCAAAAGATCAAGCCTGTCATGGATCAAAACTTGATTTGGTTTGCATATACGTCTGATAATGAGCCTGTTGCGTTTGTCATGATCTTGCCTGATACAAATGAACTAATCAGGGGTTTAAATGGCAAACTGAATCTTGCTGGTAAACTCAGGTTTCTCTGGAATAAATTAACCATAAAACACAAACGCATGCGTGCTGTTATTATGGGAACTAAAGAAAAGTATCGAAATCAGGGATTGGAGTCGTGTTTATTTATGAAGCTTCAGGAGTATACACACCCGTTGAATCAATATGAAGAACTTGAATTGTCGTGGGTAGGAGATTTTAATGCAAAAATGCTTGCACTTCATCAGGCTATTGGCGCTGTTTATGCAAGAAAACATACAACCTTCATCTGTAAATTCTGAATCAACTCAACAGTTTATCTTGAAACTTCAAATTGAAACCATTCTTGATTTTTTCTATCCGCTATTCAGGCGTTTTTTTGACAAAACAACCTATCGATACGCTGTTTGTGGTGGAATAAATACGTTATTTGATATACTACTCTTTTTCCTTTTTTATCACTATGTATTGGATAAACAAAATCTTCAACTGGGTGTGATTGTTGTTAGTCCGCACATAGCCTCTTTTCTGCTCGCGTTTTTATTGAGTTTTCCTGCCGGATTTCTATTGATGCGTTTCGTTGTTTTTCAGGAGTCGCAGCTGAAAGGCAGGATTCAGTTTTTCCGGTATCTTGTTATTGTGATTTGCAGTTTATTAATGAATTATTTCTTTCTAAAGTTATTTGTTGAATACCTTCATATTTATCCCACAATTGCCAAAATCATCACCACTTTCTTTGTTGTAGCCTTTAGTTATTTTTCACAGCGTAATTTCAGCTTCAAAACAAAGGTTTCTGCATAAAATGAATAAGTTGAACGCTCATGTTGATGTTATTATAATAGGAGGTGGACCAATTGGACTTGCATGTGGGATAACATGCAGGAAAAGTGGACTATCCCATTTGATTATTGAAAAAGGAGCACTTGTCAATTCCATTTACAATTATCCCCTTAACATGACTTTTTTTTCAACTTCTGAAAAGCTGGAAATCGGGGATGTGCCTTTTATTTCACATAATCCAAAGCCTACAAGGGCAGAGGCGCTTGAATATTACAGAAGAGTTACAACTCACTGGAGTTTAAACCTTGCACTTTATGAACGTGTTATAAAGGTAATGCAGGCAGAATCAGGGTTTCAAGTAATCACTTCCAAAAATGCGTATACTTGTAAAAAACTGATTATTGCAACAGGTTTTTATGATGAAGCTAACATGCTCGGTATTCCAGGAGAGGATTTACCTAAGGTTCATCATTACTATAGAGAAGCACATCCTTATTTCGGACAAAAAATTATAGTTGTTGGCGCCGCTAATTCAGCTGTTGACGTAGCCATGGAAACATGGCGAAAAGGCGCAGATGTAACAATGGTTGTTCGTGGTCCGCAAATAAGGGAATCCGTTAAATATTGGATCAGGCCAGATATAGAAAACAGAATCCGGGAAGGATCAATAAAGGCTTATTTTAATGTTCATTTACATGCAATAAGGGATTTTGAGGTTGACATTGAAACTGAGGAAGGCCGGCTTACCCTTGCCAATGACTTTGTACTGGCCATGACCGGTTACCTGCCTGCCTTTGATTTTTTAACTGCCATAGGAGTTGAAATTGGGACTGATGAATTTCAAACACCTATACATGATCCGGAAACGATGATGACCAATGTTGATGGAATCTATTTGGCAGGGGTTATCTGTGGAGGACTAAAAACCAATAAATGGTTTATTGAAAACTCACGCATTCATGCCGAACAAATTGTTCAACACATTTTAAGGACAAACTTGATTCAAGCAGGATAATTACTTACCTGCCATTTTGTGCCATTTTCTCTCTTTTTTTACATCAATTGGCATTGAATTACCGGTAAAACTGACATCTTTTCTTGTTTTGACTATCGGCACAGCTCTTGATTATACCAGTTATCTAAATTCACTTATATGGCAAAAATCATTGGAATAGACCTCGGAACAACCAATAGTTGCGTATCCGTAATGGAAGGAAATGAACCAGTCGTGATCGCCAACGATGAAGGCAGAAGGACCACGCCCAGTGTGGTTGCATTTCTGAAAAACGGTGAGCGTAAAGTAGGAGACCCTGCAAAACGTCAGGCAATCACTAACCCGATTAACACGATTACAAGTGTCAAGCGATTTATGGGCAGGCGCTTTGATGAGGTAACTGAAGAAATCAAACATTGGAGTTACAATGTAGCAAAAGGAGATAACAATACAGTTCGTATCGATATTGATGGAAGGTTGTATACCCCGCAGGAAATAAGCGCCATGGTTCTGCAGAAGATGAAAAAAATTGCAGAAGACTACCTTGGTCAGGAAGTAAACGAAGCTGTTGTGACTGTTCCGGCTTATTTTAATGATGCGCAACGTCAGGCTACCAAAGAGGCAGGTGAAATTGCCGGACTGAATGTGAGGAGAATCATTAACGAGCCTACTGCTGCGGCCCTCGCATATGGTCTTGATAAAAAGAATGTAGACAGCAAAATAGCCGTATTTGACCTTGGCGGAGGAACTTTTGATATCTCAGTTCTTGAGCTGGGTGATGGTGTTTTTGAAGTGAAATCTACCAATGGTGATACACACCTTGGAGGTGATGACTTTGATAAAGTAATCATGGACTGGCTTGCTGAAGAATTTCAGAGAGAAGAAAATGTAGACCTGCGCAAAGACCCAATGGCGTTGCAACGTCTCAAAGAAGCTTCTGAAAAAGCCAAAATCGAACTTTCTTCTTCTTCAGAAACTGAAATCAATCTTCCTTACGTAACTGCAATTGACGGAGTTCCCAAACACCTTGTTAAGAAGTTAACCCGTGCAAAATTCGAGCAGGTTGCAGATAATCTTTTCGAGCGTTGTCTTAAGCCTTGCGAACAGGCATTAAAGGATGCAGGGTTGAGAGCTTCTGATGTAGATGAAGTTATCCTCGTTGGAGGTTCTACACGTATTCCTAAAGTTCAGGAAATAGTGGAGAAGTTTTTTGGTAAGAAGCCCAATAAAAGTGTGAATCCTGATGAAGCCGTAGCAATTGGTGCCGGTGTTCAGGGAGCTGTTTTGACAGGTGAAGTTAAGGACGTACTCTTATTGGATGTTACGCCTCTTAGTCTTGGTATTGAAACCCTTGGAGGGGTTATGACTGTTTTGATTCCATCAAATACTACCATTCCAACCAAGAAATCTGAAACTTTCTCCACGGCGGCTGATAACCAGCCTGGTGTCCAGATCCAGGTGCTTCAAGGTGAACGCCCTATGGCCAATCAGAATAAAACTCTGGGTATTTTTAACCTGGATAATATTCCACCAGCCCCAAGAGGAGTTCCTCAGATTGAAGTTACTTTCGACATCGATGCCAATGGTATGCTTAATGTAAGTGCCAAGGATAAGGGTACTGGAAAAGAACAAAAAATCAGGATTGAAGCTGGCAGCGGACTTACCAAGGAAGATATAGAGAAGATGAAGGCTGAAGCTAAGGCAAATGAAGCAACCGATAAGGAAGCGCGAGACAGGGTTGAAAAACTCAATGCTGCAGATGGTTTGGTTTTCCAAACAGAAAAGCAACTTAAAGAGTTTGGAGATAAAATTCCTGCTGAGAAAAAAGCTACCATTGAGCAAGCACTTGAAAAGCTTAAAGAAGTGCATAAGCTTCAGGATATCAATGCAATAGAAGACGCAACTAAAGTATTGAATGATGCATGGATGGCAGCGAGCCAGGATATGTACAATGCTACTCAGGGAGCTGGTCAGCCAGGCGGACCAACTGCTGACACATCAGGAAGCACTGCACAACCCGGAGCTGAAAATGTAACTGATGCTGAGTTTGAGGAAGTGAAATAAAAGCATCAAGGTTTAAATGTATATCACAAGAAGGAGGTCATTGACCTCCTTCTTTATTTACTTCCATCCAGGTGTGATCTGCGAGAAGCCGGACAGTTGCGATTGTTTTTTTAAATGGTCCGGATTTGCCCCATTCAGAGGGACTGACAAGTGAAAGAACATGGCTGCCGTCCTTTTTTTCGTATAGAAAGTACGTTTGTCCTATTACAGGAGTAAAGTTCAGTTTTGCACTGTAAATCAGTACAGAAAGTTCTTTCCTACGCTGAATTTCCTGAGCCTGTAATGCAAGTAATTCAATTTGCTGACGGATTTGATTCAACTGCATGTTGGTTTGTTCTTCCATCGCAGTAAGTGATTTATGCCTGATAACACCTTCTTCTGTTGGCCTGATTACGGCACCCGAAACAGAGGAGGAATAGGGTAGTACACTCATTTGCTTATGGTAGTAACTGATGTTTTGGTGACTTATGCCTTGCGTGTCAACTCTCTCTTCAGTTAATTTCAGGTATCCGTTAGGCTGAATTTCATGTAAAAGGGTTAATTCATGTCCTGAAGCTAGCGTAAGCGCAACGCACATACTGAGACTGTCTTTAAATATAACCTTTCCACTTGAAGCAATTGTTGAGTCTGAGAATACCTGTATTTCTCCATCTGCTATTATTTCATAGATGGAAGAAAAAGCCTGGTTCTCCAATGTTACCCAATTCGTTTCTACAACTAGTATGTTTTTATCTGCTTTTGATAATTTATAGATGCCGGATTTTGGTCTGTGCCCGCTTGAGTAAATGCCTTTTTCAGGAAATAGTTGCCAGGAAAAAAGAAAGTTATATGCTTCAGTCATAACACTATAACAAATTTTCAACTGCTTGGTTCTTAACTAATTTGATTGAAATTTCGGTCGTTTTGTATAAATTTGCAGCATGACAATAGAACAACTAAAACTTATGAGAGACCGTCTTTCTGTCTTGAGGAGGTTTCTTTGACGTCGAGAACAGACGATATAAAATAAACGAGGACAAGCAAAAGTCATTATCTCCTGGATTCTGGGATGACAATAAGCGTGCGACTGAAATCCTCAAAACCATCAAGTTAAACGAATTCTGGTTAAATCTTTTTATAGGCACTGAGGCTGCTGTTGAAGATTTCTCAGTGTTATTTGATTTCTGGAAAGATGGTGAATGCACTGAAGCTGAAGTAAAGGAAGCATACGATAAATCTATTCTTTCCCTTGATGAGGCGGAATTTAAAAGTACCCTCAATAAACCGGAAGATGAATTGCCTGCTGTGCTGCAGGTAAACAGTGGTGCAGGAGGAACAGAGAGTCAGGATTGGGCCGAAATGCTTGTTAGGATGTACAGGATGTATGGAGATAAGCAAGGTTGGACAGTTACAGAGTTAGACTGGCAGGATGGTGATGGGGCCGGTATTAAATCTGCTGTGCTTCAGTTTGACGGACCATTTGCCTATGGCTTTCTGAAAGCCGAAAATGGGGTTCACAGGTTGGTTAGGATTTCACCATTTGATAGTAACGCTAGAAGACATACATCGTTCGCATCTGTATATATGTACCCCTTTGTGGATGATTCAATCGAAATTGAAGTTAGTCCGGCTGATCTTGACTGGGAATTTTACCGTTCTGGTGGTAAGGGCGGTCAAAACGTAAATAAGGTTGAAACAGCAGTGCGTTTGAAGCATATTCCAAGTGGCATAATCGTAGAGTGTCAGCAGGCCAGAACCCAGGGCGAAAACAGGGAGAAAGCCCTCAAAATGCTGAAGAGTAAACTTTACGAGGAAGAAATTAGGAAGCGAGAGGAATTGAAAAATGCCAACAATGCTTCAAAGAAAAAAATCGAATGGGGTAGCCAGATAAGAAGCTATGTTTTCCATCCTTACAAAATGATTAAAGATCACAGAACAGATTTTGAAGTTGGCAATGTGCAGCCTGTGATGGATGGAGAACTTGATGGGTTTATCAAATCATACCTGATGATGGAGCAGGAAAATAAATCGGAATAAAACTACTTACTATGAATATTGGCCATTATAGTTTACCCATGCCCGTTAATGAACCTGTACTGACATATGTGCCAGGCTCATCAGAAAGATTAAGGTTGAAAGCAGTTTTGGCTGAACTAAAGTCTGAAGTGGCAGATATTCCCATGTATATTGGTGATAAAGAGGTTAGAACTGGAAAGACTACTGAGATTCGTCCTCCGCATGAGCATAGTCACATACTTGGGAATTTTCATACCGGGGATGCTAAACATGTTAAAATGGCTATAGAGGCTGCTTTAGAAGCTAAAAGTAGTTGGGAATCCATGCCATGGGAAAGCCGCGCGGCTATTTTTCTAAAAGCAGCAGATCTGATTGCAGGTCGTTATCGCCCTTATATGAATGGTACAACGATGCTTGGACAAAGCAAAACCGTGTATCAGGCTGAAATTGACAGTGCCTGTGAGATCATTGATTTTCTCAGGTTTAACGTACATTTTCTGAGCGAAATTTATAAGCAACAACCCATAAGCGCACCTGGAACCCACAATCGTTTGGAATACAGACCATTGGAAGGCTTTATCTTAGCTGTTACTCCATTTAATTTTACCGCAATTGGTGGTAACCTTCCTGCCTCAGCAGCATTGTGTGGAAATACTGTTGTTTGGAAATGTGCCAATACCCAGGTTTATTCTGCACAAATGTTTATGAGGATTCTCAAAGAAGCTGGTCTTCCTGATGGGGTAATTAACCTTGTTTATGTTGATGGCCCTACATTGGGAGATGTTTGTTTCAAGCATCCGCAGTTTGCAGGTGTTCATTTCACTGGCTCAACCGGCGTTTTTAATCAAATGTGGAAGACAATTGGAGAAAACATCGGGAAATACCAGTCATATCCAAGGATAGTAGGTGAAACCGGCGGAAAGGATTTTGTAATGGTTCATCCTTCAGCCAATCCTGATGTTGTAGCAACCGCCTTGCTGAGAGGTGCTTTCGAGTTTCAGGGCCAGAAATGTTCTGCTGCATCAAGGGCATATATTCCCTCAAATCTTGCAGTAGCTGTCAGAAAAAAGCTGATCGCTGGTATAAAAGGTTTCAGCATGGGAACTGTTGAAGACTTTACCAATTTTATTACAGCCGTCATTGACGAAAAGTCATTCACCAAAATTAAATCTTACATCGATTCCGCCAAACGATCTACCAAGGCAAAGGTTATCGCTGGAGGTAATTGTGATAAATCTGCAGGTTATTTCATCGAACCAACAGTTATTGAAACAACTGATCCCAAGTATGTGACCATGTGTGAGGAGATTTTCGGTCCGGTTCTGACCATGTATGTATACCCCGAAAAAAAGTATTCAGAAACTTTGCAAATACTTGATGAGACTTCTCCCTACGCATTGACCGGTGCAATAATTTCACAGGACAGGGAAGCCATTGATGAAGCCTCATCTGTTTTGAAAAATGCAGCCGGAAATTTTTATATCAATGACAAACCAACCGGAGCAGTTGTAGGCCAACAACCTTTCGGGGGGGCAAGAGCTTCAGGAACGAATGACAAGGCAGGGTTTTCAATTAATTTATACAGATGGCTGAGTGTCAGAACAATAAAGGAAACCTTTGATCCCCCAACCGATTACCGTTATCCTTTCATGCAGCCAGATTAATAAAAAAATCGCTTTTAACTTGATTTTATGCAAGGTATCAATACAATCATGGATGAACAGCAGCTCAAGCTAACACTTAAGCGCTTATCTCATGAACTCATAGAAAATCACTATCCATTTACAGATACTTGTATCATTGGTATACAGCCACGGGGGGTTCCTGTTAGCGATTATATCACACAATACATGCTTGAAGTCCATCCGGAGCTCAATCTCCGGTATGGTAAACTTGACATAACTTTTTACAGAGATGACTTCAGGGGACAGATTCACATCCCAAGTGTCACTGATTTGCCCTTTTCTATTGAAAATAAAAAAGTAATTCTCATTGATGACGTATTGTACACCGGAAGAACTATACGCGCAGCAATGGATGCGTTGCTTGACAACGGACGAGCTCAAAAGGTAGAGTTGTGCATTTTGGTAGACAGAAAATTCAGCAGAGAATTACCTATTCAGCCTGATTATGTTGGAAAATCCATTGATTCAATTGTTACACAAAAGGTTAAGGTTTTTTGGGGTGATGAGAAAAAGGTGGTTTTGTATGATAGTTTTTAGTAAAACATTAATTTAGCTTTTGAATGCAGCTTAGAACAAAACATCTGCTTGGCATCAGGGATCTTATACCGGAAGACATTCAGTTAATTCTGGATACTGCCAGGCAATTTAAAGAGGTTTTACAGCGACCTATCAAGAAAGTTCCATCTCTCAGGGATATAACCGTTGTCAATCTTTTTTATGAAAATTCTACCCGTACAAGAATTTCTTTTGAATTGGCTGAGAAACGATTGAGTGCAGATACTATTAATTTTTCTGCAAGTGGTTCCTCAGTTTCAAAAGGAGAAACGCTCCTGGATACGGTAAATAATATCCTTTCAATGAAAGTTGATATGGTGGTTATGCGGCATAGTGCTACAGGAGCCCCGCATTTTCTTGCACAGCATATTCCTGCAGCTATCATTAACGCTGGAGATGGCATCAATGAGCATCCCACTCAGGCATTATTGGACGCGCTTTCAATAATTGAAAAGCTTGGACAATTAAAAGGGAAAAAAATAGCTATTATTGGTGATATTATGCATTCAAGGGTTGCATTAAGTAACATATATCTCCTGTCTAAAATGGGAGCAGAAATAACCCTTGCCGGACCACCGACCCTCATTCCGAGGCATATTCAGGAAGCCTTTGGTGTGAACGTAACCTATAACATAAAAGAAGCGTTGGAATGGTGTGATGTTGCTAACGTATTGCGTATTCAGTTGGAACGTCAAAATCAGGTTTTATTTTCATCTTTGCGGGAGTACAATCAGACATATGGTGTAAAAAAGTCTTTGTTGGACAATCTTACAAAGCAAATTCTTATTATGCACCCTGGTCCGATTAACAGGGGCGTTGAACTGGATAGTGATGTTGCTGACAGTGGACATTCAATAATACTTGATCAGGTTGAAAACGGGGTAGCAGTCAGAATGGCAGTGTTATATCTATTATCAGGCAGGCGAGAAGCCAATGCCTAAAACTCCAATATGCAAAAAATTTGTGTATTTCCCGGAACATTTGATCCTTTAACACTGGGTCACGTTGATATTATCCGGAGAGCATTACCTCTTTTTGATGAGATTGTTGTTGCCATCGGCATCAATGCAACAAAAAAACCAATGTTCAGTTCAGAGCAGCGCCAGTTATGGATTGAAGATATTTTTCGTACCGAGGAAAAAGTTTCTGCTGCAGTATTTGAGGGACTAACTGTTAACTTTTGTAAAAAAATCGGTGCAAACTACATCCTCAGGGGAATCAGGTATGTGAGTGATTTTGAATATGAGAAAACCATTGCAGATGCTAACAGAACGTTGGATCCGGACATAGAAACTTTCTTTCTTACATGTGAACCTAAGTATACATCAGTAGCATCCACTATTGTAAGGGATATTATCAGAAATGGCGGCGATGCCTCCCTGTTTTTACCTGAAATTGTATCTCATTCAATCCAATCCAGCTAGATTTATTTCAGGTAATGTTTTGAAAGTAATTCTCTGATTGATTCGTAGGATTTGTTTAAGATTGTCGTAACTTCCTTTTGATTCATCCACCTGATCTCTGTAATATCTTCTTCTGCTTGCGGAATCGTTTTTTCATTATCAGTGTGAATCATCTTGAACCAGTGAGATGGTTTCAAAATAGTTTTGTTCCCTAAGGTATAAGTATGATAGGTAACTTGTAATTTTTCAATAATTTCAAGACTTTTTATCCCGGTTTCTTCCTGCACCTCTCTGATTGCACAAATTTCTGTTGTTTCGCCCGATTCTATTTTCCCTTTCGGAAGATCCCAGAAGCCGCGCCTGTATATCATTAAAATTTCTCCCTGAGTATTTAATACCATTCCTCCGGCGGCTTCAATGATCTCCAGCCCCATTTTATAATTATTAAAATCAGATTCCGTGTTTAAAGTCTTTTGTCCCAATGGTGTATGTATGATGTACATAAATTAATTTTAAGTTGTGCTAAGCTTTTAGCAATTTTGTTTCATGACAAACGAAAAAGCTGTTGCTGAAAGACTTTTGCAAGTTAAAGCAGTGAAACTGAATCCCCAAGAACCCTTTACATGGGCTTCTGGCTGGAAAAGTCCTATCTATTGTGATAACAGAAAATTATTGGGCTACCCATATGCAAGAGATTTTGTAAAAAGTGAGTTGTGTAACGTCATTTTTGAAAAATTTCCGGATGCAGATTTGATTGCCGGGGTAGCCACTGCCGGGATTGCCTGGGGTGCAATGGCGGCAGATCAACTCAAGTTGCCTTTTATTTATGTTAGACCCAAGCCCAAGGAACATGGTTTAGGGAATCAGATTGAAGGTAATTTTGAGCAGGGAATGAAAACTGTGGTTGTGGAAGACCTGATTTCTACAGGTAAAAGCAGTTTACAGGTTGTTGATGTGATTAAAGCAGCCGGAATGGATGTAGTTGGCATGGTTTCAATTTTTACTTATGGTTTTGAAGCAGCTGCTACCGCATGTGAGGCGGCAGGCATATCGGTCATATCATTGACCAATTATCCGGTTATGGTTGATTTGGCTATCGAAAGAGGATTAATTCATCCTGATGATCAGAATACACTGTTAAAATGGCGGGAAAATCCAGCTGAATGGAGAAGAAATAGTTAATTTGAAATAAAATACATGAAGAAGATATTTACCATCCTTTTTTCTTTTTTTATTGTTTCAGGTATAGTGGCACAGCAGAAAAAACCTGTAACGGTTAAAATAAATACACCTTCAGTTCAGTGTGAAATGTGTAAAAAGAAAATTGAGGATTACCTGAAATTTGAAGAAGGAATTGTAAAGTCTGTAGTTGATTTTAAACAAAAGAAAACAACCGTTACATACCTTACAGACAGAACTAATCTGGAGAATATAAAGACAGCGATTGCCAATACTGGTTACGATGCAGATGATGTTAAAGCGGAAAAAGAAGCGTATGAAAAGTTGCCCAAATGCTGCAAGAAACCAGCACTTTAGTGCTTGATTTACAATATTTTCCCAATATCAACTGGTTTAAAGATTCAGTTAGATTATCCCATTTTATTTTTTATCCGGAAGCTAATTTAAGAAAAGCCGGATTCAGTAACAGGATGCTCTTGCCTGCCTCTGGCGGTGTTGTGAGCTTATCTGTTCCTTTGGTTGGTGGCCGTAGTATCAGCGTCCCTTTCCGGGAAGTAAGAATTGATTACAAAAGTGAATGGCAGCGGGATCACATCCGAACAATCAACACGGTTTATGGAGGATCACCGTATTTTTTTCACTACAAAGACGAGCTTACTAGTTTATTTTGCTTGAAACAGGAGTATCTATATGATTGGAATTTATCCTGTTTGAAATGGGTATTGGAGAAATTAAAGATGAAAATACCCATACATGAGCATAAAAGTCTATTAGGTGATCTGAATAAAAACTTAATTGTCTCTGATAAATATAAACCTTCAAATTATACATCACCGGAAAATGGTCCTTTTTTAAAATATCCACAGGTTTTTGAAGATAAAATTGGGTTTCAAATCAATATGTCTGTATTGGATTTACTGTTTAATGTAGGTCCGGTTAAAGTCAAAGAATTACTCTCAGTCTGAAGTAAACTTTTTGAATTAAAAAGCATCAAACGTTTGTCAATTTATAATGTAAAAGAGATTAAATTACGACATAGTTTATTTTATCATGCGAATTATTGCCATTATCCTTTCCTTTTGTTTTTTTCAAACCCTGTCGTCGGTTGCACAGGAATATTCCAACAAAGGAAGAGATTTTTGGCTGGCTTATCCAACACACATCGATGGTACAGGATCTGTAATGGGAATTTACATTACGTCAGATCAGGATGCTACTGTTAATATCATTGCTGGTAGTGTGACTTTGCCAACTGTTCAGGTAGTCAGGAATCAAATTCAAAGAGTTTTTTTAGGCGGGGCTGGAAATCCTACAAATAATGATGTTTACCTAAGTGCAGAAGATGGCGTAAAGCCTGGTTCTGCAATTCATATAATTTCAGATAAAAATATAGTTGTTTATGCTCACATCATAAGATCCGCCCGTTCTGGTGCTACACTTGTTTTGCCAACTCCTGTTCTTGGAATTGATTATATAGTTGCCAGTTATGGAAGTGCAACGAGGACTAATCAGACTGAAAGTGCAAAATCCTTATTTGCTGTTGTTGCAACCCAGGACAATACCATCATAGAAATTACTCCTGCCGCAAATAAGCCTGCAGATGTGCAAATGGGAACTCCTGCAAGAGTAGTTGGACAACCCTATACCATTCAGTTGCCCAAAGCTGGAGACTGTTATCAGTTCAAAAGCCTACAATTAGATGATGTAAGTGGTACTGTGATCAGGTCAATTTCAAGTGGAGCATCAAGTTGTAAGCCAATCGCTGTTTTTTCAGGAAATTCATGGTCTACCATAGGATGTGATAATCCAGGAATTACGCCTAGTGGCGGTGATAACCTTTTTCAGCAAGCCATACCATTAAAGTCATGGGGTAAACAATTTGTTACAGCACCCTTTTTTAACAGGCCAACTGATATTTATAGAATTTATCCATCTAAAGCCAACACAACGGTTACAGTCACAGAAAATGGAATAACAAGAACTCTAGGACCTGCAAATCTGGTACCAGGCAAAAATATCTACGAAATTTATTCAGGATTTCCTTTACTCATTAAGAGTGAAGACAATCCAATTTCAGTTGTTCAATATATAACTGCACAAACCTGCAAAACAGGTTGTACGGATAATAATACTGCTACTGCGCCTTGTTTTGCTGACCCTGAAATGGTGATACTTAATCCGGTGGAACAGACGTTAAGTAAAATAACTTTCTTTTCAGCTCATCAAAATTATGTACCAGCAAATCAAACGCAAGTTCAATTTCATTATCTCAATGTAATTGTACCCAAAAGATATTTTTCTAGTTTAAGAATTGATCAGCAAGTTCCCACAGCTATCCCTAATGACATACCAGGAACTGACTATGTATATATTCAGGAAGACTTATCTGGATCATCTCAAGCAAATCCTGTGCATAATATTGTAGCTGATTCAGGCTTTGCTGCAATCGTTTATGGTTATGGAAGGGTAGAATCTTATGGTTATAATGCTGGTACCAATGTGGTCGATTTGAATCAGTTTGTATCCGTAAAGAATGAGTTCAGTACAGTTAACTTTCCTGCAACCTGTAAAGAAAGTCCGTTTAACCTTTCGATAACCTTACCCTATAAACCATTAAAAATCTCCTGGGATTTTAAGAATAATCCAGATCTGGGAGTTAATCCTGATGATATTGTTAGTCCTGATCCCAATGGCATAGTTGCAGACTCTTCCTTTAAAAGTTCTTCAGATCTCAACAAGGATTTGTATTTATACCGTTTAAAAAATGTTGACGGTACTAATCGAAATTTTCAATTTCTCAATAAAGGGACTTTTCCGATTGATGTGGTTGTGGTTAATCCTTCACCCGATGGATGTTCCGGGGAACAGATTATAAGTTATGATATTCAGGTTTTTGATCCCCCTGTTTCATCATCTACCTATCAGACATCGGGCTGTTTTGAAGAATCGGTGGTTCTTAAAGCTACAAGTCAGACTGATGGCAGGAATGTCATCAAATATCTTTGGTCGGTTGATGGTAAAGTTCCTGATACGCTGTCTACTCCTGATTATTCAATAAAATTCAATTCTGAGGGTGTCAAAAAAATAGGGGTTCAGATCATTACTGACATAGGTTGTGTAAGTCCGGATTCACTTTCTGTAGTTAATCTCAGTGGTAAACCTAAGATTGGTTTTTTTGCAGATTCAGTAAGATGTTTGGAAAAAGCCTTTTTGATTACTGACACCACCAAACAATATGGTACTGCCACATTGACAAAATTTCTCTGGAAATTTGATGGGGTAGCGGAAGATACGACAACTGAATCTTTCAATCCAGTTAAAACATTCACTACAAAGTCTGTTGATGTAAGATTAACGGTTGTTACAGAAACTGGATGTACTGATTCATTGGTTAAGTCGATTACAGTAAATCCCAACCCAGTGCCACTATTCAGCCTGCCTGAATTTTGCTTGAAGGATGGAGATGCTGAATTTATAAGCATTAGTTCAATTTCAGATACCAGGATTATAAACAAAGAAATTTGGGATTTTGGTGATACCCGTACACCTGGGAACAGGGTAAATCCCATTGTTGGATCCATAATCAAACATCCATATAGCAGCTCTGGTGAATATTCTGTCAAACTTGAAGTGACATCCGAAAATGGATGTGTGGAAGATACTTCAGCAGTATTCACAGTGAATGGTGCAATTCCTGAAGCAAGTTTTAGCGTAGTAAACGCAACTGGATTATGCAGTAATCAGGAAGTTATCATTGAAAATTTATCATCTGTAGATTTTGGTCAAATAGGAAAAGTGGATATTTCCTGGTTGGATTTGAATGTCTTACAAAAAGATACGACAGACCAGATACCTGCCTTAAACAGTAGATATGCATTCAGGTTTGATGACTTTCTGGATGTTGCACAAAAAGATATTTCAATCCGCATGGTTTCTTACTCTGGTAAATCATGTTTTGATGATACCACAATAACTGTTAAGCTCAATGGTAGTCCAATTGTGGAACTTGCGGATATACCTGCAGTTTGTACAGAAAAGAAACCGGTGCTTATCAAGACCGGGTCGTTTACTCCTGTTACCGGCTTAACAGGAACTGCCTCATATAGCGGAACTGGGATCAATTCAGTTGGACTATTTAATCCGACAGGATTGGATTCAGGATCATACATGATTCGCTATAAGTATGTTAGTAATGCTGGATGTTTTGCAGAGGATAGTAATTATATACGGGTTAATTACACACCTAAGGTAGATGCCGGTTCAGATTTCAGTTTGCTGGATGATTCTGCCAGAGTCATCAATGCATCTGCAAAAGGGGTGGGGATGACTTTCAAGTGGGAGCCATCAACCTATCTGAATAGTGATACTTTATTGAATCCTACAGTAATTGCACCTAAAGATGATATTGAATATACATTAATAGTAACAGGATCGGGAAATTGTATTGCCAGTGATTTTGTAAAAATTACATCCATTCAGTTACTCGTTCCTCCCAATACTTTTACACCTAATGGAGATGGCATCAACGATACCTGGCAGATAAAACATATTGAAAAATACCTTGATTGCATTGTTGAAGTATTTACTCCTTCGGGTAATAGGGTTTATTTCAGTACAAGTGGGTATGATAAACCTTTTGATGGTACATTTCAAGGCAAACCTTTGCCTGTCGGTACATATTACTATGTAATCAATCCGAAATTGGGTCGTAAACCTATTGCGGGTTATTTAACTATTCTTAAATGATTTTCATGCTGAGAATTTTATTCATTTTTTGTGTAATACTCTTGCAGTTTAAATATATTTCAGCACAACAGAGGCCACATTATACGCAATACATCCTGAATAACTTCATTGTAAATCCTGCACTTGCCGGTATTGAAAATTATACAGATGTAAAACTAAGTGCACGAAATCAATGGGTAGGTATTGATGGAGCACCTAAAACATTTTATGCTACTGTTCATGGCTCTTTGGATAAAAAAGATTTCAGGGAGAATGCTACTTCATTTTCCATGATTGGTCAAAATACACATGGCAATGTTTTTCCTGAATATTTCGATGCTATGTCTCCCCATCATGGTTTTGGTTTCACTGCCATTAATTATTCAACCGGTTATATTAACAGAACTACTGCAGTGGCTAGTTACGCCTATCACCTGGGATTGACCAATGAGCTTAGCTTGTCTGCCGGTTTTGGCGCAGGAGCTTCTTTAGTTTCTATTGATGCTGATAAAATCAGTCTGGCAGAGCCTAATGATCCGGCAATTGGTAATGCCATTGGTAAATTGTCAAGTATAAAACCGGAGTTAAATGCGGGACTTTGGATATATTCTTCCAGGTTTTTTGCCGGACTTTCAGCACAACAAATCATACCTGCAAAGTTGGATCTTGTTGAAAGTTCATTGAACCAGTCAACGCTTATTCCGCATTTATTTTTAACAAGTGGATATAAATTCAGGATTTCCTACAATATTTATGTACTCCCGTCAGTTATGGTTAGGTATATAACAGCACTTCCTGTTGGAGTGGATTTGAATTGCAGGGTTCAATATCAGGATTTGATGTGGGTGGGAGGAAATTTTAGAAAAGATGATGGTTTTGCAGCTATGGCAGGACTACATTTGAATAAAAAGTTTCAGGTGAGCTATTCTTATGATCTTAATAAAGGAAAATTTTTATTGAGTACAATGAATAGGGGAACACATGAGTTGGTCTTGGGATTTTTGATTGGAAACAGGCATGCAGAATTTTGAGCATGAATCAGAATTGTCATTATCTTATACTGAAATATCTTAATTTTAAATAAAATAGACAGAAATATGCGGAAATCCTTTATGATGTTTATCGTTGCGGGAGTATTACTCTCTTCGTGCGGTAAGTCTAAAACGCCCACCCCCAATCCTCCTTCGCCTCCTCCTGTTGAGAAAGAGGAAAACATTGTTTTTGCTATAGACCCAGATCCAGGAACTACAACAGTGACAGCATTGTCAGGAACCCATTCTTTTAAGGTTAATTTATCATCCAAATTGCCTAGCTCTGGAATCTCAATAGACATAACTACCAAAAAGGAAAGTGATGGATCTGTTCTGGAGAGTAAAAATATTAAGTCAACGGTTGCTGCAAATGATGTTACAATAGGCACACTTGCTTCTGGTGTTCTTTACAATGTTACGGTTGCAGTTGCTAGTCAGAAGACGAGTACAAACAATGCATCCAAGACTTTCAAGATTGCACGCAAATAATTTAAATGTTCTTTCCAATAGAAAAGCCCCTCAGTGAGGGGCTTTTCTATTGGAAAGAAGTGGAAACTATTTTGTTTGAGTTGTCTTTTCTTCTATTTTAATGGTCATTTTATCACCCTTAATCATGCTCTTGTATTTCTCTGCCTCAATGATATTTCCATTGACTTTTAAGGTGCCATTTTCAAATTCAATAAGATTTGATCCTGAAGAAAGGTGACCGTCAGCCTGAAGAGCCTGGATTAAACCTTCATCAGGTCCTGCAGTTATTGTTTGAGTATTCGCAGTATCATTGCTAGATATGGATACCTCGATATTCTTTTCAACTTTAGTGCCATTCATTTTAACTTCAGTTGCTGATCCACCATGCATTTGGGCAAGAGTTGGTGCTACAACGAGAGAAACAATCGACATAAGTTTGATAAGAATATTCATCGACGGACCAGATGTATCTTTGAAAGGGTCACCAACAGTATCACCTGTAACTGAAGCTTTGTGTGGTTCAGATTTCTTGTAAAACATTTCGCCGTTTATTTCCACACCTTTTTCAAAACTCTTCTTAGCATTATCCCAGGCACCACCGGCATTATTCTGAAACATTCCCATCAGAACGCCACTCACTGTAGCACCTGCAAGGAATCCACCCAATGCTTCGGGACCAAGTAAGAAACCAATAATTAACGGTGAAACAATGGCAATTGCACCTGGTAGCATCATTTTTTTAATTGACGCTTCAGTTGATATCGCCACGCATTTATCATATTCAGGCTTTCCTGTTCCTTCCATTATACCGGGAATGGTTCTGAATTGTCTCCTGACTTCCTCAACCATCGCCATGGCTGCTTGGCCTACAGCTTTGATAGCAAGAGAGGAAAAGATAAATGGAACCATTGCACCAATAAACAATGAAGCAAGAACTTTGGCTTTATAGATATCAATTCCCTGAAGTTCAAGGCCATTCTGATTAATAACGCCAACATATGCCGCAAATAAAGCCAATGCTGTTAATGCTGCTGAAGCAATAGCAAATCCTTTACCTGTAGCTGCTGTGGTGTTACCAACCGCATCGAGAACATCTGTTTTTTCCCTGACATCCTTTGGCAGTTCACTCATTTCAGCGATACCACCGGCATTATCAGCGATAGGACCGAATGCGTCGATAGCGAGTTGCATGGCAGTAGTTGCCATCATTCCTGCAGCTGCAATTGCAACACCATAGAGGCCGGCACATTCGAAAGAACCCCAGATACCACCTGCAAGAACAAGGATTGGGAGTAGGGTTGATTCCATGCCTACAGAAAGACCACCAATTACATTCGTTGCATGTCCGGTTGAAGATTGTCTGATTATAGAAAGAACCGGGCGTTTGCCCATGGCAGTATAATATTCAGTGATGATACTCATTAGGGTACCAACAACTAGACCTACTACAATAGCTCCCATTACACCATGGTTAGTAAATACAAGTCCACGAAGTGTCATTTCAGCTGGCAGAATGTAATATACAAGTCCGGCACATGCAATGGCAGTAAGAATAATTGATCCCCAGTTGCCCATATTCAAAGCCTTTTGGACATTATCTGTGCTTATTCCTGCATTTTCACTTATTCTAACGAAGAATGTTCCAACGATTGAAAAGAGGATACCTATACCTGCGATAAGCATTGGTAAAAGGATTGGCGCAAAACCACCAAAATTATCCTGTGAAATGGTTTCTTGTCCAAGTACCATAGTTGCAAGAACAGTTGCCACATAAGATCCGAAAAGGTCAGCTCCCATACCCGCAACATCACCCACATTATCACCCACATTGTCGGCAATGGTAGCAGGATTCCTTGGATCATCTTCTGGGATGCCAGCTTCCACTTTTCCTACAAGGTCAGCACCAACGTCTGCAGCCTTGGTGTAGATTCCTCCACCAACGCGTGCAAAAAGTGCAATTGATTCAGCTCCAAGAGAAAATCCTGTAAGGATCTCAATGGTCTTTATCATTTCATGAGAATTGGCTTCACTGCCAGGTGCAAATATTTGTTTAAGTATAATGTACAAACCACCTAAACCAAGAACTGCAAGTCCGGCTACACCAAGCCCCATCACTGCCCCTCCTGTAAAAGATACATTTAGAGCCTTGGAAAGGCTTGTACGCGCTGCTTGTGCTGTTCTTACATTAGCTTTAGTGGCTACCTTCATACCGATATAACCGGCTAAGGCGCTGCTGAATGCCCCAAAAATAAAAGCAAGTGAAATGCTCCAATGAGAATTGGGGTTGCTTTGAGACATGAATGCAAGGAGAATAGCCACGATAACAACGAAATATCCCAGTATTTTCCATTCTGCACGAAGAAATGCCATGGCTCCTTCTGCGATATAGGTACTGATCTCTTTCATCCTGTCGTTTCCTGCATCTTGTCTGGAAACCCAATTAAACTTAATGAAGGTGTAAAGCAGTCCGATAAGGCCCATAACGGGCACGAGATAAATCAGGTTTTGCATAAACTCTATAGGTTCTATGTTTTAATGATTTTCCATGCCATGAAAAGGCAATGGGGCTGCAAAAATAGTCAAAACGTACAAATAATCAAGTAATTGTGATTCGAATAGGTATAGTTTTCAGTATATATAAGTATAAAATGGTCGATTTTTGAGGATATGGGCTTATTTTTAATTGATTAAAGAGAAAAACTTAATAAATTGTTATTAATCAGTTCTCTTCTTCCCATTGTACATCGTATCCATCAAATATCCCGCCAATTTTTCGTGCCTGGTAAATGCTCCTGTTGAATTTATTGCCAAGAACAATAATGCAGGTTGAATCATTGGGAAATCTGCTGAAAACAGTATTATTGCCATGCCACCAGCCATTGTGGTAGATGATCTTTTTTGATGAAGGCATTTCAATCAATCGCCAACCAAGTCCATAGTTCCTGATTCCTTTTTTCTCATAGCTGTATCCCCGGAATGCTTCCTGCAGTGTTTCTTTTGTGAAAAAAGCATTTTCCTCAAGAGCTTTATCCCATTTCATTAGATCCCTTGCGGTGCTATAAATGTTCTTATCCCCGTAAATGTCATCCAGAAACATGAAAGGTTCTCTGCGGTTATTAAATTTAAAGGAGGGGAGTACAAGCTGTTGCATACTATTATTAAAGACAAAACTTCTATTCATACCCAGTGGTATGAATAAATTTGTTCGAAGAAAGTCAGCATAACTGCTCTTATTGATCTTTTCGATAATTAGCGCGAGCAGTGCATAGTTTGTATTACAGTATTCGAAATAACTATCTGGTTTGCCAATTGATAATTTCCCGGCATGTTTTATGATTAGCTGGAGTAAATCTGCATTGGTTATGTTAATTTGGGTATCCCATCCCAGTTTTTCTACGAAATGCGCATAGTTGGGCAATCCGCTCCGATGCGATAACAGGTTGCGAACAGTTATGCTAGCAAAGGGGAATCCTTCCAGGTAGTTACTTACTGGTTTCTCAAGATCAATCATAGCACTCTCCTTCAGTTTCAGAATAGCCATGGCCGTAAAGGTCTTTGAAACGGAAGCCAGATGAAAAGCAGTATTGGAATCTATGGGTTCACCATTCAGCACTTCAGTTAGCCCGGCATATTTTTCAAAAATTATTTTTCCACCTCTGCATACCAGTATTGCTCCATTAAACCTGGATTGCTGGAGCACATCTGTGTAAAACGCATTACTAGCTTTTTCAAGTTTAATATCTGTAGTGTTCCATATGGTATTGCCTGACTGATCAGCAACAGTTGTAGAAGTTTTAATTGTTTTTGAGGGTAAAGCTGATTGAAAATAATGGTCTGCGCCTATGAAGAGGAGTAAAAATGCGAAGAAAAGTAATAGGAATAGCTTGATTTTATGCATCAGGTCTATAAATTGGACAAGGTGAAATTAGTTCGTAAATTTGTACAAATTTACTCAAAAAAGATGGCTAATTCTGCTTTAACCAGTTATCCTAAAGACAAGATAAAAATACTTTTTCTGGAAAACATCAGCGATGCAGCAATAAAAGTTTTCCGGGATGCAGGTTATACTGATATAAAAAAGGTTTCAGGTGCTTTATCAGAAGACCAGCTCATTGAAGAAATCAAAAATGTGCACTTGGTTGGTATTCGCTCTAAAACACAAATGACCAAACGCGTTATCGACCATGCACCTAAACTTCAGGCTATTGGATGTTTTTGTATTGGCACAAATCAGGTGAATCTTGCTGAAGCAAGGAAAAAGGGAATCGTAGTATTCAATGCTCCATACAGCAATACACGGTCTGTGGCTGAATTGGTAATTGGGGCCTCTATTATTTTAATCAGAAAAATTCTGGATAAAAATAATGCAGCCCATGAAGGTATCTGGAACAAGGATGCAAAGGGCAGTTTTGAACTTCGCGGTAAAACACTTGGAATCATAGGTTATGGCAATATTGGTTCTCAGGTTAGTGTGCTTGCTGAAGCACTTGGCATGAAAGTCCAGTTTTATGACGTTGTAACTAAGCTTCCCCTTGGTAATGCCATCGCCTGTAAAAATTTAAAGGATCTGGTTTCAAAGTCTGATATCATTACGCTTCATGTACCTGAAACCGGACAAACAAAAAATCTGATTAATAAAACTTTATTTAAGCAATTTAAGAAAGGGGCAATATTGATTAACTATGCGAGGGGAGAAGTGGTTGATCTTGAAACATTGGCAAAGCTGCTGGAAGAAGGGCATCTTTCCGGAGCTGCAATTGACGTATTTCCTGTAGAGCCTGAAAAAAATGGTGATTCTTTTAGTTCACCCTTGCAAAAAATATCCAATGTTTTACTAACGCCCCATATTGGTGGTTCAACCGAGGAGGCTCAATATAACATTGGTGAAGATGTTAGTGCCAAATTGTTACATTTTCTCGAAATTGGCGCATCAACAGGTTCACACACCATTCCAGAATTAAGCCTTTCGCCGCTCGAAGGTACCCACAGAATCCTCCACATTCACAGCAATACTCCTGGAGTACTATCAGAAATCAACAGTACCTTATCTGATAACCACATCAATATCCTTGGTCAGTACCTTAAAACAAATGAGGAAATTGGATATGTTGTATTGGATGTGGACAAGAAGCTTTCAAAGAATGCTGTTGAATTATTAAGGAATGTAAAAGGTAGTGTAAAAGTGAGGTTATTGTACTGATATGGAACCACATTATATCCTTGGTTTATTTTTAAAAGATTCCGACACATATGTAATTAAACAATTTGGCGCTGGATTGATTCATCAGACTTTTGTTGTTGAAAAAAATGAATCTCCAGTTTATATTCTTCAGCATATCAACAGGCAAGTTTTCAAAAATCCGGATGATATTGCATTTAACCTGGCATCCATGCGTGATTTTTTGGAAGTGCGGAATTTTGGATTTCTTGTCCCCTTTCCGATCCGAACCAATTCTGGTCACATGCATGCAGTTGTTGATGGAGAATTTTACAGGTTAACCTCATTTATTAAAGACACTTTTTCTCTGAATGAATGTCAGGATGCCGGACAGGCTTATGAAGCAGCCCTTCAGTTTGGAAGATTCTCGGCTTCCTTTGATGGGTTTGATTCAAAATTATTAAAACCTTCCATACCGGGTTTTCATGATCTTCAATTCCGCTGGCATCAATTTCAGGATGCATTGAAAAATGGAAATGCCAAAAGGATTGAATACGCCAAAAAACAAATAAGCTTCATTCGTGATAACCACAACATTGTTGATCAGTTTATTAAAATTGAAAAATCTGCTGATTTCTTACAAAGGGTCACGCACCATGATACAAAGATTAACAATGTGCTGTTTAATAAACAGGGCAAAAGTGTTTGCGTCATTGACCTGGATACCACAATGAGTGGTTTGATAATCAGTGATTTGGGTGATATGTTCCGGACTTATCTTTCACCAGGCAATGAAGAAGACACCGATTTGCAAAAAGTATTCGTTCGAATGGATTGTATGCAGGCTATTGTTGAAGGATACAAAGAATATATGGCAGATAAAATGACAACAGTCGAAATGTCGGCAATCGGATATGCCGGTGAATTCATGATCTACATGCAGGCATTAAGATTCCTCACTGATTTTCTAAATGATGACATATACTATGGTATACGTCACGAAATGAACAATTTCGACCGCACCATCAATCAGCTTCAGCTCTTGAAGGATTATCAATCACAGATGCGTTCGGTTTAATTCGCTTTTACACTAAAAATAGTGTCTGAAGGGAACCGATGCATGGAATCAGGGAGAACTAATTTCAAATCAGGCGCACTCATTTGAAACTTCTGCTTGTCAGCTTCGTTCACCCTGGTATTAACTGCTATGACTTTTCTTAAAGTTTTTATTGCTGTTAATTCTTGCAATGCAGCTGGACTAAGTTCTGTTGCAGAAGCATTCAGATACTCAAGGTGATTAAGGTCGGTTAATTTCCTGAATCCATCATCTGTTATGTCATTGTTGTCGAGCCACAAACTTTCCAGGTTGCGGAATGTTACAATAACTGATAAGTCACTGTCCTTGACTTCTTTTCGGGAAAGCTTCAAATCTATAATATTGTTGCCCGCTTTTTTCAGGATTTCGAGTGCCTGATTCATGGGTATTTCAAGGTTATAACTCGTAACCCGTATATAATTGCTGTTACCGGATATAGCTGATATTCCCCATCCTGCTGCAGCCAATTCTGACAATAAAGAAGTTTTGACGGCGGGAACTTCTTCCCGTTCTTTTACTGTGATGGGAGTGGTGCTGAGTGATGACTTGAATGCATTGATTGACTTTGTAATCATTGAATCAGGACCTGTTTCACTTACCGTTTTATCAAATGAGGCACCGGTTTCAATCCACCACTGCAGGATGGTCTTTTCAAATGCAGTTAGTTGTACTTTCCCCTTCGGAGGCATATGTTCGTCGTGGATTTCTTCCAGCAGAATCCTTTTAAGCAGTTCACTGGAGACAGGATCATTTCGGTCGATTGTTTTTCCCGATTTCCCTCCGGTTTCAATCCATTTAACATCATCTAATCGCAGTTTACCCTTTTGTTTTTCACTACCATGGCACGAAACACATTTGGTATTCAGGGTATATTGAACCATATCTGCATACACATTTGCTTTTTCAATTTCCGAAATTACAGGAGCAGGCCATGACTTATTCTCTTCTCCTCGCTGGCTGACTTGTAAAAATCCCTCTCCATGAGTTAATACACCCCCCTGATGACCTGTGACAACCAATGAAATTAAAAGTATAGCCAACACTGGCCATTTTAAGACAGGCTTGCTGTCTATCAGACTTTTCCACCAGAAATATATGCCATAAAAGATGGTTGTTGCAATCGCCATCCACATATGGTTATCCACCTGACTCTGGTTGTTTGATCCTTCAAGCGACAGTATATAACCAGTGAGGAGTGAAAGGACTGCAGCCATGATACCCGATAGCAATATGAATTTTGTGGAGCCTTCCAGATTTGGAAAGAGCTTTAAACTACCCAAAACTTCAATAATCAGCAGTAGTGTAAAAATACCAATTGGCAAATGGACCAGTAAAGGGTGGAGTCTGCCTATTAATTCTGAAATAATCATGTGAGGTTATTTGCTGTATCTGTTTCTGAGAAAGCGCATCATGTATGCATTAATAGCCCATTGGTCAGCTACAGGTTGCTGGGTGTATGGGAGGGTAGGAAGGTAATTGGATGGACCAAACTCTGTGAGGATTGTAACTACTTTACCTTCATTCGTTTTTCTGGCAACGACCTCATCCCACCAATTTAAATGGGAATTGAATGCATCCTGCCATTCGGGTGCCCTCGGATCATTCACCTGAGGGCCTTCAGCATGACCGATACGTGCATGAATGTGTTCAGTTCGTTTCAAGGCCTCAGTTATATTTTGTGGTTGATCCTGAAGCAGGCTTTCATGTACGTTACACCAGTGTGAGATGTCGAGGGTAAGCTTGAGATCAGGAAGTTTATCTATGAATTTTTTTGTGACCGGAGCCGCAAACAGGCTTCTTCCCCGATGGGTTTCATGATAAAGAGGTATTCCTGATTTTTTAGATAAGTCTATTGAAGCCTGCAGTATGCTGAGGTTTTCTTCAAATTCAAAAAAATCTTTTCCTGAATGACAATTGATATAAAGCGGATTCATGGAAATAGCTCGCTCAATGGCTTCGGTAAACTGTAACTTATGCTTCGACGGCAATCTGTCACTACCTCCTGTTAAAAGTCCAAGTTTTAATTCATGTTTGGCAACGGTATTTTTGAGTTCAGACATTTCCTGCGGTGTGCCGGGTACCCAGACTTCAATGCCGTCATATCCTTCTTTTTTGGCTGCAGCACAAAATTTATCCAATGTGCCATTAAAACCCCAGTTTGTTGCAAGGATTATCAGATTGGCCTTTATTGGCTTATCCATAGGTTTTGCTTCAATATCAAGTTTGGGGAGTATAAATGTACCGCCAGCTAATGAACTATTCTTGATAAAATCTCTTCTTCCTGACATAAATTAAATTAAGCGATTATCGGGTCAATTACCTTACCAAAAACATCCGTGAGTCTGAAGTCTCGTCCTTGAAACTGATAGGTAAGTTGTTCATGATCGAACCCAAGTTGTTTCAGAATAGTAGCCTGTATATCATATACAGAAACCTTTCCGTCAATTGCATTGTATCCAATAGGATCTGTTTCTCCATAGCTGAACCCACCTTTAATACCGCCACCTGCCATCCACATGGAAAATGCATCAGCATGGTGATCTCTGCCTTTGAAATAATTTTGTTTTCCGTCCCGGTTTTCCTGCATCGGGGTTCTTCCAAATTCTCCTCCCCAAACCACAAGTGTTTCATCCAGCAATCCCCTTTGTTTGAGATCAAGCAGGAGTGCTGTAATTGTTTTATCGGTTTGACGACATTTTGTAATAAAACCCTGATCCAGTGCAGTACCAGGATCTGTGCCGTGACTATCCCATCCCCAGTCAAATAATTGAACAAACCGAACCCCTTTCTCTACAAGCTTTCTGGCTAACAAAGCGTTATTGGCAAAGGATTCCTTACCCGGTTCAGTTCCGTACATTTCATGAATGTAGGCTGGTTCATCAGCAATATTCATAACATCAGGAACTGCAATTTGCATTTTGAATGCCATTTCATACTGTGCAATTCTTGATAGTATTTCCGGATCCTGGTATTCATTATATGCCAGTTCATTGATCTTGTTAATCGCTTCGATTGATGACTTTCTCATATCCCTGTCAAATCCATTGGGATCCTTCAGAAATAAAACAGGGTCACCCTCTGAACGGCATTGAACTCCCTGATAAACAGAAGGTAAAAATCCGCTTCCCCACACACTTTTTCCAGAATCCGGATTTCTGCCACCAGATGTGAGTACAACAAATCCTGGTAGGTTGCTGTTTTCTGATCCGAGACCATAGGTTACCCAGGAACCCATGCTGGGCCTGCCGAGCCTGGCTGTTCCACAATGCATGAGCAGTTGAGCTGGTGCATGATTGAACTGGTCAGTATTCACTGCTTTCAGGATACTTACATCATCAATAACCTGACTGAAATGGGGCAGGTTGTCTGATAACCATAACCCGCTTTCACCATATTGTTTAAAGTTGGCCTGTGGACCGAGTAATTTGGGAACACCGCGGATGAATGCGAATTTCTTGCCCTGAATAAACGAATCCGGACAATCCAGTCCATCCATTTTTTGCAATTCCGGTTTATAGTCAAACATCTCAAGCTGCGAGGGAGCTCCAGCCATGTGCAGGAATATCACCGATTTGGCTTTACCCTGAAAATGAGGTGCCTTGGGCTGGAGTGGATTTTTGGAGTTGACCTGGTTCGCAGGGTCATCTCCAAAGAGGTTACAGCTATCCATTAAGGAACCCAATGCCATAAGTCCCATCCCTGTTTTACATTGGGATAAGAAATGTCTTCTGGTATTGAAACTGTGGTGGTATGTTTTGGCTTCGTTAAATAAGTTTTTTCCAGACATGGGACGTTAATTTTTGGTGATTACCTCATCAAGATTCAAAATAGCATTGGTGACCATAGACATTGCAGCCAGCTGCCTATCTTCTTTCTTATACAAGCTATCAGACATCATCTTTTTAATCCTTTCCTGATCATTTCCCAGCTTTTTCAGACTTTGGGTATACAAATCATCCAATACAATCACTTTCTGAGATGTAATTGGCTGACCTGTAGCCATTTCATAAGCCTTGCTTATTTTTTGCCTGATGTCTGCATTTTTATCCTCCATAATTCCTTTGGCTAGCTTTACTGAGAGATCCCAGTAAGTTGAGTCATTTAGGATAGTAAGCGCCTGTAACGGGGTATTTGTCCTTATCCTTCTTGTAAGACATACTTCCCTTGCTGTACCGTCAAAGTTTACCATAGAAGGGTAGGGTGATGTTCTTTTCCAGTAAGTATAAATGGATCTCCGGTATTGATCCTCACCCTGACTTTGTACCCATTTTCGTTCGTCGTATGGTGATTTCCAAATGCCTTCAGGCTGATATGGCATGACACTCGGACCGTACATTTTGTTACTTAAAGTGCCACAAATGACAAGAGCCTGATCTCTGATTTGTTCTGCAGAAAGCCTTACCCTTGGTGCCCGGGCATAAAATTTATTCAATGGATCTTTTTTCATGGCATCCTTGCTTACCACTGAACTTTGCTTATAAGTTTCCGAAGTAACTATGCGCTTCAGTGTTTTCTTGATACTCCAGTTATCTTCATCCATGAAATTATATGATAGGAAGTCAAGTAAATCCTTATGTGATGGCGTAGCTCCCTGAGAACCAAGATCTTCAAGCGTTTCAACCAGTCCCTGTCCAAATAATTGTTCCCAAAGTCTGTTGACCATTGTTCTTGCCGTCAAGGGATTATTTTTGTCGGTCATCCATCTTGTAAGCTCAAGCCTGTTTCTTGTTTTTTTTGCTGTTTCCTGAGTAAAAATTTCCGGCAAACCAGGCTCCACTTCATTTGTTTTCAGCAGCCAGTTTCCCCTTTCAAAAACATAGGTCTTCCGTTTCATATAGCTGGGATTATCCAGCATAACAGGCGTTCTTTCAGCTTCAGGATCATTGAGCAAGCCAGTAAATAATGCATAATAGTATTTTCCCGTGGCATTTTCTTTGTCGGGAAATGCAGGGATTGCGGTAAACCAGTCAATCACAATGCCATTATCGTTCACATCTTTTAGCAGCGGACTGCTATAGGAGAAGAAAAGATCATGAACTCCGGAAAAATTGGCACTCACCGGAATACTGATCAATTGCCATCCACCCTTGGTTTTGCTTAACTGAGCTGTTGCAATAGGAACTGTTTGCAGGCTGTCTGCATGAATGGTTAGCCTGCCTTTATCTACTGGCGAACGAAAACGTATGATGAGTTCTTTGTAACCGTTGAAATCCATCTGCTTGAATCTTGCCACAGCAGATTTTCTCAAGCGTAGGAATTTAGTGTCTTCCAATGCTGCATTGACAAGAGAATCAGCCTGGATGCTGTTTACACATGCATGACCAGTTCGTATCAACTGATTATAGAACTGTTTATGTTCATTTGTTGTTAGCTTGGTGGATAACCAGTTTGTCAGTGAGTCGAACTGTAAAGCACTTTTATTTCTGAATTCACGTAACAAAGGATATTCATCATACGTATCCTCATCACGTGAATTGTTGAAATAGGCCATGAAACGATAGTAATCTTCATGTTTAAAAGGGTCGTAGGGGTGGCTATGGCATTGCACGCAGGCGAAGCTGGTGCCCATCAGGGTTTCCCAGGTTGTGTTGACCCTGTCAATTACTGCAGCAATTCTGAATTCTTCATTATCTGTCCCGCCTTCATCATTTGTCATGGTATTTCTATGAAATGCAGTAGCAATCAATTGCTCATCAGTCGCCCCGGGAAGCAGATCTCCTGCAATTTGTTCCGTGATGAACTGATTATATGGCATATCCTGATTGAATGCCTTTATTAGCCAGTCCCTGTACCGCCAAATCGAACGAATATAATCCCTTTCATAGCCTTTGGTATCTGCGTAACGTGCGAGATCCATCCAGAGGGCTGTCCAACGTTCGCCATAGGCAGGTAATGCAAGGAGGTTGTCTACGAGTTTTGAGTAGGCAGCAGGACTTTCATCTTTCAAAAATTGTTTTGCTATTGAATCCGGCGCAGGCATACCTATCAAGTCTAATGAAACCCTGCGCAATAATGTTCTTTTATCAGCCTCATCAGCTCTTTTCAGGTCTATTTCTTCCAGCTTTTCATCAATGAAACGGTCTATGTCATTATTATATTTGCTTGAAAAAAGAGATAACAAGCCTGATTTTGGGAGTGCTGGTTTGCTGACTGGCAAATATGACCAATGTGTTTCAAACCTGGCACCTTCATCAATCCAGCGGGTGAGGATATCCTTTTCTTCTTTTGATAAAGGTTCTTCCCGATAAGGCATTCTTTCTTCAGGATCATCATGGTACAGCCTTTTGATCATGTCACTATTAGCTGCATCACCCGGAATGATTGCTGGCTTGCCCGATGCTGTTGCAGCAAGGGCTTCATCCCTGAATAAGAGACTGAACCCACCTTTTTTCTTTACTCCACCATGACAGGAAATGCATTTTTGATTGATGATTGGCTTTACATCAGTGCTGTAATTGACTGGCTTTCGGGTAAAGAAGATCAGATATACTCCTGTAATGAGCAACAATCCTGTGATGGCTAAGGTATATTTAGATTTTAACATGAATCAACCATTGAAATTTTATAATGAAGCAATTGTATTCAGTTCATTCCTGATAGCAGCAACTTCACTGCCATCAAGTGTTATATTATTAAGTAATTCATTCATTTCCATAGCTTTATAATTCATATCTGAAGTCTTACTTAATCTTGCTGAACTGTGGAAGGCCCTGGCTCCGGTAGCTAAGGCAAGTGTATGAATGTTACCAGCCCGGATACCTGATCCCGGCATGATGAGGATACGATTACCTGCCTGATCAACAAGCTTCTTAAGCAGAGATGTACCTTCAGGAGCAGTAGGTTTGAGTCCGCTCGTTAGGACTCGTTTACAGCCCAATGCAATGATTAACTCAAGTGATTGTTCAGGTTCTGCAACGCGATCAAAAGCTCGGTGAAATGTAACATCCATTTTCCCGGCTTCATATACCAATTCACGACAATTGTCAACATCAACATTTCCGTCTTTTTTGAGCATGCCGATAACCACGCCATCACAGCCTTCTTCCCTGCATGCAGCTATGTCTGTTTTCATAGCATCGAATTCTGCTTTGGAGTAAAGGAAGTCACCGCCTCTTGGTCGGATAATAGGAAAAAGTTGAATGCCAGTCGATTTTCTAGCCTGTCTTATCATTCCCAGTGATGGGGTAGTGCCCCCTTCCATTGGATTGGCACAAAGTTCTATCCTGTCTGCACCATTTTGTTCCGCAATCAAACAGGATTCAATATCAAAGGCAATTACTTCAAGTTCGTATCTCATATCATTTAAAATAACTTTCACCAGGGATCACAATTTCTTCATCAGCTGATTTTACCGCAAAGGAAAATCCTTTTTGGAGTGCATATGCACCATAATTTCCTTTATTATCAAGTGCAAGAAATCCAATCTGGATATTTTTAGCTTTCTCAGGATCTCGTTTAGCGATTCTTTCAACTACTTTTTTACAAGCTTCACGTGGACTGTTTCCCTGGCGCATGTATTCCACAACAAGGTGTGATCCAACACATCGTATTACCTCTTCACCAACGCCAGTTGATGTAGCTGCACCCACTTCGCCATCAACAAATAATCCAGCGCCAATAACAGGGGAGTCTCCAACCCTGCCATGCATTTTAAATGCCATTCCACTTGTGGTACAACCTCCGCTCAACCTACCCTGACTGTCCAACGCGAGCATACCAATGGTATCATGGTTATCAATACTTCCCGGAAAAAAGCCTGGATCTGGGGACTGATAAGTTTTATTCTCAATATTCATTACTGGCGCATAGTTGGCTTTTTTCAACCATTCCTTCCAGGCTGCTTCGCTATCGGGCGTGAGTAGATTTTCTTTCTGGAAACCATTTTCCAAAGCAAATTGCAAGGCGCCATCACCAACAAGTATTACATGAGGTGTTTTTTCCATGACCATTCTGGCTACAGAAATGGGATGTTTGATATGTTCCAGGCACATTACAGAACCACAGTTGCCTTTTTCGTCCATGATACAGGCATCCAGCGTAACTTTTCCGTCACGGTCCGGATAGCCGCCGTAACCAACTGTTTTATTGCTTTGATCTGCTTCTGTAATTCTTGCTCCTTTTTCAATTGCATCTAAAGCATGACCATTTGCGGATAATGTTTTCCAACCTTCCGAATTAGCAGCTTTACCAAAATCCCATGTTGAAATAATAATTGGTTTTTGAGGTTTTTTATTGTTGGTACAGCTCGGCAATGCTCCGGACATTGCAGGAATTCCAAGCATTGTATTTTTTAAAAAGGATCTTCTGATCATGCAGGATTTTTAAACAACAATTTACTGAATATAACTACATTAGCAATCTGAAATGTGGAATAAAAAAATTACCTATAATTTATATTATGTTAAATAGAATTTTGATGAATAAAACTTCAATAACAATTATAGTTGCAGTTGTTTGCTTGCTGAATACCCTATCAGTTCATGCACAGTTAAACTGGACGAATGTATCTGATCAATATGGTTTTTTGCCTGTATCAGTTTCCGTTTTCAAAACACAGGATAAGATTGATGGCAGACCCAATATTGCCTTTTATGTTGAGATTGATACGAGGGATAAAAATCTTGGTTTTGAAGTTGACACTACTTTATACCGGAGACTTACACCTCAGCAGTTTTATGACCGCAATGCAGCGCCATACATTGTAATGAACTGTTCATTTTTTGAATTCAAGCTAAACCGGAATGTTAACCTGATTGTTCAGGATGGTAAAATGGTTGCATTTGATACACCTGCAGTTTCCAGAAAAGGTAAAGACACACTTACCTTTATGCATACCCTTGGAAGTACTTTTGGTATGAATAAGAAGCGTGAAATGGACATTGTTTATAATTTTAACGACTCATCTTTTAAATTTCCCTTTTTTCAATCTGAACCGTTGAAACCTGTTATTGATTCATTTCAGTCAATTAACCTCAGAAATCCTGCTCTAAATGCACTGAAACCCTGGAAGGTCGATTGGGCTTTTGGTGGTGGTCCTGTTTTAATCCTGAATAATCAGATTCGTATAACCAATAATGAAGAAAGGAAATTTGCCGGAAAAGCCATCAATGACCTCCATCCCAGAACTGCTATTGGATTCACTGCCGACAATAAAATGATTTTACTTGTTGTTCAGGGTCGAATGCCAGGAATTGCCGGAGGCGCATCTCTAAATGATCTTGCTGAAATAATGCTGAAATTAAATTGTGTTAAAGCCATGAACCTGGATGGTGGCGGCAGCAGTACCCTGCTCGTTAATGGTAAGGAAACAATAAAGCCATCTGATTCAGGTGGACAAAGACCTGTACCGGCGGTATTGGTAATTGGCGATGGAACAAAAAAAAGAAGAATGTAAACTATTCAGGTAGTTGAAAATTGGCCTGATGTTTCAGGATAAATGTGATAAGGAAATCCAGTTCAATGTCAGCACGCTGGCAGGCATCCTGAATATCATCCCTGCTAACATTTGCTGCAAAAGTTTTTTCTTTGAGTCTCTTCTTCACTCCTTTCAACTCCATGCCTGCATAACCTTCCGGTCTCATGAGCGAATATGCATGAATCAATCCGGATAGTTCATCAAAAGCATAAAGCATTTTATCCATGTCTGTTTCCGGTTCTACACCAAAGTGAACCGGACCATGTGAAGCAATTGCGCGGATTATTTCAGGATCTATCTGCAGGCTTTCAAGATGTTCAATGATTTTTTTACAGTGCTGGTCTGGCCACTGATCCCAATCTGCGTCATGCAGCAATCCCGCCATTTCCCATTTCCAGCATTGATCTTCTGGTAGGTTCAATTTTTCATGTGCCCAGGCAGCCATCAATCCGGCTACCTGGGACATGTGTAATTTCAATCTATTGTTCAAAACCCACTCGTTAAGTAAAGCATTTGCTTCAACTCTGGATAATACTTTACCAATATTATCAATACTTCCAAATTGATTTCTACCTAACTGAAGTGACATCTGATTATTATAAGCTGTTTACCCTGTCGTATTCTTTATTCCACTTTGCTTCTTCGGCTTCAAACTTTGTTTTATCAGCTGCAACTTTGGATGTTTGCCGCTTGGAACTGTATACTTCAATCAGGATATCAATTAATTTTTTATAATTCTGAAGCTGCATTCTTCCATCTCCTACTTTCTTTTCCAGGATGGGTTGTGCTTTTAACAGATAAGGCAAACCCTGATCAAATGCAATAAGTTGTTTTGCTCTTAAATCGTCTCTCTGAGCAGTAAGTTCTTTTGGTGGTGGAGGAATTTTACCAGCCTTGTCGGGCTTTTGGGCATCATTGAATTTCCTGATTTTGTCATTAACATCAGAAATTTTGCTATTCATTTTAAATCCTCTGTTAATAAAAATCAAACCTGTATTGAAGGGAATTAAGCCATCCTCAGGAGCCAGGTTTGCCATCATTTCATAAAGTTTTACAACTTTAGCTTCTGCTGCAGCATATTCTGCATCGGTAGGATATAGTGAATCTGCATACAGAAGTTTACCAAATAGTATTTCAGTATAGATGGATATAGCCTCCATATTTTTGGGATCTGCATTGACTTTGGCTTCAATACGCTTCAACTTCTGATCTTCATCTTTTATATCATTGATGAAAATCACTTCATCATAAGTAAAGTATTCCTCTTTGGGATATAGTTTTGCACCCTGCTCCCTGATTTTATTAAATTCAGCTATGTTGTTTTTGTTGAAATGATAGTTCATCAGGTTTTTGTAGACGTCATCATATCCTACAAGACCCAGAGTGTCTTTTTTTATAAAATTTTCAAAGCTCTTGGCAAGCTTGGTGAAATAGGTTGCAGCCAGGTCTTCTTTTCCACTTAGTAAAGCCGAAAAACCAGTATACAAGGTGAGGTTGGTATCTAGCTCTGTAAGACCAAGTTTGGTTTCAAAGATGAATTCTCCTGCTTTACTCGCCTGTTCAAAAACTGGTAAAGCTTTGTCATATTCTTTTGCATCAAATAATTTGAGTGCTTTGTTGTATGGTGCAACATACAGATTGAATAATTTTTCAGATCCTTCCAAAGTATTGTAAGTCAGGAACTTATTGGCATCCATTTGAGCAGTTTTTTGGAAGTTTTCCAAAGAAATTGCCCATGCATTAGGTGTTGCTTTTTCGAGTTCAGCATCAGCTGCAATATCACTGTGTAGTTTTGCCTTTAAGTAATAGAGCTCTACATTTTTTACATATTTAGGATTGGCGATAAACGCATCAATCATTGTGTTGGCTTCGCTATATTTCTTTGCAGACATGGCATCTTTAACCTTTGTTAGGTTTTGTGCCAATGAAATCATTACAATTGAAAGGGTCAAACAGGTTAAAATTACCTTTTTCATTTTATAGTTTTTAAAGATCGAAAATTAACGGTTGTTTGGTTCTGTTGTGTCTGTTTCTGGTAAAGTTGTGTCGGTTTCTGGTACATCAGGATTCTCTTCAGCCTGAATTTCTTTGTCTTCATCAAGATTAGTAATTGCAGCTATTTCATCATCATTATCAATTTTGATAAGCTTTACACCCTGGGTGTTTCGGCCCAATTCTGAAATCTGTGCGATAGACATCCTGATTGTGATTCCTGAAACACAGGTAATCATCAGATCTTCCTTTTCACTCACATCCAGTATACCAACCAAGTTACCGGTTTTTTCTGTAACATTAATTGTTTTGACACCTTTTCCTCCCCTGTTTGTAATCCTGTACTCATCAACCGGAGTTCTCTTGCCATAACCCTTCTCAGAAACCACCAACACTGTTCTTGATTTATCGGCTGCATTTACACAAACCATTCCTACCACTTCATCTTTGGAATCATCCACTTCTATTCCTGTAACGCCAATTGCTCCCCTGCCTGTAGGCCTTACTTTATCTTCAGGGAACCTGATTGCCCTACCGGATTTCAATGCAAGCATGATTTCAGATTGTCCGTCTGTCATTCTGGCATTCAATAACTGATCACCTTCTACAATGGTGATAGCATTGACTCCATTGGCTCTGGGTCTACTGAAATCTTCCAGTTCGGTTTTCTTGATAATACCTTGTTTGGTACAAAGCATGATGTAATGGCTTTTAACAAACTCTTCATCCTGAAGATTTTTTACATCAATGATTGCCCTGATTTTATCGTCTTGTGGAAGCTGCATGAGGTTTTGGATAGCCCTTCCCTTTCCTTGTTTTTCACCATCCGGAATCTCATAAACCTTCAACCAGTAGCACCTTCCCTTTTCTGTGAAAAATAATAAGGTGTGGTGTGTAGATGCAACAAAAAGATGCTCGATATAATCTTCCTGTCTGGTTTTGCCGCCAATTGAGCCCCTGCCTCCTCTTTTCTGAGCCCTGAATTCATCCGCAGGTGTCCGTTTGATATAACCCATGTGTGAAACAGTTATAACAACATCTTCCTCCTTAATCAGGTCTTCTATTCTTACCTCATTATCCAGGTAAGTAATTTCCGTTCTGCGCTGATCTCCGAATTTCTCTTTGACTTCAGCCAGTTCAGTTTTGATAACATCATAACGTTTTCCTTCATCAGAAAGTAAATCTTTCAGGTATGCTATCCATTTCATCACTTCTTCATACTCTTCACGGATTTTCTCAATCTCCATTCCTGTAAGCCTCTGCAATCGGAGCTCAAGTACGGCCTTTGCCTGAATTTCACTCATGCCAAACTCACTCATCAACCCTTCCCTGGCTTTTTCCGGATTAACAGCATTCCTGATAAGCTGAATTACCGCATCAAGGTTATCCAAGGCTATGAGGTAACCCTGTAAAATGTGTGCTTTCTTTTCGGCCTCCCTTAACTGATATTGTGTTCTTCTAATAACAACCTCATGCCTGAATTCTATGAATGAAGAGATCAGGTCTTTGAGATTCAGGATGCGTGGACGTCCTTTTACCAGTGCAACATTGTTTATGCCATAAGAAGTCTGTAAATCTGTGAACTTGTACAACTGGTTCACGATAACGTTGGCTACAGCGTCTTTTCTTACATCAATTACAATCCTTGTTCCTTCTTTTTCATTGGATTCATTGTTGACATGGGTAATGCCATCGATAGTTTTATCAATAACCAACTGTCCGATCCGGGCTGTTAATACGTCACGACTTACCTGATATGGAACCTCTGTGATTACAATTTGTTCCCTATCATTAGGTTTGGTATCCACATTTACTTTTCCTCTCAAAACTACCCTCCCCCTACCGGTGTGCATAGCATTCTTGATTCCTTCCATGCCATAAATCAATCCTCCACCTGGGAAATCAGGGGCTTTGACATGTTGCATCAATTCATCAATGGTAATTTCCCTGTTATCCACATAGGCAATACAACCATCAATAACTTCAGAAAGGTTATGTGGCAACATGTTTGTGGCCATACCTACAGCGATACCACTGCTGCCGTTTATGAGTAGATGGGGAACGCGGGTTGGAAGAACAGTTGGTTCTTCGAGCGAGTCATCAAAATTAAATTGAAAGTCAACTGTTTCCTTGTCAATGTCATCCATCATAAAACCAGACATACGTTGTAGTCTGGCTTCTGTATAACGCATCGCGGCCGGACCTTCACCATCCGGAGAACCAAAGTTTCCCTGTTTGTCGATTGTTGGGTAACGCGTGTTCCATTCTTGTCCCATTCTTACAAGGGCATCATAAACAGCAGTGTCACCATGTGGATGGTATTTACCAAGTACCTCACCTACAATCCTGGCGCATTTACGGGTTGGCTTATTGAAATCCATCCCGAGTTCATTCATCGCAAAGAGTATCCTCCTGTGAACGGGTTTTAACCCATCCCTCACATCAGGCAATGCCCTACCTACGATTACACTCATCGAATAATCGATGTAGGCTGCCTTCATTTGTTCCTCTATGTTAACAGGAATAATCCTGTTATCATCATGTGTTTGTTCCGGTAAATTTTGTTCTTCCATTGCAGAAAAAAGAGAGCTTTGTTAATACTAAAATAAGTTAACAAATTTACTCATTTTCAGGGGCATATGCATCAAAACAATGTGCAGGAGTTATCCACTTTTTAACTTTCACCTGCCATATCCATGATGATCTCCCATTCTTCCTTAAGAACGGGTTGAACGGACAGTCTTCCAAGTCTGATTAGGGCCATTTTTTCCAGTGCCGGAGTAGCCTTTACCTCCGAAAGTTTAACGGTTTTATTGAGTTTTTTGTAGGGTTTAAAATCAACCACCACCCAGGCACTGTCTTCTGTTGTTGGATCCTGGTAAAATTCCCTTTCTACTTCTGCAATACCAACTATTTCGAGTCCCTCGTTGGAATGGTAAAAAAAAGCTTGATCACCTTTTTTCATGGCTTTCAGGTTATTCCTTGCACCATAATTACGGACACCATCCCAAAATGTGACTTTGTCTGCAACGAACTGATCCCATGAATATTTGAAAGGTTCGGATTTGATTAACCAGTATGCCATAAAAAAATATTTCAATATCCGCTGGCAAGTACATCAGCCAGGTGCATAGATTTTACAGGTATCTTATTGAAATCCATTACACCCCCGATATGCATGAGGCAACTGAGGTCTGTGGAAATCAATACATCTGCTCCGGTATTGACAATATGAGTTGCTTTTTGTTCGCCCATGGCAGCAGAAATCGGCTCATATTTTACGGAAAATGTTCCGCCAAAACCACAGCATGTTTCATTATCTGCAAGTTCTATAAGTTCCAGTCCCTTTACTTTTGACAAAAGCTGTCTGGGCTCTTGTTTTAATTTATATTCTCTGAGTGCTGCACACGAGTCATGATAAGTTGCCTTGCAATTCAACTTTGCCCCCAAATCATCAACCTTCATCACATTAACCAAAAAGTCACTCAATTCGTATACTCTGTTTTGTAGTGCCTTGATTTCCTTTTGGTTGGATGATTTATCGTAAATGTCACTATAATAATTTCTGACAAATCCAGCGCATGATGCACTGGGCATTACAATATATTGAGCATCAGCAAAGTCATTCATAAACTTATCGCAAACTTTACGTGAGTTATCCCAGTAACCTGCGTTGAATGCTGGTTGTCCGCAACAAGTCTGTTCAACATTGTACTTCACCATACAACCTGCCCTTTCAAGAACTTTTACCGTATTGAATGCTGCTTCCGGGTAGAGCTGGTCAATAAAACAGGGGACAAATAAATGAACTTTCATGACTGAAAATTGAGCTGCTTTGTATGTTCATCGATGGTATACCCCAAACTGATCATTTTTAGCGCAGCATCAGCTGCTTCCTCACCTTTATGGCCATTTTTTCCACCTATTCTCTCCAGGGCCTGCTCTAAAGTATTTACAGTCAGTATGCCGAAAATAACGGGTACAGGCAAGGTTAGATTTAGTTGAAGTATGCCATTAGAAACCATTTGGCAGACATAGTCAAAATGGGGTGTATCTCCCTGGATAACGGTTCCCAATGCAATAAATGCTCCTGGTTTATTATCCTTGTACTTGAGTTTTTCCCAGCATTGCCTGACTGCAAAAGGAATTTCAACTGCGCCTGGCACCGTTAAGCTGATGATATTTCTGACACCAGCTGACTCAAGTTTATGGATTGCACCTTCCTCAAGTTCATTTACGATATTACTGTTCCATTCAGTCTTAACTATAACAACACAGGCACCGTCTTTGATTTCGGTGCCTGCAGTAATGTCATTATTTCTGCCGATTGATGCCATTATTTAATCATTTTGTGGCCCCCACTCTGGCGAGGTATTTATCGATGATGAATCCCTTTTCAGTTCTTGGATAAAGATCTTTAATCAACTGATACATTTCTACTGCCTGATCTTCTTTACCACTCATTTCAATTAGTAACGCACCTCTGAAAAGATACTCTGAGGAAATCGCCTGGTCATCAGGGAACAAAGTACCTGCTTTTCTATAGTGTGCAATGGCATCATCATTTTTCTTCAGCTCAGCCAAAGCATCACCAAGCAATCCTTCTGCTTTTGCTTCAACCTGTTTTGCACCATTGGCACTGAAATCTTCAAGTTGAACTACAGCTTTCTGGTATTCACCTAACTGCAGGTAACATTGACCAGCATACAGGTGAGCAAGATTTGCTGCCTTTGTACCACCATGTTTGCTGATTACTTTAAGGAACCCCGGAGTATTGGCCACGCCATTCAGCGCAAGGTTAAATGAATCTTTCCTGAAATTGTTTTCAGCTGCAAAAAGATCTTCGTTGGCCTTTTGTTCGCCAGGTATTTGTACCAGATTTTTGTAAGCAAGGTAACCGCCTACCACAACAATGACCGCAATAGCTGCAGTTATCACTTTTTTGCTATTCTTTTCCCAGTATCCCATGGCTTTATCCACTGTTTCCTGGTCAGTACCTGCTTTGATTTTTGTATCTGTCATGTTCTTTATTTTGTTCTAATCTACAATAAATGGATAATCAGCCTGCTTGTAAACATCTTTCAGCAATTCATCATCAGATGGCCATGGACTCTCTTCCGCAAATTTGACGCACTCTTCAACTACCAGTTTTATTCTGTCATTGATAGCTTCAATCTCTGATTCAGGCACACTGAAAGTATTCAACAACTTTTCTTTTGTCACCTCAATCGGATCCCTGTCCTTATACTCTTCAACCTCGTCTTTTGAACGATATTTTTGAGGATCACTCATGGAGTGTCCTTTGTAACGGTAGGTTTTCATCTCAAGAAGCGTAGGTCCGTCTCCTTCTCTTGCACGCTTTACAGCCCTGGCTACTGCATCATGAACGGCTTCCGGACTCATGCCATCAACCATATCTGCTGGCATTTCGTAAGCATCTGCAAGTTTGTAGATATCAACAACATTGGAAGTTCTCTCTACAGAGGTTCCCATTGCATAATTGTTGTTTTCACAGATAAATATTACTGGCAACTTCCAAAGCATGGCAAGATTAAACGTTTCATGCAACATACCCTGACGTGCTGCACCGTCCCCAAAGAAAGTCAAACAAACATTGTCTGTCCCTTTGTATTGCTCAGCAAAAGCTAGACCCGCACCTGTTCCAATTTGAGCACCTACAATACCGTGTCCACCAAAAAAGTATTTTTCAACACTGAAAAAGTGCATACTTCCCCCTTTTCCCTTGGAGCAGCCTGTAGCTTTACCATAAAGTTCTGCCATACACTCGTTGGCAGTCATGCCTTTAGCGAGAGCTAATCCATGATCACGGTATGCGGTTATGAATGGATCTTCCTGGCGTGTGGCAGTCATACAACCCGCTGCCAGTGCTTCCTGGCCGATATACAGGTGACAAAATCCTCTGATTTTCTGCATGCCATACAATTGCCCTGTCTTCTCTTCAAATTTGCGGAGGAGAAGCATTAACTCATACCAGTAGAGGTAAGTTTCTTTTGTAAATTTAGTTGGACCCATAAGTCTTTATAAGATGCTTTAGGTTGAAAGATTTGCAAATATAGTGCGAAAAACACAAAATGTCTTTTTATAACCGCTAATCTCGGGCAATAAATTACTGCATTGGTGTAATTTTGCTATTTATCACACTTTGTTCAGGATCAATCATATCAACCTTACTCATTTTCGCAACTACCAATCCGCATCTTTTCAGTTTGATGCTCAGGTTTCTGCTGTCTGTGGATTGAACGGAACTGGTAAAACCAATTTGCTGGATGCAGTTTATTGCCTCTGTTTTACAAAAAGTTATCTCGGACTCACTGACGCTGCATCTGTTAGACAAGGTCTGCAGGGATTTAATATATCCGGAAGCTTTCAACAACGGGGTGATATTTATCCTGTTTCAGTAATCCTGCGTGAAAATGGTAAAAAGGAATTATGGGTGGATAAAGAACAGGTTACTCCTTTTTCTTCTCATATTGGACGCCTGCCTGTCGTTTTTGTTGCACCTGATGATGTGGTGCTGATTACTGGGGGAAGCGAAGAAAGGCGTAAATTGATTGACACTATTTTGTCTCAACAAAACAATCATTACCTGCTTCAGCTTATTCGTTATAATAAATGCCTGCAAGACAGGAACAAATATCTCAGGTCTTGCGAAGATGGAAGGGTTGATCACCTGCTGCTGGATACTTTTGATGACCAGCTCATTCAATCCGGAACTTATATTTTGTCTCAAAGGTTAAATTTCATGGATGCGTTTCTTCCGCTGGTTAGTGAACGTTTCGCCTATATTGCGGCGGATGCTGAGTGTCCATCATTCCGTTTTATGCCATCAACAACACCTGAGCTTTACCGGTCTGACCTTACCGGAAGAAGACAAAAGGATATCCTGCTTCAAAGAACTTCTGTTGGAATACACAGAGATGAACTTGAAATAACCCTTTTTGAGTCGCCATTCAAGCAAATTGCATCACAGGGACAGAAAAAAAGCCTGCTTTTTGCCCTTAAACTTGCCGAATTTACCATGCTCAAAAATCATTTTGGCTTTGAACCGCTTTTGCTACTTGATGATATCTTTGAAAAACTCGATCAGAATCGTCTCCAGATGCTCCTGAACTGGGTTTGTGTTCAAAACAACGGACAGGTAATCATGTCTGATACCCATGCAGACAGAATCAATGCCGCATTGTCTGATCTGAATATACCTTTTACCCTTTTAAAACCCTAACAATGCCTGATGCCATATCACTGGGTGATGCCCTGAAAAAATACCTTGCCAAGAGTCGTATTAAATACAATATCCAGGCTTTTCAGATTGAAGATCACTGGGAAAAGGTGATGGGACAAACCATTGCAAAGTTTACAGATAAACTAGAAATCAGGGAAGGTACCCTGTTTATTCATACTGAAGTGGCACCGTTAAAAACAGAACTTGTTTTTCAGAAAGCCCTCATTATCGAGCGGATTAACGAAAGTGTGGGTGAAAAAATGATCAGGGATGTAGTTATCCTGTAAATCAAAAAGTAAACCTGATTCCTATTCCTCCCCAACCTTCGAAGCCGGAGCCATTGCCAAATTCAAAGGAAGGTTGCCAGTCTATAGATAAATTCAAAGGCGCACCCTGAACCTTGTAGTCGATACCCAGAACGCCATCGATACCAATTAAAGAACCGCCCTCGTAATATTTCGAATTGTAAAATCCAACATGAGCTCCAGCGCCGTAATACCACCTCAAGCCTGAAGCATTGAAAAGTGGATTATGTACTTCATACAGAAGCGTAGCTCGAAAACCTTTATTCCAAAAGGAAGCAAGACCCTCCAGGTAATTGGTTCCATCCAGACTTTGCTTGAATGAAATGGAACCGGGGTACATTTTTACACCAATTGCTGTACTGTATTCACTTGAAGTGTTTTGTGCATTGAGTTCTGTCTGACTGCTGAAAATCAATGCTGCATAAAGAATAATGAATATTTTTTTCATGGGTGCAATTAACATCATGATTTGAAATCAGGACGCAGTTAAGCTGATAAAATTATCTTAAAATGCGATTAACTACAATCTGACTACTTTTCTATTTCGTTGATGCGCTTGAGGAAGAGATTGATATCCTTTCTGCCATATTTTGCCAGAATCTGTCCCTGACGAAGGTGAAACAATGTTGGGTTGGTTCTTGCTGCTGTTTTGATTGAAACAAGATCGCCCTTCATCACCGGAAGCGTAATATTGTTTTGTTTTAAAATAGCTGTCATGTTTTCTGCATCAGAAGTAACTACAAAAAATCCTGATGTTCCAAGAACCTTGGCAATTTCAATGATATCACTGATCCACTTAGCCTGATTATTATCCAGCGTTTTTGCAAATAGGATCAATTGGTCTTCGGGATCATTGAGAATAGCTGTTGTAGTATCATTGCCTGTTGGAGAGATGATAACAAAATCCTTGATGGGCGGTTTGGCATTGCCTTCCCTGATGAGTTTGTCGTACCTGCGCAAAAAAGTATAAGCACTATCATTGAAATCTGCAGGAAAATGTTCAGCATCAAACTCTACTTCCTGTCCATTGTGCTGATAAACAAAATTAATAACCGTGCTGTCTGGCAAGGCTCCTGGTGGAATCTGCATGCCTTCAGTAATGTTGTTTCCTGTTTTGAAAGGCAGACAATCAATTATTGGGAGGTGGTCAAGTACATAGATTTGTACCCACACACTCAGGAAAGCTGTACCTAATAACAAAGCTGTTGCTTTCACCGGTTTAAGCCAGGACCTTACCGCTTTCTTTTTAATCAGGAGAATGCCGATCATTACAAACAGGATGATGTCTTTGATGAACGACTCCATAGACGTAAGTTTGATGCAATCCCCAAAGCAACCGCATTCTCTTACCTTGCCTGAAAAAACTGCATATCCTGTGAGGAATGTAAAAAATACAATGAGCAGAAATAGCAGTATGCTGAACAGCCTGAATTGCCATCCGATGATGACTGCAACGCCGGCAATTATTTCAAAAGCAATCATGGCAATTGAGAAAAACAGGGTGTAATCATTTAAGGCATGCCAGCCCCAGATCTCAAAAAACTCCTGCATCTTATAACTAAGCCCCATTGGATCGTTGGCCTTGATGAGTCCGCTGAAGATGAACAAAATGCCTACAAACCACCTTAAAATTACAATCAATACTTTCATATTTGCTGATTATGCTGTGTGTCCCTTTTTACCTTCACTGATGAGTATGAGTCCGAATACCGCATAATTGACGATATCGATAAAATTGGCATCAATTCCCTCACTGATCATTGTTTTTCCGTCGTTTGCCAGGATTTGTTTAATGCGGCTCAGCTTGGTAATAATCAGGTCAACAAAGCTTTCCTGACTCATATCTCTCCATGCTTCTCCATAGTCATGGTTCTTGTCAAGCATGGTATTCCGGGCTTTCGCCACATGTTGCTCATACAGACTTAATGCGGTTGATGTTTCCAGCTCTTCTACCAGGGCATTGCCTTTGTCTAGCTGAATAAGTCCAATTATCCCATAATTAACTATCCCTTTCAACTCACCCTGTATATCCTCTCCTACTTTGTTTACTTTTTTATCCTGGATGGTTCTTATACGCATCGCCTTGATGTAAATCTGGTCAGTGATTGATATGGTGCGCAGACATCTCCAGGAGGTTCCATAATCCATTGTTTTTTTAAGGAATATGTCTTTGCAGGATTGAACCGCCTGATCGTATTGCTTGTTGGTATCCAGTTCCATTTCACATCTTTTTGTGTCATTTTAATCCATTTGTTTGAAATAAAACAACTTTGCACCATGAAGAGCAAAAATAACGAAGGAAACGATACAAAACGGATTCATTCAAAAGGACTTACACTAGACCTTGCAAGACCGCTGGTTATGGGTGTAGTTAATTGTAATCAGGATTCCTTTTTTGCAGGTAGCAGGGTCAGCAATATGGAAAGCGTAAGGGTGAAACTGGATCAGCTGGTGAGCGAAGGTGCTGATATAATAGACATCGGAGGCCGTAGTTCCAGACCAGGTAGTGAAGATATCTCTGTAGAAGAGGAAATGGATCGGGTTGGTGATGCAATCAGTTACATGCAAAGGGCATATCCTGATGTTTGGACTTCCATTGATACTACCCAATCAGCCGTTGCAGCTTTTGCTGTAAATGCCGGAGTTAGGATTGTCAATGATATCAGTTCCGGAGACATGGATCCATTGATGTTACCTACCGTAGCCAAACTCGGTGTTCCATATATCTGTATGCACATGAAAGGTACTCCGGCTACAATGCAGGAAAATCCGGTTTACGGAGATGTGGTTGTGGAAGTTTCAACTTATTTAAGGGAAAAAATTGCTGCTTGCAAACAGTATGGCATAAAAGAAGTGATTGCAGACCCTGGTTTTGGTTTCGGTAAAACCATTGAACACAATTATGCTTTACTGAAAAATCTGTCATCAGTTGTATCAGCTGAAATACCCTTGCTGGTTGGGTTCTCCCGTAAGTCGATGATTTATAAATTACTTGGGATTACTGCAGATGAAGCTTTGAACGGCACAACGGCCTTGAATATGGCAGCTTTAATGAAAGGTGCAACCATACTGCGGGTACATGATGTAAAGGAAGCAAGGCAAGTTGTTAGGCTCTTCAATGAAATCCAATAAAAAAGGGGCTTTAGCCCCTTTTTTAATAAGTTTATCTGCCAGCTCCCGGAGGCATGTTTGCCGGTGGTGCTTTGGGTAAATCCTTCACTTCAACCACTTCAACGTCAAAGATTAGGTTCTCCATTGGCTTGATTGCGGGGGGACTACCCTGTGCACCATAACCATTGCTGGATGGAATAAACATCCTTCCCTTGCTGCCAACACGAAAAGCAGTTATACCTTCAAGCATACCCTGAATTGCTCCTTCCTGCTTGGAAACAAAGAAGAATGTATCCAGACCATGTGGCTGTAATTGTTTGGCTGTATCCATATTTGAATCAAAGTACTTGCCTTCGAAATTGTAACCGTTATATCTAATACCAACCAGCTGGCCGGAATCAGCTTTCTTACCAGTACCTTTCTGATCAATCACAACATATAAGTTGTTGTTGATGTTCATGGCGTTGATTTTCTTCAGGCTCAGGTATTTCTCAATGGCAGCCATTTCACCTGCTTTGAATTTGTCGATTTCAGCTTTGTAAGCCTCGATAGCATAATCGCGTGATGCTTTTCCGTCTTTATTCTTATAAACGGCCAGTATCTTCAAGGTTGATTGAAGCTTATCGCCTTTCTTCATAAAAGGAGGAACGCCAAACTGAGATCCCTTTTGCAGGGTATCAAAATTTTGTATACATACCATGCTGTCTCCCACTTTTAATTTTGTCATCACTTCAGAAAAGTCATGAAAACGCCCGATGCTGTCTACCTGATCGAATGCAGGAATAGAACCATAGGTGTTCGCAACAAGGGAATCCTTGTAGGTAAGTTTGTATTCAAACTTCACAAAATCGCCATGCTCGAGTTTTTCTGTGCCGTTTCCTGCAATGATCTTGTATTCAAGACCGGACTTGGATTTTTCAAAGCCTACATTTTTACAGGCACCCAGCAGGAGGATACCCAAAGTGGCTAATAACAGGTTTGTTTTTTTCATTTTTGGTTTATTGTTAAAGCGTTGAATTCTTTTAGTGCCTTTTTAAACTGATTAACGTTTTCTTCAAGCGAGTCAGTACTTCTTCCTCCTGAGGCATTGTAGTGTCCTCCTCCCCTGAAGTATTTCCTGGCAAATGTATTGCAGTCGAACGTCTCTTTACTTCGAAACGACCATTTTCTCTCTTCATCCCTGTCAATCAGCAATGCTGCCATTTCAATTCCCTGGATTGAAAGCGGGTAGTTAACCAGTCCTTCCGTATCCCCGGTTTTGATGTGATAACGTAAAATGTCTGATTTTGGTATGGCAATGATGGCAGTATTGTGTTCATACAACACTTCAAGCCTGTGAGTCAGCACATGTCCTATGAATCGGAGCCTGTTTTCCTGGAAGTTATCAAGAATATTGGTATGAATCCGGGGATGGTCAATTCCAAAGCCCATCAGTTCAGCCACCATGAAATGGACACTGGGGGTGGTGGATGAAAACCTGAAAGAACCGGTATCTGACATTACGCCTGCATACAGACAGGTTGCAATATCTCTGTCCAGCAACTCTTTCTTACCAGACAAAAGGATAAAATCATAGACCATTTCTGCTGTGGAACTCTTGCGAATGTCACTTATTCCACAATAAAAAGAAGCTGTATCAGGTTCACGGTGATGATCTATCAATACTTTTTTGGAAGACAATGAAAAAAGTATTGACTCCATGTGGCGGGTCCTGCTGAAATGGTTATGATCCAAACAGAATATCCAGTCCGCTGCAAATAGGTATTCTTTTGCCAGTGTGTTATTAGCTTCAAAATCAATAACCTTTTCTACCCCTGGCATCCATTTGAGGAAGTCTGCCCAATTGGTGGGAGATATTACTATAACCTGATATCCCTGTTTATCAAAAAAGTGAAAAAGAGCCAATGTTGATCCCATGGCATCGGGATCCGGCTTTTGATGCATTGTAATTACTATCCGGTCTTCCGGCTTCAATTCTTCAAATACTATGTTGATTTCTTTCATAAAGCGGTGCAAATGTACATTCTTTTTTCTTGGTAACTGCTTTGTGTTGCTTTACCTTTGCGCCCTAAATCAAGCTAAAATGAGCAACAGAACGTTTACAATGATCAAGCCCGATGCTTTTGCCAGTGGTTATACAGGAGCAATCCTGAAACAGATTGAAGGTGCAGGCTTCAGGATTGTAGCCATGAAACTGACCAGGCTCTCTGCTGAAAAGGCAGGTGAGTTTTATGCAGTGCACGCTGAAAGACCTTTTTATGGTGAATTGGTCGACTTCATGAGCAGCGGTCCGATTGTAGCTGCCATCCTCGAAAAAGACAATGCAGTGGAAGATTTCCGTAAACTGATTGGTGCTACCAATCCTGCTAATGCTGAAGAAGGAACTATCAGGAAACTCTATGCCAAAAGTGTAGGTGAGAATGCAGTCCATGGCAGCGACAGCAATGAAAATGCAGCCATTGAAGGCAACTTCTTCTTTTCTGCTTTTGAGCGGATCTGATTTTTCAGGAGTCTGACTCCATTTCACTTATCATATTTTATTCCGGCGTGTAGGTTTGGCTTCATAACCCTTCTTATCACGCCGGATTCTTTTTCCAACCATCCTGTTTTTTCTTTGTTATCTGATTATGGCATATAATTCCCTCGAATCTTGTTTACTGGATCTTGAAGCCAATGGAAGGCTGATCAGGGTTAAGGAAGAAGTTGACCCTTATTTAGAGATGGCAACGATACATCACCGGGTATACGAAGCTGGTGGTCCGGCGTTGCTTTTCGAACGCGTAAAAGGATCCAGGTTTCGGGCTTCATCCAATATTTTTGGCACATTAGACAGGAGCAGATTCATTTTCAGGGATACACTTGCACAGGTTCAGCAACTGATTGATCTCAAAAACGATCCTATGCAGGCCCTGAAGCATCCGCTCAGTTACCTGAGTACAGCAATGGCTGCCTTTAAGGCACTTCCTTTAAAAAATCCGCTCATCAAGCCTGTACTCTACGAGGAAATCCGCATCAGTGATATACCTCAGATTCAACACTGGCCTATGGATGGGGGTGCATTTGTTACACTACCCCAGGTTTATTCGGAAGATCCGGATCAGCCAGGCATCATGAAATCCAATCTGGGTATGTACAGGATTCAATTATCAGGGAATGATTATGTTCAGGATAAGGAAATAGGGTTGCATTACCAGCTGCACAGAGGTATAGGGGTTCACCAGACCAAGGCCAATAAAAAAGGAGAACCACTTAAGGTGAGTGTTTTTGCAGGCGGACCACCCTCTCATTCAGTTTCGGCTGTCATGCCACTTCCGGAAGGACTCAGCGAGATGACTTTTGCCGGGGCTCTTGGTGGAAGAAGGTTTAGGTATTGTTACCGGGATGGATTTGCCGTAAGTACCGATGCTGATTTTGTTATAACGGGAGAGGTTAATCCTGGTGAAAATAAATCTGAAGGACCTTTTGGGGATCACCTGGGTTATTATAGCCTTACACATGACTTTCCTTTGATGCGAGTACATAAGGTTTATGCCAGAAAAAATGCAATCTGGCCATTTACTGTAGTGGGAAGACCTCCTCAGGAAGATACCAGTTTCGGACAATTGATCCATGAGATTACAGGTTCAGCTATTCCCAATGAAATTCCTGGGGTGAAAGAAGTACATGCGGTTGATGCAGCAGGTGTTCATCCATTGTTGCTGGCTATCGGCAGTGAGCGGTATACGCCGTATATGCCTGCTAAACAACCAGCTGAGTTATTGACAATAGCCAATCATATACTTGGGACTGGTCAGCTGAGCCTTGCCAAATACCTCTTTATAACAGCTGATGATGCAGGTCAGCTTCATACGCATGATATACAAAAGTACTTTAGTTACCTACTGGAAAGAATTAAAAATGAGCGTGATATACACTTTCATACACATACAACAATTGACACGCTGGATTATTCCGGTACAGGACTCAATACAGGCAGTAAAGTTGTATTTGCCGCTTATGGGGATCCGGTAAGAAAGCTTTCAGATGAACTTCCTGAGGTATTGAAGGAAAATAGTTTACTTGCAGAATGCAGACTGATCATGCCGGGAGTTGTGGCCATTCAAACCAGAAAATACAAGGATGCCATGGCCACTCAGGCTGAAATAAAGAGCCTCAACGTGCTTTTAAAAGACAAGTTAACCGAACTCTCCGGAATCCCGATGATGGTCCTTTGCGAAGATGCTGATTTTACAGCTGCCAGTTTACGCAATTTCTTATGGGTTACATTTACCCGAAGTAATCCTTCACATGATATATATGGCATTGCTGATTTTCAGGAGAATAAACATTGGGGCTGCCATGGACCTTTTATTATTGATGCACGCATAAAACCACACCATGCACCTCCTGTTGAGCTTGATCCGGAAATGGTCAGGAAAACCGACAGACTTTTTGCTATCGGTGGAAGTTTAGCAGGAATTGTGAATTAATCGCATTAAATGTAGTTAAAGTCAATAATTATGCCTGACAAGTTTCCTAACTTGAATTACAATCTAAAAACTACATTTTATGCAGGTAATAGAAGACCCTTCGAGAATTTTTATTAACAGCTGGAACATTTACCAGAAGGTTATTCAGGCAAACTACATGAAGCACAGGGACCTTGGTATTTATTCTCAAAAATACCTCAAGGATTTTGCCAGCCATCAGGCTTTAAGGGTGTTGGATATAGGCTGCGGAGATGCCAAACAATTATCCGCCCAACTTTCATCCCTGAATGTAGCAAGTTATACCGGATATGACCTCTCTGAAGATGCAGTTTCACTTGCCAAACAAAATATGTCAAAAACCGGGGCTGACCTTATTTTCAGGATTGGCAAAATGGAGGAATTGATCAAGGAGGAAACTACAACTTATAACGTTATTTATAGCAGTTTTGCCATACATCACCTGCAGGAGGAAGCAAAGAAAATTTTCCTGAAGGACTGCTTCAAGGTATTGGAGAAGGGCGGATTATTTATTTTGATTGATGTGAAAAGAGCATCAGGACAAACACGTGAAGCATACAATGATAGTTATGTGGAATGGATCAACAGGGACTGGAGTTTGTTAACAGTGGATGAGAAAAAGACTGTTGTATCTCACTTGACTACATGTGACTTTCCTGTAGAAACCTCCATGTATATTCAATATGCAGAATCTGCAGGGTTTATACTTGAAGATGATGTGGACATTGATCCCAGACATGGCCTGATTATCTTTCGAAAAGACTAAATCGATTTGATTATTTACAATTATTTAATGTCCACTAGTGGTCCAGTTGAGAAATACTGCCAGGCGCTTTCTGCTTTGGCGGCATCGAATTTTCCACTGAAAACCACCATACGGTATTTCAGCACATAAGTTTTACCTGGTTCCAGGAGCCAATCACGGTCTTTAGTAGGCGCAAAATTGAAAAACATATCTCCCCTGCCGTTGGTACCCGGGTTCCAGATCCGCATTGGTTCAGGGAAATTGTAGTTGGCTGGATAAGAAAGGAAAGCGATTCCTCCATATTGATTCTCCGGAAGTTCACCCTGAACGATGCACCATTTTGCTCTTGAGCCATCTGTATCTTTGCGGGTTTTCCCTTCGGAAGTCAGTACTTCACAGTTTTGGTCGTTCCAGTAACCAGTTGTCCGCCATCCCATTCCTGCATAACGGTAGGCTAAGATGCGAAACGGACTTTCCGTGGCACAGCTCATGCTCGAGGTTATATCTGCAATATAGTATTCCTCGTTTTCAGGCTGATAAACCCGAACTGTCTGCACTTCATTAAGAGCTACTTTTTCAGATCCGTCTTTTTTAAAGACTACATGTTCATGTAATGCCTGAAATTCAGAGAATACAGGACCTTCAGTTCTTGAAAGCAGTTTGGCAAAGCGGACAGTCCCCTGATGACCTTTGATGTTCCAGAAGTCGACTGTATCCTTTTCAAATTCCACATGCGTCCATGGATTCCAGATGCCATAATGGTGGTAGTGATCAGGAGCATGGATGCGCGTAAGTTCCTGACCCTTAGGTGTCCATACAGGATGAATAAAGCCACTTCTCCGGTAGTTGATATCCTGACCTTTTGGAGGATTAACAGTAGCATGGTAGTACCGAAGCAGGTTTTTACCATTTGATATCATGGTGATAGAGCTATCGTTTTTTACCGCCTGAACAGATTTATTTTCAGCTGATGCCGATTCAGAAAGCTCAAAGTCATATTCCTTTTTTTCATTTGCAGGGAGTTTCCAGTTAAGCATTCTTTTACCATCATTGCTAACCTGAAAAGCTATGGGGGTTTTGACTTTACCCGAAATCAGGTTCAGTTGCAGGTTTGCTGCATTTTTAAAGGAGAGTTGGTCCAATGCAATTTCTACTGGGATTGACAATCCATTTGCCGGACGATCCATTTTCACCCGAATGGTTTTGGCGTTTTGGGCAAATCCTGATAAAAATGCCACAGAAAGGAAAAAAGTGAATATGGATTTGGCTTGCATATTGAAGAATTGTGGTTACAAATTACAGTTAATTTGTATCATTCATATTTATATACTAAAAACCAACAAACGTAAAAAGGGGATCAGGCCGCAAATTGAGTAATCCAATATGTTTGTAACTAAAGAAATTGGAATTTACCTTAGAGAGTCAGCTATTTGAATCACTACCTGTAATTCAACCCCATGTTTAGAAGCAATTTCATGGTGTAATAAAGTGCCTTCTTGAAGATCTTTTAGTATTGATAACGTTTGATTTCTGCCTTCTTCATAACCCTTATCAAAACTTTCAATGTTAGACCTGTTGATGTCGTATACTGCTAGGAGATGCCTATCGTATGCATCAAGTTGTGCCTGGTTGTAGTTGGATTCATCCAGCAATTCAGCAGCTTTGAGCAGGTTGGGATAAACTGATAAATCAAACTTGGTCATGTTGCTTATTTTTTCAGGTTCAATTAAAAATGATAGCCACCTGTCTAAAGGATCTTCAAAATTAAAATTACCCAATTTTTTTCTTTTTGCAAGTTCAAGGAAGACTAGGTTGATTCCCGGAATTTTAAATGCTGGATCAGTTCTGTCCATCATCCCAATATGATGTATCCATTTTTGAGCATCAGCATGGACCGAGTGATTGATAATGCTCAAGAGATAAATAGGTTGTGCATCGTCGTAGGACATCCCTTTCTTAAGTTGCTGTCCGTAGGCTTTGGCCGCATACAACAGGGCCCGCTGATTGAAACCTGCATGATGCACTACCTGCATTTCAATGATGAACTGCTGTTTCATGCTATCTATACATCTTACATCCACAATTGAAATTTTTCCGTCACTAACATCCAGAAACATTTCCTGAGGCAGGTATTCAAGATCTACAACAGGATTAGGTGGTTTGATAATCAGGTTAATGATTTCAATCGTAATTTCTTTTTCTTGTCCAAATATCCGCTTGAATACAATGTCTGCAGTAGGTTTCAGTAGGTCCCTTTTCATGACCCAAAGTTGCTGAGACCATGATTTCCTAAAAAGTGAAAAACACCCAGATTGGAGAAGATTAAAACAGTAATCTTGAGTATAATAACGTTAACGATACCCATTCCTGACCCAAATTCGATTGTGAATGGCTTTATACAAAAAAAAGAGCCACCAAATGATGACTCTTTCTGTCGGGAAGACCAGATTGCCTTCGGCCATCTTAAATTGGGTGGCTATAACAAGAAGCTGACTCGCTGCGTTCGCCTTGGCTTTTTCCTTGTGCGCCTTTGCGTGCAAGCACGCACTGCGCCCAATAAAAAAAGCCAGCACTAACGTGCTAGCTTCTTGTTGGTCGGGAAGACCAGATTCGAACTGGCGACCCCTTGCACCCCATGCAAGTGCGCTACCGGGCTGCGCCACTTCCCGAACGGGTGTGCAAAACTACATGATTTCTTGAAAAAAACACTTAATTTTGACCAATTCATTTCTTATGACGATTCTCGTCCAACAAGTCCTCATTAAAGATATAAACTCCCCGCATAACAATACTATTCGGGATATCCTGATCCATAAGGGTAAAATCCAGCAAATTGCTGAAAATATTTCCGCATTAGCTGATAAAACCATTGAAGCCTGTAACTTATCAGCTTCTCCAGGTTGGGTGGATATTTTTGTTTCCGGAACAGATCCCGGATATGAATTCAGAGACGATCTGGACTCCCTATCTGCTGCTGCTGCAAAAGGTGGTTTCACCCATGTCTTCCTGACTCCCAATACCCAACCGGTTACCCAAAACAAAACTGGTGTTGAATACATTTCCAGGCACCACGCTTCCGCCCCGGTTAAATTGCATCCCATTGGTGCAATTTCCAAAAATACCGAAGGAAAAGAACTAACTGAAATTTACGATATGCACCAAAGCGGGGCTATTGCCTTTAGTGATGGTAATAAGCCTGTTCAGTCTGCAGGACTGCTTATCAAAGCATTGCAATATGTTACCGCTTTCAAGGGGACCATCATTCAGGTGCCGGATGATAAGTCCATTGCACCGCACGGACTCATGAATGAAAGTGTTGTTTCTACCAAGGTAGGATTACCCGGTAAGCCTGCTCTGGCAGAGGAAATTATGGTTGCGCGCGATATTGCCCTGGCAAAATATACGGGTGCACACCTTCACCTCACTGGAATATCATTGGCTTCGTCTGTAAACATGATCAACAAGGCCAAAGCAGATGGCATTCCGGTAACTGCATCCACAACCACGCATCACCTGACTTTTACAGAAAACGATCTCCTGCGTGGCTACAATACCAACCTTAAAGTCAATCCCCCACTCCGTTCTGAAGCCGACAGAAAAGCACTGTTAGCAGCTGTTAAAGATGGTACTATCGATATTGTTACCACGCACCATACTCCTCAACATACTGACGCCAAAATCTGCGAATTCGAATATGCAGGTTATGGGATGCTCGGACTGGAAGCGGCTTTCGGAGTGCTTCAAAATACGGGTCTGTCTGTTGACGAAATCCTGCAGGTCATTTGTTACAATCCCAGGAAAATATTTAACCTGAATGGATCAATCAGTGAAGGTGAATCAGCAGACCTGACCTTCTTCAAGCCTGATGAGACTGTGAACTTTACGGCAGAAAACCTCGGCTCAAAATCAAAAAATTGTCCCTATATTCACACATCCCTAAACGGGCAGGTAATCGGACAAACATACCTTAACCAATCAAACTTGTAAAATGGAACCTAAAAAAGTCACACATCTGATGACCGGCGGAATCCTGGCTGGTGTTCTTATCTTATACTCTGTAATCCTGATCGTTACCGATCAGCTGGCTAACCAGTCGCTTGCCTGGATAAGCTATGTGTTCATGATCGGACTCCTCATATATTTTATCAGGGAATTTGGCCAGGCAAATGAAAACAGTAAAACTTTTGGTGAGCTTTTTTCCTTTGGTTTCAAAGCCAGTGCATTTGCTACCATCATCTTGCTGGCTTTCCAAATTGTTTTCAACTTGCTTTTTCCCGAAACGCAGGACCGAATCATGGAAATCTCAAGGGAGAAAATGGCAGAAGATCCCCGCGTTACTGAAGAGCAGATTGATATGGCTATGTCTTTCACCAAGAAATTTTATCTGGTATTTCTCATTGCAGGTACCATATTCTCCACACTTATTTTTGGTGCCATCGGATCACTGATAGGTGCAGCCATAACCAAAAAGAATCCTTCGTCACCATTCCAAAGTCAATAAATGAATATTTCGGTCATCATTCCCCTCAAAGATGAAGCAGAATCACTTCCCGAACTGACCTCCTGGATCAAAAGGGTGATGGAATCCAATGCCTACACCTTTGAGGTGATTCTCGTTGATGATGGCAGCAGAGACAACTCCTGGAAGGTGATTTCAGAAATTCATGAACAGGACTCCAGGTTCAAGGGAATAAAATTCCGCAGAAACTACGGTAAATCCGCTGCACTCAATGTGGCATTTCAGGAGGCACAGGGTGATGTGGTCATTACCATGGATGCTGACCTTCAGGATAGTCCGGATGAAATACCCTCCCTTTACCGAAAGGTAATGCATGAAGGGTATGACCTGGTGAGTGGCTGGAAGAAAAAACGTTTCGATAACGTTCTCACCAAGAACCTGCCTTCCAAATTCTACAATGCCGTTACCCGAAAAATGTCTGGTATCCAATTGAATGATTTCAATTGCGGTCTCAAAGCCTACCGATTGGAAGTCATTAAAAACATCGAAGTATACGGTGAAATGCACCGCTACATTCCGGTTCTGGCAAAATGGGCTGGTTTCAGCAAGATTGGTGAAAAAGAGGTAGAACACAGGGCAAGAAAATACGGTTCTTCTAAATTTGGATGGGAGCGATTCGTCAATGGTTTCCTGGATCTGACAACCATCATGTTCATTGGGAAATTCGGGAAGAAACCCATGCAGTTTTTCGGACTGCTTGGAACCTTTTCTTTTATGATTGGTTTTGCAATCAGCTTGTATTTACTGGTCTCCAAAATTGTAGACCTGGAATTTCCCATCACAAACAGGCCAGCCTTTTATGTGGCACTAACCATTATGGTGATTGGTACGCAACTGTTTCTTGCAGGTTTTGTGGGAGAAATGATTTCCAGGAACTCGCCAGACAGAAATCACTACAATATCGACTCCAGGAAAGGCTTCTAACATAAAAGTCTGATGCCAACACCTCAGCACATCGTTTTTATTGGTCCGGCTCACCCCTATCGCGGTGGCATTGCTTCTTTTACTGAGCGTCTTGCTACTGCGTTTCAGTCGGATGGGTACCCATGTTCACTTGTTACCTTCACCCTACAATACCCCGGATTTCTATTTCCCGGAAAAACCCAGTTTGCAGATAAGCCTGCACCTGTGGGATTAAAAATTTCCCGGTGGATTAATTCCGTCAATCCTTTCAACTGGATTAAATCAGGATTATCTGTCAGAAATCTGAACCCCGATCTTATCATAGTAAGGTACTGGATGCCGTTCTTTGCTCCTGCATTTGGAACGATACTTAGAATTGCCAGGTTTAGGAGAAATACCAGAATCATTTGTATTGCGGATAACATCATTCCCCACGAAAAAAGACCCGGAGACAGACAGCTGACAGTTTATTTCAATGGTGTAGTTGATGCTTATGTGGTGATGAGTGAACAGGTCAGGGAAGATCTGAAGAAACTGGGAATCACCAAACAACATGTATTCCACCCCCATCCGCTCTTTGATCATTTTGGTAATCAGGTTAGCACCTCCCTTGCCAGAGAAAAATTGAAACTGGATCAATCACGCGGCATACTTTTATTCTTTGGGTTCATCCGGCATTACAAAGGGCTTGATTTGTTGCTTGAAGCCATGACAGATCAGCGTATTCGTGAAAAAGGGTACCAGCTGATCATTGCTGGAGAATTTTATGAAGAGGAAGAAAAATACATGGCATACATCAGGAATAACCGTTTAACTGATCACATAAGGCTTGAAAATAATTTTATTCCTGAAGCAGATATTCCTCTCTATTTTAGTGCAGCTGATGTGTTGATTCAGCCATACAGGCATGCCACCCAAAGTGGTGTAACTCCCCTAGCAATGCATTTTGATCTGCCGATGATTGTTACGGATGCAGGTGGATTGCGAGAAATGGTAGAAAACGGAAAGACAGGACTTGTAGTATCTCCAACTCCCCGTGCTATAGCAGATGGGATCATTCAGTATTTTGAAACTGGTAAACTTCATTTTCAGGTGCATATCCCTGAATATAAGTCCGAGTTTTCCTGGTCTGGTCTTGAAAATGCATTGCTTAAACTTGATCATTCAATTGCCCAACAAAAAGCTAAATAATTTTGAAACATACCATGATAACCTTAAAATGCCTCAACTTTGAAAATAAAAAGGTGAACAGGTTCAATTTGTTTGTTTCATTGATGTTTTTTGCAAGCGGACTCTTTGCCCAGGAAAGACTGTTGGATGAAGACAGAATCTTTTTGGATAGCAAACAAGACAGTCTGGCATATTATGGCAGACAGATTGTTGAATCAGATGACGTGGCCGTACGTTTCCGTTCAGATAGTTTTTTCACTCGCATATTGATGCGTGCACTCAAAACAAAACATTCTTTTCATTATCCTTTTGATTCGCTGCTCACCATTTCACGAGTATATGCGCCAGATAGTGCTTTCAGGATCTTTACATGGCAGGTAAGTAAAGACGAAGACGTTCACAGGAGACACGGAGCCATTCAAATGAATACACCGGACGGTAGTTTAGTACGTTTTCCGTTAATTGACAGATCCAGGTTGATAAATAATCAGGCAGATACAATTACCAGCAATGAATGGTGGATTGGGGCAATCTATTACCGCGTGCTCATGCATGAATGGCAGCAGAAAAAGATTTACACCTTATTCGGTTATGATGAAAATTCTATCCGGAGTACCAAGAAAAGACTCGAGGTGCTTCGTTTTGACCAGGGTGGAAATCCGGTTTTTGGCGGACCATTCTTCAGTTTTGCCGAAGATACCATTCCTAAAAAATCACAGTCAAGATTCTGGATAGAGTATAAGAAAAATGGAAATGCCAGGATGATGTATGATGATGACCTTGAGTTAATCATTTATGACCATCTCATTTCAGAATCCAATGAACCTGCGAAGAAGTTCACTTACCACCCTGACGGTGACTATGAAGGATTTAAATGGATAAAGGGTCAATGGATGCACATCGACAAGGTTTTTAATCAGAAACTTGAAGATGGACAGGCACCAGTTGTAAATCCAGCAGTAGAAAAGAAGTTACCACCCGTAAAAAAGGATAACTGACGAATCAGTCATCCAGTTTCAACACTGCCAGGAAGGCTTCCTGAGGTACTTCCACATTGCCGATTTGTCTCATCCGCTTCTTACCTTCCTTCTGTTTTTCCAGGAGTTTACGCTTACGGCTGATATCACCACCATAACATTTGGCAGTAACATCTTTACGCATCGCAGAAATATTTTCACGGGCTACTACCTTAGCACCAATAGCAGCCTGAATAGCTATCTGGAATTGTTGACGGGGAAGCAATTCTTTCAATTTCTCACAAAGCTTTCTGCCAAAATCCTGTGCCCTGCTTCTGTGAATCAGTGCAGATAGGGCATCCACCTTATCTCCATTCAAAAGAATATCCATTTTAACGATATCGCTTTCCCGGTATTCTATGGGAACATAGTCGAATGAAGCATAACCCCTGGTCTGGCTTTTCAACTTATCATAGAAGTCAAATACAATCTCTGTAAGCGGCATTTCAAAAATAAGCTCAACACGTGTTTGCGTGAGGTAGCTCTGGTTTATCAGCATGCCCCGCTTGCCCAAACACAGCGTCATGATATTGCCTATATAATCAGGTTTTGTGATGATTTGTGCCCGGATGAATGGTTCATCGATTTTGTCCATTTGCGTAGGTTCAGGCATCTCACTCGGATTATTAACCAGGATTTTTTGTCCACGCGTTCCATAAGCTATGAAGCTTACGTTGGGCACTGTGGTGATAACAGTCTGGTTGAATTCACGCTCCAACCTTTCCTGGATGATTTCCATGTGCAACAATCCCAGGAATCCGCATCGAAATCCAAAACCCAGTGCCTGGGATGTTTCCAGCTCATAAGTCAGTGATGCATCATTCAGCTGGAGTTTATCCATACACTCCCTCAACTCTTCGAAATCTTCTGTATTTACAGGGTAGATTCCAGCAAATACCATTGGTTTTACTTCAGAAAAACCTTTTATCATTGGAGCGGGGTTGGCTGAACTTACAATGGTATCACCCACTTTAACCTCCTTGGCATTTTTGATGCCCGTAATCAGATATCCCACATCGCCACATTTTACTTCCTTTTCCTCCTGCATAGACAGTTTAAGGATACCCACTTCATCAGCACCATAATCCATATCAGTTGACACGAACTTGATTTTTTCGCCTTTTTTGATAGAACCATTCATGATTCTGTAATAGACGATGATACCTCTGAACGAGTTGAAAACAGAATCGAAAATAAGTGCCTGCAGGGGTGCATCCGGGTTGCCTTTCGGACTGGGGATGCGCGATACAATTGCCTCCAATATAGCCTCAATCCCAATACCCGTTCTTCCGCTTGCAAGGAGTATTTCTTCAGGCTTACAGCCAATCAGATCAATGATCTGGTCTTTAACCTCTTCGATCATGGCACCGTCCATGTCAATCTTATTGATAACGGGAATGATTTCCAGGTTATTGTCAACAGCAAGGTAAAGATTAGATATGGTTTGAGCCTGAATACCCTGGGTAGCATCTACCAATAAAAGTGCTCCTTCACAGGCTGCGAGGGCTCTGCTCACCTCATAGCTGAAATCAACGTGACCGGGTGTATCAATCAGGTTAAGTGTATAGGATTGACCGTCTGTATGTTTATAATTGATCTGGATAGCATGACTCTTGATGGTAATACCTTTTTCCCTTTCAAGGTCCATATCATCAAGAACCTGATCCTTCATTTCTCTTTCACTGATTGTATTTGTGGATTGCAGTAATCTGTCTGCCAGGGTAGACTTCCCATGGTCAATGTGGGCGATGATGCAAAAATTTCTGATATGTTTCATGAAAATTGATAATGATAAGGGGTTTAGATTCAAATCATTATGGCAGCGCAAAGTTAATCATTTTGAAATCCCTGTAAAACTTGTATTTTCGTCTTCTATGGATAATTTGAGAGAACAGTTTGAAGTGGCCGTGAAAGAAGTGGAAATGCTGCGAGACAGACCAAGTAATGACAGCCTTTTGGCCTTATATTCCCTTTATAAACAAGCCAATGAGGGAGATAACAATAATCCCCCACCTGAAAATCCTTTTGATTTTGTGGCCAAAGCCAAATATGATGCCTGGTTATCTCAACTCGGCAAATCAAAAGAAACCGCGATGGGGGAATATATTGAGCTTGTTGAAAAGCTAAAGAATTAATCTGCTGATTAACTTTTCAGTCCGTTTATTACCTGTACAAATTCTGCAGCTACCAGTGAGGCACCTCCCACGAGTCCGCCATCAACATCAGGCTGAGAGAATATTTCAGAAGCATTGGCCCCTTTTACACTGCCCCCATAAAGGAGAGATATTTTTTCTGCAGTTTCATGGCCATACTTTGAGGCAATAACCTGACGCAGGTGGGCGTGCATTTCCTGAGCCTGAGCAGAGGTAGCAGTTTTTCCGGTACCAATAGCCCAGATAGGTTCGTATGCAATAACAATTTTTTCAATCTGCTGATTATCAAGATGAAATAGAGATTGATTCAACTGTTGCTCTACATACTGATTCTCAGTTCCTGCTTCTCGGATAGATAAAGGTTCACCACAACAGAAGATTGGCGTTATTCCTTTGGCAAGACACAGATCAGTTTTCTCAGCGAGCATTTCATTGCTTTCTGCGAAATATTCCCTTCTTTCTGAGTGACCAATGACAACATATTTGATATCAATTGATTCCAGCATATCAACTGAAACTTCTCCTGTGAAGGCTCCTGAAGTTTTGTGGTGGCAGTTTTGGGCGGCAATGGCAATGTTTTGTTGTCCTGAAACAGCATTTTGTGCAGGAATAAGATATGGATAAGGAACAGCAAAAATGATGTGCTGGTCACTTCCCAGTGTTTGGTTTGCAGAAAGTATATCATTGAGTAATGACATACCCTCTGAAAGTGTTTTGTTCATTTTCCAGTTTGCCGCAGCGATTTGTTTTCTCATGCTTTTTTGATTTGATGATATAGTGCTAAAATTTTACTTATTTCCTCCGGAGCGGGCTTCTGATTTTTCATTGCCATCCAGTTTTCTATTTCAAAGATTATTTTATCTGATGCATAGGTTTTACCTGTGTTACATCCCCATGAGAATGGCGGTATGTATTTGGGGGAAAGCATTTGTGCATCAAATAAATTTGCAAAAATACCCAATACGGTACCACTGTTCAATGAAGTGTTGATGGCAGTTTTGCAGAAATCCCCCATTAACACGCCACATTTTGTACCCCCCTGCTGAAATTCATACTGACTTATATTCCAGTAATTTATGATACCGCCTGTATTTTTTACATTGGAACAGGAGGTTCCAGCGCCCAGATTACACCAAGAACCAATGAAACTGTCACCAATATAACCATGATGACCTTTGTTTGAATATCCCTGAAAAATACTGTTCTTCACTTCACCTCCAATGATACATTCCCTGCCAATGGTTGTGCCACCATAGATGGTTGCTCCCATTTTAATGCTTGAATGAACCCCGATATAAACGGGACCCCTGATGGCTGAGCCAGCCATAATATGTGCCTGTTTGTCAATGATAACCGGACCTGCTTCAGTATTGAAATAACAGTCCTCAATCAATGCTGATTTATGAATGATAAGGTTATGCTGACCAGATTTACGGTATTTATCCTGATTGACAAGGTAGTTGTCATCGTCTGTAAACAGGTATTCATCCATCACAATAGCACTAGCATTGTGCCTGATGAGATCCCATGGGGAGTTTAGGATAACATCAAATGATGTGTCAGGTCTGTTTTGACGCTGATTGATTGTTTGTGTGCCGAATAAGAGGTCCTGAATGGAATTCAGGTAAGTAAGTGGTAGGAAATCATCCCGCAGTTTGTCTGTATTCGGATTGGTATTATGCATGCAATTGTAAACTGTGCATGAAATTAAGGAAAAAATAAACCCTCCTGATTGGGAGGGTTTCAAGATTATTTCTTGGCGTATTTTCTTTTGAATTTGTCGATCCTTCCTGCTGTATCTACCAGAATATTTTGTCCGGTGAAAAATGGATGGGAAGTGTTTGAAATTTCAAGTTTGATTACGGGGTATTCGTTACCGTCCTCCCACTTGATCATTTCTTTTGACTGCGATGCTGAACGTGTAAGGAATGTAGTTCCGTTACTCATGTCTTTGAAAACTACGAACCTGTAACTGTCTGGATGGATACCTTTTTTCATTTTATTGATTTTTAGGCTGCATGGATTTGGCCATGACATTGTTAAGTGGGCAAAAGTATAACTTATTTGTTTAAAAGCCTAATTTTTATCAGGAACGCATATTTTCAAATTGCAGCGGAAGCGAGAGTTCAGCTTGCTTGCATGCCTGTATTGCTTCCTGAAGGTCATCAATCTTTTTTCCTGTAACCCGGATTATATCATCCATGATCTGGGTTTGAACCTTTAACCCGGCATCTTTGATGATTTTGGTAATCTTCTTTGCATCATCCTGTTTCAGGCCATTTCGAACCAGAATTTCTTGTTTGAAGGTTTTTCCGCTTGGATAACCATCTTTTGTCTGATCAAAAGCGTGTGGGGAAATACCCTGTTTGTTGGCCCTATTTATGAGAACCTCTACCAGCTGTCGCATTTTCATATCGTCAGATGTTTCGAGGTTAATTTTCATGTCTTTTTTATTCAGGTCAATCACAACAACCGAGTCTTTGAAATCAAACCGATTGGTAATTTCCTTCTTGGTGACATTGACAGCGTTATCAAGCAATTGTGAGTCTACCTTACTTACAATATCAAATGACGGCATATTGAATAGATTTAAGCGGTTTTAGTCAGGTGTTTTTTGCCAAATAGAATCCAAAGCCAGACACCAAATAACATCAATCCGGATGATATCAATTCAGCTTGAGTAGGGTGAAAACCCCAGATATCATAGGTGGTATTGACCCTTATTTTTTCAATCATAAATCTTTCTAATCCGTTTAAAATGAGATAAACGGCAAAAAGTCTGCCCGGGACAGTAATTTTTTTCCTCAATTGCCACAATACGAGGAATAACAAGGTACAGGCTATGATTTCATAAAGCGGAGTTGGAAAAACAGGTGGTGATAGCTGGTTACAATATCCTCCTGTACAATCTTTTATAGGAACCCCTACTTCATTCACATTATGCGGATAATTGTATGCCCATAACCAGTTTGGCAAAAAGGATAAACCTTTGACACTGGCATGGGGAATGCTATCGAGGTGACCATGTTCAGCTACAAGCGCTCTGGTGAAATCTCCCCCATTCATCAGTGCATTGTGGAATTCCCATTCTGCAGCCGGTACAATTTTATTTTCTGTACTTACTTTATAGGCGCTATTGAAAATTCCCCAATCACCATCACCGGTAACATGACAGCCCATTCTACCGATGGCGTAGGCAATCATCAGCGCTGGTGCAGCTGAATCTATCAAATGTCTGATGCCAATTTTTTTAGACCTGGCAAAAAGGATAATTACTGTTGCCGCAAGAATGAGGCCACCATAAAAAGTAAGTCCACTGGGAGAAAGGAGATTTCCAATTGGATCCTGAATAAATCTATCCCAATTCTCGAGGTTATCGAAAATTTTAGCACCTATAAAACCTGCTATAGCTGCATAAACTGTTATATCTCCTACCCTTTCGTGCGGATAAACCTTAATTGTTTTTTCTTCAGGTTTAGGCAGTGCCTGCCTTTTCTTTTCAAAATATTTAAGCCCGGAAAACAGCAACCCCAGAAATAAACCACCGACCAGAGAACCCTGACTGGAAAAAACATATTCCTGCGGGTTTACACCACTGTCATTAAAAAATACGCCAAGTAGTTTGTAACCAACCAGAAAACCAAATACGAAATTAGATAATAATTCAATACTACTTGCTGGTTTTCCAACAGTTATTTTCTCGTCAATTGGAGAAAGGAGCCCGAGCGACTCCTTTCTTCTCATTTCCTTTCTTAACAGGATTGAGGCTACAACGAATGCAATTGCAACGATGAAACCAAAAGAATTGATATACTGTGTAAAAACAGGTGGATTGGTCAACCCAAGGGCTTCCTTGAGGAAAAAATAAAGGTTAGGATACATAAAATTAGTTACAGAATTCTTCGTAAGCGGCCATAAGGTTTTGGGCAATCATCTGAGCAGGACGACCTTCAATCTGATGCCTTTCAATCATGTGAACAAGTTGTCCGTCTTTAAAGAGTGCTACTGCTGGTGATGAAGGTGGGTAAGGTAAAAGGTACTCTCTTAATTTTCTTACAGCATCAACATCGAAACCCGCAAATGTTGTAGTAAGTCTGTCCGGTTTCTTACTGCCATTGTGAACAGACATCAATACACCCGGTCTTGCACTGCCTGCAGAACATCCGCAAACAGAATTGATCACGACCAAAGTCGTTCCTTTATCGCTTACCATTGCATCTACATCTGAAGGTGTGAGTAACTCTTCAAAGCCTTGCTCTGTGAGTTCCTCTTTCATTGGAATTACAATTTGTGCTGGATACATATTGTTAAGATTTTATGCAAAGTTACACTTTTGCGGCTTTTGAGGTAACTTAGCACAAATAAAGTTTGGTTTGAAAAAACTCATTTTACTTCTCTCTGTACTTTTATTCTCTCAGCTTAAAGCTCAGGAACAATCCGACACCATTATTGTAAAACAGGATACTGTTCTGACTCCTGCATCAGAACCTTTAGATATAGATACGATATTAAGGGTTATTAACCTCAATCCATTTTTTACAATCCAGGTTGATTCTACACTGACTTACGATTTTCAGATTAACCGACCCACAGAGAATTATTTTTTCTATCTTAAAAATGCACCCATTGGTGTTAAGTTAGATAAGAATACCGGACTTCTCTATTTTAAAGCTGATAAATCCTATTTCAAAAGTGGTAAGCTCAAATATGATATTCCGTATGCTGTGGAATTGGGGGTTCAGAATTTGCGTAATGCTGAGGATCGGTTTGAATCAAGTTTTACCCTGCTATTCTATAGTACCGAGGTCATTGTCTCAAAATTGAAGCCTACAATTGGGAATATCATGTTTCTGGAAGAAGGTGATTCTATTCGTTTTAGGGTTCAATGTGAAGAAGGATCATTTCCTGTTGAACAGATTACCATAATCACCAATGAGCCCATCAGTAATTTTAAAACGGTAGTAAGGTGTAATGATGAATTTGCCTGGATGGTTCCTTATGATTTCATTCGTGATAATGATACCGCCAAACAAAAAATCCTGGCCTTGCAGTTTATTGGTGCTGATAAGTTCAGAAACAGAGATACAGCACTTGTTAAACTAATCATCAAACCTGGTATAAATTATATCCAGAAAAATCTTGAACATCAGCAGGTTGCGGCTGAAATGAAAAAGTACATTACCAACCTGAAGCTTACTTTTTATGTTATCAGTACTAATATAAAGAATAATAAGTCGACCCGAACAGGCTTTGATATTACCGGTTCTTCAACTGCGATGCTTGGCACTATACTTTCAACTGCAGGTGAGTCGGTTTCAGCTAAAAACTTTGGAAAGGTATTACCAAGCGTAGGTTTAACACTGGTGCCAGTAAAAGAGGCTGTTGCACCCAATAAGGTTCAGGAGCAAAATACTGCTTCTCAGGTTAGGGCTACCATCAAGCGATTGGACTACATGCTTACAGAGAACATGATGATAGGTGATAAAGACCCAGATATTCTTGTAAAAACAAGAAAACTAAGGGATGAGCTCAAACAGTCACAACTTCAGCTAGTAGACCTACCCATGGTTGAATTTGATCCCAGATACTCACAGGAACAGGCTGAAAAGTATTTCAATAATCCAAAGGTTAACAAGAAATACAGGCTTAAAGTCAACTGATAGACTTTAAGCTTTAGATATACCCCAAAATTTTAAGCATACTTTGTGCTGATTGCTCCTTTGCATAAACCCAGTCGTGCAGTTTTCCATGTTTATCATATCCGATAATCACATGTTTTGGAGAAGGGATCATACAATGCTTGATACCTCCATATCCGCTGATCTGATCCTGATATGCGCCTGTATGGAAGAAGCCCAGATACAAAGGTTCATCAGGAGCATTTCCAGTTAGTTTTGGCAGAAATACTTCATTCACATGTTCTTCAGAATCGTAATAGTCATGGCTATCACAGGTAATTCCTCCCAATACAACACGCTGGTATTCATTTTGCCACTTATTGATGGGCAACATGAGAAATTTTTCTCCAATTCCCCAGGTGTCTGGTAAGGTGGTGATAAAAGATGAGTCAATCATGTACCATATTTCCCTGTCATTCTGAACTTTTTCGGCAATGACTGAGTATATATGTGCCATACTTTCACCCACTGTGAAACTTCCGAATTCAGTGAAGATATTCGGCATGGGAACTTTGGCTTTTTTACAGGCCTTTTTAATGGTTCCAACTATCTCATTAATCATGAATGCATAGTCGTACTCAAAGCCGAGAGAATGTTTAATGGGAAAACCTCCACCGATATTAATGGAGTCCAATTCCGGACAAATCTTTTTTAGCTGGCAATAGAGGTTGATGACCTTGTTAAGTTCACTCCAATAGTAGATGTCGTCTTTTATTCCTTTATTAAGGAAAATATGCAACATCTTCAATTGAAATTTTTCTTCATAACCTTCAATCTGATCCACATAAAACTCAAGGATATCTTTGGCGCGAATACCCAGACGTGAAGTGTAAAAAGGGAAATTTGGCTCTTCTTCAGCAGCTACCCTTATTCCTACTTTGAACGGAACCCTTACTCCACGCTTATACCTGTCCAATTCCTCTTTGTTATCCAGGATTGGAATAACATTTTTGAAACCCGTATTAATCAATCTTGAGATTCTGGTTGTATATGGCTTTTGTTTGAATCCGTTACAGATGATATAAGTATCCTTTGTAATCTTTCTCCTTTTATAAAGGTTGTTGATTATTTCAATATCATATGCGTATGAGGTCTCTAAATGGATGTTATGCTGCAGGGCTTCTTCAACCACAAATGAGAAGTGGGAGCTTTTGGTACAATAACAATAGTGGTATTCACCCTCATACTTATGTTTTTTAAAAGCCTGTTGAAATAACGCTTTGGCTTTATTGATCTGTGAACCAATTTTTGGGAGGTAGGTAAGTTTGAGGGGAGTTCCATATTTATCAATAATGGCTCTCAGGTCTAACCCATTGAAAAGCAGGTTGCCGTCCTTCATTTCAAAGCCTTCCTGTGGAAAGTAAAATGTTTGCTTAACCAGATCTGTATAAGTATTGCTCATTGTAACGGGGGAACTAATTTTTTAGTAAGTATTGGATAGACAAAAGTAATTTTTTACATCTCTTGAAACAAAAAAACCGGATGTTTATTTGACATCCGGTTGTATTATTATTTTAAAATATTACTTAACTGACTGAACAAGTTGCTTGAAAGCGTCTGGAGTGTTCATAGCCATATCTGCCAACATTTTACGATCCAGGTCTATACCTTTCACTTTAAGTTTGTTGATAAATTCAGAATATTTCATACCTTCTTCCCTTACAGCTGCATTAATCCTTACAATCCAAAGGCTTCTGTAGTCTCTTTTCTTCAACTTACGACCAACGTAGCTGTATGTGAGACCTTTTTCGAGTACGTTTTTGGCTACTGTATATACATTTTTACGTTTGCCGTAAAAACCTTTTGCTTGTTTAAGTATTCTTTTTCTGCGAGCCCTAGAGGCTACTGCATTTTTTGAACGTGGCATATCTTAATTAGTTTAAATGAATGAAGAAAAGAGATTATTTCAGGCACAACAACCTTTTTACGAAATCAAGGTTAGCAGGATTAACCTGTCCTATAATTCTCAATGCACGCTTACGCTTGGAAGACTTTTTAGTAAGCAGGTGACCGCGGGTTGGTTTTCTGAAGGTGATTTTTCCTGTTCCGGTGACCTTGAAAGTTTTTTTGGCCCTTGAGTGGGTCTTGACTTTTGGCATAAAACTTATTTATTCGTTACCCCTGCTGGTGCCTTCGAACAGACGAAGAACTTTTTTACCATTTGGGAATAGTCCCTAAGAATTGTCTTAGGGACTGCAAAATTATAATATTTTTATTAAAATAATACGGATATCATCAAAATATCCACATTTTTCTAATTTCCTGATGTCCAGGTATTATTTTCAGGTTTAAAGTCAGGGAAAACCTTTTGTGGATCGATGGTGATTATCTTGAGTTCTTCCTGAACTGGAATCCTTGTTTTGACAGCACCGGTATTTTGCCAGACTTCAACAGGAAGCTTCTTAACTCCTTTGATTCCTGAAATGGTTTCATATGCTATGATAACTGGCATTGCACCTCTTTCCATATTTTCAATGGTGACAATTGCTCCGTTTTTAGCATTGTTTCCAACGTATTCAACTTTGGTTACTGCCTGATCGAGACGCATATTTTCAAGTATCATGCTTTTCCAAAACCAACCCAGGTCCTCTCCTACACTGCTTTCAATGCTCCGGAAGAAATCCCACGGTGACGGATGTTTGTAAGCCCAATCCCGGATATATTTTTTAAATGCAGAATCAAATCTTTTTTCACCTACAATTTGTTCACGCAGTAAAGACAGTGCAAATCCCGGTTTGAAGTATAATGACAAGCCAATATTTGATTCCTTCATGCCATCAGGCGTTTTCATAACAGCTTCTGACCTGTCGCTGTACATAAACTTAGCCATTGAATGGGCATCTCCTGCAGGCTGAGCATACTCCCCATTGTTGAAATCCTTCGATGCGATATCATTGATGAAAGTGTTGAATCCTTCATCCATCCAACCATATTTTCTTTCATTGCTGCCCACAATCATAGGAAACCAGGTGTGACCGAATTCATGGTCTGTAACTCCCCAGAGGGAACCTGTTTTGGCAGTAGAACCACAGAAAACTATGCCTGGATATTCCATTCCACCAACATTACTTGCCACATTGGTTGCAATGGGATAAGGATACTCAAACCAACGTTTTGAATAGTTTTCGATACTTGCCTTTGTGTATTCCGTGCTTCGTCCCCATGCATTAACACCGTCAGAACTTATGGGATAAACAGATTGTGCGAGGGCTTTTTTCCCACTAGGCAGGTTGATTTTTGCTGCATCCCAAATGAAAGAAGCCGATGAAGCCCAGGCAAAATCACGGGCATTCGTAACATTGTATTTCCAGGTAAGTTTTTTAGCTGCAGGCCTTGAGGCGGGGTCTTTTACTTCATTTTTTCCCCTGATTGTAACCGTTGCGTCTGAATTATGAGCCAGTTTGTAATTCTTGAGTTGCTGGGCCGTCATCACTTCTTCGGGGTTCAGTAAATCTCCTGATGCAACAACAACATGATTTGAGGGTGCCGTAATGGCAACATCAAAGTTTCCATATTCAAGATAGAATTCACTTGCGCCTAAATAAGGAAGGGTGTTCCAACCCTGGATATCATCAAAAACGCAAATTTTGGGATACCACTGTGCAATTGCATAAATATTTCCGTCTGCATTTTTTAATATGCCCGTACGATCAGCACCGTATTCTGGAACTGTATAACTAAAATCAACCTTTATGGTTACTTTATCACCTGCAGGTTTAAGTGCTTTGGGTAATTCAATACGCATTCTGGTATCGGTAATTTCAGGAATCAAAACAGTTTCTGCTGTTTTCCCTGAAGTTGTAGTGATTACTTTAACGGATGAAATGGTGTACCCACCCTCAAATGGATTTGCAGCATTTCCATAGCGACTTCTGCCTGCAGGAGGGAGTTTAGCGAAGCCACGTGATTCTGGATTGAAAAGATTTTGTTCGAGCTGAAACCAAAGAAATGCCAGGTAATGTGGACTATTATTGGTGTAAGTCATGGTAACAGAACCTGAAACACTGTTCAGGCTGTCATTTAATTCTGCCTTTATTTGGTAATCTGCCCTGTTTTGCCAGTAACCGTTCCCAGGCTCTCCATTACCAGTACGTATATTGTTTCCGTATGATGAATAGAATATTGGATTAAACAGAACATTGGGGTCATACTTGCTGCCTTGCTGATCCTGTGCAAATAATGTCTGGATCAGGAATAAAAAAGCAAATGCTGAAAGCTTGCAATTAAAACGCATAACAGGTTGATTTTAATGAATATATATAAGCTATCTAAAGTAATTTTTAAGTATGATTTTATTGGCGGTATTTGATAGTTTTGGTTCCAACCTGACCACAAAATCCAGCTATTGGGGCATCATTTTTTAGAATTGTCAGCTCTATTCGTTCTGCCTGCATAAAGGTCGTAAATATTTTTTGAATGATTCTGTTCGACAGGTTTTCAAGCAAATCTTCTGATTGAGAAAATTCGAATTTCAGCATTTCAAAAACAATTGCATAATCTATGGTATCCTGAAGCAATAAATTGTCTTTAGCAATATTGACATCTATAACCATGTTGATTAGGAAGTTGGTTCCGGTTACTTTTTCCAGCGGATGAACACCATGGTATCCATGCAATTGAATATTTTGTAGTAGTACTTGTATCATCAGGATCCGAAAAAGAGGTAAGCTGTAAATATAGCAGTGAGGATTCCAACCAGGTCTGCAAGCAACATACTGGGAATGGCATACCTCGTATTTTTAATTCCTACAGAACCAAAATAGACTGCAATCACATAGAATGTCGTATCACTGCTTCCCTGAAATATGGCAGATAACCTGCCTGCAAAGGAGTCTGCACCATAGGTATTCATGGTATCAATCATCATGGCCCTGGCCCCGCTGCCACTGAGGGGCTTCATGAGTGCTGTTGGCAAGGCATTGACAAACTGTGTATCCATACCCAATGAAGCAAAAATCGTCTGTATCTGATCTGTAAGGAACGTAAAAGCTCCCGAAGATCTCAAAACGCTAATGGCAACAAGCATAGCAACAAGGTATGGTATAATTTTGATTGCAATCTCAAATCCACCCTTTGCGCCTTCAATAAAAGTTTCGAAAACATTTACTTTTTTATAAATGCCTCCTGTCAGAAAAACTATGAAAATGAGCAGGATAAGCCCATTGCTTAACAAAGTTGAAAATTGCTCTATCTGAACCTGATTCAGAAATATTTTAAGGTATGCAATCAGGAGTCCAACAATTCCTGAAATTCCAAGTATCCAGCCTAAGACTACAGGCTGTAGCAAATTGATTTTTTGTTTGATAGAAACAATGATAAGAGCAGCGATTGTGGCTGCTGCAGTTGCAATCATACAAGGTATGAAGATATCTGTTGGATTGACTGCAGGAGGATTAACAGATGCCCGCATGGCGATAATACTGATTGGTATCAGTGTTAGTCCGGATGCATGGAGAACGAGAAACATGATTTGTGCATTACTTGCTTTCTCCTTATCCGGATTGAGTTCCTGCAAACTTTCCATGGCTTTGAGTCCGAATGGTGTTGCTGCATTATCCAGTCCTAATAAATTAGCAGAAAAATTCATCATCATATGTCCGTATGCCGGATGTTTTGCAGGAACCTCAGGGAAAAGTCTGCTAAAAAAAGGTGCTACCAATCTTGACATCAGACTAATTGCACCGGCACGCTCCCCTATTTTCATAAAACCCAGAAAGAGGGTCATAATGCCAATGAGTTTAAATGACAGGTCAACACTGTCTCCGGCAGATTTAAAAATTCCATCTGTCATGGTTTTGAAAATAAGTACATCTCCTGTAATTATCCATTTGAGGAATGCGATAGAAAAGGAAATTACAAAGAAGAAAAACCAGATATAGTTGAGTGCCATTGTTTAATTATTCATGAGAAATCAAAATTCCCTTTTCTTGTACCTTATCAGGCCATTAGCAGTATCTTTGCAGCGCAAAAAAATAACTCATGGCTTTACAAGCAGGCATAGTAGGATTACCAAATGTAGGAAAATCAACTTTATTTAATGCATTAAGCAATGCAAAAGCACAGGCAGCGAATTTTCCATTTTGTACAATTGAACCGAATGTTGGTGTAATCACCGTTCCGGATGAACGACTTTTTACTTTGGAAAAGCTTGTAAACCCTCAACGTGTAGTGCCTACTACGGTTGAAATTGTAGATATCGCGGGTCTGGTTAAAGGTGCCAGTAAAGGCGAAGGACTCGGTAATCAGTTTTTGGGTAATATCCGTAATACAGATGCCATCATCCATGTTTTGAGGTGCTTTGAAGATGATAATGTTATTCATGTGGATGGCAATGTTAATCCTGTTAGAGATAAGGAAGTAATTGATACGGAGTTACAGCTGAAGGACCTGGATAGTGTAGAAAAGAAGCTGGCTAAGGTTGAGAAAATGTCTAAGACTGGCGACAGGGATATTCTTCGGGGTATTGAAATCCTCAAGTCACTTAAATCACATTTGGAACAGGGTAAAAATGCCAGGGCATTTGAAATTAGTGATGAAGAGAATCAAAAGCACTTGTATGATATGTTTCTCCTAACGGTTAAACCTGTTATCTATGTGTGTAATGTGGATGAAAAAAGTGTAGTCACCGGTAATAAATTTACTGATCAGGTTCGTGAAGCTGTCAAACTTGAAAATGCAGAAATCATGTATGTAAGTGCTGCTATTGAAAGTGAGATTGCAGTTATGGAAAGCTATGACGACAGGCATATGTTTTTAAGTGACCTTGGTTTAACTGAAAGCGGTGTTGTAAGATTGATCCGTTCAACTTATAAAATTTTAAATCTTGCAACGTATTTTACAGCAGGTGTGCAGGAAGTTCGTGCATGGACAATCACCAAAGGCATGCTTGCACCGCAGGCAGCGGGAGTAATCCATACCGATTTTGAAAAAGGATTTATCAGGGCTGAAGTAATTGCTTATCAGGATTTTGTGAATCTGGGTTCAGAAAATGCCTGTAAAGAAGCTGGAAAGATGGCTGTTCAGGGTAAGGATTATGTGGTGCAGGATGGAGATATCATGCATTTCCGGTTTGCAGTTTAAATTTTTTAAAGCATAATAAAAAAAAGACCGACTGAAAAGCCGGTCTTTTTTTATACTACAAAAGCAAAAGTTATTGTGGAAGTAATACCATGTCAATTTTGTGGTAGACACCATTAATAGCATGTCTGTCAGCTGCAGTAATTTTTGAATAAATTGGATTGGCTGCTCCTTTAACACCCTGAGATGCACTAAAAGTGAGCACTGGTGCTGTTGGAAGTGAAGCTGAAAGCAGAGAAGGTACTGGTGTTGCTGCCGTTGGAAGATTTGCTGCGAAAGCTCTAGCCAAAACAAGATGATAGGCTACTATACCTCTTACAGTTGCAGCAGGCAATAAAGAAAAACTTGCAGGTGATTGAGGCAAACCAAGAAAGGCAAACAAGTTCATGAAAGCTTGATTTGTTGGCGCCATAACTGTAAAGTTGGCCAATGGATTAGCCAGGAAGTCCTGCAACCTAGATCCAGCTGGAACCCCAGCATCTGCAGCAAGCACAGCTGCAACTAAATATTGTAAGTCTGCGTCTCTGGCCATAGTATCCAGTAATACACGAGATGGAGGATTCAGCATTGCTGCAGTTACATGTATTGCACCATTTGCAGCATTAACATCTGGTGTAACAACAGGAATATTGTTTACCCATACATTTCCAGCCCTTCTTGAAGGAAAATTGCTGAAACGTAAAAGTGGACTTGTATTTGGTGCCGGAATAATGAACGCAGTAGGCATTTGTACATTTGGAAAAGATGTAGCAATATCATTGGCCATTATTTTTCTTCCAGGAATGATATGATATTGAACAATGCTTGCGACAGTTGCAGCAGGAAGTGCATTTATTACGTTAAGAGATATTCCAGATGCAGTAAAAGCAGCATTACTTGGAGCAAAAACAGTGAATACGTTGTTCTTATCTGAAACGGCTGTCATAAGCCCTGCTTTGGTAACTGCAGCCTTTAAAATTGAAAAGTTAGTATTAGTGTTAAGAATTTCTCCAATGGTATTACCTGCTTGTGCCTGTTGAGCAACTGGCTCAGCCAAAGGAGTATCTTTATTACAGGAAGTGATACCAATCAGTGCAACCAAAAAAAATGGTAGAATTGATCTGGATATAGCGAATGTTTTTTTCATTTTAATTTGTTTTTACTTTTTTGTCAATTCAGGTACTAGAAAATATTATATCCAAAGGAAACATAATATAGTCCGCCAATTGACGGATTGGCCAGTGCAGTGATGTAATACTGGTTAAAGATGTTGTTTGCGCCAAGTCTTACAACAGAACTGATTTTAGGTAGTTTGTAGCTTATTTGACCATCCAATACCTGGTAAGATGGAACTGTACCATTTGCCAAATCACTCTGGTAATCAAATTCAGACTGGAAACGATAAACAAAATTGAAACCAAAACGCTTGTTTTTGCCCAGACCATTGTTTCCAAAAGTTGCATTTGCACGGTATTTTGGAGCATTAAAATAAGTGATATATCCATTGGGAACATCACCTAGTATGTCTGAAGAGACATTAGAGCTGAGGTAGAATCCTTTCTTAAATCTGTACTCCAGAGAAATACCGTAACCGGATGTTTTAACTGGGGTTGGGGAGTTAATTGGAAAGGAAATAACCCTTCTTGTTGCTGCATTGGTAACGTCAAGTGGACTTGGTGTACTTTTAATGGATTGTGCTACAATTACACGTGTAATGAAATTCTCATAATTGCCAAGATAACCATATGCGTCAACAAGTAACCTCGAATTGAAAAGTAGACCCCTGTATCCCAATTCAAATGAAGTAACTGACTCTGGGTTGAACTCTGGCAAGTCCTGAATTTTTAATTGTCCTGCTCCAAGTGCAGCTACAGAATAAACAGGATTGTTTGCTACATTGAAATACTCTTTCATTGCAGGAACACCACCTGCAAGAATAGCTCCACCAACTGCAAGATTGATATACTGCTGTTGCACAGAAGGGAAGCGGTAAGCTGTTTGGTAGGAGAACCTGATATTATTGTCTTTGGCTACTTTCACGAGCATTGTTGCTCTTGGTGTGAAACGGCCTTTAAAATTCTCATTCTTGTCAAAGCGTCCTGAAACAGTAAATTTAATAACGTCTTTGGCAAAGCCTTTTGAAAGTTGAACGTAAGCACCATATTCGTTGATTGGAATTTTTCCTGCTGAGTCAGCAAATAAAGTACCCTGTGAGTTCAATACAAATCTGCGGAAATTTCCTCCTACAAGCACCTCTGCAAATTTTCCAGTTAATTCACTGAGATTGTATTGACCCTCCACTGAATACAGATTAGTCCTGTCGATTAATAGTCCACCTCCCTGTGATATTGGTTTCAGACGAATTGCATCGTACAAACTTTGGAATTTTGCAGATCCTGCTACGGGTCTTCCAACATCAGCTTGAGAGCGGGCTAAGTTATGTGCAGCCATGTCGGAGAGTCCACTAAGTTTTCCACCGAGAAAGGCCTGACCATATTCAGTATACCATTGTGTTGAAGGCTTCCAGGCTTCGTTGAATAGTCTGGTAGCAATAGTAGTATTGTATGTTTGTCCCGCATTTTCCTGTGTAGTATAAGCACGAATCATCCAATCTTTGTGCTTCAGTTCCAGCTTATATTGTCCAAGCTTAAAGTCAATTATAGAATAACGTTCACTACCAGTATAAACAGTATTACCAGTTCCCCAGTTTCCGGAAAGGATTGCTTCAATGGAGTTGGTGATTTTATAGTTTAAAGAACCTCCCAATTTAAAGTTTATGGTGTTGGGGTTAGTCACTTCTTTTTCTGAATAGCCTGTTCTTGAAACTAAATTAGGTGATCCTGTTAATGTAGAGATATAAGGTGCAAGGAAAGGAGCCTGACCTGCTATACCATTAAGTACAAGGTTCAAATCAATATTAGTTTCATCACCATAGTAATTCATTCCATCATAATTGGGATCGGTATTTCTAGTACCGGGAATCACATTGTTGAAATTACTGCCTGGGGCCCTATTAATATTTCTGTTATCACCTGCTAACCAATCCTTTGCCTGGATGATTCCTGCAGTAACTTTGTATGCGAACCTGTCTGAAACTTTTTTGGCATACCTGACATCCCAGTTGTAATAGGGTGATGGGTCACGGTATTTTCCATCGGTGTGCATGACACCATTTTTCATCTGAAAAGATAATCCCTGATATTTAAATGGATCTTTGCTATTAACTAACAAAGTACCATTCATTCCGCCCGGACCATACAATGCAGAGGAGGCACCTTGTAAAAGTTCCATGCCCTCAACATCCAATTCATTGATTGAAGCAATACTTCCTACAGAGAAATTCAGACCAGGTGCCTGATTATCCATTCCATCAACTATCTGTGTAAAACGGGTATTACCACTTCCTGCAAACCCTCTTGTAGTTACAGTTTTGAATGTTAAACTGGAAGCAACCATGTCAACACCCTTTAAGTTGGTTGCCATATCGTAGTAGTCGGCCGCAGGCGAGTTTCTTATTGCTGTAGCGTTTACACGCTCGATAGAAACAGGCGATTCTAGAATCCTTGTTGGTGTTTTTGTAGCAGAAACAACAACTTCTGCACCTAAAGTTGATGCAGGATTGAGTGAAACAACCTTCATTTCACCCGCAGCAGCTACGCTGATTTCCGAAAGGGAGTATCCGATTGATGAAAATGAAAGTGTTATCGGAAATTTGGTATTTGAAGGAAGGCTGAGCCTGAAATTACCTTTGTTGTCGGTAAACGTACCAATGGAATTTCCTTTCATTGTAACAGAAACAGAACCAAGGGCTTCTCCCCCGGCAGAACTTTTCACATTTCCTGATACAATTACATTTTGCGCATTAACAATAGCCGGTAGCATCAATAGAATTAAAGCTACGTAGCGAGCCATTCTTTTCATAAGCAGTAGTTTTGATCAAATTTTTAACAAAATAGGGATTGTTCCCATCATAAAAAAATTTTGAAACAATTAAGAAAGGATAATGTTCAAACTTGTAAAAATTGGCAGTCTCCTTCTCGGGCTCTAATTTAGCATTATGGAAAGCTTTCAGTTACCCAAGCAGACATCTTTTTATTCAGGAAAGGTAAGAGATGTTTATACCATTGATAATAAAATGCTGGTTATGGTTGCCAGTGACCGTATTTCCGCATTTGATGTAATTTTGCCCAAACCAATACCCTATAAGGGCCAGGTTCTCAATCAAATTGCAGCATATATGCTCAATGCCACACGGGATATTTGTCCAAACTGGCTTATAGATGTTCCCGCTCCTCAGGTGTCTTTGGGATATAAATGTGAGCCATTTAAGCTTGAAATGGTGGTTCGTGGCAACCTGGTTGGTCATGCCTGGAGAACATATCAGCACTCTCGGGTTTTATGTGGTGTTACAATGCCAGATGGACTTGTTGAAAACGATTTTTTTCCTGAACCAATCATCACACCATCAACAAAAGCCTCAGAAGGGCATGATGAAGACATAAGTGAAGCAGAGATTCTTGCTCAGGGTCTTGCAACTCCTGCAGAATGGGAAACACTAAAACAATATACGTTGCTTCTTTTTGAGCGTGGTAGACAGCTTGCTGCTGAAAGAGGGTTGATTCTGGCGGATACAAAGTATGAGTTTGGTAAGCTGGATGGAAATATCATGCTGATGGATGAGATTCATACACCTGATTCATCTCGTTATTTCATAAAAGAAGGATTTACTGAGAGGCAACAAAAAGGTGAAAGACAAAAGCAACTCAGCAAGGAGTTTGTAAGGGAGTGGCTTATGGCTAATGGATTTATGGGTAAATCCGGACAAGCTATTCCTGAAATGACGGATGAATGGATAAATACGATTTCAAGCAGATACACAGATCTTTATGAACTAATCATTGGAGCCCCATTTAAACCAGAGCCTATATCTCAGGAAGAACTAAAAAGTAAAATTATTGAAGCCATTGATCGAATAATTTTATCATGATTCTGGTTTATGAGATAAAGATTCCATCCTTGATTTAGCTTTATTGAAGACATTCCTACCCTTGTCTTGTCCTTTTCTGAGCTTTTTTTGTTCTTCATCATCAAGTGTAAGAATATCCTTACATGAATTGCTGCAACAGCCATTCAATGCTATCTTACACTTGTCGCATTGTATAAAAAGCAGATGACAACTACTATTTGTGCAATTGACATGATAATCGCAAGGTGTTCCGCAAATATGACAGTGTGCAATAATGTCCTCGGTTATCCTCTCCCCCAGCCTTTCATCAAACACAAAATTTTTACCGATGAAATGGTTTTCTAATCCTTTTTCACGCGACTGGTTTACATAATTAATAATCCCACCCTCAAGATGAAAAACATTTTTATATCCCTTATGTAGCATCCAGGCACTTGCTTTCTCACATCTGATGCCACCGGTGCAGTACATAATTATATTTGTCTCTTTTTTATCCTGGAACATGGCATCAGCCATGGGTAATTGTTCCCTGAAAGTATCGCTGGGTATTTCAATGGCGTTTTTAAACCTGCCAACCTCAAATTCGTAATGGTTGCGCATGTCTATAACCAGTGTTTGGGGATCTTTAACCATTTCATTGAATTCCATGGCATTTACATACCTGCCTTTACGTTCCATGGAAAAATTTGGGTCTTCGATGCCATCTGCCACAATTTTAGATCTTACTTTAATGTCAAGCACATAAAATGAGTTCTCCTTTTCCTCAACAGCTTTGTTTAGTCTTAGCCCATTCAAATGCTGATGGTCGTAGATGAATTGTTTTAGATGGTCAAAGTTTTCGACCGGACAACTTATCTGTGCGTTAATACCTTCCTCAGCTACATAAATTCTACCATAGACCTTCCATTGATTTAACTGTAGATACCATTCATCCCTGAAAACTTTAGGATTTTCAATAGGGAAATAAGCATAAAAAGAAAGGGTATTTCTGGGTGTCTGTTCCTGTAAAGCACGAAGTTTCAATTCCTTTCTGGAAATTCTATTGTGTAAGGTTGCCATAAAAAGATTTTAATTCCTGATTAATGGAATCCTGTTTGCATGACAGGCAAAATCCAACCTCACAAAGTTAAACAAAATCAATTATGGAATATGTTTAATAATCGGAAAAGAGTGTTGAAAATCCCCTGATTCCAATTCTAAAACCATTGTAATTCCTGCCATCTTTTCCTAAACCTTTTACATAATCTATTCTGAAAAGCTTGGCAACATTATCAAGTCCCAGAAATAATTCCTGGTAACTCATGTTTTTAAGGAATAAAATATTGCTTCCGGTAACGAGTCTGAAGTTCAGGTTTCTTATCAAAGGGATTTTATTGGTGAGCAATCCATTGAGTTTATATTCTGTATGTAAAGCGCCAAAAATATTTGCATTATTTGAGAACGCGTAAAAAGGTGCTAATTGAAATGTTTCAAGGTAAGCAGTTGCCTTTCTTGTAAGGTTACCAGCATAATGATGATAATCCGGCGTTTGTAAATTAGTTGAACTAAAAAATCCTGCCATCAAAATATTGTACCTGAATTCACCAGCTAATTGTAAATTAATATCACCTTTTATGGATAGTTTCCATTTATCGTATTTGAAGTCACTTCCCCATAAACCATTGATTCCTTTATTAAACTGGAAAGTAATGAGAGGTGATTTTGAAAATGAATTTACAGATCCATCAGGAAGCTCAATATATCTTGCGCCTGTTCTAATTTTCAATTTAAAACCTGCATCAAATGACTGATGTCTTGTTAATGGCAAATTTGTTACTTCTTCAGGATAATTAGGTGATATCTCACTCAGGTTTTTATATTTACCCCATTGTCCGGCACCTGCAGTATTTACAAGTGGCGTTCTATCCTGATAAGCTATACTAACCTCCAAATTAATCGATTTTGAAATTTTCCTTGAGTGACTCAATTGAAAAAAATCAGCTTCATATAATTTTAAATAGTTATTTCCACCTATCAAACTAGAAAATGTGTTCATGATCTGTGGAATCGGATTGGCATTATTAAATTGAAATATTTTATTGCCAAAAGCTATATTGAATCTTTCATCGTATTTTTTACGGGTATTTAAATTTGCGGAAATAAATCCAGTCATATGTTTATTACTTACACCATACCTTAAAACAGGGGTTATAGCCAGATTATGTTTATTTTTCAATTGTTTGTCGAATGTTCCGGAAAGTTGAAGCGCCAGTCCCTCAATAGTGTTGAACCCAACTGATTTTAGCAAAGGATCATACGTAAAAGATTGATTTTTACTTCGTTTCTGTAATATTTGTCCATTTAGCGTAAGTCCAAGAAATGTTGGTCTGTTCTGTAATCTATCCAATGAGTCAAGATAAGCAGGATCTTTTTTTCTTTTCTCAAGGGAATCTTTTTTTATAAAATCAGCTTGCTCTTCCGGCAGCAAAGGGATTGGTCGTTTTTTTGACCAGAATTGGTCAGTGTATTGATTTGATAATGAATCATATTTAATGAGTGTATTTCCAAACGTTTTTTTGGTTGGGATAAAATTCAAATCGTAATTCTCGAACAAGGTATTGAAGTAGCCTGAAGCTTTAAATCCAAGTATACTTACTTCAGGAAAAATATTTTGCGAATTGATTAACCATATATCTGCTGCTATGGGTTTAAATTGTTGAACAATTTTGATTTGATCAGCAATTTCCAATTGTGCTGTTTTTGTAAGTGTAAGTTCAACTGCGTGAAAATTCCAGGTATTTTCAATTATTTCGATAAATCCAGAAAATAATGGCTCCCATTCTCTTTTTGGAAAAACCTGAATCCTATTTACCAGTTTGCCATTAGAAGCAAAAGCACCAAGGTATTTATACTCATAAAAATTAAATGCTCCATCAGCAATCGGAGAAACAAATCCACGGGGATTAAATGTTTTTGGAAGTTTTACAATATTGTCATAAAAAGATATAAAAAAAGGTGTTGCTAACCCGAGTCCATTTGTTTGGCCACTTACTCTTGTTGAAACAACGGTAATTCTGTATTCATCAGGCTGTTTGAATACAATATCAGCAAGGGTTTCAGAGAGAAAAATTATCTTTTGTTTCGATTTGTCCCCATCCTCAAAATCAATTCTTTGTCCCAGAATACTTTCTGGGAAATCAACAGTACGAATGAGCCCCTTGATATAAGCCTGACAACTGAAAGATTCAACCTGGCTTAAATGATACTTTCGTTTTGAAATGGCATTTCTAATTATTTCATATGCAGGGTCTTCTTTGCTTTTTTTGATACGTACCTCATTGAGAAGCAATACTGTAGGCAAAAGCTTGAAGTCAAGTCTTATACTATCTCCTGCAATTTGTTTGTCAATTGTAATTTCCTTGTATCCGATGTGCTGACATGATATTCCATAGCTACCAGGATCCAGTACAATGCTATACTGACCTTTTTCATTAGACATACTGGTTTTCTTCAAAGAAGGTATAGATATTGTAGCAAATGGTATAGGGATATTATACTCATCTGTTATTTTGCCGTATAAAACAGTTGCAAAGACAACAGAATTTGATAATATGAAAAACAGGATTAAAAAAAATCTGTTTGTAATTAATTTCAACTGGCTGAAGTTGATGATTTACTTTTTAAAAAATAACATGAATGACCGGCCAGTTATAGCAGCTGTTCCAGCTGTAACTGCACTGATTAGTCCGCTTACCGCAATCAATAATTCCGGAGAATCCTGCTTTAGAATCAACAAAGCAATTCGTTTGGCAAGTATGTGCTCATTGAATGAGCTGACTGCAAAAATATAGCCACATGCAACAAGACAAACACCAATGAAAGCTGTTAGAAATGAAGCAAGATAATTCTGATACATAAGGAGACCTACCAGTAATCCTGCAATAAATGAGCTCCACCAGGGTAGAAATAAACCAAGGGCAAAGTATAGTAATCCTGAAATTATTGTTGCAGCTGAAAGCTTGATCATACTAATCGGTTTATGCGGGGTTAATTGACATTTTCCATTTGAATTTACCTGCCTTTACATCAACAGGGTCCATAATGAAAAGTTTGTAATACTGACCTTTTGTCCAGTCATCTATGAAATTATCATAAAACCTGCTTCCTGGATTACCGCTTTGTCCACCCGGATAGATACCATAAGCAAGAGTTGGCGTAGTCATTTCTACAATCATTCGCCAACTGGGACCATGATCATGTTGTGTTGCATTAACTATTCCCTTACCACCACCATTCATTAACCCACTCCTTGCAAATGAGGTAGCATTATTTTTAAGCAGATGATAAACGGTAGTATTTTTAAATTTTGACCACTTTAATTTATCTTCTGATTGCAGGCTTCTTAGTTGCATGGAAGCCTTTTTAAGTGCTTGCGTTACCTGCGTATTCAAATCTTCCCTTTCAGGTGTTTTTATATTGTCGATGAATTTAAATGCTGTATCTCGTCTCAATGCTTCAAGCAAAACAAATTTCTCTGGAAGCATGAGGCTGTTTTGTCCGTCAGTTAATTCATCCTTGAAAACAGTTGTCTGAAGAGAATCCCACCAATTTTCAAAACAAACTACCGCCATTTCATCAGGATCATTTTTTAAGTTCCAGTTTTCTATCAGGCTTACAAATCTTTTTTGATCATTGTCAAGTTCTGCTCTATTTACATAATTCAACAGAATTGGTCTGGCCATTTCAGCGAAAACATTGTAATTGTCATTCTGAAGTGATTTCATGTCATCCACTGTAATGCCATACATAGAAGCTAATTTCCGATTAATGGTAATGGCCCTATATACTTCATAAGATCCGGGTATGAAATAAGGGTACGTTGAATCTGCAGGTCTTTGGTTAGCACTGCTGACATATCCCTCAACAGGATTAAAACTCCTTGGGTTATCTTCCATGGGTATATATCCTTTCCACATATATGATGAATCAAATCCGGGCATTACAAAAAGGCCCTGATCTTTCCATCTCAAAGGAAATGTTGCCTGTTGCTTTATGGCGATATCACCTGCCTTTGATGCAAAAATCATATTTTGTCCGGGTGCATTGAAATAAGTAATTGCTTCAACATAATCATTCAAGTTATGTGCCCGGTTTAGCAGCAACCACATTTTGAGTATGTTTGACGTGTCATGGGCAACCCATTTCAATGCATAGGCTTTATTTTCTGCCAGGGCATTCTTAAATGATTGATCATAGGTTACTGGGCCAAATACAGTATAGGCAACAGTATCCATGAATGTTTGTGCATCTTTTATTTTTATTTTTTCTATTCTACGCTGTGTGCTAATCCATTGGTTATTGAAAAAATATTGTTGTTTTTGTTGGTCCTTGAATTGAATTTCATAATAATCTTTTACATCCCTACCTGCATTTGTAAATCCAAAAGAGATACTGTCGTTGAATCCAATTACTACCCCAGGTAATCCGGGAAATGAAACACCATAAGCATTATAATTAGGCGTGTGTATTTGAATCTCATACCATATGGAAGGAAGTGTGAGTCCAAGGTGCGGGTCATTGGCTAAAATAGGTTTTCCACTTTGGGTTCTGGCTCCGGAAACAGCCCAATTATTACTTCCGTTTTCAGGATTGGGCTTAAAGTCTTCACTGATAGCTACTGAGTCTTTTCTTTTAAAGTATAGAGAATCTGCGGTTTCAGGAGGAAGGAGTTCAGCCAGGGGCTTATTGTAAACCGTGCCATTGGGAATAACCGGATAGAGAGAATCAGGAAGTTGACCATAAAGAATCTGAAAGTTTTCCTCTCCGAGTAATTTGAGCGCATTTGTCATTTCAAAATCCCTGTCATAACCAGCGAGTGTATTGGTCATCTGCTTGGTAAACAGAGCAGATTTAAAATTCGACCATTGTTCAGGCTCATATCCCAATAGTTTATATTCTACAGGAAGTTTGCTTTTTTGGAGAGAATTAATATAAGCATTTATACCAGCTGTATATGCATCCAGAGAAGATTTGGTTTCAGCATCGTTTTCCATTGCGGCTAATGCATTTTCTGCTGCATAAACCATTCCAATACGACGTTGGTTGCGGTCGAATGTAATTGCTTTTTCACCAACTATTTCACTTATTCTTCCTGCTGCAGCGTGTGTCTGAAATTCCATTTGCCAAAGTCTGTTTTTGGCATGAAGGTATCCCTGGACAAAATAAGCATCTGTTTCTTGCTCAGCGAAAATATGAGGTACCAATCTGTCATCGAGGTAAACATTGACTGATCCTTTGATTCCTTTAAGTTTCAGATTGTCATTAAAATCTTCTGACACAGGTTCAGCATTCTGCCATATTCCTTCCTGCATATTCAAGAAACTACCAAGTGGTAGGGGCAGAATTTCACGTGTACCTAACACATAAAACAGTGCTACATTAATTATGAGCGTTATGGAGAATACCAGGTATTTCATGAACTAAAATTAAAACTTATTCATCATTTAAAATATTCAACTTCATTTGAAAAGTCGAGCATGGGAAAACGCAATACAAGTGACTCAGTGAGAGATTTGAATTTTTCAACAAATTTTTGGTGTTCCTCTGAACCAGGATGCATGATTACATGATTTGTGGCACTATTTAAAGCATCGATATCTTTAAGAACCTCCCTGGTTCTTCCATTCAGGCAGGATTGCTTGAATTTTTCCCACACATATCTGGTAGCCTGATAATTAGGATGTACCATATCTTCTGCAAAAAACCTGTAATCACGTAAATCGTCAATGACAAGTTCGTAAGCAGGAAAATAGATTATTTCTGGAAAAAGTGTTGTAATCCTGTCAATTGCATACATTAATACAGCCTTACTCCTGTTATTTTGTATGAAGCCATCTTTTAAATGTCTTACTGGACTTACTGTAAAAATAATGCGTAAAGACGGATTGCACTGCTTCAGTTCATTAAACATCAGGCTAAATGAATAAATGATTTCAGCTGGTTCTAATAATCTCTTGCAAAAGGTGTCGGCAGGTTGTTTATGACAGTTAGCTACTACTTTACCATTGCTTAAAGTATAAACATAGGCTGACCCAAGTGTGATAAAAAGAAAGTTTGCATTGTTTAAGAATATATGTCCCTGTTGAATAGATGCATTTAACCTGTTAAGTGTGATTGATTTGTCAGTTCCGGCAAAACCTGAATGGAATGTCCAGTTTTTCCAGAGTCCGAGGTGTATAAACAAATCACTTTCATTGATTTGTTTATTTTGTATATATGTGGTTATTGCTTCAAAAATACTTATAGGATTGAAGAGGACTCCATGAGGATTTTGAAGTACTTGAAATTTTGACTTACGTAAGAAATCATGCATATGCTCCGTAAAACATGATCCGACAAGCAAAATTTTGTCTGTTATATCAATTTTCTCCTTTAATACCGGAGGGTTAAATTCAATTCTGAAATCCATTCAAATTATTTAGCGTCAAACAACATTCTTTGTTTCGAAGCCTCAAAAAGTATAATTCCTGCTGCAACTCCTACATTAAATGAATCAAAATTTCCCAGCATGGGTATTGTAAATTTGATATCTGCGGCTTTGGAGATATATGCCTGAATACCTTTGTCCTCGCTACCCATTACAACACAAGCAGGTTGTTTAAAATCAACCCCTAATAAATTATGTGCAGCTTTCATTTCTGAAGTATATACTTTTATCCCATTCAGGTGAAGTGTGTCAATGGCTTTAAGCAAGCTATTCACACGGCTAACCATGATTTTTTGTAAAGCACCAGCAGAGGATTTCATAGCTTCTTCATTTAAAGCACCAATACCTTTATCTGGTATTATTAACATCTGTGATCCGCAACACAAAGCTGTTCTTGCAATGGCTCCGATATTTCGCACATCTGTAATGCCGTCAAGCATCACAAAAAGTGGAGTTTGACCAGACGCTAACACATGATCTATACAGTCTTGCAAGTCGAGATACTGGATTATGCTGTTTATTCCGATAACACCCTGGTGATTTGCCCTTGTCATGTAATTCATCTTCTCAATTGGTACTGCGTTGATAGGTATTTGCAATCTCTGAGCCAGCTTTTTGATTTCATCAATACCTTCACCTGAGGCATTTCTTTGTATAAAAATACGTTCAAGTTGAACGGAATCCTTGAGGGCTTCCAAAACAGGTTGCCTTCCTATGATGTTACTGTTATTTTTTTTCATTTTTCAAATTTTGCAGACTCAAAATTTTGGCATGGAGAATACCCGCTACTGACATAGAATCTGTTATTTCGTGATTCATCACCATCTGATATGCTTTTTCCAGTGGTAATTTAATTAGATCAATTTTTTCAGTTTCTTCAGGTTTAGGTTTGCCAAAAAACAACTGAGTTGCAAGATACACCAATGCAAGCTCATCCGTTACTGAATTGGATAGATGCATTGTCAGCACATGTTTCCAAACATTTGCCTGCAATCCGGTTTCTTCTTCTAATTCTCTTTTTGCAGATTCAAGTGGAGATAAATTAGTCAAACTCCCTCCTTCCGGAATCTCAATTGAATATTTGTCCAATGTAAACCGGAATTGGCCAACCAGGTATATGTTACCCATTTCATCCAACGGAATAATTCCCACTGCAACATTTTTGAAGTGGACTTTTCCATAAATCCCTTTTTTTTGGGATGGATTTAAGACATCGTATTCAGTAACTGTTATCCATGGGTTATCATAATGAACAGCGGATGACAATACTTGCCAGTTATTTTCAGAATGAAGCATATTGAGAAAAAAAAACCCTCCATTTTGGAGGGTTTGGATATTAGTTTATTTCAATTTGAAGGCTGCTTGTACTTTATCAACATAATCAAGCTTTTCCCATGTAAATAATTCTACCTCAAAGGTTTGTGTGCCTCCACCTGGTTTATCCAGGGTTTTTGTAACTACCTCATTCTTTCTTCCCATGTGACCATATGCGGCTGTTTCCTGGTAAATTGGATTTCTCAGTTTAAGCCTTGTTTCAATTGCATAAGGCCTCATATCGAAAAGCGCTTCCACTTTTTTGGCTATTTCACCATCTGTGAGATCAACTTTAGATGTACCATAGGTATCTACAAAAATACCCATTGGTTTCGCTACGCCAATAGCGTATGATACCTGAACGAGAATTTCATCTGCTACACCTGCTGCAACCATGTTTTTAGCTATATGTCTGGCTGCATAGGCTGCACTCCTATCAACTTTTGAAGGGTCTTTTCCACTGAAAGCACCACCACCATGGGCGCCCTTACCACCATAGGTATCTACTATGATTTTACGACCAGTAAGACCGGTATCACCATGTGGACCGCCAATCACAAATTTGCCAGTTGGATTAATATGGTATGTAATTTGATCATTGAATAACTTCTGAACATCCTTTTTACACTTAGACTTCACTTTTGGCATGACAATATTGATGATATCATTTTTAATGGTATCAAGCATTTTCTTGTCGTTGGTAGAAAAGTCATCATGCTGTGTGGAAACAACTATGGCGTCAATGCGAAGTGGCTTGTCATTGTCATCATATTCAATGGTAACCTGACTTTTAGCATCTGGTCTGAGATAAGGCATTTTACTTTTCTTATCTCTTCTTATTGCTGCAAGTTCAATGAGTATTTTATGTGCCAAATCAAGTGCTAGTGGCATGAAATTATCGGTTTCGGTTGTTGCATAACCAAACATCATACCCTGATCTCCAGCGCCTTGGTCTTCTTTTTTCTTCCTTTCTACTCCCCTGTTAATATCGTCAGATTGCTCATGAATGGCGGAAAGGATGCCACATGAGTTTGCCTCAAACATATATTCGCTCTTAGTATATCCAATTTTGGCAATTACACCTCTTGTGATTTTCTGCACATCTAATGTACAGTTGGCTTTAACTTCACCGGCAAGCACAACCTGTCCTGTTGTAACCAAAGTTTCACAGGCAACTTTGGCCATTGGATCAAAAGCAAGAAAATTGTCTATCAGGGCATCAGAAATCTGATCAGCTACTTTGTCTGGGTGTCCTTCAGATACACTTTCGGATGTGAAAAGGTAAGGCATGATTTTTATTGATTAGATGGCAAAGATAATGTCAAAAAAATTAAAGCTTTGAATAAACGACTCTTAATTTAATCTTGTCAGTGGCATGATTTCCACCACCAAGAACAATGTTGCCCCTGCCTAGGTTATTCAATGCAAATGTAATAAAGAGGTCTTCATAACGCAAACTGAAAGGTGCAAACAACTTTAGCTGCAGATTTGGATTATTTCTGGTAACAATACCCTGCATATACCTGGTAATATTCATTTTATATGCAGAAACCAAATTATTATTCCGGTCAGCCATGTATTTTCTTTGTCCACCAAACAGATAAGACTCAAATTTTCCATTAAGGAAACCATCAGAGAGGAATGGCAAGAGTCTTCGACTTGAGGAATCAAACATTTCCAGATAGAGATACTCCGGTGTTGTGAAAATATTGGGTCTTCTTCCCGGTGTTGGAACTTCCTGCATGGATATTTCAGCTAGGTGTACAATTACATTTCCTTTCTTCTGCTTAAACTCATCAATACCTGGAATTTTGAGCAAAGAGTATGTACCTGGATCCGCCTGCAGGTAAAGTAAACTGTCTCCTCTAGGGCGTAACCCAATATGTGATGACGCTTCACTACCATTGTATGATCTTTCGATATTATTTATACCAGCTCCACCGTATAAAGTATTGAATGTGAAATCTTTATGAGTCGTATCTGTTTTGCCGTCTTTTTTATATTTATAATATAACCTGAGATAGGTAGCAGTGTCACTCATGGCAAAACTCATCAGTGCATTAGCCTGGGTACCTGCAGATTGAGGAATTAGAGCAAATCCTTTTAAGAAGTCACGGTAAAGTGAATCATTATTATAGGGACTTGATGCAGAAGTATCGAAAGAAAGAAGTGATCGTCCAAAATTACTGTTAAGTCTGACACGAAGCTGACGATCTATGTTTTGTTTGAAAAGATATAAAGAATCGTTTAATACTGATGGACTGAATGTTTTTGATCCCAGCAATTCGCCATATCTAACTGATTTTCCAGTATTATAAACTGTATCTGCCTTTAGCTGTTCTGTTATTCTGTGAACGTTCACCTGTTGAATGGCGTTTGTATCTCCAAAAGTGTTAGTCCATCGTAAACATAAAACCACAGAATCAAATACCAAACTATCACTAACTGTCTCAAATGCAAAAGGATAACTATCCGGTTTAACTTCAAAATAAATGCTGGCTGTTGTTTTGCCAAACTGTGGGTCATTTGAAATGTGACCAAGAATGAACTGTCCAACGTTGCCATTTACATCCCTTCCCAATTTAGGTAACAAGGTATCAGGGGTTAAAAATGTAGATGCAACAATTTCGAACGTAGTATCAAAAGTTGTGATATTGTCTATTGCAGGTAATAAATCTGCTCCAATATCAGTACTCGATATTTTGGTACATCCAAAGACAAGTGCCAATGAAACTGCTAAAATTATTTTTTGAATCGGAAATCGATATCTCACGTGGTTCTTTTTTCTTTTCCAGTTAGGATTACTTAATTGCAAGGTCGCTATACAATTGTAAATACTCTGTTAAATCAGTATCTGGATTAAACTGAATAACCTTCTTGCCTTTTATTTTGGAAAAAATATCAAGCAATTGTTGATCAATCTGACCATCGCCAAATGACAAAGCATCGGCATAAAAACCGCCTCCATGCATCATAGCATAGTTGTTGTTGTCTTTGAATGGTTCCATCTCCTTTTCCTTTATTGCTGCATTAATCATGCACAATTTTTGGAAATCAGGCCCAAAATTCTGATCAAATGTTTTTTGTCCAACCGTAAATAGAACCTTTGAATTGCTGAAAACGGGTTCTTTTTTATAGGCAGTTTTGAGAAATAAAGGAATCAATCCTGTCATCCAGCCTGAACAATGAATTACATCAGGGGGCCATCCAAACTTTTTTACTGTTTCAATAGCACCTTTACAGAAGAATATGGAACGAATTCCATTGTCATCAAACCATTCATCCTCTTCACCATTGAAAACAAACTTCCTTTTGAACATTTCTTCATTATCAAGAAAATAAACCTGTAAACGTGCATTCGGAAGCGATGCTACTTTAATCTGAAGGGGATAATCATCATTTTCAATAGATATATTGATACCTGATAACCTTACAACTTCGTGCAACCTATGGCGTCTTTCATTAATTGTACCGAAACGAGGCATAATACACCTTATTTCATAACCACTGTCATTGGCTTTTATTGCTAATTTGTTCACAATCTCCGAGAACTCTGTAAGTTCAAGGTATGGTGACATTTCGTTGGCAATAAACAATATTCGTTTTTTTGTAACCATGATTTGAGTTAATGGAGCAGTGAATTGTTTGCAAAAGTACAAAATTTATCTGATTTGGCTACCTTTACACTACTCACCAATACGTTTATGGCCCCAAAATGGATTAAATCTGGCTTGAAATTTGTCTTATTTCTATCATTGGGTTTATCTCTTATATGGTATTCAGTCCGCAATTTTTCTGCTCAAGACATTGAAAAACTGATGGAAATGGTGGGAGGAGCTGATAAATTGACCATTTTATACTGCGTATTCATTGTTATGCTGAGTCATTTTATCAGGTCTCTGAGGTGGCAGATGATGATAATGCCTTTGGGAAAAACGCCCCGTTTAATTAATATTTTTTACGCCGTTTTAACCGGTTTTTTCTTTAACCTTTTATTTCCTCGACTCGGAGAGATCATGAAATGTTCTCTTATTGGCAAATATGAAAAAATTCCGGTTGACAAGCTTGTTGGTACAATGGTTGCAGAAAGAATCATAGATTTATTATGTCTCATAGTAGTAATTTTTCTAACTATTGTAACACAAATTTCAGTTGTTGGTGATTACACGCAAGAACTCATAATTTCATTATCCCAGAAATTTAAACTGTCATTATTCCCGATTTTAATCATTGTAACCATTACTTTTTTTTCCATTGTAATTGCTCTTAAGTATTTGAAAAACAGCAATATAAAATGGGTTATCAAAATAAAAAGTTTATTTAAAGGTGTAATGGAGGGATTGATGACAATATTGAAAATGAAACATAAATCCTATTTCCTTTTATATACTGTTGGTATCTGGTTCCTCTATCTGGCAAGCATCAGAGTTGGCTTTCCTGCCATTGCGGGATTGGCTCATCTGGGATGGGTTCCATCTCTCACCATACTTACATTTGGAAGTTTTGCCATGATTGCCACTCAGGGTGGCATTGGGGCCTATCAGCTGGCTGTACAAAAAACGCTTGGTTTGTACGGAATCAATGCCCTAACGGGACTTGCATTTGGCTGGTTGCTGTGGGCGGTTCAAACTATTTTAATGCTTGTAACAGGACCAATTTCTTTGCTTCTCCTCTATTTACAACGGAACAAAAAACAATAACAACAAGTTTTAGGCTTTTTACAGATTTTTTATGCTTCGTGTTCGGTATAGTTTAAATTTCATTGTCTAATTTGTTAATCGAAATCATTCATTATGAAAATAAAAGCTACCCTGGGAATACTTTTTCTTTGTATTTTCTTTTCATCCAATGTTATAGGTCAGTCTTCAGTAGGACTAACAGGTAAAGAATGGCATTTGGGAGATTTGAATGATAATAAAGTTTATGGAATAAGTCTTGAAAAAGCTTACCAGGAAATTATCAAAGGAAAAACGCCTAAAAAGAAAATAATTGTTGCAGTAATTGATTCCGGTATTGATACATTACATGAAGACCTGAAATCTGTTATCTGGACGAACAGAAACGAAGTTCCGGGAAATGGAATCGATGATGATAAAAACGGCTATGTTGATGATATTCATGGATGGAATTTCATTGGAGGTAAAGATGGTCGTAATGTAGGAAAAGATAGCTATGAAGGAGCTAGGATTTATTACAAGTTTAAAAGCAAGTATGACACCATAACAGATGGAGGGAAATCTCTAAAAGGCGATGATTTGAATAACTATAAGATTTATTCAAAAGCAAAATATCAGCTCGAATTCCAGGCAAAGGAAGCAGCCATGTATGTATTAATATTAAAAGATATAGTTGCCAAAATTCCAGGAGCTGACAGCATATTACAAGTGGCAATGGGGAAAAAGCAATATACTGGCGATGAATTACAAAATTTCAAAACGGATGAATTGGCTGTTTCAAAGGCAAAATCTGTTATGCTTGGATTTTTTCAGCAAACCAGGCAGATGGAAAATAATAACAAGGCATTGATTGCAGATTTGATTCAATTTTACGAGGGTGAAAAATCAAAAGTTGATGCTGTTGAAAAAGAACCAAAAGCATATCGAGCTGAAGTTGTAAAGGATAACTATAATGATCCTGAAGACAGGTTTTATGGAAACAACGATATCATGGGAACAGACGCTTCTCATGGTACACATGTTGCCGGTATTATTGGGGCAGTCAGGAATAATGGTAAAGGAATAAACGGTATAGCCGATTTTATTGAAATTTTACCGATCAGGGCAATTCCAGATGGTGATGAACACGACAAAGATGTAGCTAATGCCGTCAGGTATGCTGTTGATAATGGGGCATGGGTTATAAATATGAGTTTTGGTAAAAGCTTTTCTCCTGAAAAAAAATGGGTTGATGATGCCATGCGCTATGCCGAGCAAAAAGGCGTTCTGCTTATACATGCTGCAGGAAATGATAATAAAAATATTGATACTGAAGATAATTTTCCTTCTATGAATGAAAATTATGATACAACACGTGCCTTTGCCAATTGGATCAGTGTTGGGGCCAGTGGTGCTAAGGAAGATGAACTTATTGCTTCATTTTCCAATTTTGGAAAGAGAGAAGTGCATGTTTTTGCACCAGGTGTTAAGATTTATTCAACCCTTCCCGGAGGTAATACCTATGGGGATATGGATGGAACCAGTATGGCTTCTCCTGTAGTTGCAGGCTTATCTGCCTTACTTTTATCTTATTTTCCTGAATTGTCTCCCATTCAGATCAAGGAAGTTATCCTCAAATCTGTTTCCAAACCAACAGGAAATAAATTTATAAAGCCAGGAACAGAAGATGAATTGGTTGGACTTAATCAATTAAGTGCTACCGGTGGAATAGTAAATGCTTATGAAGCATTCAGGCTTGCATCAAATTTAAAAGGGGATAGAAAAATACCGGAAAGTCAAAATCAATCCAAAAAAGGTATTAAAAAATAACAGATGTCGAACTCCCATGGTCAACTTCAACATCCCCCATTTTTTCAGGGATATGTAAACCTTTCAGGTTCAGCTGAATTATCTGATTTATTCATCCTTTCATTGAGTGAACTAGAAGAGGATCTGAATACATTGAAAGATGCAAATTTCAATTACGCTTATGAAGATGGCAAATGGACAATTGCCCAGCTGCTGCAACATTGTATTGATACCGAAATGATTTTTGCATTTCGTGCATTGTGTATAGCTCGAAATGATAAAAGACATGTAAGGAGTTTTGACGAAAATGAATATGCACAGGCATCCTTCAAGAATTATATCAAAGATAATTTGCTTGATGCGATGCTGACTGTAAGGAAAGCCTCGCTTTTAATGTTTAATAGTTTCAACCCAGAATGGCTTGAAAGGTCTGCTCTGACAGATTTAAATCAAAGTATTTCCGTCAGAGCACTGGGTCATATTATGATTGGCCACTGGCGTCATCATAAAAATGTACTTACCAATAGATACGGTGTTAAATTCAGCCAATAATCAAGAACCCTTAACCAGGGTAATCTGACTGATTACATCAGATACAACTTTACAGGTTTCTGAAATATAAATATCCCTTGAAAGATTTTTAATCCATTGCTTTCTCCTTTCGAGTTTATCATTGTCAGTTGATAACCTTTTTTCATCAGATTCAAGCATTTGAATTGACAAAGCCTGCTGGCCTTTATTAGATTCTTCCAGATGCTTGAATGTAGACCTCATTTGTTTTTGTTCATTTCTATATGTATCCAGCTTCAATGAATAGAATTTTTGATTTGATTTTTCAATCATTGCTGAAACGCCTCGCACTGCCGAAAACGAGGAATCTTGGGATACACGAGATGAACTTCGTCTTTTGATTGTTTCCAAATCATATGTAGGGGTTATTCTTGTATAAAAGGCCCTCTGAATCTCATCCCATGGCATAGCATCTGGATTATCTTTTTCGCGATACTTGAGATTCTCATATTGATCAGGTAGAATGATATCTGGTGTCACACCTTTTAACTGGGTGGATCCTCCATTAATTCTGTAGAATTTTTGTAGCGTTAGCTTGATTGTACCCAATTCACTGTTATCACTGTTTAACACCCTTGAAGCTGATTCTAGTCCAATATTACGTTGAACTGTTCCTTTTCCATAAGTGGAAGTGCTACCAATTACAATTCCTCTGCCATAATCCTGAATCGCTGCTGCAAATATTTCCGAAGCGGATGCAGAAAATTCATTCACCATAACGGCAAGCGGACCATCATAAAGAACTGTTCTGTCTCTGTCTCTTAATACAGTTGGATTCCCTTCACGATCCTTAACCTGAACAACTGGACCCTCAGGGATAAAAAAGCCAACCATTTGAACAACATCATATAAAGATCCGCCACCATTATTACGCAAATCCATAATGATACCATCTACCTGTTGCTCTTTAAGTTTTAATATTTCTTTAGCCACATCCTGAGAACATTTAGCACCATTGGGGCGTTCCCAGTCTGCATAAAACTCAGGCAGGAAAATATATCCCATTTTTTTTCCCTGCTCAGTAATAACTGCACTTCGTGCATATGTTTCATCCAGCTCCACCTCTTCCCTGATCATGGTAACTATCCTAATACTTCTATCAGCTTTTTTAATGATTAACCTGACTTCTGTTCCTTTTTTACCCCTGATCAGTTTAACTGCTTCCTCAGTTTCAAATCCCGTAAGATCTACAGGCTCTGCTGAACCTTGTGCTACCTTGAGGACCTGGTCACCCACGGTAATTTGCTGTGATTTCCAGGCAGGCAATCCTGCAACTATTGTGGCAACCTTAATTGCTCCATCATCGTAACGCAAGGAAGCACCAATTCCATAAAATTTACCACTCATCTGCTCATCAAAAGATCTTTTTTCCAAAGGAGGAAAAAAGGTGGTGTGCGGATCCATGGTATTGGTAATAACATTAACAAGCATGTCAAATCGTTCGTCAGGTTTTGTTTTATTTAACATCCTTTCAAAGTTTCTTGACATAATCTGTTTTACCTTAGTTCTAGCATCAATTTCCAGTTGTACATCAGATTTGAAGGCACTATCTGTTGTTTTTAACAATGCACGCTGATCCAGTAAATCCGAATACCTTTCTAAAGTCATGAATTTCAATCTTTTACGCCATATCTCCTTTCGTGCGGTTTCATTCTTAGAGAATTCTGCCTTATCAGGGTCAAGGGATATTTGTTCATCAGCCTGGAACTGAAATGGCTGTTGAAACAGTGCAGGCATTAGTGCTGCAAGCTCTCGTCCTCTTTTCAGGTATAAAGCATCTATAGCATAGAAAAATTGAATCGGAGAACCATGTAATTCATCATCTATTGACAACTCATACTTCTTAAGTTCCTTAATATCTGAAGATAGAAATACATTTTTATCCGGATCCAGTGTTTCTATGTATTTTGTAAATATCTTTTTTGAGAATTCATCATCCACTTTCTTTGGATTGTAGTGCGCTGCCTCGAGCATTTCAGTCACCTGTACAAATATCTGCTCATACTTTCCGGGAGGATTTACCAGACCAGATGAATTGAAAGCGATCAGAAAACCAGCAACAACTAATACAATAACTATTGGCAACGACTTTTTGCTAACCATATAATGGATGATTTTTGATAACATAACCAAAAATAAATGATTTACACCTGCCTTATCCAAAGAATTGGATAAGCGGTGTAAAAGAAAAGTTAATAAATTTTAAGGAAGGGAGGAAGATGGGTCTCGAACCCACGACCTTCTGAACCACAATCAGACGCTCTAACCAACTGAGCTACAACCTCCGTGAAAGGATTGCAAAAATAATGGTTTTTTTAACTCATTCAAAATACAATTTAACTTTTATTATATCGATTAACTTTGCAAAAATTATTTCGCATGAATTACTGGCTCATCCTGATTCCATTTATTTCCTCTTTTATTGGGTGGTTTACCAACTGGATAGCCATTAAAATGCTTTTTCATCCCAGAATGCCCATAAAAATTCTCGGCATTACCTTCCATGGTATTTTTCCAAAAAGACAGCAACAATTTGCTGAAAAACTTGGTAAGCTGGTTAGCGCAGAACTTATTTCATTTCAGGAAATTGAGAAAAAAATTACCAATTCAAAAAACCTCGATAAGGTATTACCATTTATTGAAGAACGGATAGATGATTTCCTGAGAAGAAAACTTAGTGAGGTATTTCCCATAATATCCATGTTTATTGGAGACAGTACGATTAATCAGCTGAAAACCATATTTATGGAAGAATTAAAAGGAATATTTCCAGAAATGATCAAAAAATACATGCAAAATCTGGAATCAGAAATGAATCTTGAACAAATGGTTACAGCAAAGGTTGCAACATTTTCAAGCGAAAAAATGGAATCAATCCTCAATCAGATTATGACTAAAGAATTCAAATTTGTCGAAATCATTGGAGGTGTTTTAGGATTTTTGATAGGAATTATGCAAATAATCTTAACAATTATAACTTCCTGAACTTAAACGCATCTAAATTGTTTAACCTTTTCTTTAGATATCAGCCGAAAGAACTTTTTTCTTCAGGCATCTAAATTTTAAACCCCTTTTCATGCAAAAATTTTTCATCTTATTCCTATCCCTATTTTCATTTACAGTACAGGCACAAAATCCAACCGGAGGCAGACCTAATACGGGAGGAAATGCACAGAATATGAATATAGGAAGATTTTATGGTAGGATTATGGATGCCAGTACCAATAAAAGTGTTCAGTCTGCATCTGTACAATTGATCCAAACAAGAGTTGATTCAGCTACCAAACAAAAGAAAGATGTTGTATTGAGCGGACAACTTACCAAAGGCAATGGTGATTTCAGTCTTGAAAACTTGCCTTTATTCGGACAGTTCAGGTTAAAAGTAACTGCTATAGGTTTTCTTACTCTTGAAATTCCGGTTAAATTTGATATAGCCAAGGGTGGAGATTTTTCGAAAATAATGAGTAATGCAGATGTTGACCTTGGAAATATTAAATTGGAGGTAGACGCCAAGCAACTGGAAGAAGTAAAAGTTGTAGGAACCAAGCCATTTATGCAGATGGGAGTGGATAGAAAAATTTTCAATGTTGAAAAAAACCTAGTCTCAACAGGACAAACTGCATCTGAAATGATGAGAAATATTCCTGGTGTAGACGTTGATATTGATGGCAATGTATCACTCAGAAACTCCTCTCCTACTATTTTTGTAGATGGCAGGCCAACTAATTTAACACTTGATCAAATCCCTTCTGATGCAATTCAAAGTGTAGAATTGATTACAAATCCTTCTGCCAAATTTGATGCTTCGGGAGGTATGTCAGGTATTATTAATATTGTGTTGAAAAAGAACAGAAAGGCCGGATATAACGGGAATATCAGAAGTGGAATTGATTCAAGGGGAATGCCTAATCTGGGTGGTGATATAAATGTCAAGCAGGATAAGGTTAATCTCTTTGCCAGTTCAATGTATAATCAGAGAAAATCAATTGGAGAGGGACAGTCATTAAGAGAGGAATTCTTCAGCGTTCCCACAATACGCTATGACCAAAGCAATAATCCCATTAGCAAAGGTTTCTTTAATTTCAACAGAGCTGGCCTTGACTACTTTGCAGATAACAGGAATACCTTCACACTTTCAGGTAGTTTTGTTAATGGAAAGTTTGATAACAGTGACCTGTTGGCCATTTTAACTGATACTTTATACAATACTGGCACAAAATCTATTCGCTCTGAACGGGAAACAAGCTCTTCATTCAATTTTAACAATTATGGAGCAGCCTTAGGGTACAAACACCTGTTTAGTAAAAAAGGAATGGAACTTACTGCCGATGCGAATTATAACAAAAGTAATAACATAAGTTCTGGTGGTTTCCAAACGCAGTATTTTGACTTGTCCAATACCCCTAAAGGAGGCTTAATAGATCAGAAACAAACTGGAAAAGGAGGAAACTCTTTCTATACTATACAAACCGACTTTACAAATCCTTTATCTGAAAACTCAAAACTGGAGCTCGGTGCTCGCATTGCAATCAGAGATTTCCAAAGCGAAAACCTAAACTATATTTATAATATTGCTTTCGGTGATTACATTCCCATCACTTCAATCAATGCAAATTATAAGTTTAATGATAAGGTTTTTGCGGCCTATGGAACCTATTCTAATGTTATTGGCAAAAAAACAAACTATCAACTTGGATTAAGAGCAGAAAGCTCCGTTTATAAAGGACTACTACTCACAAACGGAAGCAGCTTTGGAAATAACTATCCCTTAAGCCTTTTTCCAAGTATAAATTTCACCCATCAGATTGATCAGACACAGGATTTACAATTCAGTCTGGCACGAAAAATCAACAGGCCCAATTTCTTCCAGATCCTGCCTTTTGTAGATTACACAGATTCTTTGAATATCAGCAGGGGTAACCCAGACCTGATTCCTGAGTTCACAAACTCAGTTGAAATGAATTACCAGAAATCTTTCAAGGGAAGTCACAGTATTTTCTTTTCAGCCTATTTCAAACAAACTGATAACCTTATCACCAGATATCAAATAAAGGAAGCAAGTTCAACACCTGGTAAGGATATCCTGATAAATACATTTATAAACGCCAACAGCAGTCAGGCTTATGGTCTTGAGTTCACTGCCAGAAATCCACTTACCAAATGGCTGGAAGCGACAACAAATCTCAATTTTTTTAATTCTTCCATCAACAGCAGCAACCTTCAAGTTGATCTAAACAATTCACTTTGGAGTTTTTTCGGAAAACTTAACCTCAGTATCAAGATGCCTGCCAATTTTTCATTACAACTTGCCGCAGATTACAGGAGCAAGTCGATTCTCCCACAAAACGGATCAGGCGGCGGTGGATTTGGCGGTGGCGGTGGCGGAAGAAGTGGTGGCGGAGGCGGCTGGGGTGGATTTACGCAAACCACGGCTCAAGGCTATGTGAACCCCAATTATGGTTTTGAATTTGCACTTAAAAAAGATTTCTTGAAAGAAAAAAGAGGATCACTGACTTTAAGTATGAATGATATTTTCAAGACTAAAGTTTACGGATCATATTCAGAATCTAATTTCTTTACACAAACTAACTCCAGGAGAAGAGACTGGCAGGTATTTAGGTTGAACTTCAACTATAGATTTGGAAAAGTAGATGCCTCACTTTTCAAACGAAAAAATACAAGAAGTGGTCAGGATGGAATGAATGAGGGAATGCAAATGCAGCAATGACCTTAAAAAAGCCGCTTTTAAAAGAGCGGCTTTTTTTTATCCATTTTTTCCGGAGAGCATTGGCACAAATGAGAATGCATCGAAACGCTCTTCTTTTGTGGTAAATTCATCTACCCTTGTAATCCTATACATAATTTGTATATCTCCTTCGTTGAGGGGTAAAACCATTAATCCACCTATTTTTAACTGTTTAATCAGTTTTTCCGGAATAAATGGTGCTGCAGCTGTAATAATTATTTTATCGAATGGCGCATATGTTGGAAGTCCTTCAAAACCATCTCCATAAAAGCGCAATAAGGCGGGATACTTACTGAGATATTTGAAGTTTTTTTTCTCTTCAAATAATTTTTTTTGCCTTTCAATAGTATAAACCCTGGCTTTCATCTCAATCAAAACACTTGCCTGATAAGCACTACCAGTTCCCACTTCAAGTACTTTCTCAAATGGTTTAACCTGAAGTAACTGTGTTTGGTAGGCCACAGTATAGGGTTGTGAAATAGTCTGGTCTTCTCCAATTGGAAATGCACGATCCTCATAAGCATGGCGCTCGAAAGCTGAATCCAGGAAATAATGTCTCGGAACATTGTTTATAGCTTGCAAAACAAACTCATCAGTTATTCCTTTATCCCTGATCTGATCCACCAATTTCTTTCTTAACCCCTTATGCAGGTAGCTGTCTTCAAAATTACGCATGTACTTTTTACTTCTAATAAATCAATTTAACCCCAGATCAGCGATAATATGATTGATTTTTTGGCCCAACGCTTCATAAGCCACATCAAAATCAGCAGTATCAGTAAGTTTTCCTTGTACACTGAAGTAAAACTTTATTTTAGGTTCAGTTCCTGAAGGTCTGGCACTTACTTTACTTCCATCTGCAAGAATAAACTGCAAGACATTACTCTTTGGAAGTTCTATGGTACAGATTTGTCCGTTTGTCAAATCCCGTGCCTCTCTTTTCTCGTAGTCCAATAAAGAAGTTACAGCAACACCACCGAGAACAGATGGAGGATTTGTACGATAACGATCCATCATTTCAGCAATTTGTTGCTGACCATCCATTCCCTTTTTTGTTATGGAAATGAGGTGTTCTCTGAATAATCCATGCTGGCTATACAAATCAATAAGCTTGGAAAATAGTGACTGACCTTTGTTCTTCTCATAGGCAGCCATTTCACATAACAAGGCTACTGCACTAACAGCATCCTTATCACGAAGCTGACTACCAATCATCAATCCATAAGATTCCTCTCCACCAATGACATAATTTTCATTGGATTCTTTTTCTTTGATTAATTCTGCAATCCATTTAAATCCTGTCAATACGTTGTAACATTTGATATTGCTATGGGCTGCTATGATATCTATCAAGTCGGTAGTAACAATCGTTTTAACCACCATGTCGTTTTCCTGAGCAATTCCTTTTTCTTTTCTTGCCTCTATCAGATAATTGAACGCCAGAACCGCAGTCTGGTTTCCATTGAGCAATACCCATTTACCATGGTTATCTTTTACACCCACTCCTACCCTGTCTGCGTCAGGATCTGTTCCCAAAAGTATATCTGCATCAAGTTCTTCGGCCTTCTTAAGTCCTATACTCATCGCCTCTGCTTCTTCGGGATTGGGATAGACTACAGTTGGGAAATTTCCATCCGGAACAGATTGTTCATCTACTATGTGAACATTTTCAAAACCAAATGCCTGGAGTACTTTTGGTACCAATACTATACCTGTTCCGTGTATTGGGGTATATACGATTTTAAGATTTTTTTGATTCGAAATTATATCTGGATATACGCTCAGGCTTTTCACCATCTCTATGTATTGATTATCCAGCTTATCATCAATCAGGTGAATATTTTGCTCTCCTCCATTCCACTTTACATCTTCAACACGGAGAATTTTTTCTACTTCCGCAATCACATTTTTGTCATGTGGCGGAACAAGCTGACCGCCATCATTAAAATAGGCTTTGTACCCATTATATTCCTTTGGATTGTGTGAAGCAGTACATACAACCCCGCCATGACAATGCAATTCTCTTATTGTAAATGAAAGTTCAGGTGTTGGTCTGAGTGCAGAAAATAAATAAACCTGAATGCCATTGGCAGCCATAACATTTGCAGTTATTTCAGCAAATGTTCTGCTGTTATTCCTGCTGTCATGCGCAATGGCAACCCTTAATTGTTCATTAGGAAAGGTTCGTATGAGATAATTTGCAAAACCTTGTGTAGCCATTCCAATCGTATACTTGTTTATACGGTTGGTTCCCACCCCCATAATACCACGCAATCCGCCAGTTCCAAATTCTAAGTTTTTATAGAAAGAATCAGTTAATTCAACACTATTTTCAGTTTGCATTTTAATAATAGCATTCTTTGTATCAGTATCATAACTTCCGCTTAACCAGGCTTGCACTCTTTCTTGAATCAAGTGTTCCATATAGACTTATTTATACAAACTTAATAAAGAGATATGGAATTGCGACTTACATTGCTTTGAATATCTTTGTGTAAGTGAAAAAAGTCTGTCTGATAATACTCGTTTTCTGTCTTAATCAGCTTCATGCCCAGCTTCCTCAAAAACTGGACGTGAGCGGCGATAGTTCCTTCAAAAAGAGAAAATGGGTCTTGGGAAGTGTTCAGGCATCACTCTGGGCCGGTTCTTTCCTGGCATTGAATAAAGCCTGGTATGCCAATTATCCTAAATCTCCTTTTCATTTTTATGACGACAGCAAAGAGTGGCTTCAAATGGATAAATTAGGTCATTCCTGGTCCACCTATCAAATAAGTCAACATACCACCAAAATCTGGGAATGGGCAGGAACAGATCATCAACAATCAGTTTTAATAGGAAGCCTTAGTGGCATGGCTTACCTGAGTGTCATTGAAATCCTGGATGGGTATTCAGACAAATGGGGATTTAGTGGATACGATGTTCTGGCCAATGCCGCCGGTGCCGGGTTATTTGCATTTCAGGAATTAGGATGGAAAGAGCAACGCATTCAGATGAAGTTATCTTATCTCCCCGTCAAATACGGAAATCTTGCTAACAGAGCAGATGATTTATTCGGAGATGGTTCTGTTGAAAAGGTTTTAAAGGATTACAACGGACAAACTTACTGGCTTTCTGCGAATATCAAATCATTCTTCCCCAATTCAGATGTTCCCTCCTGGCTCAATATAGCAGTTGGTTATGGTGCAAAAACAATGCTTGGGGGCTATGAAAACAAATGGCATGATGGCAATGGAAACCTGGTAACCAGATTTGATATAAAAAGAGTCAGACGTTATCACCTTTCATTAGATATTGACCTGACCAAGATTAAAGTGAAAAACAAAAAGATTGCAACCCTGTTTTCCCTGTTTAATGTACTCAAGATTCCGGCTCCTTCATTTGAAATCAGGAGTGATGGCCGATTTAAATTTCATCCCCTGTATTATTAAGCGATATTTCGAAAATCCAATATTTAACAGCTAAAAGCAGGTCGTCAACTGTGTTGTTCCGCTTGAGAAATGAATACCTTCTGTCGTATCTTCGCCAACCAAACAGGGTATTAACTGTTCTATTATTGTAACAATATCTAAAAACAGGTAAATGCCAGGTTTTGTACTTAACTGAAATAATACTTCAATCTTCATCTATATGAAACTTGATTATCAGCAACTTATACCTGAAAATCTCAGTAAAAACACCAGAGTTTGGATCTATCAATCGAATAGACTTTTCACACTGAGTGAGGCGTTACAACTTGAAGAAGAATTAAAGAAGTTTAGTGAAAGCTGGCTCTCACACGGGGCAAGCGTTAATGCATCCTGTTTTCTATTTTTTGGTTATTTCATTATCCTGATGGCAGATGAAGCTGAGACAACGGTAAGTGGATGCAGTACTGACAGCTCCGTAAGATTTGTCAAAAACATTGAGCAAACATATAATGTATCCCTTTTTGACAGAACAAATCTTGCGTTTATTGTTAAAGACAAAATAGAATTGCTACCACTTTCTCAGGTAAATTATGCTTTCCAGAATGGATATATCGATGAGTCAACTTTGTTTTTTGACAATTCCATTCAGGATATTTCAGCTTTTAAGAGCAGATGGCTGATACCATTAGCTGATTCATGGCTGGGAAAAAGACTAAACAATAAAAATTAAGAATGACAATTTGTCACTCATTACCTTTTCATTAATTTTGCAGCATGTTAGATAATGTAAATAAAGTGATCGATGAATCTAGGCAGGGTGAAGCCTATGGTCAGGGCATCTTGAGTGAGGATAATGGGTACGCCAGGAGATTTTATATTGAGAGTTATGGTTGCCAGATGAATTTCAGTGACAGTGAAATTGTTGCCTCAATCCTCAATAACAGTGGTTTTGGGGCAACCAGAAATATAGACGAGGCAGACCTTATCTTTTTAAATACCTGCTCTATACGTGAAAAAGCGGAACAAACGGTTCGTAAGCGCCTGACTGAATTTAAAAAAATAAAGCAGTCAAAACCGGATATGCTGGTAGGTGTTCTGGGTTGCATGGCTGAACGCTTAAAAAGCAAATTGCTTGAGCAGGAAAAACTTGTAGATATTGTAGTTGGTCCAGATGCATACAGAAGTCTTCCTATATTAATAGAAGAAGCGGGTTCAGGAACTAAGGCTGTCAACGTCTTGTTAAGCAGGGAGGAAACATATGCTGATATATCGCCTGTGAGACTTAATTCAAATGGTGTAACAGCCTTTGTCAGTATCATGCGCGGATGTAATAACATGTGTTCTTTTTGTGTTGTGCCCTTTACAAGGGGGAGGGAAAGAAGCAGGGACGTAAATTCCATAGAACAGGAATGCAGAGACCTTTGGGAAAATGGATATAAGGAGGTTACTTTACTTGGACAGAATGTAGACAGTTATTATTGGGTAGATCCCATTAGTGAACAGGTCTTTAATTTTGCCAATTTGCTCGAAAGAATAGCCTTGATTAATCCAGAAATGAGGGTTCGGTTCAGTACCTCACATCCAAAAGATATAACTGATGAGGTCTTACATGTCATGAAATCTTATGACAATATCTGTAAATACATACACCTTCCGCTTCAAAGTGGGTCGACCCGTATACTTCAGTTGATGAACAGGCCGTATACCAAGGAGTGGTATAAAGCAAAAGTTTCCAGAATTAAGGAAATTATGCCAGATTGTGCCATTAGTGCTGATATTATAGCAGGTTTTTGTACAGAAGAAGATCAGGATCATCAGGATACCCTTGAAGTCATGAAATTCAGTGGCTATGACTTCAGTTATATGTTTATATATTCAGAAAGGCCAGGAACATTGGCGGCTAAGAGATATTCTGATGATATTGAACCTGAAATAAAGCAAAAACGACTTGAAGAAATCGTGTTAATGCAAAATGAATTATCATTTACCAGCAATAAAAAAGATCTTGGCAAGACTTTCAGGGTGTTAATTGAAGGAAACTCAAAACGCAGTGAATCCCATTGGATGGGTAGAAACAGTCAGAATAAAGTAATTGTTTTTCCAAAAATTGTCGGATCTACTTTAAAACCAGGAAGTTACACTTCAGTTTTAGTAGATAATTGTACCCAGGCAACCTTACTTGGAACGATAATTGAGTAAATATAAAGGATGGATATTCAGTCGATAAAAAATAGGTTTGGAATTATAGGCAATTCTCCAGCCTTGAATTATGCACTTCAGGTGGCCACACAGGTTGCCAATACGGATTTAACAGTTTTGATAGTTGGTGAAAGTGGTGTTGGTAAAGAGATATTCTCACAGATTATTCATGCTTTGTCTCCGCGGAAACACAATCCTTTCATTGCTGTTAACTGTGGTGCCATTCCTGAGGGAACGATTGATTCCGAACTATTCGGACATGAAAAAGGTTCATTTACCGGTGCTGTTGATGCCAGAAAAGGCTATTTTGAAACAGTAAACGGAGGTACTCTATTCATGGATGAAATTGGTGAAATGCCTCTTGGCACTCAGGCAAGACTTTTACGTGTACTTGAAAACTCCGAATTCATCAGAGTTGGTTCATCAAAAATGCAGAAAACTGACGTTCGTGTCATTGCTGCCACCAATAAAGATTTACTGGAAGCTACCCAGGGTAATAAATTCAGAGAAGATTTGTATTACAGGTTAAATACCGTTCCCATTCGGGTTCCATCCTTACGTGAAAGAAAAGAAGATATTTTATTATTATTCAGAAAGTTTGCAGTTGATTTTGCTGAAAAATACCGTACCACTCCTATCCAGTTAACTGAAGAAGCAAAAACAATCCTCCTGAACTATCCATGGCCTGGTAATGTCAGGGAGTTAAAAAATATTGCTGAACAAATTTCAGTGCTATCTGTACAAAAAACTATCTCTGCTCCAGATTTGGAAAGATTTTTGCCTAAAATGCAACAATCTAATCTTCCAATGATAGTAAGCAATGCACAATCTGGAACTGGAAAAAGTGAGTTTATGAATGAACGTGATATTCTTTATAAACTATTTTTCGACTTAAAGAAAGATGTAACTGAAATGAAAAAAATGTTTCTCGAGATAGTTCAAAATCCATCCAATATACCTACCATGGCCCACGTTATGGAAGAAACATATCTTGAAGACGTGCCTGTTTCAAGACAAAAATCAGATTCAGGCCATCATACCAATATACTTCCTGTGCTTGCGCAGCCTGTATTGATCAATGAAAACCGTGAAATTCATGATTCAATAATTATTGATGAATCCCTCAATATTATGGATAAGGAGAAGGAGCTCATTGAAAAGGCCTTGAGAAAGCATAAAGGTAAACGAAAAGATGCTGCTACGGATCTTGGCATCAGCGAAAGAACACTTTATAGAAAATTAAAAGAATATGACATTGAGGATTAATAAGTTATACAGACCAGCTAATGTGTTAATACCAGTATTAATAGCCATGATATCCTTACAGGGCACTTGCAGGTATTCACTCAAGGATGTATCTATACCTCCTGAAATTAAAACCGTTAGGGTTTTCTTTATTGAAAACAAGGCGAGGTATATTAATCCACAATTAAGTCCGAAATTAACAGATAAGTTAAGGCAGAAAATTGTCAATCAAACAAGACTTTCTCAAACCAATAACGACGCTGATTATGAAGTTAGTGGCTATATTAGTGAATATTCAGTAAGTACTTCAGGTATTTCCCAACAGCAGGTTGCAAGTAATAACTTGAACGTAACTGTACATATTCTATTTAGGAACCGTCAGAATGACAAACTTAATTTTGAAGCTGACATTACGAGAAATTTTCCATTCTCTGCATCAAAAAGTCTCACACAGGCTGAAGCAGAACTAAATGATCAAATCATAACCAACCTTACCGACGAGATTTTCAATAGAATTTTTTCAAATTGGTAAAGCGTACTATATTAGCAGCATGACAAAGGAAACCGACTACCTCATACAAGCAATGTTTGAAGGAGAAAGCCTGGAGGAGATGCCACTCGATGAATTGCGAACATTAACGGAAAAATATCCCTATTCTTCCATAGTTCACTTCCTTTATACCTGTAAGTTAAAGTCAATCTACCATATTGATTTTCCTGAAGCAGTTACCAAAACAGCTATTTTTTTTAATGATCCTTATTGGCTAAATTTTCAATTATGCGAGGATACAGAAAGAGGTAATATTAAAAAAAGCGGCTATGAATATAACCTTCAGGAAAGAAAAGAGGAATCTAAACCACAGCTGTCTGAAAGTTCTGCAGTTCAAAGTACCTGGGAGGACGAGGATGGATATGAATATGCTGAAGAAAAGGAAGAGGAAATAAAGGCCCAATCAGGTGAAGAACAATCCAATAATGAACCTTTTAATATTCCTCAATTTAAACAAATTGACACTGTTAAAGGTAATAATGGTCTTGAACAAATCATACCCATAGAACCCTACCATACTGTAGATTATTTTGCTTCACAGGGCATTAAATTAAGTCATTCTTTTGAAAAGGATGAACTTGGCACTAAAGTAAAGAGTTTCACTGATTGGTTGCGGACGATGAAGAAACTTCAACCTGAGGCCCCCGAAATCCGCTCAAATGAATCTTTATTTCCTCAGCTAAACAAAAAGGACGTTCAGCAAGCTGCACATGAAATAATTACTGAAGCCATGGCTGAAGTTTATTTAAAGCAGGGTCTCAAGGAAAAAGCGATTGAAGTATACAATAAATTAAGTTTGCAAAATCCTGCCAATAAACATATTTTTGCTGCCAAAATATCCCTGATTAAAGAAAATAATTTATGACAATCTTATTCATTGTGCTCATTATTCTTGCTTCTATTCTCCTGGGTGCTATTGTTTTGATACAAAACCCCAAGGGCGGTGGCTTATCTGGAAATATAGCTGGTTTTAGCAATCAATTTATGGGCGTAAAGCAAACAACTGATGTACTTGAGAAAGGAACATGGATTCTGGCTAGTATACTTGTAATTTTATGTTTGGTATCTGCTTTAGTAATAAATAGCTCAACTGGAGTTCAAAACGACGCTATTAAGAATATTCCTACAACTGGATCTGCTCCTGTACAACAAAGTACTCCCCTTCCTGCCCCAACTACAGCGCCGGCAAAATAACTTATTTCAGTTCTTATCAAAACCCTGCTTAAACTGGCAGGGTTTTTGTTTATAATGGGTTGATGACTCCAAGAAAAAATAATAAAAAAAGAAAAACAAACAGGGGAATCCGATTGGGATTAATATTTCTTTTGCTTTTTTCTTTCATTTCAGCATCTTTTTTTTACTTGTTATTCCTTAAGTCTGCAACATCATTTGAGGAAGATGAGGTCACCATTTACATATCAAGCTCAAATTCTACAGCAAAATATGTTAAGTCTAAGCTTAAATCTGTTATAAATCCAGCTGGATATACCACATTCCTTGCGCTGGCACAATCCACAGGATATTGGAAACAAATCAAACCTGGACGTTATATTATAACAAAAGGTAGTGGGGTTTTTAATATTTTCAAAAGGTTGAAAGGGGGACGGCAATCGCCTGTCACATTGACATTAAATAAGTTCCGCACTAAAAAAGAACTTTCAGCAAATATTGGCGGAAAGCTGGAATGCAGTTCAAATACGCTTTTGCGGTTTATGAATAACCGCGATTCATTAAAGACTTTTGATTTAACGCCAGAAACGGCTTTGAGTATCATCATCCCCAATACTTATGAAATTTACTGGAATACCACACCAGGTGAGTTTTTTTCAAGGATGCAAAAAGAGTCATTGCGATTCTGGGATGATGACAGACTGGATCAGGCAAAAGAACTTGGATTAAGCCCCATTGAAGTATATACACTTGCTTCCATCGTTGACGAGGAAACAAACGATAATTCAGAAAAACCACTTATTGCCAGTGTTTACTTAAATAGAATGAAAAAAGGCATGCCGTTGGGAGCAGATCCAACCATAAAGTTTGCATACGGAGATTTTAGCATTAAAAGAGTAACGCAGATGCATATCAATAAGTCTGCCGCCTCGCCCTACAATACTTATAAAAATAAAGGACTCCCACCTGGCCCCATATGTACTCCATCTCAAAAATCAATTGATGCAGTTTTGAAAGGTCAGAAATCGGATTATTTGTTTTTTTGTGCAAAAGCCGACTTTTCAGGTTCTCATAGTTTTGCAAAAAATGAAAAGGAACATTTTGAAAACGCAAGAAAATACAGAAAAGCATTAGATAGTCTCAAGATTCATTAACCTTTTATATGTTAAAAATACAGCGGTTGATTCTCGAAACCAGGCTTGTAAAATCTGTGATCAATTGGTCTAAACACATTTTTTTGCCCGGCTTTGAAGGTCTTCCTTTATATGATGTCATCTCATTTTCCTTTGACCAATCAAGGGAAATAAGGCTTAATGAACGGGCAGCGTCTATTTCCTTTAATTTTCTGTTGGCCATACCTCCACTTTTTATATTTGTTTTTACCTTATTGTCTTTTTTACCAGGTTCTAAAAGTTTGTATGAGGAAGTGCTGGTTTTGATCGAAAGTATAGTACCGGATGACTATACTTACAAAATGATTAAAACTGTAACAGACGATTTTTTCAATGCAGGAACTGGTACGCTTTCATTTGGACTTATACTTGCCATTTACTTTTCTTCAAATGCAACACTTACAATAATGCGCACATTCAGAAAATCAATGTTGCATATTCAGGTGGAAGAGAGAAATTTCATTCAAATCAGGTGGAGTGCAATCAGACTCACATTTATTATTGTTTTCCTTATTCTGGCTACAATAATGATCATGTTAACACAAACTATTATCTTAAACTGGTTTTTTTCAACTTTCAAAATAACAGGTGAAAATGTAGAACTTGTTTTAGGTATTGGACACTTTTTGGTTATTTTCTTCCTCATTTTCTTTTCAATAGGCTTGATTTACAGGTATGCCCCACATGTGCAGAAGAAATGGAAAATAAGGTCTCCAGGAACCATACTAGCTACTATTTTGATTATGTCTTTTACCTATTTATTCTCTTATTGGGTCAACAATATTGCATCTTATAATAAAATATATGGATCTTTAGGAAGCATATTGATTCTGATGTTTCTTGTTTTTGTCAATTCTCTTGTTTTGTTAATTGGCTTTGAATTGAATGTCAGTATCAACTCTCTAAAGAATAAAGTAATTCAAAGAAAAAAATAAAGCCATGTCTGCAACCCCCAAACCCTTTATTTTAGCAGAAACAAACTTCAAGGATATTCAATCCACCCATTTCGATGTAGCTGTTTTGCCATGGGGTGCAACTGAAGCACATAACTATCATCTTCCTTATGCAACTGATAATTATCAGGTTGAACATATAGCCCGAACGACTGCTGAAATAGCATGGTCAAAGGGGACTAAGGTACTGGTACTGCCAACCATACCGTTCGGTGTCAATACTGGACAACTTGATGTACCCTATTGCATCAATATGAATCCAAGTACACAACTTGCTATTTTAAAAGATGTTTGTGATGTAATTATCAGGCATGGTTCTACAAAACTTGTCATTTTAAACGGACATGGAGCCAATAATTTTAATTCCATCATAAGAGAACTGGCTGGAATTTTCCCGCAGTTGATGGTCTTTGCAGTTAACTGGTTTCAGAGTGCCCCGGTGAAGGAATACTTTGAACAACCTGGTGACCATGCAGATGAGATGGAAACAAGTGTTATGATGCATCTTCATCCTGATCTTGTATTGCCTCTTGAGGTAGCAGGCGACGGCGCAACACGGAAATTCACTCCAGCTGGAATAAAAAAAGGTTGGGCCTGGACGCAGAGGCCGTGGACAAAAATAACCAGGGATACCGGGTCTGGAAGTCCAGCTTTAGCTACTCCAGATAAAGGAAGATTTTTTTTAGAAGCCTGTGTTGAAAATATTGCCACATTTTATACTGAAATTTCAAATAAATCTGTTGATTCATTTTTATCCTAAAATCTAAGAATATGCGAATATTGAACCTGTTGGTGTTTTGTCTTTTTGCTTCCCAAACTTTTTCACAAACTAACTTCAAGTTAATAATTTCCGTAACTGATCAAAATGGCTCAATTATTCAAAATCCTGAGATCGCCCTTTTGAATAATGTTACTGATGCGAAAGACAATAAAAATGGTACTTTTTCTTTTGAGGGATTAAGATCAGGCAAATATGAATTGAAAATTAGTGCAGACGGTTTTTCCACTTATTGGGAAACGATTATTTTGACTGAAAATACTGAAAAAAAGATTGTGTTAAGATCAGCAGTGAGCACACTTGATGCTGTTGTAGTTAATGCTGATAAAACTTCTAGTAATCTTTTCAAAACACCGGCTTCCGTGACTTCAATTTCAGGCAAACAACTGCAGGATAGAAGAATATGGGAGATTAATGACATTACTGGACAGTCACCCAACTTTTTTCTTTCCAATTCGGGTGACAACAGAAATGTTACGGGAATCAGGGGAATAGTAACTACTTCATACGAACAAGCTGTAGTAACGTATATCGATGGTGTAGCTCAGTTTAGTCTGGATACATACATTCCCCAACTGAATGATATAGAAAGCATTGACATCATCAGGGGTGCACAAAGCACTGTTTTTGGGAGAAATGCCTTGGGAGGTGTAATTAATATCACAACAAAAAAACCAACGAATCAAACAAGTCTTAAGGTTGATGTGAATACGGGAAGTTTTGGTCAGCTCAGGACTTCTGCGTCTTTCAAAACACCGGTTATTAAAAATAAATTATATTTTGGTCTTTCTGTTTTGCATGATAAACGTGATGGGTATTTTGAAAATGAATTTACATCTGGAAGGTATGATGATCAATCTCAGAATATGATTTCTTCACAATTGAAGTATCTTTTCAGTGATGGATGGAGCATTCAGGCAGATGTGAAAATGTATAATGGTTCTAACAACGGGGCATTTCCGTTGGCAGGTTCCACAAGCTCTGCACTGGAAAATCCTTATGTATTATCTCAGAATCAGGTATCTACCATGAAGGATAAAACATCAAATGCTTCGATTGTACTCAGGCATAAAGGTGAAAAAACTGATTTGATTATCCAAAGTTCAAGACAACGCAATTACCGTTATTATACCAACAGTCTTGACGCAGACTTTTCTCCCGCCGATATTGTTGGCATTTACAATAACTATGGGAAAGATTTCAACAATGTAAATGTGCTTACCAACGAAGTAAGGTTAAGTTCTAGTAAACAGCAGGATAGTAAATTATCCTGGACTGTTGGGGCATACCAATTTATGCAGGATAATCCAACCAAGCAAGCTACAGCATTTGGTAAGGATGCTGGGTTATTTGGTGTACCCGATACTGATTTTGCCATAATTTCCACCAATATTGGCATGAATACCGGACTTGCTGGTTTTGCCAATGCAAGTTTAAAATTGAATGACAAGTTTCAGATTAATGCAGGTTTGCGTTTAGATAATGAAAAAAGAAAGCTGACTGTTGGAAGTGTTTATGAGAAACAGCCAAACATTTCTTTTACCACAGCTGAAGATACTACCGGAAAATCGAGCTATAGTGCCTTTACTCCCAAAATTGGCATTCAATACAATTATGCTGACAATGGCATTTTTTACTTGAATTATAACCGTGGTTTCAGGTCAGGTGGGCTAACTGGTATTTCATCAGACCCTTCACAAATTCCATTGGCTTCATTCAATCCTGAGTTCAGCAATATGTTTGAAGCAGGAATAAAGGGCGCCAATTCAAATGGAAGATTTCAGTATGGATTTGTAGTATTTTTAAATCAGGTGAACAATATTCAAACCCCTACCCTTATTCTTCCAGATGCTATCACAGTTACGAGAAACTCAGGAAAACTTAACAGTTCAGGTCTTGAAGTAGAAATGGCATTGAAACCTGTAACAGGATTAACGCTTCAGTATACAGGAGGAATTACCAACGCCAAATACAGTGATTTTTCAACAGTAAACAATGGCTCTAACCTAGATCTTAGCGGAAAAAGGCAAATTTTTACTCCTCAGTCCACCAACTATATAGCTGCACAATACCAAAATAAACTGGGGTCAAATGATATTGTAGCAAGAATTGAGTACAACCGGGTAGGTAAACAATATTTTGATTTTAAAAATGAGATCAGTCAGGGTGCGTATGGTCTCCTCAATATGAGGATCGCTTATACGCTTAAAAAGTGGGAACTTTCCTTATGGGGAAGAAACCTGACTTCAGCACGTTACATAGATTATGCATATGATTTTGGTGCTGCTCATCTTGGTGATCCCAGAACTTATGGTATAGGATTAGGCTTTAAACTATAATCATCTTGTTACAGATTCCAGGGCTGGATTCCCAGCCCTGGACTATCTGAAGTTTTGATGTAATTGTTTTGATAGGAAATGCCAGTTGCAGTATCCTCTTTTAATAATAGGGGACCATCAGCATCAAGATAATCAGCCATTGGTGCCAAATTTGCCAAGGCTGCAGTTCCAATACTTGACTCATTCATGCAACCCAGCATAACACCCAATCCAAGTTTTCTTGCCTTATTGATAATTTCAAGTGCTGGGGTAATACCGCTGCATTTTGTCAATTTAATATTTATTCCGGTGAAGGAATCAGCACATTTAGGTAGGTCTTTTTCATTAACAAAAGACTCATCAGCATAGATTGGTATTTTTGTAAGTAATTTTAGTTCCCCGGTTTGTTCATAGGATTCTTTAGAAAGAGGTTGTTCAATTAATTCAATGCCAATTTGCTCCAATTCTGGTAAATAAGCTTTCGCATCCTCAAAATTCCAACCGGCGTTAGCATCAATTCTAAAATTTGCATCCGAATGTTTGCGCAAAAATTTAAGCTTTTCAATATCATCTCCGGAGCCAACCTTAATTTTATAAACAAGCGCAGGATACTTATTCATTTTTTCCAGCATCAGTTCCGCGTCATCTATTCCTATTGTATAATCCGTTTGGGGTGCTTTTGCAGGATCCAGTTTCCAGTATTTATACAGAGGTTGCCTATTCAACTTTCCAAAAATATCCCAACCTGCCATATCCAATGCACATACAAGAAAGGGGTTACCAGGAAATAGATGATGTAAAAAATGCCAGAAACGTTTTGGATCAGTCAGGCTGAAAGACTCAACAAACTTCCGCTTATTTTCCAAGTCAGCAATCATTTGCTCAACTGAAATATTATAATAACTTATTGCTGGAGCTTCCCCATAACCTTTAATACCCCGAAAGTTCAGTTCAACAATGAAAGTTGACTGATGTGTCTTGGTACCCTTTGAAATAGTGAAGGGATATTCGAAAGCAAGGTTCTTATGCCAGTATTTTATGCCAAACATGATCTGCCGCAGGAATTGATGTATGTCTTCAATTCATTGTTGAAGTTAGTTTTTTCCAGGAGATCTTCTAATGTTATTTGTATTCTGAAACGCCAGAAATGATTTGGGTCACCTGGCACGTTGATTCTTTCATCTTTGGGATTTGATAACCTAAGGTCTTCCTGCATGGCAAAAAGATCCTGTAATTGAAAAACAGCCCACATAGCAGGAGAATTCAGGTGGTGAAGAATAATTGACCGAACTATATGGCAAGAGGCATCTGCAGGAGCTTCTCCATATTGCCAAAGCATCTCATTGAAGAACTTTTGAGATAATTTGGAGTCTTCTGTCCACCATTCCCTTATGGTGCTCATATCATGTGTGGATGGCGTAACTACAGAAAGGTATGGAGCATTGGCAGGATCAAAGAATGCCTGATTCATTTGTTTGGGCATTCTTTGAACTTCCATGCTTAATAAACCCAGACTGGACATAACCTCAGGAACTGTTTTAGGTACCAGTCCGAGATCTTCACCACAAATGAGCATTTCTGTACACCTTTTCAAAGCAGGTAGTTTCTCGAGCGCTTCCTTTCTCCAAATCTGATCTTGTCTGTTAAAGAAATAATCGTTGTATAATGCTGTAAAATGATATTTTTCTTGATCGCTCAAATGTTTATAGGATAGCGTCTTTTCTATATTAAACCTGAAATGAAATCCTTCATCAGATACATCATCTCTCCAAAGCAATACATTGGATTGCAGGTTAAAAAGAGCCTGCTTTAGCTCAGTAACATCTTCAGATTGATGTTGTGTATTTAAATAAGTCTCAACTTTTTTCTGGGTATCAAATTCATCTCTGAATTGATATTGAAAATTATTTTGATGCTTTAAAAAAGCTTTAATTTTCTGTTCTAAGCCGGGAGCTAGTTCCCAAATGATTTGATCTGTGATAAAAGGTTCACAGAACCTGTCTGCATTGAAATGAATGCCACGTGATTCAAACTCATGTTTATAAACCGGAATCGCAGGTACAAATTTCCCCATAATTCCTTCTATTGCATCTTCCGGTATTGACCAAATTCTAAAGAAACCAAGTATGTGGTCTATTCTGAAGGCATCAAAGTAGTTAGACATTTGTGTAAACCGCTGTTTCCACCAAGAGAACCCATCTGCCTTCATTACTTCCCAGTTATATGTTGGGAAACCCCAATTCTGACCCTTGACTGCAAAATCATCAGGAGGTGCGCCTGCTTGTTTATTAAGATTATACAAGGAAGGCTGCGTCCATGTATCAGCACCATATTTATGAACACCTATGGCTATATCTCCTTTCAAAATAACACCATGGCTATTGGCATAATCATGCGCTTCTTTTAATTGCAGGTGTAAAAAATACTGTATAAAAAAATGAAGTGCCACCTTATCATATGCTGGAGTTCCCGGAGTACACAACTCAGCTATTACAGCCTTATTAAAATTTGCATATTTACCCCAATCTGTTTTACCCGACTGACCAACATGATCTCTCAGGTAAGAAAATGCAGCATAAGGTATGAGCCAAGACTTATTTTCTTCAAAAAAATGTTCATAATCAGTTGATTTGAAAACATCTTCTTTCATCAATGGGTACAAGATAACCATACATTCCCACTTCAGTTTCATGATTTCCTCATATGCCACCCCAACTGAATCATTCAGTACTGCTGCACTTGCAAGCTGAGTCCTGATATATTTTTTATATTTTTTCCCAGCAACTGAATCTACAGAAATATATAGGGGATGAAGGGCAAAGGCAGAGATTGCTGCATATGGATAGGAATCAGCACGGGTATGCGTAGAAGTTGTATCATTTACAGGGAGTATTTGAATCATTCTGACCGAAACAGATTTTGCCCAGTCAACCAAAAGTTTAATATCGTTAAATTCTCCAACACTCAAACTGTTCTTTGTCTTTAAACTAAAAACAGGGACTGCAATACCTGTTCCACGCCAATGCTTACCCAAATTGACAAAACCATCTCTTATAAAGTCAACTTTATTTATTCCAGCAGGTAGTTTTAATTGCCTGTTTTCTCCATTCTCAAAGCGAATAAACTTACCTTCTGAATCAGTCAGGCAATATTTATACTCGAATGACTTTCCAGCCAAATTTTTATCAATATGTACCTGCCACAAATGACCATCAAAAAACATAGGAATAAGATTATGCTTATCCCACTCACCTAGTATTTTATCACTTCCAATTAATGCAAGTTTTTCATCAGGTGAAAGTAATGGCGCATCCACTGAGAATGTTATACATGTTGATGATTCCTCCGAAACTATTGATAAATCTGCATTCCTTTTAGCAAAAACAGACTTGAAGGGTAAAGTCTTAAAAGCATTAGCCGTGTCACCCATGTGCATCCAGGTATCCAGAATTTTAATACCATCTCTTAGGTCAGACCACTTTATGATTCTGATTTTATTCCAATCTGAAATTTGCTCCCAATGCTCAGTTTGAAATAAAAAAGAATAATTTAAACTCTCGGAATGTTGAAGATCATGCTCATTCAAATTGAGTCTGTAATGCCAGTGGTTAAGGTCTACATACTTCATGGGCAATGCATGCTCAGGCTCATTGCCTTCCCAAGCAGATGTATTACCAAATATCTTCAATGTTTGTCCGGGTAGTGTTGAAAACCTTAGAAAAATATCAATTTGCATGCTCATTATATCAAGGCGTACAATTTACACATTATTCATTAAAGTGTAAGACTTACACATTATTTTTTTAGTAGCTAAGTTTTTGCATTGTTGTTATTTAACAATACCACCTATATTTGCATAATAAATAATTTCCCATGACAAAAAGCCAAAAAAATACTTACTGGATATTATTCTTTCTGTCTTTAGCTCTATCTGTTGGCGTTTATTTCTTCCTCCCATCAATGGTTTCTTTGATGGTTGTTCCGATTGTCACAACATTTACAAAAGCTTTGGATTTAATTTAGTAAGAATTTTATAATATTTTTAAAAAGGGCATTTATGCCCTTTTTTTATTTGTATCAAGGCGCCACCAATTAAATATATTTTAATAATACGTCTCTTTGCCGCACATTAATTCATTTATATTTCTATAAAATGGTATTTATTAGATATTTTTAAATATTCTTCACATTTTAGATTTGCTTTAAAAGTAATCTGTCGTATCTTTGTATCACAATTCAATTAACACTTCCTTACAGAAGTTGCAGTAAAATAAGGCATCCAATATAATATAAAGTTCCTTGTTATATAAAGTACTAATTATGAAAAAGTCAATTGTATTACTCTCAAAGTTCACCGTTCTATCTTTCCTCACCATCACTATTAGTTCATTGACATTTCAATCCCTGGCGATGAAAATAAGTAATCTCAAAGTTGGCATAACTGCAACAGGAGATGATCTTAAAAATGTAAAAATTAAAGGTCCAAGTGTAAAAATGTTTAAAAAAGCTGATCGTGAGATGCACCTGAACATGTATAATGAAATCAAGTCAGCCTACAGTATTGTACTCGATCTTACCAATGTCCAGCATGCTGATCAGGTTATTAATAAGCAATTTGCTGCTGGTCATCAAGTCTTTTTTTCCAAAGAAAATGAGATTGATGCGGATTCAATGATTGAAGCTGAATTTTTCGCTGAAAATATTTCATTCTTATCAGCAAACCTGGTTAATGAAGCTGATAAATCAGTAAACAATCAGTTTTATACTGAGCTGTAGTTTTTGATTCAAGGTTATGGTAAAAATAAAGCCTTCTTTTGGAAGGCTTTATTTTTACCATAATTTATAAGCCGGATTCTGTTCTCGGCTATCATTTATCTGTTCCATCAGTTACCCAATGGAATCAAGCTGCCTACCCATTCAGGCCGTTAAGAGAGAACGAGCTGCCCCCCACCCTAAGGTACCTGAACCTATATGGCATTTCAGCACGCAAGGTTTACCCGCCAAATACATTACTGTAGATAGCCGTGAGCCCTTACCTCACGTTTTCACCCTTTCTCCATAAATGAAGTGGTTATTTTCTGTGGCACTATCTGTTTCCGACATAATCGAAACCCGGCTATTCACCGGTGCGCTGCTCTGTGCTGTCCGGACTTTCCTCGTCGTTTACACAACGCGATAGCATGTTATGGCTTATCAAAGTTAAGAAAAATCTCCGTAGCACCATACCCATAAAATGGATGCAACCTGTTCACGAATGAACTTACATTCATTTTATGACGCAATAGCTCATGAATTTCATCTTTTAACTTTCCGGTTCCCACTCCATGTATCACAATAAGATTATTAAGCCTGTTTATTAAGGCATCATCATAGAATTTTTCAAATGCCTTAATTTGCATGTCCAGAATTTGCAAAGGGGATAATTGCTGCCAGTTTGATGACAGCTTATCGGCATGCAGATCTATTAGTGTTCTTGACGGAGGGAAAGATTTTCTGATTTTTTCTGACTGATACACTTTAAATCCTGCAGCAGCTAATTTCCCCATATCTACCTGATCAGGATCTTCAGGTTTCTGAGGGAAATTTTCATATAAATTGATTTTGAAGGATGCTTTTTGTTCCTTTAACACTTCATCGGAAAGCTTAAAGATTTGTTTTGGACGCGGCTTGAATGAAACTTCAAAATGGGATGCCCGTTTTTTATCCGTCTTTGCAAGGGTAAAATCAAAATCCATTCTCGGTTGGTCATTCAGGTTTTCAAAAGGCAGATTCAGAAGGTACATTTCCTCCAATGGCTTAACGGTATGTCTGAGTTCTATTTCTTTTTGAGTGGCATAAAATAGTGCATAATCAAAGATTAATTCATCATCCGTATGATTTAACAAAAAAACCCTGAAGTAATCAATAATGTCATCATCAAAAACATCTTTATCAAGTACCGGAAAAAAAGCAAGCCAAACACCATCTCTTGGAATTTGTTTTAAAATGCTTTTTTCTCTTGGTGGTGGTTCAGGGGCTAATTTCGACTTAGTTTTCTGTTCTTTTGGGGATGAGAAATGCTTAAAGTATGGAAAATCAATTTGATCTGCATAAACCGGAAAACGAATACCATCCACATCAATAGTCAGCATTTTTTTATTGATCCATTCAACCACAACACCATGCTCACTGGTGGCACTCACAATAATCTTATCACCTTCCTGGAATTTCATGAATTTAGCTTACTGTGTTTTCTTCCATATATAAAATAAAGTAACAAACCGAAACCCATCCAACCAAAAAAAGCAAACCAGCTGTTTGCAGGGATTTCTACCATCAGATAAAGGCAGCAATATACACCAAGAATAGGAATTAGCGAATAATTGCGCATAAAAGTTAAGATTGCCAGAATTCCTGAAATTACCATAAAAATGAGAAACAAAATTTCCTGATATCCCTCAGAGTTGATATGTTCGATACCTTCTGTTATTCTACTTTTAAACAGAATGAAACTCAAGAGATAAATAATAGGATATATCCACTTGGCATTGATATAGGGGAGATTAAACTTTCCCTTCTCCTTGGATATTCTGGGGAGAACCAATACCCCCCCGCTAACCAATACAAATGCAAATAATGTTCCGATACTGGTTAGGTCAGTCATCAGTTTATCATCTATGAACAGAACGAGTCCTCCAACAATTAATCCAGTGATCATTGTTGCGAACCCTGGAGTTTGGTGTTTTTTACTGATTTTCCCAAATGCAGCAGGCAATAACCCATCACGACTCATAGACATCCAAATCCGGGGTTGACCTATTTGAAATACCAGCAAAACGCTTGTGGCAGCTACAACCGCTGTAACTGAAATAAAAAATCCTACTTTTTGCAAGCCGATTCTTTCAAATACAAATGCCAGTGGATCAGTAACATTTTTAAATTCGGTATAATTAACCAATCCTGTAATAACAAGTGCAGTAACAATATAAATTACCGTGCACATAATCAGAGAGTATAACATGCCACGTGGTAAATCTCTTTGAGGATTGGCGCATTCTTCTGCAGTAGTTGAAATTGCATCAAATCCTATATACGCAAAAAATACAGCAGATACACCTTTCAAAACACCAGTCATACCATTGGGCAGGAATGGTGTCCAGTTTGAAGCAGTATTATTTGAGAAGATAAACCAGAATCCAATAAGCGCAATTATTAGGAGTACTACAATCTTCAGAATGACCATGCCATTGGCAGTACGTTTACTTTCTTTAATACCAATATAAGCTAACCAGGTTATAAGTACTACAATTACAAAAGCTGGAAGGTTAATAATGAAAGGAATTCCAAAAAGCCTAGGGGCTTCCTCGTATACTAATCCATTTACTGATTGTCCGGCAGCTACCGCTTCCTGGTATTTAATTGCGGCGGTTTGATATCCAACAGTCAGCCAATTTGGAAGTTCAAGCCCAAGCGCAACAAGGATATTGTTAAAATAAGCACTCCAGGATATAGCTACAACAATATTTCCTATTGCATATTCCAGGATAAGTGCCCAACCGATAATCCAGGCTATCACTTCACCAAATGCAATATATGAATAGGTATAAGCACTTCCTGCAACGGGTATTCTGGATGCAAATTCAGCGTAACACAAAGCGGTAAAACCACAGGTAATGGCAGTAATTATAAATACAAATATTACTCCTGGTCCGCCATTGTATGCTGCAGATCCGATGGTTGTAAATATGCCCCCACCGATAACGGCAGCAACACCCATCAGCGTCAGGTCTCTTACCGTAAGTACACGTTTAAGTGATTGATCATCGTGTTCAGAAATGGAAGCCTGTCTCGATATGACTGATTCGATAGATTTTTTCCTGAATATGTTATTCAATGTTGAAAATTTTTATTTTTCCCTTTGGATTAAATAATGTGCAAGCTCAACGAGTGGTTCTTTTCTGACTTTAGAAACTACAATAGATTCAAGGTGAGACAAAGCCAGGTTCAGATATTTCAATTTCAGTTCATTTGCCCAATTGTCTATTCCACATTTTCTATAAATTTCAAGTACCTGCTCAACTTTATCCTGATCATTACGCTGCATTAAATCTTCTAACCTTTTCAGGTCATCTGGAGCTGCAGTAGCCAATGCATGAATCATCAAAAATGTTTTCTTATTGCTTTGAATGTCACCTCCAACCTGTTTTCCGAACTTTTCAGGATCACCAAAAGCATCAAGATAATCGTCCTGGATCTGAAATGCAATACCCAAGTTACGACCAAATTCATATAAATGATGCTGATTTGATTCTCCGGCACCACCAATCAGGGCTCCTAACTGAAGACTGGCGGCCAGTAACACGGATGTTTTTAACTGAATCATTTGCAGGTATTCATCCAGAGAAACGGTTTGCATACCTTCAAAATCCATGTCAAGCTGTTGTCCTTCACACACCTCCTTGGCCGTTTTGTTGAACAAATGTATTGCTTTACTCAGGTACGTGCCTGAAAGTTTATTCAGGTAATCATAGGCAACAACCATCATAACATCTCCACCCAATAATGCAGTTGGCTCACCATGAATGGCATGTACCGTAGGTTTTCCCCTCCTTAACGGGGCCTTATCCATAATATCATCATGAATGAGCGTGAAATTATGGAAAAGCTCAACGGCTGCTGCTGCATGAAATGCATCTTTATTTATTTCTCCAAACAACTCATTGCCCATAAGGCATAAAACCGGACGAATTCGTTTTCCGGAATTGAGTAAAAAAGCTTCCAGCGGATCATATAACGTAGCTGGAAATTCCGGGAAATGTCTATGACTGAAATATTGTTCAAACTCAAGCTGCAGTGATTCAATGCCTTTCATGTGATCGTGTAATGATAACCCTAAGTTAATGATTCAAAAGCTATCTAATTATTTTTTCTTCCGGCTGCTTTTAACTACGGTATTATCTATTTTCATAATCCAATCGTAATCAAGTTGTCTTTTTGTAAGGTTTGCTGCAACAAGTTTAATTCTAACAGAATCACCTATCCTGAATGCCCAACCACTTCTTTTACCAACGAGTGCATAATCGGTTTCGATATAGATAAAATCATCGTAATCCTGTAAAGTGGTAATAGAAACCAATCCTTCACATTTATGGTCAATTGTTTCGGCCCAGAAACCAAAACCGGCAACACCAGATATAACAGCCTCAAACTCTTCTCCTAGGAATTGTTTCATAAATTCCACCTGCTTGTATTTGTTGGCAGCCCTTTCTGTTTCCATAGCTGCTCTTTCTCTTTCACTGGTATGCTGACATTTTTGCTCCATTTTTTTATCCGGCAAAACATGATCCCCCAAAACGCCTGAAAGTACCCGGTGTACTAAAATATCCGGATATCTCCTAATTGGTGAAGTGAAATGACAATAGTGAGAAAAGCCTAATCCATAATGACCAATATTTTCAGATGTATATATTGCTTTAGCCATTGTCCGAATACCAAGCTGCTCCAATACCCTTTGTTCAGGTAATCCCTTTACCTTTGTTAGCATTGTGTTGAATGACTTCGCTATGTCTTCAGGAGTTTTCGTGCTGAACTGATATCCAAATTTCTTTGCAAATTCAATAAAAGGGATAAGTTTCTCTTCCGTTGGCTGATCGTGAATGCGATAAGGAAAAGGAACGGGCTTAGCATTTAATTTTACCTCTGCCACTTTCTGGGCAATTGCTTTGTTGGCCAGCAACATGAATTCCTCAATGAGCTGATGAGATTCTTTACTTTCTTTGATAACAATTCCCAATGGAGCTCCGCTTGCATCCAGCTTAAACCTTACTTCCTGAGATGAAAAGTTTATAGCACCGTTTTTCATTCTTTGCTTCCGCATAGACTGCGCAAACTCGTTCAGCTTTAATATTTCCAGGTCATATAATCCAGTACCTGTTTCTATAATAAGCTGAACATCTTCATATGTAAACCGGTGATTAGAATGAATAACTGTTCTGCCAATCCACTGACTGATAATTTTTCCTTTTTCATCAAGCCTGAATATGCAGGAATAGGTGAGTTTGTCCTCATGCGGCCTCAAAGAACAAAGTTCATTTGATATACGTTCTGGTAACATAGGTACCACCCTGTCTGGGAGGTATACAGAGGTTGCTCTTTCATAAGCAGCAACATCCAATGCTGATCCCTCTTCAATATAATGACTGACATCAGCAATATGCACACCAACAGCAATAGATCCATCCTGAAAGCGTTCGAAGCTGAGTGCATCATCAAAATCCCTGGCATCTTCCGGATCGATCGTAAATGTCAATACATCACGGATATCTTTCCTTGCCTGCAGGTCTGATTTGGTTATAGCATCAGGAATTCTTGCAGTTTCTTCCATTACCTCTTCTGAAAACTGAACTGAAAATCCCTGTTCAATCAACAATTCCTTCATTGCCAGGTCACTTTCCTTTTCAGGAGTAATTACTTCAATGATTTCACCTTTGGGGCGTTTATCATCAGCCTCCCATGATACAATTTGTGCTATAACCCGATCACCATCTTTGGCTCCATTAAGCGAGGTTAATGGAATAAAAAAGTCCGGAACAGGTTTGTTTCCCTGGGCAAGGAAAAAAGCAAAGTCTTTGTTTACTTCTATCTCTCCAATGAATTGTTTTTGTTTCCTTTCAACAACCTGTGTTATTTTACCCTGTAATCTTCCTGACCGTTCATCTCCTTTGATCACTTCTACCCTTACCAGATCACCATGAAAGGCTTTATTAAAATCATGTGGTTTAATGATAATATCCCTCTCAAGTCCATCAACAACTACAAAGCCCATTCCTGATCTGGTTATTTCAAATCTACCTTTATGAAGGCTTTTATCCTTATATTGTGCCCCCTTTTTTTTCCCACCTTTACTATTCTTCTGCTTAATGTTCTTTCTGCCCATTCTGGTGTATTTAAAGGTTATTGATGATTTCGGGCTCTTTAATAAAATCTTCCTGCCTCACATAAAAAGATTGCGGATATCCAAGGATTAACTGATCAAACTCAGCAGCCTGTCCGAATAAAAAATGAACACTTATTGGCAAAATATAAATTGGAATATTCTCCAGCTGATCTCTATAACGAACTAACCGAACGGCATCTTTACCTGTAGTAAGTATAATTTTTTCTCCTTCAAGAATATTCTCAAACCTATGCTTTATTTCATTGACATCATCAATACTGAAAAGATGATGATCATTGTAAAAAAGCGCATCGTATGTTTTTGATTCATCGTGAATATATTGTGTCAGTGGCATGGGATTTGCAATGCCGCAAATTAGTAAGACCTCTGTTTCCTTTGTTAATGGATAGCTTGAACCATTAATCAAATGATACGGTGTACCGTACTTAATTGTTGTAAAAAAAACCTGTTGATGTTCTTTGGGAGCAAGTTCTTGTAATACGAGAAAACGGCCATGTTCACTTAAATCTGAGGGACATTTTGTTACAATAATGATATCCGCTCTGTTTGCACTCGATGTCTGATCTCGGAGATCTCCTGTTGGAAGAAACAAGTCTCTTGTATAAAGGTTATTATATTCAGTTAGGATTATCTGGACACCCGCATTGATTTCCCTGTGTTGAAATGCATCGTCCAAAACAATGACTTTTGTATCAGGTTTGTCAAACAAGAGTTCAGGAACGGCTTCTATCCGTTTTTCACATACACTCACAGCAACATCAGGGTGATTAAGATGAAACTGCATGGGTTCATCTCCAATTTCTATTGCAGTTGTATTTTGTCCGGCTAAAACATATCCGGATGTCCTTCTTTTATATCCCCTGCTAATGGTAGCAACCGGATAATACTTTTTTAGGAGTGTAAGCATATAATCAACCAAAGGAGATTTGCCTGTTCCTCCTACACTCAGGTTACCCACTGAAAAAATGGGAATATTGAAACTGACACCTTCAATAATTTTTTTATTGTAAAGGAGATTTCGAGTCTTTACAACTATTCCATATAATAAGGTAAATGGAAATAAAAATAACCTGAATGATCTGAGATAAATATTGTTAAAATGCATAAACACTTTCGGGTGTAATGCAAAAATCGAGCTTTTTATCGAAGAAATCGGCATCTTCAATAGATTCTACAGGAGAAAAGAACGAAAGTCCTATTTTTAACATATTAGGTTTACATCCTGCAAGAAATCTGTCGTAATAACCTTTTCCATATCCTACCCTATTTCCCAGCTCATCAAAAATCAGCAACGGAATTATTGCCATATCAATTTCTGCTGGATCAATTTCAATGCCATTTTGTGGTTCAGGAATACCATATTTATTCATCTGATAAGCTGTTTCTTCGTCACATACGTAGTGTTTCATCGTAAAATCTGCATCATTAAGAACCGGATGTGCTATTTGTAATCCTGGGTTTATAAACTGAAGCCATTCCAGAATAAGATGGGGATTGGGTTCATTGAATTGGACAGCAGGAATAAATGAATGTACTAGATGGAAAGCTGGAATCGCAAGTTTTTGAAAATTGATGAGCAGCAGATCCTCCATGATATTCAATTCTCTTGCTGATAATGACATCCGTTTATGCCTATAAATATTCCTGAGGGATGACTTGGTCATGGCAGTTAATCAGGAGAAGAAGCATTGATAAATATGGAAAAAATAGTTGTACCGTATTTCCGTTCAGATCTGAAAAATGGGGTTTGCTGAAAGTTATTTCTTGGTGTATGCTCCAACACAAACCAACCGTTTTCATGTAGCAACTCACGTGAAAAAACAATTTTGGGCAAATCTTCTATATTTCCAAGGGCGTATGGAGGTCCAGCAAAAATAAAATTGAATTTCTCACTACATTGTTGCATATACTTGAATACATCAGATCTGATAACCTTAAGTTCAGAAATTTTCAATTGGTTTTTTGATTTACTGATGAAATCATACATAGCCGGGTCTTTTTCAACTATTGTAAGGTCTCTGACCCCTCTTGAATACAGTTCATAACTGATGCTTCCCGTTCCACCAAACAGATCAAGTGATTTTACAGCTGAAAGATCAATATTATTTTCAATGATATTGAAAAGTCCCTCTTTGGCAATATCGGTTGTTGGACGGGTAAAAGGCATATTATTGGGTGGAGAAATTCTTCTACCACCCAGTTCACCGCTAATTATACGCATTTTGCGATTAACATGATTGGTGTTAAAAAATGTGTGGGCACACTGGATACATTAAGCATCTGTAGCGCATTCTGAGGAGGGTTTTCAAATGTGATATATAAAATATACCTGTTGAGTTCTTTCCAGATACCTGATTCCTCATCAATCAATCCTGAAATCTCCACGAAAGACGAAGCCAAATCAATATTAAACTTATCCGAGAGGTTGAGTAAGTGGAAGACTACATCTTCTTTTGTTTCATAATAGAAAGACTGAGCCAATAAAAGCTGGTCACCTTTCAAGGCATATACCTGCAATGATGAAGGGTAGACATAAATCTTAAGCCAATTCTCTTTTCCATACCTAATATTTCTGAAAATTGATCTGAGGGCTAGTGTTGTAAAGTGATTATTTCTGGTATGCGGGTATTTATCACGCATCAAATCGAACAGATATCTATTACATCCATAGATATTGTTTAACTCCCACTGATGAACATCATCATTCAAAACAAGCATGGACTCGACATCACCATGAATTGTTTCAAGAAGCATTTCTTCGAGCTCTTGTTTATACATGGATGAAGGCAATAACACAATCTCTTTTTGATTATGTACCAGAATGACATCAGAAAAGGACAGTAAATAAACCTGATTTTCTGTAAGAATTTGTTGTATAATTCTTACATCTGGTCTGCTTTTGAACTGATAAAATGCAATATGATAAAAGGTATCACATGATTTATTACTTATACTCAGGGATAAATGATACTGCCCATATTCCACGCACAACTTCTTATCCTGCAAAGCAGAAATCTCCTCCAGAGAAAGAGAAAACAAAAATGTTTCTGAGAGCGAAGGGTAAGCCATAATTGCAAATTTAATGGTTTTGATGTTCAATTCAGTGGAACTATTGATGTAGGTTTGCAATCAAATCCGGAATATAAATAAAGCAACCAGCTTTTATGTCTGAATCTTTAAAACTGAATATTGGCTACAGACAGATTTTGCAGATGTCTTTACCTATAAGTTTTGCTATACTTGTTCCCCAGTTTAATTTTTTGATTAACAGCTTATTTCTTGCCCAGCTCGGTCCGGGTAATATTGGTGCCTCCGGAATTACAGGAGTCTATTACCTTATTTTTTCAGCTATTGGATTTGGCTTAAACAATGGTTTACAGGCACTTATATCCCGAAGGGGTGGTCAGGATAGGGAAAAGGAAATTGGCACCTTATTCATGCAAAGTATATATATAACCCTTTGTATTGCTTTTGTGGGAATTGTTTTAACCTATACTGTAGCTCCGTTAATTTTTGAACGGAATACAGATCCGGCATTGTTTCAGAAATCAATGGGATTTCTTTACATCAGAATCTGGGGATTGCCTTTTTTATACCTCTACCAGATGAGAAATGGTTTGCTAGTAGGAACCAATCAAAGTAAACTATTGATCTGGGGGACTTTGGCAGAAACCATTTCAAATATTTTTCTGGATTATGTCCTGATTTTTGGAAGATGGGGTTTTCCAGAACTTGGTTTTAATGGAGCTGCTTATGCCTCAGTTTGTGCTGAGTTTATAGGTATGTTGGTGGTTTTTGCTATGATTAATGTTCGGGGGATGAGCAAACGCTTTGGACTATTTTCAAATTTTAATTTTGAATGGGAAACCACAAAAACAATACTTATCCAATCTTCTCCACTAATCATGCAATATGGAATAAGTATTATAAGTTGGGAATTCTTTTTTATACTAGTTTCACATGATGGTCCCATGGCGCTTGATATCAGTCAACTTATGCGTCTTCTTTTTGGCTTTTTTGGAATTTTCATCTGGGCATTTGCAGCTACCGCCAATACTATGGTTGCCAATATCATAGGTCAGGGTATGCGGAAAAGGGTGATGATTCTTATTGGCAGAATAATATTATTAAGCTCTGGCTCTACCTTACTTATTTTTATTCCTCTCCAATTTTTCCCAAGAGAATTGCTCTTACTTTTTAATGAAGATATCGCTTATCTGGATGCTGCTATTCCTGTTTTGCGCGTTGTTTCTATAGCAATTTTAATCATGTCAGTTGCTACCATTTGTTTGAACAGCGTTACGGGAACAGGAAATACAAGAATAAACCTGACGATAGAAGCAATTACAATTATGTTATATTGCATTTACATATACGTTGTAATGGAAAAGCTTGACTTATCCATTGCATGGGGATGGGCCTCCGAATTACTCTACTGGAGCTGCATTTTAATCATGTCGTTCTTATATCTCAAGAGCGGTAAATGGGATAATGCCAGAACACGGGCAATATGAAAAAGCCTGAATTGGAGCATTCCAAATCAGGCTGTAAAAATAATTAGTACGCTAATTTATTCAGATGCTCCGCCCTCTTTCTTTTTCTTCTGTGTTTTGGGAGCAATAACCATTAACATTCTTTTGCCTTCAAGTTTGGGTAAACCTTCAACCTGTCCTAATTCAGCAAGTCTTTCAGCAAACTTCAACAATACGAGCTCCCCCCTTTCCTTAAACATGATAGCACGTCCTTTAAATTGAACATATGCTTTCACTTTATTGCCTTCTTTCAGGAAGTTTTCCGCATGACGGGCTTTGAAATCGAAGTCATGATCATCAGTTCCGGGCGTAAACCTTATTTCCTTTAGTTCTGCAGATTTACTTTTTGCTTTCATCTCCTTTTCTTTCCTCTTTTTATCATAGAGGAATTTATTGTAGTCGATGATTTTACAAACCGGAGGGTCTGCCTGAGGAGAAATCTCCACGAGATCTAACTCCAGTTGTTGAGCCATTTTCAAAGCTTCCTGAGTTGGATAAACCCCCATGGTAACGTTGTCCCCAACCAATCTGACTTGAGGTACCCGAATGAAATGATTAATCCTGTGTTCAGCTTCTTTTCTAGGCATAAATTTGCCTTTGAAGCCCCCAGGTCCGCTGGGTCTGTTAAACGGTCTGTTAGGTAAAGCCATAGTACTTTGCGGTTCGCCTGTCGGCAACAGGCAGTGCCATTTCTTGTATTTTTTTTATGAATTGGATTGCCGATCTCTTATTTCAGTGGTCAAGTTAGTTAATATTTCTGATACTGAAGACATTCCTGCATCACCTTTACCCTGTCTTCTTACAGAAACAGCATTTTCGGTTTGCTCTTTTTCACCAATAATCAGCATATAGGGTACTTTCATCAGTTCAGTGTCTCTGATTTTTTTACCGATTTTCTCAGCTCGATCATCCAGTTCAGACCTGATTCCTGCATTAAGCAGTTGTTGGTTTACTGATTCTGCATAATCATTGAATTTATCACTGATCGGTAGAACCTTTACCTGTACAGGTGCCAGCCATAATGGGAATTTACCGGCATAATGTTCTAACAAGAATCCGATGAAACGTTCATGTGTTCCCAATGGGGCCCTATGAATAATGAGTGGGGTTTCAGCATGATTCTCTTTATTGGTGTACTGCAGGTTAAACCTTCTGCCTTGAGCGAAATCAACCTGATTGGTAGCAAGTGTAAACTCTCTGCCAATTGCACTCCAGATCTGGACATCAATTTTAGGACCATAAAATGCACCTTCATCCTGAACCTCAACAAATGGGATATTAGATTCAATCAATACTTCCCTTACCATAGCTTCTGTTTCCTGCCATAACTCCGGTTCATTGATATATTTCTGTCCGAGTTTAGCCGGATCATGCAGACTGAGTCTCATGACATATTTTTCAATACCAAAAATTTTGAAATATTTGATATACATGTCATTGACGGCTCTGAATTCCTTAGCAAAATCCTCTTTTGCACAGTAAATGTGAGCATCGTTCATATGCAAACACCTAACTCTCATCAGTCCAAATAACTCACCGCTCTGCTCATATCTGTAGCACGTACCATATTCCGCAAGCCTGAGCGGCAAATCCTTGTAACTCCTGCTCTCTGCAGAAAATATTTTGTGATGGTGCGGGCAATTCATAGCCTTGAGATAGTACTTTACGCCTTCAAGTTCCATAGGAGGGTACATGCTATCTTGATAGTAAGGAAGATGACCACTTGTGAGGTACATGCTTTCCTTGGCAATGTGTGGGGTTACTACCCTTTTATATCCCGCAGCCTGTTCAGTTTCTTTGGCAAGCCTTTCCAGCTCCTCAATCACTATGGTTCCATTAGGCATCCAGAGTGGAAGACCTGGCCCAACATCATCATCAAACGTGAATATTCCTAATTCTTTTCCCAACTTGCGGTGGTCCCGTTTTTTTGCCTCTTCAAGCATCTGAATATGCTCATCGAGTTCTTTCTGACTAGGAAAGCTAACTCCATAGATACGGGTCAGTTGCTTATTCTTTTCATCACCTTTCCAGTATGCACCAGCAATTGAAGTAAGTTTAATGGCTTTTACAAGTCCGGTCTGTGGAATATGCGGACCGCGACAGAGATCCGTAAATTCACCCTGTGTATAGAATGTAATTTCTCCATCAGGCAAACCTGCCAGTAAATCAAGCTTATATTCATCACCTTTTTCCTCAAAATAGGCTATTGCATCAGCCTTAGAAATCTCTTTACGAATAAAAACATTGTTTTTACGGGCTAATTCAGCCATTTTCTTTTCCAATCCTAACAACTCTTCCTCAGAGATACTTTTACCTCCCAGGTCCATGTCATAATAGAAACCTTTATCTATTGCTGGACCAACCCAAAATTTTACACCCGGGAATGTGGCTTCCACTGCTTCTGCCAGAATATGAGCTGATGAATGCCAGAAAGTAGATTTGCCTTCTGCATCATCCCAGGTATGAAGTTTAATAGATGCATCTGTAACCAGAGGCGTGGAAAGATCTCTTACAACACCGTCAACAGAGGTAACGATAACCTTTCGGGCAAGACCTTCTGAAATTGATTTAGCAATCTCCAGGGGAGAAATTCCATTTTCATAAGACCTTTCAGCACCATCCGGGAACTTAATATTTATCATACATTGATTTAAAAACTTTGAACTCATTCAAATCTGAACGCAAATTTAACGAAGTATTGGGTAAGGTCGTGTTGAAATGGCAATAATTTGCAATTCATGCTAAAAAGAGTGAAAATTTGATTCGAAATTTATCCTTATTTCCTTATTTATCTATGCCAACAACCCAGCTTCTTTGGAGATTTTTTCACAGAACAATCTTCCTTTTTTTAATGTCGCCAATTTTTTCTCAAGCTCAAAATTTAAGCGGTCAATGGATAGGTGGATTTGCTTCTAAAGATGAAGCGTCTGGCAGAAAAACAAATTATGTTCTTGAAATTGAAGTAACAGGAACTAAAATATCTGGATATTCCTATACTTATTTTGCAATATCCGGGAAACAATACTTTGTGATTTGTAAATTAAGTGGCTCCTACGATAAAGGTAGTAAGTCATTGATAGTCAATGAAATAGAAAATGTAAAAACCAATACGCCTCCGGATTTCGAGAATTGCCTTCAATCTCATCAACTCACTTATCTCAAACAGAAGGACAGGGAAATTTTAGCCGGAAAATGGAAACCTTTCATCAAAGAAAGCAATTGTGGAAGTGGTGAAACAGAACTTGAGCGAAAAAAACTTGAAAGAATAATTCCTGAAAATAAACCTGTCAAAACTACGCAGGGAGGAGTTGCAAAACAACCGCCTCAACAAACAAAAACAACATTATCACCATCAAATAAGTCCGTACCCCCAGCACCTTTAAAACAAGCTGCGAAAAAACCAGTTACCCAGACCAAACCTAATTTATCCCCAAAAAATGAGTCCACGGTAAAGCCACAATCGAAAATAACTCCAATTGAAACTAAACCTGCAGCTGAAGCTCCGAAGCCAAACTTATCCGGGCCGGATCAAAAGATGCCCGTAACAATCAATCCTGAAAAGAAAAGTATTCAAAAGAATTTACAGGAAACACCGGATTTAAAGCCACGGCAAATTCCTGATAAGTCGAAGGATAAATACAACAAACGGAATTATGAAGTCATCAAGACCATTGAAGTAACTGGCGCTTTAATTAAGGTGGATATCTATGATAACGGGCAGGTAGATGGAGATACTGTTTCGATTTTCCTCAATGAAAAACTGCTCGTTTCGCCTAAAATGTTGACAGCCAATCCCATCAGTCTGAATATAAATCTTTCAGAAGATGAAGATACTTATGACCTAATCATGTTTGCTGAAAGTCTTGGAAGCATTCCGCCCAACACAGCATTTATGATTATTACCACGTCGACTGCCCGTTATGAAATTAATATCTCATCAACTGAACAAACCAGTGGGGCAATCCGGTTCAAAGTAAAGAGATAATGATTAAAATTTGAAATTATAGGTAACTGATGGCAAAATAGGAAACAATGAAACCTGTTTTGCCTGAACCTGCAACGTTCCAGCAAATGCACTCCCTTCTTGGGAATAATAATAAAAGTATGGGTTTTTCCTGCTATACAGGTTGTAAATGCTGAAAGACCAACTCCCCTGCCATTTTCTTTCCTTTTTAGGAACAGGCGTATAAATGGCAGATATATCCATACGGTGATAAGGTGAAAGTCTGTACTGATTAATCCTGCTATATTGCTGTGTCAAAACACCTTCAACGAGGTAAAATTTCTCAGGTAAGGAGGTAGCATTCCCTGTAGCATATACAAAAACTGAGGAGAACTTCCATTTATCATTCAATTCATATGTACCTACAAGCGAAAGATCGTGCCTGCGGTCAAATTTTGCAGGATAGGTATTACCGTTGTTCAAGTCAGGGAATTTTCTGTTTGACCAGGCAAGTGTATAACCAAGCCATCCCGTAAATTTTCCTTTTGTTTTGTTAATAAATATTTCAGCACCATAACTCCATCCCTTGCCAAAAACGAACTCGTCCTCCGGATCTTTGATGGAAGGTGTGAATCCTTCCCGATATTCTATCTGATTTTGCATTGTTTTGTAATAGACCTCAATGGATGTTTCCCATGTATTGTCATTGAAGTTTCTGAAATAGCCCATTGCATATTGCCAGGATAACTGAGGTTTTACTTTAAGCGTACTTGGGACCCATACATCAGTTGGCAGCGTGGTACCTGAATTGCTAACCAGGTGAAGGTACTGCCTGTTGCGGGATGCTGATGCCTTGAATGAACTACTTTCACTTAATGAATACCTGACAGTAGCTCTTGGCTCTATACCCGAATAAAACTTTACATTATCACCACTGCCATAAACAGTGCTATCTGTTCTTGTTCCATTTATATCCGTTGAATAGTTATTGTATGGTCCAACTTGCTGAAAACCAGACCATCTCAAGCCATAACTAAACTTAAGCTTTTCATTGATTTCCCAGTCATCCTGCATGTATAATGCTGACTCACGTGCATATTTCAGTTGTGCATTATTGGGTTCGAAAACAACAGAATCCTGAGCTCCTGATATCACGGATGGAGATAAGCGGTGAAAAGTATACTGGAAACCATACCTTAGTTTATGCTCGGGCGTAAGGTAGTGGTCAAAATCAGATTTCAGGTTGATGTCGCGAATTCCACTTTTTAGCGAGAATTTAAAGTTATTATTTAAGGCATTTAAGGCAAAATCATAATCATTATAGACGAGTGTGGTATTTACAAATAATTTTTTGTTGAATACATGATTCCAGCGAGCTGTTACAGTAGAATTCCCCCATGGGATATTGGTATTGAATTCCCTTTCATTGTTTACAAAATTAAATACATCCCTACCAAAGTATCCACTGATATAAAGTTTGTCTTTATTTGAAATCTTGTAGTTGAATTTAGCATTCAGGTCATAAAAAAAGTAACCAGAACCATCAAACTGACTTCCTTTTTTAATGAATGGCTTAACAAGGGCATCAATGTATGTTCTTCTGCCAGATAAAATAAACGATGCTTTATCTTTAATCACTGGCCCCTGAAGAGAAAGTCTGGATGATATACTCCCAATTCCACCTTCAGCCTGAAACTTTTTGAGGTTACCATCTTTCATAGAGATATCCAGCACAGAAGAAAGTCTGCCACCATATTGTGCCGGCATTCCACCTTTAATTAATGTAGTATTTTTTATAGCGTCTCCATTGAAAATGGAAAAAAATCCAAACAGATGACCCGTATTGTATACTATGGCATCGTCTAGTAAAATCAGGTTTTGATCAGGTCCTCCCCCCCTTACATACAGACCGCTATTACCCTCTCCTGCATTCGTTACCCCGGGAAAGAGCTGAAGTGTCTTTAGCGGGTCAATTTCACCAAAAATAACCGGTAATGATTTCATCCGGTTCATATTCAGGTCAATTTGCCCCATTTGAGCATTTTTGACATTGGCATCCCGTTTTTTGGAGGTAATGATAATTTCCTGCGCAAGACTTGAACGGGAAAGGAGCGATAAATCTATGTTTAAATCCTTGTCCAGGTCTATTTCATATTGCGCTGGTATGTATCCTACAAAACTTACCAAAAGACTTTGCTTTCCTGCTGGAAGTGTAAGTGAATAAAAGCCATATTGATTGCTGCTAACACCTTTTCCTGTTGCCTGAGCCTGAACTGTAGCTCCGATGAGGGTCTCCCTGTTTAAAGAATCCCTTATAAATCCTGAAATTGTAAACTTGTTTTGGGCATTTGCTACAAATGAAATTGCAAGAAGGAGTAAAAATGGTATAATCTTTTTCACAATATGATTTAACGCTGTTGATGAATGAAAGTTCACCCACAAATTTATATTATACTAACTTTGCCGCGCAATATTTACATTATGCTGGCAGGATTTCAGGACTTAACATTTGAATTTGGAGCAAGAGCAATAGTTGAAGAGGCAACCTGGCATATACATCCAGGTGAACGCATCGGCCTGATTGGTTTCAATGGCACGGGCAAATCTACATTGCTTAAATTACTTGCGGGAGAATATCTGCCCAATGCTGGAACTGTAGAAAGAAGCCGGACTACTACAATTGGTTACTTACACCAGGATTTGTTAAGTTTTGACACACAAGAAAGCATCCTGCAGGTAGCCATGGGAGCGTTTGAACGCGTCGTACAGATCCAGAAAGATATCGAACGATTGGGAATTGAGCTCGAGCAGACTGAAGATGAGAAAAAGTTGATTGAGTATACTGACCTACTCCATGAAATGGATGTACTGGATGGTTATAATATTGACCATAAAACTGAAGATGTATTGCATGGTCTTGGCTTTAAGCAGGAAGACCTCGGCAGACCCTATAAGGAATTCAGCGGAGGATGGCGTATGCGTGTGCTGCTGGCAAAGATGATCCTCATGCAGCCCGATCTGCTGATGCTTGACGAACCTACCAACCACCTTGATCTTCCTTCCATTGAATGGCTGGAAAAATACCTGTTACACTATCAGGGAGCTGTAGTGATTGTAAGTCACGATAAGTATTTTCTTGACAGGATGGTAAATAAAATTGTTGAGTTATACCAGAGAAGACTCAATATCTATACAGGCAATTACTCCTACTATGAAAAGGAAAAGCTTGTTAGGATGGAAATGCAACAAAGGGCATTTGAGAATCAGCAGGATTTTATCAGACAACAGGAGCGATTCATAGAACGATTTAAGGCAAAGGCATCAAAGGCTGCCCAGGCACAAAGTGTTCAAAAAAGGTTGGATAAAATAGAAAGGGTTGAAGAGGCAAGCATAGAAAGGCCTAATATCAGAATGAACTTCAATGTTGACAAAACTCCCGGTAAAATCATTTGTTCAATCCAGAATTTATCCAAGAGATTTGGAGATATCGAGATTGTCAATGGTGCAAAAGCTGAGATTGAAAGGGGTGATAAAATTGCACTTATAGGTGCAAATGGAAAAGGAAAATCAACCTTGCTCCGTATTATAGCCGGTAGAGAAGATTTTGAAGGGGAAAGGAACTGGGGCCATAACGTTGAAGAAAGTTTTTATGCGCAACATCAGTTGGAATCACTCAACCTGAATTACAATGTGTTGGAAGAACTCCAAATGGCAGGAAGTAAGAAAACTGACATGGAGTTAAGAACTGTGTTGGGATGTTTTCTGTTTAGTGGCGATGACGTTGATAAAAAAATCAAAGTTCTCAGTGGAGGTGAAAAAGCGCGGGTTGCCCTTGCTAAAACCATCATCAGTAAATCCAATTTCCTGATGCTTGACGAACCTACGAATCACCTTGATATGCATTCTGTGGATTTGTTGGCAGAAGCTTTGGATAAATATGAGGGAAGTCTGATATTGGTGAGCCACGATCGTTATTTCATTTCAAAAACCGCCAATAAGATCTGGGAAATAGTAGACGGACAGGTAGTGGAATTTAAAGGAGGTTACACGGAATGGGTAGCATGGAAAGAACGGATGGCGTTGAAAGAGAAGGCAATAGAGAAAGACGGTGAGGCACAAGGCACGAGGCACGAGGGACAAGGGAAAGACGGTAAGGCACAAGGCACGAGGCACGAGGCACAAGGGAAAGACAGTAAGGCACAAGGCACGAGCTTGCCAACCGAAGGTTGGGGAAAAGAAAGAGAAATTGAGAAAGCTAAAAAAAAGTTACAACGACAGTTTGAAGAGTTGGAGTCAAAAATTGCTGTTTTGAAAGCTGATAAAACCAAAGCCGAAGATGCATTGGCTGATCCGCGTATTTATTCAGACAAAACCAAGTTTCAGGAAGCAGAAAAAACATACCAGCAAATAAATGGTCAGATTTCAACTCTGGAGAATCAGTACGAAAAAATATTCGAGGAATTGATGAATCTGGGTTAATAGGCCATTGGTTTAAGTAATGTACGGGTAATGAATTGAAACCTTTTTAAATGATTAAAGGGCTGCCGTCTTGGCAGCCCTTTAACATTATCTCAATTTTACAGGATTAATATCCAGGATTCTGTACCAATACAGACTTACCATCCTTCTGAGAGTTAAGGATTTCATCCTGAGGAATTGGGAACAGGTTATGCTTGGGTAACATTGACTTACCAGCAAGGTAGTTACGTTTGCTAAAAGACCTACCATTCAAATCTGTACCACTGACTGATTCTTTTGCTATATATGCATTCATTACTTTCTCGGCAATTCCCCATCGTCTGAGATCAAAAAAGCGATGACCTTCCATAGCAAACTCGAGTCTTTGCTCAGTATGTGCAGCATTGATTGCGAAAGATTGTCCTTTTGCGACAAAAGTTCCGGCAGGATATGGTTCAATTTTTACATTAACAGCAGCATCTTGAGGGGTAGATGTTTTGGCACGCATACGAATCATATTTACATAAGATTCAGCCTGTGCCAGATTTCCAAGTTCTGTTTCACATTCAGCAAGCCATAAAATGACATGTGAATATTTAATCAATCTGAAATTATTATTTACAGATCTTTTTGCAGTGGCATGGGTAGATGACCCCTCTTCAGCAAGGTAATACATCCATTTTTTTCCACTAAATGGACCAGCATAAGCCTGATCACGAATCCAGGAAGAACCAGGATGTGGGCCCCAATCAAGGAACTTAACACCCCTGCGTCCAACGGTCCAATCAAGTCTTGGATCTACGGGAACAGAAAGGTCAGGCGTATAAGGAAGTGTGTAGCTGATACCCTGATCATTAGGGACATCTGCATTATTATAAGTGTCCTGACTACCATCAACAGCATTACCAATCATTGGCAAACCATTTGCATCTGTTTTGAATGCATTAACGAGGTTATGTGATGGCTGATAGAAACCGCAGCAACCACGACCAGGTGCACCTCCAGAATAAGGCCAGTTTAGACGATCCGGATTATTTCCATTTTGTCCGCCAGTTCCATCATTGATTGAAAACTGAACTTCAAAAATTGACTCAATATTATTATTGGTTTTATTTCTGTAGTTATCATGGTATTCTGCTACGAGTTTTTTGCCAGAGTTGTTAAACACATCGAGCAATTCTGTTTTTGCAGCAGCCCATTTTTTTTGAAATAACATTGATTTGGCCAGGTAGGATTTAGCAGCCCATTTGGTAGCTCTCCCCTTTTGAGACTGTGTTGCCGGAAGATTATCTGATGCAAACTTGAAATCTGCTTCAATTTGTGGCCAGATATCGGTTGTGTTACCAATTAGAACGCCTCCTGGATTGCCTGGATCGTATGTTTTGTCGTCAATGTAAGGAACATTACCGAACATGATTTTAAGCTGAAAATGATAATGGCCTCTAAGGAACCTTGCTTGTGCAATTACCTGGGTCTTCTCAACATCAGACATGTCTTTCACATCAGGATCTGAAGCAAGCTGAATAACATTGTTTGCCCTTGAAATGCCATCATACTGATGCTGCCAGAAACCCCTTAAGTGGATATTATCTGAAACCCAGTTAAATTGCTCCAGGAATGATTGTTCAGGCTGATCACCAGCATCTGTCCCTTTGTATGCATCGTCAGAAACAACGCCACCATAAACCCAGTTTGAAACGGCTGAATGCCAGGATGTGTTACCTGCACCTTCGCCATCTAATAAAGAATATGCTCCAATCAAAACTGCATTTACACCGGCTTTACTTTTAAGTTGCTCGGTACTGGCAACTCCTTGCGGTTTTACATCAAAAAATTTCTGGCAGCCGGCCAAAGCAGATATGACCAGTAGTGCAAGAAGGAATTGATTTATCTTTTTCATATACAAAATTTATCGGTTTAATTAAAACTTAACACGAACACCAAAAAGATAAGACTTAGAAACAGGGTATGCACCTTCATCTATTCCCATGTGAATATCCTGGTTGTCATTACCGGAAGTACGAAGATTGATGTCTGGATCCAAACCTGTATACTTAGTAAGCGTAAGGATATTTTGTCCTTGCAGATAAAGCTGCAATCCGGAAAGACCAAGTTTTTTTACAAGTCCGTTTGGAACGCTGTATGTAAGTTGGATATTTCTCAGGCGGAGGTATGAGCCATCTTCAAGGAAGTAAGAGGAAACCTGCTGAGAAGAAGCGTCGCCGGAATTCAAACGGGGAAGTTTAGGATTGCTTGAATTGCCATAAGACTCATACAACATCCGCTTCGACCTGTTACCCTGGAATACATTGAAGTCTGTCCAGTAACGTACATAATTAAATATTTCATTTCCCTGAACACCTTGTGCAAAAATTGCCAAGTCGAAACTCTTGTAACCAGCTGAAAGGTTTATCCCATAAGTGAAATCCGGATGAGGATTTCCTACAAAATCACGGTCTGCAGCTGTAATCACTCCATCCTTATTTATATCCCTGAAATTGAAAACACCTTCACGGGTATAGGTACCAAATTTAGCTGCAGAAGCTGCCTGTTGGGCATTGAGGATACCATCAACAAAATAACCATAGAAGCTGGCAATAGGATAACCTCTTCTTGTAGCGGTAATTGAAGGTAGGCGCGTAGTAAATCCAAAAACAGTAGCATTTGGATCATCATTCAGCTTAAGTACTTCATTCTTATAGTGACTGATGTTAAATCCAACTGAGTATCTCAACTGTCCGTTCAATGCTTTGTCTGTCCAATTCAAATTGAGGTCAACACCCCTGTTGCGCATTTCACCAATGTTGGTAAATGGCAAAGTTCCCTGACCTTGTGCACGAGGAACAGCAATCTGAGCAAGCATATCTGAGGTTGTTCTGGTATACCAATCGAAAACAACTTCGAGTTTGTTATTCAACAAACTTGCATCGAGACCAATATTAAATGATGTGGAAGTTTCCCATTTACCATTGGGATTTCCAAACTGACCAAGGTCGAAACCGGCTGCAACAGAGTTACCGGAGCCATTGATATCATAGCCATTGGTAGCTGGATTAGCAAGGAAAAGGGTGTATGCATTGTAAACATTTGGAATCAGCTGATTACCAGTTTTACCCCAGCCAGCACGTGCTTTCAAGTCACTTATCCAACTGATGTTACTAATTGGTTTTAACTCAGACAACCTGATTCCAACAGAACCTGCAGGGAATACACCATATCGATTTGCTTCAGAAAAACGAGAGGAGCCATCACGACGTATAGTAAAATCTGCAAGTAGAAGATTTTTGTATCCATAGTTTACTTTAGCAAACTGTGAAAACAAACGCGTTCTGATTGCACCTGAGCCCGAGTTTGCTAAACCAGATGCAGAACCTGCGTTTAAATAACGGTAATCAATATCATCAAATGAGAAACCACTTCTGCTGGCACTGAATCCAAGTCCATAAGTTGATACAGCCTCAGTACCTATAAGTACATTGATGTCATGATCATCAGCAAATGTATTGGAATAATTCAGTGTGTTATACCATGTCCAAGCTGAATTAAAACTGTTAAACACGTTTAAAGTATTGGTATTTCTTGCTTCCGATGCCTCAATATTTCTCATGAAATATTCTGATCTGTTAGCATTGGTGTATTCCAAACCAAAGCTTGACCTTGCCTTGAGATGTTTATTGATTGCATACTCTCCAAATGCATTACCAAATATGTTAGTACTGGTAGTCTTATTGTCTTTTGCCCTATACAACTCAGCCAAAGGATTAGTAGCGTTTCCAAGATTCACACCACGCGGACCACCAAAGCCTAAGTATGGAGATGTGTTGGAGCCTCCAAAATAGGCAGGTCCCCCTGTTATATCAAATATTGGAATTATGGGATGTATCCTGTATGCCAATGAAATTGGGTTTCCTTCATTATTATTGGCAATACCAACTCTCTCATCATAAGAAACAGTCAGGTTTTGTCCAACGGTAAATTTACCCTGTGTAAACTCAGTATTTGCCCTAACAGAATAACGCTCGTAATTCGTAAATCTCAAGATACCATCCTGTTTGAAATAGTTTCCGGAGAAAGCATACTTGGCTTTATTTGTACCACCTGAAGCTCCTATCTGATAGTTTGACATTGGAGCAGGGTCAAAAATGGCGTCATACCAGTCGGTACCTGCTTTATTTGCTTTGTTAATGTTAAACTTTGAAACACCAAGTTGTGGATCTGTGATATCATTGGTGTAAGTGAAATTAGCTGGAAGTGATCCAAAAATATTTGGATAGATGTAATCAGCCATTGTAATACCACCATTCTGATCAAATTTGTATTGAACAGAAGGAGAAGCTATCCATGGTGATTTACCAGCACCAACATCAGCTTTAAACAGGTATTGACCCAATTCTTCGGCATTAAGCAAATCGAGGAATTTACCAGGTGCTTGCTGACCGGTGTAATAATCAAAAGTAATTTTAGGATCACCTGATTTACCTCTTTTGGTTGTGATGATAACAACGCCGTTGGCAGCTCGCGCACCATAAATAGAAGCAGCAGATGCATCCTTCAGAACCTGCATAGACTCAATGTCATAGGGATTGATGTTATTGAGCGTACCTTGTGTTGGAACCCCATCAATAACATACAAAGGAGAATTGTTGTTGATTGTACCGAATCCACGAATACGCACCATCGTACCTCCACCGGGTGAGTTGTCGTTTCCAACAACAACACCAGAAGCCTTACCTTGTAACATTTGGGTAACGCTGGCAGCTGGAGTTGCAGTTAGTTCTTTTGCTGATACTACGGCAACTGCACCTGTAATGTCTTTTTTACGTTGAGATGTGTAACCAGTTACAACAACAGACTGAAGTGCCTTTACATCAACGTCCATTTCAACAGTAATGGCAGATGCGTTTCCTACAGCAACTGTCTTGCTCTCATAACCGTTAAAAGTTAAAATAAGGGTTTTCTGATTGGCAGCGAGATCAATTTTAAAAGTTCCTTGTGCATCTGTTGCTGTTCCCTTTGTTGTTCCAGTCACAACAACAGAAACACCTGATAATGGTGCTTTTGTTTCAGCATCTGTAACTTTTCCTGAAACAGTTCGCTGCGCTGCAGCAAAACCTGTTAGGAGAGATAGAAAGACTGTGATGCTCAACAGTCTCGCAAACCCTGGTAAGTGCAATTTTTGGGCCATAAACAATTGGTTTTGTGATGATTTTTCAATAAAAAACTTTCGCTTGTATAGTTAAATTACTGGTAATAGCCAGAAGTAAAAAAAATTATTTCTTATTTCTTTGAAAATAACAAATAAATAATAGAAAATGTGGATAAAATATCCCAATTGTGGATAATTTAAGTGTAAAAGAAGAAAAGAAGAGAAAGAGAAAAGTAGATAGAAAAAAAGAAGTGATCCCGATTGGATTCGAACCAATGACCTACAGCTTAGAAGGCTGCCGCTCTATCCAGCTGAGCTACGGGACCGGAAGAACTAAGGGTTGCAAAGATAATTTTTTTTAGCTTGCATCCAAGTATAAAATTATTATGGATGTAGAAATTGCAGCAGGATGGAAGAAAAAAATGCAAACAGAATTCGAAAAAGCATATTTCAGTGACATTGTTGCCTTATTAAAGTCTGAAAAAAACAGCAATCAGGTTGTTTATCCAAAAGGGTCTGATATTTTTAATGCCTTTAATGCAACTGATTTTGATAAAGTCAAAGTTATTATAATTGGTCAGGATCCCTATCATGGGCCTGGTCAGGCGCATGGCTTAAGTTTTTCGGTACAGGATGGAGTTAAACCGCCTCCATCACTGGTGAACATTTACAAGGAACTTGAATCAGATTTAGGTATTCAAATGCCACGGGATAATGGCAATCTTTATCAATGGGCTGAACAAGGTGTTTTGTTGTTAAATGCTACATTAACAGTTCGTGCAAATCAACCTAATAGTCATGCAGGAATTGGCTGGCAGCAATTCACTGATGCTGTTATTCGTGTGCTGAATGAGAAAAAACAAAACCTTGTCTTCCTGCTTTGGGGTAACTTTGCACGGGAAAAAGGAAGCTGCATAGATGAAACGAAACACCTTGTTTTAAAAGCTGCCCACCCTTCACCATTTTCAGCGGATAAAGGGTTTTTCGGTTGCAGACATTTTTCTTCAACTAATCAGTACCTGATGCAACATGGCCTGACACCCATTGATTGGTTGATAACAAAATAATTTATGGCAAAAAAGATACTTGGTGCATTTTTTACAATTTGGGGAGGAACAGTTTTCATTGCCTCCATGTTAGTTTTTATCATTCCAATTTGGGTAACCGGAATATTTCCTGAACCAGTGAGAACTGCCTGGGTAATCCGTTTTTGCAGGATGTGGATGTCAGTATTCTTTCCGTTATCTGGCATCAGGTTGCGCATTTCTGGAAGACAATATTTTAAAAAGGGCGAAAACTACATTGTTGTTTGTAACCACAACTCCCTGATGGACGTACCGCTAACCAGTCCGGGTATACCTGGTCCAAACAAAACAATTGCAAAAATTGAAATGTCGAGAATCCCCATATTTGGCATTATTTACAAAAGAGGTTCAGTATTATTAGACAGATCAAGGGAAAGTAGCAGGAAGCAAAGTTACCTAGACATGAAACGTGTTTTGGAGCTAGGCATGCACATGTGTATTTATCCGGAAGGAACACGCAACAAAACAGCAGAACCTTTAAAGTCTTTTCATGATGGTGCATTCCGCTTGTCTTTTGATACAGGGAAAAGCATTGTACCATGCATAATCAGGGGTACAAGAGCCATGCTTCCTGATGATAAAAAATTTTATTTCTGGCCTGGAAAAGCTTCTATGCAGTTCCTTGAACCGGTTTCACCAGCCAGCTTTGAAACCCCTTCTGACTTTAAGGAACATATTTTCAAACTTATGTGGACAGCACTTGAAAAGAACAACTAACTATTGGGTGTAAAAATACCTTGTTCTGTTAATCTTCAGGTCCCTCAGTAATCCTGATTTTGGATTAATGGAGATATTGAAAAATTTATACAATCCGATTGGGGTAATGTTAATGGACATTTGCCAGCAATGCAGGTCTCGAGAAACAAAGGTGGTTAGAGATTGAAGTTTACCTGTCTCAACATCAAAATAACCGTTAGCTCCAATTTTCCATTTTGGAGTCAGGCTGAAATCTCCATTAAAGTTGAAATTGGAGGTAAATTCATTTTTAAAAGTATAGTCAGGTTGTGGAAGTTTGGCGAAGCTGAGAGAATATGAAAAACTCATTGTCCATGGAATGCTGAAATCAGTAAATTCAGCTGGGTTTCTGCGGATATAATCCAACTGTGCATTCATTTGCTCCTGTGTTAGGTTGTCTTCAAATGCTTCATCTTTCTTTTCAGTTTGTTTACCACCATCTTTTTTCTTTTTACTCTGCAGACTGGTTGAGATATTGACACTACCGCTTACCAATGAAGAAAAGAAATTAAATTTACTGCCGCCACTCCAGATATATTGGTTCATCCTGTAACCAGTCTGAGGATTGCTTTTATAAGGATCCATAGTCATGTTGGCGGTAATATTTATAGTTTCAAGCAGACTACTTCTTGCATAAAAGTTAAATGTTGACAGGTTAAAGCTATCGGCCAACATATTATATCCACCTGAGACGCCAAATCCGTCTATCAGTTTTACTTTTTTGAACTCAGCATCTTCACTGGTATCAGCTTTGGACCTGACCTTCATTTCCAGGTTGTTATCGATACCGAATCCAATTCCACCATTCTCTTCTGATCCAAACGGTCCGAATATACTGCCGTCAAATACTGACATCAGCACGCGATTGCCCTGTTTATCCACCTGTTGGCGGTAATAATAAGGTTTCATCAGGTCTGGCTTGTAATTGACACTGAATTGCGGACGCATTACATGCCGGATAGCCTGAACCCTGGCTTCTTTCTTTTTAGCCTGAAAAGTTCCAAAAACAGCAGTACTGAAAGAAAGACCCATATTCATTTCACGAGCAGCATAAAAACCTTTTTCAATGGTGGAATCCAGTTTCTCTTTTACCGGATTCCATGTTCTGAAGAACTTCTGAGCAAACCATCTTTCACGGAAAGAAAAACTGGGGGCAATTTGAAATGGTCCAAGTGAAGGCAATGACAAAGTTATTGGCACATCATGACTGGCTCCCCATTGAAAAGTATCAATCAATTGTTTAAACCGGAAAGCTGTATCGTAAAAAGAGATTTGACCTTTATAGTTACCCGAGTACCCTATTCCCAGTTTTTCATACCATTTGCCTGCTCCTACTGCTTCTTTTGGCTGAAAAGGATAAATGGTATTCATGACAAGAGCAATATCAGGAAGATTGAGGTTGATTACACGGGTTGCGGTATTTTGGTTATGGTTGAGGTTAACTGCCAGATTGAAGGGAGTTCCCTGCCAGTTTTTCTGATATGAAATAGAGGAACTCAATTGATTGGTGAAATTCATGGGTTGCATATAGTTACCACCACCCTGGGTGTTACCGCCAAAGCCCGGATTAACCAAAGCGCCGTTAGGTACCAGTGATAAGTATTTACTGCTACCCGCATTTACATTGGCACTGAAGGAAACACCTGGCCTGGCTTTGCTATCCAAGCTGTGAGACCAGGTTACAAAAAAACTTTTATTCTTTGAAAAATCAGGATCTCCCTTAAATGCAAACTTTGTGTTTTGATAGCTGAGGTTGAAACTACCACTATATTTATACCTAACTCTGTAGCTTGGCGCAAAATTAGCTCTCCAGGATCCATAAGAATAAAGATCAAACCAGGTTTTTGCATCCAAAAAATCATTTACGGCTCTGTAATATCCAAAACCTTCCAAGCCAACACCAAACTGATCATTAACCGTAAACTGAGGTGGTAGAATACCAGATTGACGGCCTTTTTTCATGGGAAATATGCCGAATGGAAGGTAAATCGGTATAGGAACATCTTCAAACTCAGGATGTACCGGGCCGGTAACAACAAGTTTTTTATTTATGAATTTAGCCTTACTGAATCTGAAGGCAAAGTGCGGGGTGTCTAAGTTGCATGTTGTGAATCTGCCTCTCGCAGCAAAGAATGTTTCACTATCAATTTTTTTAACCTTCTCCGCAAAATTAAAAAGCTCATCCTGCTGAAAAAACGAACTGTAGGTTACACCCTTCTGATTCTTGAAGTTAAAACTGAGACTGTCGCTAACTGTTACTGTTTCGCCTTGTTTAAGTTTTGCCATACCAGCAACTGCCCCGGTTGAATCTCTGCCCATTTTGGCAATAACAAATTGAGTTTGCTGGTCAAATTCGATTATAGGGGCATTTAATAATACATCGTCATATTTAATCTCCGTTTTACCAAACAGGTATATTTTTTTTGTATCAACATCCAGCACCATGGAATCTTCGGCCTTGTGTTCAACAGGAAATGATATAGAATCACGAGAGATTTTTAAACTCAGGGTATCGATTTTACCTTTTTCCCCTGTTGTATCTTTAGCAATAGGCTTAATTGTATCTTTTGGGACTTGCTTCTGCACACGCTGCATTAATCCTGAACTTTCAGCCCTGGCATGCTCTGGTAATGTTAAAATCAGAAACAGTCCTGAGGATAAAATCAAGAATTGAAGATATTTTAGGCTAAATTTGCGTTTTTGTTGAAACATATCAGTCGTCGTGCAAATTTAATCAATTAATATTGTAAGATATTGTAAAGATTCTTTTGAACGTGACATAAAAAAAGAATTCCTCTATGCTCAGCAGAATCATAACATATGCCTTCACTTTATTGTTAGCTGGAAATTCAACTAAAGTTTTTTCACAGTCTGCAGTAAAATCTCCCAAAATTAAGACAATCATCATCGATGCTGGTCATGGCGGAACTGATCAGGGTGCCAAAGGCAGCTACTCAACAGAAGCTCAAATCACCTTGCAACTTGCCCTCAGGCTGGATACATTGCTCAGAGCGGAATTGCCCGATACGCGTTTTGTAATGACCCGAACAACAGACATATACCACCATGTAAGGGAAAAGGCAAACATAGCCAATAAGGAAAGTGGAGATTTGTTTGTTTGTATTCATGTAAATGCAGCACCACCAAAAAAAACTGTAACAGGTTATAAATCTGTAGCCTATTATAAGGGCAAAGGCAGTAAACGTAAAAAATTATACAAAAAGGTGCCTATCTACAAAACCTCTCCAAATCCTGCACATGGCACGTCTACATACGTTTGGGCAGCAGACAGGGCAGATGAAAAAACAAAGGGTATAATTGAGGATGAGCGATATGAATCTTCAGCAGAGGTTATGGATATTCCAGATGTTAATAGTCCTGAAGCCATCATAAAAGCCAGGTTATGGTCTCAGAAATTTTTCAAAAATTCAGTTAGACTTGCCTCATTGATTGAAACTGAGTTTACTGCTATAGGTAGAAAAAGTCAGGGAGTTTTGCAAAGAAACCATATGGGCATATGGGTTTTACAGGCTACTAATATGCCCGCGGTTTTGATTGAAACAGGTTTTATTACTAACAAGGAAGAAGAAGACTATCTTAACAGTGAGGTAGGTCAAACAGAAATGACCAGGGCAATAGCCAATGCTGTCATTAACTACAAAATACTTATTGACGGCAAATAACAACAACCAGAAAATGATGAAAATTTCAAACGAAACCAAAGTAGGTGCATTAACGGCTGTTTCAATAACATTGTTGATACTTGGATTTAATTTCCTGAAAGGCAAAAATGTTTTCAAAAAGAAAGCAACCATGTTTGTAACCTTCAGCAAGGTAGAAGGTCTAAATATTGGTGATGCGATAAAAATTAACGGTTTACGAGTTGGTGCTGTTGAAGGACTGGATGAGAAGGATGCCAATCTAAGTCAAGTGGTTGTTTCCTATCACCTGACCCGATCAATAAATATCCCTGTAGATTCATATGGTAAAATTGAGGCAACGCCATTGGGTTCTACAGCAATAGTAATCTCGCTTGGAAGCTCCACAAATTTTCTTAAGGATGGCGATACGTTGAAAGGTATAGACACCAAGGGTTTAATGGAAGATCTTAAGCAAACGCTGGCGCCAACAATTGAAAATATCAATAGGACACTGGCCTCTTTGGACACAACAATCAGAAACATTGGTAAAACCTTTGACGAAAGTGCGCAGCAAAACATTTCCACTATTTTACAGGAATTAGCAGGAACAACGGATAAGCTTAACGCATTACTTGAACCTGGTAAAGGTAGCCTGGCTCAAACTATGGACAACGTGAATTCCTTCAGCAGTAACTTAAAAAATAACAATGACTCGATAACTTCAGTAATTAATAATCTGGCAGAAGCTTCAAGGAAAGTTGCTACGCTTGATTTGGCAGGGACTGTTGTAGCACTTGAATCAACTATCGGCACCCTGAACGGTGTACTTTCAGATATTAAATCAGGTAAAGGAAGCATCGGTAAAATTGCCGCAGACGATCAACTGTACAAAAATCTGAACAGCACAGCAAACAGCCTGAACGTTTTGTTACAGGATCTCAGGTTACATCCAAAACGGTATGTTCAAATTTCGGTGTTCGGCAAAAAAGATAAAACAGGTCCTCTCATGACTCCCATCTCAGATTCAACGGTCCAATAATGTATAAAAAGGTTTCTCTTTTATTCCTATTCATTCTTTTAAAAGGAGGTGTAATTTGGGCACAAGTCACACCTGTTACAGAACAGCCTGTATTGAATGACCGGTATGTTCAAATCATAAAAGCTGATATATTCAGACGTGTCAAAAGAGATAGTGCCGGAGATCTGAATATTCTGAAGGGCAATGTGATTATGCAGCAACAAAATACGCTGATTTATTGTGACAGTGCTGTACAGAATGTATTATTAAACCAGGTTGAAACATTCGGAAATATTCATATAAACGACAATGATAGCGTTCATGCGTACTCTCAGTATATGCAATACATGGGAGACACAAAGGTTGCTACCCTTAAAAAAAGAGTCAAATTAACTGACGGCAAAGGTGTTCTCACCACAGAGGCATTGGAATACAACGTAGGCACCAATATTGGCACATACCTTAATAACGGGAAAGTAGTTAATGGTGAATCTGTACTTACGAGCAAGGAAGGCATTTATTATGCCAATACGCGTGATGTATTTTTTCAGAAAAAGGTAAAGCTGGTAGACCCAGAATATACCATGACCACAGATACACTCAGGTATAATCTCAATACAGAGATAGCCAACTTCCTTGCACCAACTATAATCAAGGATGAACGTTCTACTATAAAGACCCGAAGAGGCATGTATGACCTTAAAAAAGGGAATGCAATTTTCACAAACAGACCTGAAATAAGAGATAGCACACAGCTTGTATATGCAGACAGCATAGCATACGACAAAATCACTGGTGCTGGAAGAGCTACAGGAAATGTTGAGTACAGGGATTCTGCTCAGGGGATAGCCATGTATGCCGGGGCAACTGACTTTAACAATGAAACTAAGACTGTTACTTCTTACTCAAAACCTTTATTAGTTTTAAAACAAAAAGAAGATTCCTTATTTGTAACGGCTGATACATTGCATTCTGCCTATCTCATATCAGATAGTTCAAAGGTTAAAAATCCAGCTGATACTATCCGTTATTTTACAGCTTTTCACCATGTAAAGTTGTTTTCAGATTCATTGCAGAGTAAATGCGATAGTTTATTCTATTCCGGGATAGATTCTGTTTTCAGATTCTTCGCAGAACCTGTTATTTGGACACAGGGAAGTCAGATATCAGGAGATACCATTTTTCTGGCTACCAAAAACAGAAAAGCTGAAAAGATTTTAGTTAATGAAAACGCCTTCACCATTAACCGTACAGCAGAAGGGATGTTCAACCAGATGAAAGGCAATGAACTCACCGGGCAGTTCATTGAAGGATCCATAGATTTTTTAAGAGTTAAAGGAAATGGTGAGAATCTCTATTACCTCCAGGATGAAGACAGTGCTTATGAAGGTGTAAATTATACCATGGCTGATGCAATAGTAATGCGTTTTGCAAACAAGGAATTAAAGCGGGTAACCTGGTTCAACAGTGTCACCGGCACAACCTATCCAATCATGCAGCTTCCTGAAGATAAAAAGGAACTCCGCAATTTTAAATGGCTGGAAAGTATTCGTCCTAAATCTGTAACTGAAATTTGGACGGATTGGAATAAAATCAAGAAGCCACTTGAAGATTCTGTAAAAATTACTGATGAAGAGAAAAAACCTATAAAACCAATTTCTTCCTCTTCAAAAACAAGTGAAATTATCCCCCGAAAATCATCTGGAGATAAAGTCAAAAAAAACATCCCAGGGAAATCTCCAATTAAGAAAGAGAATTAAATTGATGTACTATGATGACAGTAATATTTATCATTGGCTATCTGGCTATTGCTTTTGAGCACCAGATTAAAATCAATAAAGCATCAAGTGCATTGATTACAGGAGTTTTATGCTGGACAATTTACGTATTCAGCAGCAGTTCGCATGAACAGGCACATCATGCATTGCTGGAACACATGGGTGAGATTTCAGGTATTCTGTTTTTTCTATTAGGTGCTATGACAATTGTGGAACTCATAGATGCCCATGATGGCTTTGATCTTATTTCCAGAAGTATCAAAAGCAGAAAAAAGGCAACCATATTAACACTTATCACTGTAATTGCTTTTCTTTTATCTGCCGTACTGGATAATCTGACAACCACGATTGTGCTCATATCGCTTACAAATAAACTTATTCATGACAACAAGGATAAATTGATTTTTGCATCCATGACCGTAATTGCCGCTAATGCAGGGGGCGCCTGGTCTCCTATAGGTGATGTGACAACTACAATGTTATGGATAGGCGGACAAATAACTGCCTGGGAAACGATTAAAAATATATTCTTACCCAGTGTGGTTTCAGTCATCATACCTTTGATAGCCCTCAGGTTTGCAGTAAAAGGAGGCATCAATGAACCTGTTTATGGAAAAATCACTTCTATATCCACTTCAAAAGAAAAAAATCTGGTTTTTACCATTGGTATTCTATCACTGCTGTTTGTACCCGTTTTCAAGACGTTAACTGGACTCCCCCCTTTTATGGGTATGCTTTTTTCATTGGGAGTTATGTGGTTACTTACAGAAATGATCCACAGCGGAAAGGATACGATCGATAAAGATGCTTTATCTGTAAATTTTGCAATCAGAAAAATTGACACCCCGAGCATCCTTTTTTTTCTGGGAATACTCGTAAGTGTGGCTGCTTTACAAACTTCAGGTATTCTCACAAGTGCAGCAAACAGTTTAAATCAGCTGATTGGTAACCCCAAAATAATTGTAATGATTTTGGGTGTCTTGTCTGCAGTCATTGATAATGTTCCACTTGTAGCGGCAACTCAAGGTATGTATTCGCTTACTGAATTCCCCCAGGATCATCCATTCTGGCTTTTTATTGCTTTTTGTGCAGGCACAGGGGGCAGCATGCTGATAATAGGCTCAGCTGCAGGAGTTGCTGCTATGGGTTTGACCAAAATTGAATTCTTCTGGTACCTTAAAAGAATTACCCTCTGGGCATTCCTTGGTTACATCAGCGGAGCTTTGGTATTTTTGGCATTGAGCTGGAATCAATGACCTATTGAAGCCAGATAACGTTCTGCATCAATTGCTGCCATGCATCCACTTCCGGCAGCAGTTATGGCCTGCCTGTAATTTTTATCTTGTACATCACCACAGGCGAAAATGCCAATTACATTAGTTTTGGAGGTTCCTGGAGTAGTTTGAATGTACCCTGCTTCATCCATATTAATGAAAGGTTTAAAAATATCAGAATTGGGCTGGTGACCAATAGCAACAAAAAAACCAGAAACGGGTATCTCCTGCTTTTCACCAGTCTTATTGTTTACAATTCGAACACCTGTAACATTCTTTTCACCTAAAATCTCATCTGTATCTGTATTCCAATATACCTTAATGTTAGGAGTATTCAAAACACGATCTTGCATTACTTTTGATGCACGCATCTGTTCACGACGCACAAACATGTGAACAGTTGTACATAATTTACTTAAGTAGTGTGCTTCCTCAGCTGCAGTATCGCCTGCACCTACAATGGCAACTTCCTTACCTCGGAAAAAGAATCCGTCGCATACGGCACATGCGCTCACGCCATATCCATTGAGTCTTTCTTCACTGGGTAAACCAAGCCACTTAGCAGATGCACCAGTTGCTATGATCACAGTATCCGCATGAATCTCTTTTTCTTCATCAATCCATACTTTATGCAAACTATCTGAAAAATCAACTTTTGTAGCAAGTCCAAACCTGATATCAGCACCCATCCGCTTTGCCTGCTTTTCAAAATCAACCATCATCTCCGGACCTTGAATGCCTTCCGGATAACCAGGATAGTTTTCAACTTCAGTCGTGATTGTTAGCTGTCCGCCTGGTTGTATACCCTGATACAAAACAGGTTTCAAGTTAGCTCTTGAAGCATAAATTGCAGCTGTATAACCAGCAGGACCAGACCCTATAATCAAACATGAAACTTTTTCAACTGAAGACATCTCTAATATTTTATAATCTGCGAAGATAAGTCATTTTGGAATGATTATTGTCCTAAACTGGCAACCATAACCTCCAAAATAACCCAATGCTTCGTTATTGATGTTGGTTAAAATCCTGGTAGGACTGGAAAAAGGATTTCCAATGCTTTGGAAACTGAATTCGTAAGTACGCCAAAAATCATAGGTTGCCTTATCAATCTGACATAATTTGATAGTAACTGTATCCCCTCTCCTGTAAAACGATGAACTGTCCGTAAACTCAGCATTTCTGTTGAATCCCCTATCTACAGGAATGGTATATGACTTCCCATCTATAACCTGATCATCAAAAACAGAATTGAAGCCAGGTAAATAAGGTTCTCTTACGCCAACCTTAGTAAAATACCTGATATAATCACCCAAACCAGGCTTGTCTGTTGCTCTGATTAACACACGCGCAAATGCTGAGTCCTTTGGTTCAATTGATGGCAATTTTTCCCACCATATTGAATCAATTGTTCTTGTTATTAAAGGAATGGTGGTCTCTGCACTGTATGATTTACCCTCATGTGTAATTGAAAGCTGGTAACGTGTATTAAGTTTACCCAGCATCGGGATATTATTTTTATCAGTATAAAAAAATATCGTTGCGCCTTCGTCACTTTTCAGAGAATCGGGTGATAATTCTACTGAATTTGATCCATCACTGATACTCACATTAGCATTTCGAACAAAAGAGGATTGTAATGCAACAGGATTAATTTTGTTAAAATAATCAAGGCTTTGGGTAAGTATAACCAATGGTGGATTGCCATTTTCGATAGAAGCTTCAACTACCAGTTTATTTTCACTGGGGTCGAGTTTGATGTTAATATCCTTCTCACAACCCAGGTTTATCAAGATTAACCCAACTAGCCAATACCTTTTTCTCATAATAAATAAACAAAATTACACCCAAAGGGTTCATTTAAAACAGAAAACCCCGCAGTTGCGGGGTTTTCTTATGAAAATTTTTATTCCGGTTATGAAAGAGATTAACCAAGATATGCCTTCAGTGCATTGCTGTAGCGTGCCTTTTGAAGACGCTTTATAGCCCTTTCCTTAATTTGACGGATGCGTTCTTTTGTAAGGTCGTACTTTTGACCGATCTGCTCAATGGTAACACCATTTTCACCATCCAATCCAAAATAGGCGTTTACAATTTCTGCTTCCCTGGGACTCAATGATTTGAGTACACGACGGATTTCAGCACGAAGGGAATCCTTCATTACATCATCATCAGTATCATCACCACCCTCCAGTAAATCACCCATGGCTACATCTTCTGCCTCGTGAACCGGTGCATCAAGAGAAGTGTGGCGGGTATTACTTTGGAAAATATTGTTGATTTCAGTTTCGCTCATTTCCAGGATCTCTGCAAGTTCCTCTGTAGAAGGTTCACGCTCATGTTCCTGTTCGAAAGCCATGTAGGCTTTGTTTGCTTTGTTGTAGGTTCCAATTTTGTTTTGTGGAAGGCGAACAAGTCGGCCCTGTTCAGCCAAAGCCTGTAAAATTGATTGGCGAATCCACCAAACTGCATAAGAAATAAACTTGAAACCTTTGGTTTCATCAAAACGCTGAGCAGCCTTGATTAAGCCAAGATTACCTTCGTTGATGAGATCACTAAGGGAAAGACCCTGATGTTGATACTGCTTTGCTACTGATACCACAAACCTTAAGTTAGCCTGAACCAGTGTGTCAAGTGAAAGCTGATCGTTTAATTTAATTTGCTGTGCCAGAATTGTTTCCTTTTCAGGCGTAATCATTGGAATCTTCGAAATTTCCTGGAGATACTTTTCCACCGCCTGGGAATCCCTGTTGGTGATCTGTGTTGCTATTTTTAATTGCCTCATAGTAGTTGGGTATGTCTGTGAAGACGTTAAAATTAAGGAGAATTAAGGGGTACTGCAGTCAGTTTTCAGGGATAAGGAGGCGACTACAAAGGTAAAACTCATTTTCCATAAATCAAACATTCCTCAATACATTACAAATAGATATTATCTATAACTATATTGATTCTCAAAAGTTCAAATTTATGCGCATTTAGCCAGTTTGTTGATATAATTTTGCAATATGTTAATAGATTTAAGATCTGATACCGTAACCAGACCTACTGATGAGATGCGTGAAGCTATGCATTCCACAAAAGTAGGCGATGATGTTTTTGGGGAAGACCCTGCCATCAATAACCTGGAAGCACTGGGATCGTCCATGTTTGGTATGGAAAGTGCCGTTTTTTGTCCGAGTGGAACCATGACAAACCAAATTGCCATCAAATGTCATACCCAACCCGGTGATGAGGTGATTTGTGACGAGATGTCTCATGTGTATCAATATGAGGGCGGAGGCATTGCCTTTAATTCTGGTGCTTCTGTTAAATTGTTACATGGTGATCGGGGCAGGGTTACTGCACAACTGGTGGCTGAAGGTATTCAGCCAGATGATGTACACAGACCTGTATCAAGACTCGTGGTGCTGGAAAACACAGCTAACAGGGGTGGCGGAAGTTGTTATGATCTGGCAACTATTCAGGAAATTGGGCAATTGTGTAACCAACGTGGACTTTCATTTCACCTGGACGGAGCAAGATTGTTCAATGCGCTCATTGCAACCGGACAGTCGGCTCACGATTACGGCTCAACATTTGACAGCATTTCAATTTGTCTGAGTAAGGGATTAGGAGCACCGGTAGGAAGTCTTTTGCTGGGCAAAAAGGATTTCATCAAAAAAGCAAGGCGTTTCCGGAAGGTATTCGGAGGCGGCATGCGTCAGGCTGGGAGTCTGGCTGCAGCCGGAACCTTTGCACTGCAACATAATGTAATCAGACTTCAGGAGGACCATAATAATGCAAAAGCGATAGAAAAGATGCTCTCACAGCTATCCTATATAAAAGGAATAATGCCTGTTGAGACCAATATTGTTATAGCTGAATGTGTTGATGGTTTTGATGTACAACATTTCATTCAAAAAATGAAGGAGCAAAATATCCTTTTTTTCGCCATCTCCCCTACCAGATTCAGGATGGTTACTCATCTTGACTTCAAAACTGAAATGCTAGATTCGCTTGAAAAATCCCTTAAAACTATACACTGATGTCCTTTCCCGCAGTAAATCCTACAACAACTGAATCCTGGAAAAAGCTTAATCTGCATGCAGCATCTATGAAAGAAGCGCAGATGCGTAGCCTGTTCATTGAAAATCCAAATCGCTTCAATGAATTTTCGCAAAAAGAGGGAGACCTCCTTTTTGACTATTCAAAAAATCTGATCACAGCTGAAACGCTTCAATTGTTGACCAGTCTCGCCAATGAATGCAGGGTAAGTGATGCAATTGAGGCAATGTTCAATGGTGAAAAAATCAATCAGACCGAAAACAGGGCTGTTTTGCATACTGCTCTCAGAAATTTTTCACAAGAGTCAGTAATGACCGATGGCGGAGATGTGATGCCCGGAATCAAAAAGGTACTTGCACAAATGGAAGCATTGTGCGATCAGATTCATTCCGGGACCTGGAAGGGTTATACAGGAAAACCCATTAGACAGATTGTTAACATCGGTATTGGTGGCAGCGATCTTGGACCCGTGATGGTAACCGAAGCACTGAAGCCTTACTGGGTAAAAGGCATGGAGGTACATTTTGTATCCAATGTTGATGGAACCCATATTGCCGAATGTCTTAAGAAGCTGGATCCAGAGCAAACGCTTTTTCTGATAGCTTCAAAAACTTTCACCACCCAGGAAACAATGACCAATGCCCTATCGGCACGCAACTGGTTTATAGAAAAGTCTGGAGATGCCTCACAGGTTGCCAAGCATTTTGTGGCCCTTTCCACCAATGAAAATGCTGTTGTTGCATTTGGTATTGCCAAAGAAAATATGTTTGAGTTCTGGGATTGGGTAGGTGGAAGGTACAGTTTATGGTCTGCGATAGGATTGTCCATTGCGCTGACAATCGGTTTTGATCATTACTTGCAACTTCTGCATGGAGCACATGAGATGGACAAACATTTCAGGAGTACTTCGTTTGAAAAAAATATTCCTGTGAAGATGGCACTTATAGGTATATGGTATGTCAATTTCTTCGGTGCACAATCTGAAGCCATTTTACCTTATGATCAGTATTTGCATAGGTTTGCTGCGTATTTTCAGCAGGGAAATATGGAGAGTAATGGCAAAAGCGTGGACAGATCAGGTAATACCCTTGATTATGCATCAGGTCCTGTTATCTGGGGAGAACCAGGTACCAATGGCCAGCATGCATTTTACCAATTGATTCATCAGGGAACCCTCTTGATACCATGCGACTTTATAGCACCTGCCATCAGTCATAATCCAATAGGTGACCACCATGAAAAGCTGTTGTCAAATTTCTTTGCCCAGACAGAAGCCCTGATGAATGGAAAAACACATCAAGAGGCAGATTCGGAGCTTAAGCAGATGGATGAGGAACAGCGCAACAAACTGGTTCCATTCAAAGTATTTGAAGGAAACAGACCTACTAATTCATTTTTGGTTAGGCAAATCAATCCATTTGAGTTGGGAAGACTGATTGCGGCATATGAACACAAAATCTTTGTTCAGGGTGTCATCTGGAATATTTACAGTTTCGATCAATGGGGAGTGGAACTTGGTAAACAGCTGGCGAACAAAATTCTCCCTGAATTGCAGAACGGTTTGCCAGTTACCGGACATGATAGTTCAACAAACGGACTAATCAATACTTACAAAGGATTCAGGGCCTAAAACTAAGTAGCTCAAAATAAAAAGGGATTGGTAGATACCAATCCCTTTTACTATGTTGGGTTGTAATGATCACCATTTATCTACAGGCTCATCTGCCCCGTTATCCCCGGATGAAAGCTCAGCTGCAGAAGGCTTTGGGGCTTCATCAACAACAGGAGCTGGAACTGGGGCTGCAACAGGAGCAGGTTGTGCAGGAGCAGCAGATGCATGCGCATCATATCCACCTTCACCATCTTCATCATATTCATGGTTGAATGCGTCGAAATCAAAATCAGGCATGAGTTCTGTTTTGACGTGGTCAACTGCTTCGTTCAATGCTTTGAGGAATTTATTGAAATCTTCTTTGTATAGGAAAATTTTGTGTCGGTCGTATCCATCATCATTAAAACGCTTTCTGCTTTCTGTGATGGTCAGGTAATAATCATTACCCCGAGTGGTTCTTACATCGAAGAAATAAGTTCTTCTTTTTCCAGCTCTGATGCGTTTGCTGTAAACGCTGTCCATTCTTTTTTCGTTGTTATCGTACGACACAGTTGATGGTTTTTAGTGAATGCGTAGATTGATTCCTATAAAGATAGGATTGTTTTTGAATTGTCAAAATTTAGTTATTTATTTTTTGAGCGGTCAGAAAAAGATGCCGGAAGGAAAAATAGTAGTCTGACCAGGATTAATCTTGCTGAGCAGATAGCAAATCGGCATAATATCCACCTTTACGGACCAGTTCTTCATGGATTCCCTCTTCTAAAATCATCCCATCCTCCAAAACAATAATTTTATCAAATTTAAAAGTTGGTAAAATCCTGTGGGTAATGATTATTGCTGTCCGTTCTTTCAGGTATTCATTCAGATTTTCAGCAATTTGAAATTCTGTATTGGCATCTACAGCACTTAGACAATCATCAAACAAAAGCAATTCATTAGGTTTTGCCAATGCCCTTGCTATTGAAATCCTTTGTTTTTGTCCGCCGGAAAGGGTAACTCCCCGCTCCCCCACAATCGTATCCATTTGTTTAGGAAAACCTTGTATCTCATTCAGGATGAGGGCATTACGAGCTGACGCCTCTGCCGTTTCCGAGGTGCCATTTTCTGCACCAAAGTTGATATTCTGCAGGACGGTATCACTAAACAGAAAAACATCTTGTGGAACATAGCTGATTAATTTCCTTAAATCAGGAAGAGCAACATGTCTAATATCTGTACCATTGATCATGATACTACCCTTTCCCGGATCAAACATCCTGATTATGAGTTGCGCGACGGTGGACTTACCGCAGCCAGTTTTGCCGATAATAGCTACTTTCTCTCCCTTTTTAACTTCGAAACTCAGTGATTTTACAGCCTGTATGCCTGTATGTGGAAAGGTGAAACTAACATCGTTAAATTGAATTGTATCAATATGATTGATACTAACGGGATTTACAGGTGAAAAAATTTCGGGTTTTGTCTGAAGAAATTCATTCAAACGTTTTTGGGATGCTGATGCACGCTGGATATTGGAAGCAACCCAGCCGATTGCAGAAACCGGAAATGTGAGCATATTGATATAAACCACAAATTCAGCAATAGTGCCAGAAGTTACTTGATTATCAAGTTGATAAATACTACCCATGAAAATTGTGAGTAAGGTACTTAGTCCGATCAACAGTCCGATTGCAGGAAAATAAATAGCTTCCATGGTGGAAAGTGCCTGACCGCTTTTCCTGTATAATTCACTTTGTTTTTCAAAGAATGCTACGGAAGATTGTTCCTGGTTATATGACTTAATTACTCTTATACCTGAATAAGACTCCTGCGCTAAGGAAGTTAATCCGCTTAGCTGTGCCTGTATTTTTTCACTTTTCCGGTTGATAAAAGTATTGACATAATACATGGCTATTGCAAGAATTGGCAAAGGAGAAAGTACGTAAAGCGAAAGCAACGTATTTTTTTGAAACATGTAGAACAGGCTGATGCAAATCAGGATTACGAGGTTGATGAGATACATCAAGGCCGGACCGGAATACATTCTTACTCTGGAGACATCTTCGGCCATGCGGCTCATCATATCTCCGGTACTGTTCATTTTATAAAATTGCGCATGCAGCAATTGGTAGTGGTTATACACTTCATTTTTCTGGTCAAATTCAATATGCCTGCTCATGACGATAATAGTTTGCCGCATCAGGAACATGAAAAAACCACGCAGGAGTGCAAATGCCAGGAGAAGGAGTCCGCAGAAAAGGACTAATGAAGAAAAATCGAGTGAAAGTGACCTGAAATAAGTGATACAATATTGAACCAGTGGATCAAAAAAAATACGCCCCGGAGTTAACGCCTGAGGATTAATTTTCTTTTGTACTTCATCCACAACGAAGCCAGTGAGCTGAGGTGCAAGCAGTCCGAAATAATTGGAGATAAGAATAAAGAAGATCCCCCCACTCAGTCGCCACCGGTATTTCCAGATATATTTATTCAGTGACCGGAGTTCACGCATGCTGCAAAGGTACCAAAGCAAATTCAAGGTTTTTCGATGTTTTTTTGAATATTATTTCATAAATCAGTTTTGAAGTTTTACTTTTGCCGCGGAGAGATGGCAGAGCGGTCGAATGCGGCGGTCTTGAAAACCGTTGACTGTCACAGGTCCGGGGGTTCGAATCCCTCTCTCTCCGCTGAGTACAGTTCGCAACTGTTCGAAAAGTGTGTAAGTCGTTGATTTACACACTTTTTTTTGTTCTTTACTTTCCGAAAATGTTCGCGTTTGTACGCCGATTAGGTTTCCTTCTGGTGACCCCTTTTCAAAAATCAAAAAGGGGTCAACGGTGTACGAACAAATACGAACATAATAGGACTGAAAATCAACAAGATAAGCTTGATTTAGCCGAGGGGTAAACGTA
>CAMAXV010000005.1 GCA_945862385.1 Chitinophaga pinensis
ATTCATCCCCCAAATTCCTTAACTTCAGGTTAACCAATCATCCACCATGACAACCACCCTGCAACAACACCTTCGGGATGCGGGATACGACCTCATTGATGGTCCCCTGCGCAACCACCAGCTCCTGCAACTCTGGCTCAAAAAGGGCCTCAGCGAACCTGAACTCTACTATGCTGATCTGCTGCATGCCTTTACAAGCGATGTGAAACTGAAAATCAAAAAAGATTCCGGTTTGTCGGTTTCTCACCAGCATAAAAACGACTATGCCTTCCAGATCGGCATAACACTCTTGCAGGAATGGATGCAGGGTGCAGGGCTGCCTGCTGTTGACCTCAGCAGTGCTATTGGTGGAGGATCTAAAGTGAGTATTTCCTACCAGAACGCCCAAACGGAAGTGGTGCCGCTCGGGGAGCTGACGCAGTTCTTCAGCCAGGCTGATTTCCTCCACCCCAACCCCGTTCTCCTACGCAATGCCAACCGCAACAATATCCTCGTGATCACCGGAATAGTAACTGCCGAGAACCTGGTAGCTGACATCACTACTACCGGTAAAATCAATACCAAGGCCATCAGCGCTTTGAAAAAACAGTCCGGTAACCGCATCGAATTCTCTGGAAATAAAAACAATGCACTCCGCATGGTAGCCGGTAAACAACGATTCCCGGTTGCTGTAAAAGCCAGTCGCATTGATTTTGACAAAGGCCGCTTCAACGGACTAACGCTTGTGACGGATGGGAGGGGGGTGTTTTAACAGCCAGGGACAAGGCACAAGGGGGAAAGGCAAGTTGAAAGAAATAAGTTGAGAGTTTATTTCTCAACCCTCAACTTAATTCTCTCAACTAAATTGCAGGCAAGTTCAACTTATGTATTTCAAGGCAGGGCACAAGGGGGAAAGGCAAGTTGAAAGAAATAAGTTGAGAGTTTATTTCTCAACCCTCAACTTAATTCTCTCAACTTATCTGTTTCAAGTCAGGGCACATGGCTTCGATTATAGAACAGTCGCGTGTAAAAGCCATTCGCTCGGTGGATCATATTCGGGTGCGGATGTATTGGGAACTGGGCTTTATAGACAGTTTTATGTATTATTCCCAATTGCGTCGGCACTGCGGACGCAATTCAGTTGGACTCATTACAAACTATTATTAAGTGTTGTAAATCAATCACAAAGATTGTTTTATGAAGCGGAATCTATCAAAAATAATTGGAGTTCACGCCAATTGGAGCGACAAATCAACAGCCAGTTATATGAAAGACTGCTATTAAGCAGTAAGCCTGAAGATGTGCTTGCTGTTGCAAACTCTGAAAAAAATCCTCTTGATGCAAAGGAACTCATTAAAGACCCCATGGTGCTGGAGTTTCTTGGACTGAAACCTGATGCAACCTATTATGAGAGGGATTTGGAGTCGAAAATCATTACCCACTTGCAGGAATTCCTGCTTGAGCTGGGAAATGGGTTTGCATTTATGTCAGGATTTGAGTTTTTAAACCACCCCGTCACCTGCCTTCGGCAGGCAAGCTCATTCACCGGCACTTTCAGCGCCGGTTCACTCGTGCCACCCCTCCTATCCATTCGCTTTGCTCATGGCAGGAGGGGAGTATGACATCTGTTGAATCCATATTTTATTAATGTAATATCCAAAAAATTTTTGTGAAGAATAACAATTAATTCCCTTACTTCAACACCCTGTTTGCCCAGGGGATGAAATGGGTGAAATTGGGGGCATCGGTATGTCCGCCATCATGCTGGCGCCAGGCCAGTTCTCCGTCCAGCAAACCGCTCAGTACGGGTGGTATTTTTTCCATCCTATAGTCATTGCTTTTGCCAAGGTCTTTTCCTCCTAATAATTTGTATACTGAACCGGCTGCAATCACGGCCATATAACTGCCTGTCTGATCAAGCCATTTGGCATCTCCCTTTTCCGGAATGCCATAACTGATGAACAGCGGTCTCGGTGCCGCCAGGGCAATCAGTTCGTGGGAATCTACAGGCAGGTCACATCCCGTTTTTTTACCGGATACCCCCTCTTCAGCGGCATAGCGGAGGTAGTTGCCAGCCATCCAATGGTATTCACCTCCTCCTGCGAGATTTTCCACCGCCTCCCCAAACACCCTTCTGTGCAGTGTAGTGCCTCCTTTGCCGGATGAACCAATCAATCCAACAGCAAACCGGGGTTCAAAAGCCATGGTCACCAGCGCCGCCTTACCATAGCGTGAAACGCCTTCAATACCCACTTTTCGGGCATCCACCAGCGGATCGGTCTCCAGGTAATCCAGTCCCCTCGCTGCACCCCAGGCCCATGCCCTGAGCGTGCCCCAGTCGTCTGGTTTACGCGGTTGCCCCTGGTTGCACAACCCAATGATGCCACGGGTGAGTCCGGCTCCGTTATCTGCCTGTATGCTGTTCGTTTCAATGGTGCAATAACCCCATCCTGCCGCCAGGAGTCTTTCCTGGGGGGTAAGTTCTGCTTCTGCTTTCGCGGGAGCAAAGAAATTCGGACCAGCAAGCCGGGTGATGGGCTGATAGGCAGGGTATTTGTCAAAGATGGCTTTTACGGGAGGATCGGCGCTGATCATCATGGTTTTAAACGCAGCATTCAGCTTGTCCATTTCATCTGGCGATGGCTGGGCCGGTGCAGGGAATACAGGTCGGCCGCCAAACATCATCAGCACAGGAACCGGACCTTTTACATTGGCCGGCACTACCAGCATCATGTTGATCTCCACACTGATCAGCGGATATTGGCTGTTGTCAACTTTTCCAACCAGCCATTTTGCAACAACCGGAATGCGGTTGACCACCTCGCGGTCGGTGGCTTTAACGTGCCAGCTAACTGCCGGAATATTTTTTGGCAGGCGGCCATAAACCTCTTTTTCAAATAGCTCAATCAGCTCTGGTCGCCGTTGCTGCATCCAGGTTGCTGCGTTGGTCACTTTAGTGCCTTTGTTCAGCGTGAGCGCGTCGGGCAGTTCCGGACAGGGATTGGCCAGTGATTCATCATAATTCGCATGGTCTGGTGCATTTTCATTGCCACTGCGCCCGGGCCGCAGTTTGCGGATACCCAGTTGCTGTTTCATGTGGTCATGATCCTGCTGGGCAGTGAAAGTGGTGAGTCTGGGAAACCTGCTGCTGTCGATTACTGCTGTTTGTGCAACGGACTGCTGCATGGCACCAAGTAGAAAGAAGAATACTGTCAGTTTTTTCATGACTGGGGTTGATGCTTCAAGGTAGTGGAAATTTACTTGCCGAAGGCAGGGTATTAGGCACGAAGCATGAGGGAGGAAAGGAAAGTTGAAAGAATTAAGTTGAGAGAGTTTATTTCTCAACCCTAAACTAAATTCTCTCAACTTAAGTATTTCAAGGCAGGGCACAAGGTTTCGATGAAATTACCGTGAAATCAATATTGTAATCTGCCAATCAATACTCAAGACCGCTCTCTTACATAGATTTGTGAAATCTTAATGGGTGTTTCGGGATACACAGCAATTAAATGAGAACGAATTACAGCAAGACTGTTTTCTTTTTCTTTATTCAGTTTTACATTCAGTATCTGAGATTCTTTTTTGGGCATGTGGCAATCGATACAATTTTCCTGTAGTGTTGCAACGCCAACTTTTTCTGAGAGGGTGCAGAAATTATTTTTTTCCACGGAATGGCATTGCATGCATTTTTGAGAAAACAGGCTGACATTGCCGCGTTGTTCTTCGTGTGGATTATGGCAGGTAGTACATGTCATCATTGAAGCATTGGTAAAACACGCGCTTTTGGCAAGTAAGCCATACTGATTACCATGAACATCCACTTTCGCCTGGAGATTTGTTTCGGAAGTGTTATGTATTAAACTATCTCCTGTTTCAAAATCCAAGGCTGGTTTAAAATCAGCAGAACTGCTGGAGTGGCAAATGGCACAGGCATCCAGTTGTTGGTGTTGGGAAAGATTATTCGCATTCACTATAAAATTCTCTCCTTTAGCACCCGGATGTAAAGTAAAATGATCCACGTGTTTACCACCTGCACCATGACACTTTTCACAGTTTACACCAAATACAATTCTATCCTTATCAAATTGCTGTGCTTGTTGTATGTGGTTTGAAAGAATGTCCACATAACTGCTGTGGCAACCCAGACATGCGCTGTTAACTGATCTTCCAAAGTTGGCAATGTAATCAGAGTAACCCGGACTATTAGACCAGGAGTCTGCCTGTGTATAGTACGATATCGGTAACTGAAACAGTTGATTATTTTTCCAGTATAAATAAGTTTGTCCCCTCGTACCTGAACCAATCACCATATCAAAACGATATGCTTGCACAAAAGCCCTGTTTACATAATTAACCTGATAAAATCCTGAATCAAGATCCTTCATCACCACACCATCAAAATAGTTGTATGCATAATTATTTTCACCTTCTTCAAAGCTGCCCATGATATTGTCTTTACTGGCAGACATTGAAGTGTTTTTGTGGCTTGTCAACAGAAAATTTTTATAGATATCAGCATGACAATTCTTACATGCACCTGATCCAACCAAACTGTTATCAGCTCTTTGGATAACAATATCCTTTTCTGTTTTTTCCTGATTGAACAAACAGGAAGAAACAACTGAAACAAAAAAAATGATGATTGTAAAAATCAAGAAATAACGGGAATAGAATAACCAATGCTGGCTTTTGTTATATATCGATTGCATATATACGATAAAGCCACTAAGTTTTTTTAATCCAATATGTTGATCAGATGGTTAAGAGACTATATACAATGAAATTAACCTTTTATGTCCAATTCACATTTTAAATCAGGTTTATGGATGAAAATCCCGTGAAATGTAGGTGAAAACACGTTGTAAAGCTTAGGTAGTTCAAAGACATTCGTTGTAAAGAATAACTTATGCCTACAATTTTATATATTTTTGGATGGCGGATTTATTTTTATTCAAATGAAAATAATGAACCGATTCATGTTCATGCACAAAAGGCAGATATGGAGTGTAAATATTGGCTACTCGAAGAGGAAATTGAAATATCAGAAGAATTTTCATTTAACATGAATCCTGCATCCAAACGTGAAATAAAAAAAATCATTCATCAACATTTTGATACAATTATTGATGCCTGGTACAAACATTTAAAATAAGTGGCGATGGTTATAATTCATGACATAAAAGGATTAAACTTCGATAATGAAAATATTTATCTGGAAGTAGATGGAATAAAAGTGAAGGCTCCATTGGAGAAAGTTTCGCAAAAACTACTCAATGCTTCAGATCTTCAAAAAATGATTTTTAAAATTTCACCATCAGGATATGGCATTCACTGGCCACTGATTGATGAAGATCTGGCAGTAGATCCGCTCTTGAAATATGCCGTTTAGGAAAGAAATCCATTCATACTAAACCTTGCCTTTACTCCAGGCCTGCATTGTGCTAAAATGGAAATGGCTTTTGATGTAAGTCTGGCTATGCGGGGATAGCCGCCGATGGTCTGGGCATCGGCCATGAGGATGATGGGATGTCCTTCGTTCGTTACCTGAACAATACCGGCAGTGACTGCCGTAGACAAGAGCTCTCTTTTCTCTTTCAACTGGAGGAAGGTTCCTTCAAGCCGGTATCCCATGCGGTTAGCATGGTTGGCAATGATAAAGGACGCTTCAAAAAAACGTAGCTGACTATCGGCGTCAAACCAGGCCCACTCAGGTCCGCTTTCACATGCAATCAATACAGTTTCATTCACATGGGGCCATGGCTCCACCTGCGCCTTCCAGTTACCCACTCCGAAACCATCCTCCCGAATCACGATATCCCGCCCCCATTCCTGCATCCTGCCGGCATCTTTAAGCGGAATCTGTTGTCCGGCTTCAGGGTTCTTCCCTGCTATACCGCCAATACCGGATGGCAGGTAAGTGGAAGCACTACCGAGTTCATTTGTTACCTGCAATCCCCCTGATATGGCGATATAGGTTCTGCAGCCCTGCGGATCGGGATGCAGCTTCAACTGAGATCCTGCCACCATCCTGATGAGCTTGTTGTAATCCACCCCACAGCCATTTACGGTAGCCCTGGCACCTCCGCCGGTAAGCGCAAAGGTGATTGTTTCATCACAGGTGATGATTGTGCCATGGAGCGTGCATTCCAGCACTGCTTCACCATCGGTATTGCCGCAGAGTCGGTTGGCAGTGATGGCTGATTCCCTATCCATCACGCCTCCCACAGGAACACCATATTGCTGGTAACCCCACCGTCCGAGGTCCTGGATGCTGCATTGGATACCGGATTTTACAATAGTGATGCTCATGATAGTTGTTCAAATGCTTCGGTGGTGATGGCTTCAAACTGCACCAGGTCGCCTGCGGAAAGCCGGCTGCACGGTTGGGCGTTTTTATCAAAAAGTCTCCAGGGCGTTCTGCCAATGATGTGCCATCCTCCGGGTATCACAGCCGGATAAATGCCTGTCTGCCTGCCTGCAATGGCCACACTACCACCGGGTACTTCCAGCCGGGGCGACTCCCTGCGGGGCATTTCCAGCTCCGGAGGAAGGATGCCCATATAAGCGAATCCGGGAACAAAGCCAATCATGTAGACCCTGAAAGTCATGCCGGTATGGATTTCAATAATCTCCTGTATGCTGAGTCCTGTTGCTGAAGCAACCGCCTGAAGATCTGCTCCGTATGCTCCCGCATAACAGACCGGAACAATATGTTTGCGCATTTCTCCTGTCTCAAGGGTCTCATCCTCAGTAAATTCACTAAGGAGTGTATTTAACTGGGTTGTAACCTCCTCTTTGTTTGTTTGTGCGCTGAAATAAACGGTGAGGCTGCTGTATGCAGGCGCCGATTCAATGAAACCCATGAAGGGAGCTGCTTGCAGCCGGTGATGCAGTTGCAGCACTTGCTGGTTCGCAGTTTCGGAAATGACTTCTGAAAAGGCGATGGTCAGTGCCTGGTCGCTGATGTGATATATGCGCATTGGCTTCACTGGTACTTGACGTGTTGTACTAGTAAAAACTTCAATAAATCCCCTCCTGGACAGGAGGGGTGGCATGAATTCGGCTGCACCGAGGGTGCAGGCGAATGAGCTTGCCTGCCGAAGGCAGGTGCCGGGGTGGTGGATATTACAATTTGATTCCACCACCCCGCCTCAACAAACTCACTTCGTTCATTTGTCTCGGCACCCCTCCTGGCCAGGAGGGGAGTTTCTCCGTTTTTTATGACATAACACATAAGTTTACAGTTCCAGTAATGCGTTTTAATTGCATAAAAGGTTAGTAATTAATCACCTGCTCTTCAATGTGCGCAGGCAATTCCCGCCACTGGTATTCCTGGTTCCGCAGCTGGGGTTCGAATCCCGCTTCCCGGATGGCATCCTGCATGGATTTGTAGGTAAACCGATGGGGCGCACCTGCCGCACTCACCACATTCTCTTCCAGCATGATGCTGCCAAAATCATTGGCACCGGCATGCAGACAGATTTGTGCTATCTTCTTGCCCACAGTGAGCCAGGAAGCCTGAATATTTTTGATATTGGGCAGCATGATCCTGCTGATGGCAATCATGCGGATGTATTCTTCTCCGGTGGTGAGGTTCTGAACGCCCCTGATTTTCGCCAGCAGGGTATCCACATCCTGGAAAGTCCAAGGAATAAAGGCCAGGAACCCATTGGCTGTTTCAGGCTTCTTAGCCTGCACTTCCCGGATTTTAATCAGGTGTTCAAAACGCTCTTCCAGGGTTTCCACATGTCCGAACATCATCGTGGCAGATGAAGTTATGTGGAGCTGATGGGCCGCAGCCATCACATCCAGCCATTCCTGTGCACCGCATTTGCCGTTGCTCACGAGCCTCCGTACCCGGTCTACCAGGATCTCCGCACCTGCACCCGGCAGGGAATCCATGCCAGCTTCCTTGAGTGCGGAAAGCACCTCGTGATGCGTCATTTTTTCCAGTTTGGCTATGTGTGCCACTTCTGGGGGCCCGAGGGTATGCAGCCTGATATCCGGAAATTCAGCCTTGATGGCCCGGAACGTATCGGTGTAATATTTCAGTCCGAGCTCCGGATGGTGACCACCTTGCAGCAATAGCTGGTCGCCTCCCCACTGGATGGTTTCCCTTATCTTCTGCCTGTAGGTGTCCATATTGGTGATGTAGGCCTCCGCGTGGCCGGGGATGCGGTAGAAATTACAGAATTTGCAGTTGGCGATGCACACGTTGGTGGTGTTTACATTGCGGTCGATCTGCCAGCTCACCTTGCCATGGGGCACCTGTTTTTTCCGGAGGGTGTCTGCCACATGCATCAGTTCCGTCAGGGGTGCCTCCTTGAACAGGAATAAGCCCTCTTCAGCGGTCAGAAACTCCAGATTCAGTGCTTTTTGGTATAAATGCTGCAAATCGCTCATATTATTCTTTTTTTCAGCAACAAAGTTAGCGTAACAATGGTTTACTTTGAAAGAAGGGAATTTAACCGAATCCTGAACCGTCTGATGAAAGCAATCCTGAACATCCTGTTATTCAGTACACTACTGTCCGCTGCCCCAACCAGTGTCAGTGCCCAGGAGCAGTTCATCGAACAACCCTCCCGCTACCTTGTTTCAGTTCCATTCAAGCTCCTCACCGGCGGGGTCATTCTGCTTAAAGCCAAGGTGAACGACTACCCAGACAGTCTCAACTTCATCCTCGACACCGGCAGTGGCGGTATTTCACTCGACTCCTCCACGGTTGTCAGGCTGGGTATTACCCTCCAGCCATCAGACAAAACCATCAAGGGTATCGGGGGGCTTCGTAAAGTGTCTTTTCTTTACAATGCCACGCTGAAACTACCCGGATTGGCAACAGGCCGACTTAATTTTCATGTGAACGATTATGAGATCCTGTCTTATGTTTACGGGATACCGATAGATGGCATCATCGGGTATAGTTTTTTCAGCAGGTATATCGTCAACCTCAATTACGATAACCTCATGATGCATGTATTTACGGTAGGTGAATACAAATATCCGGCAGCCGGGCATACCCTCAGGCCCATGTTTACCGCGCTGCCCATCCAGCAGATCAGGTTCAGGGATGAAGGGAAGTATTTCGGAAAATTTTACCTGGATACCGGAGCCGGACTCAATTTCCTGCTTTCAGAAAGTTATGCCCGAGACAGTGCAGTTTTGAAAAAGAAGCGTAGAGGTCCCTTTATCACCCAGGCAGAGGGACTTGGCGGAAAAACATCCATGCGCATCACCACCGTCAAGGAGGTTAAAATCGGACCATACCGTTTCCGGAAGGTACCCAGCTTCGTTTTCAAAGACGAATACAACGTGACCAACTACCCGGAGGTAGGCGGTTTGATTGGCAATGACCTGATGAGGCGTTTTAATGTTACACTCAATTATACCAAGCAGGAAATACACATTGTACCCAACTCCCATTTCAGAGACCTGTTTGATTACGCCTATTCCGGCATATCTGTTTATTATATTGATGGACAGGTTTCGGTAGACGATGTGGTGCCCGGATCTCCGGCAGACAAGGCCGGGTTTAAGAAGGATGATGTAATCCTTTCTGTTAACAACGACATCAGCAACAATATCCAGACTTACAAAACCATGATGCAGACAACAGGTCAGCGGCTGAGTTTTGTGATATTGCGAAATGGTATACCGATGATGATGTCTATGAAACCTGTGAAGATATACTGATTGAATGGTTACCTTTGCAGTATGGTCAAATTTGAACGCTTCCGGTTATCCAATGGATTAAAGGTTTTGGTTCATCCAGACACCAGCACACCCATGGCTGTGGTGAATGTCTTGTATGATGTAGGAGCAAGGGATGAGGATGAAAAGCAAACGGGCTTTGCACATCTCTTTGAACACCTGATGTTTGGCGGGTCTGTAAATATCCCCGACTATGATGAACCCCTGCAGGTAGCAGGAGGTGAAAACAATGCCTATACGACCAACGACCTCACCAATTATTACTGTCAGCTTCCTGCAGACAACCTCGAAACAGCTTTCTGGCTTGAGAGCGACCGCATGCTCAGCCTGGCTTTCAGCAAAAAAAGCCTCGACGTGCAAAGGAAAGTAGTCTGTGAGGAGTTTCGTGAGCACTACATCAACAAGCCTTATGGCGATGTCTGGCATATCATGCGGGAGCTAGCCTATACCACCCACCCTTACAAGTGGATGACCATCGGTAAAGAACTGCCCCACATTGAAAATGCACAGCTCGAAGATGTTAAACGCTTTTTCTTCAAGCACTATACCCCCTGCAATGCCATACTGGTAGTGGCAGGTAATGTTACTGTTGAGCATGTTAAAGCACTTGCTGAGAAATGGTTCGGAGATATTCCAGCAGGCACACCTTATCAGCGTAACCTGCCTCAGGAGCCTGTGCAGACCAGCGAACGCAGGCTTACTGTACACAGGAAGGTTCCCATGGATGCCATTTACAAGACCTGGCACATGTGTTCCAGGATGGATGATCGCTATTATGCAGCAGACCTGCTCTCTGATATACTCGGAGGAGGCGCCTCATCCAGGTTGTATCAGGCGCTTGTGAAAGAGCAGCAGCTTTTTAGTGGTATCAACTGCTATCATTTTGGCAGCCTGGATGCAGGACTCTTCACCATAGAAGGACAACTCGTGAAGGGCGTTGACATCAAGCTGGCAGAGGCAGCCATTGAGGCTGAACTCGACAAATTACGTAACCAGCCAGTCGATGAACGCGAATTGCAGAAAGTACAGAACAAGACAGAAAGTGTGATGGCTTTCGAAGATATGAGTGTCATGAACCGTGCCGGCAGCCTGGCTTTCTATGAATTGCTTGGGGATGGAGAACTCATGAACACGGAGTTTGATAAATACAGGGCAGTTACTGCTGATCAGATTCATCAATTGGCAGCAGACATGCTTAAATCCACTAACTCCAACACCCTCTGGTACCTTTCAGAACCCGGAGCTACAACAACATAAACTATTCCATGCCAGACAGAAAAAGTGCACCCCAGATAAAGGACGCCGTTGACTATGCCATTCAGCTGAAGCATCCGGAAATACTGCAACTCAAGAATAAGACAGACCTCTACAAGGTTCAGGCCGGCACAGAAGAAGTGGTTCAGATTGAGTGGGTCTTCAAGGCCGGAAACTGGTATGAGCAGCAGAATAATGTGGCAGCAGCAGCCAATTTTCTAATCAAGAACGGTACTTCAACCCGTTCAGCTTATGATATCAATGAGTACGTTGATTTCTACGGAGCATACCTCAACCGCAGCTGTTACAATGAAACGGCAGTGGTTACCCTTCACTGCCTCACCAGGCAGCTTCACAGCCTGCTTCCGCTGGTACAGGAAATCTTTACTGATGCCGTATTACCAGAGGAAGAACTCCATATTTTCAGGCAGAACATGAAGCAGAAGCTCGCAGTAAACCTGAAGAAATGTGATTTCGTGGCGGGCAGAAAGATTGATGCATTGCTTTTTGGAGACAAACATCCCTATGGCATTTACAGTGAGATGGCCGACTATGATGCACTGGAAATAGAGACATTGCGCAGGTTCTATGCACAGTATTATCAGCATGGTCACTGCACCATTTTCGCAGCAGGCATCTTTCCGACAGATTTTGACAGCCTGATGGAAACACATTTCGGATCCCTTCCCTTCAATCAGAATGCACCGTCTGAGCCTGCTCACCTGCTCCAGCCCGCAGAACAGAAAAAATGGAATATCCTGAATGATACCGATGGCGTTCAGGGAGCCATCCGCATCGCCCGTCATTTTCCCAACAGACACCATCCTGATTTTCCGGGTGTGCAGGTGCTGAACACGCTTTTTGGCGGCTTCTTTGGCTCCAGGCTCATGAATAATATCCGCGAAGACAAAGGCTACACTTATGGCATCTACAGCTACCTGCAGAACCATATCCATGGTGGTGCCTGGATCATCAGCACCGAAGCTGGCCGTGAGGTTTGTGAGGCTACTGTTAAGGAAGTTTATTACGAGATGCAGCAGCTCCGATTCGGTGATATTGATGCTGAAGAATTGCTCCTGGTAAAGAACTACCTGATTGGCACTTTGCTTGGAGACCTGGACGGTCCATTCCACATCATCGGAAGGTGGAAGAACCTTGTTCTGAACGGACTGGATATCAGTTTTTTCAACCATTCTGTTGATACCATCAAAAACATTCAGGCAGAAGAATTGAGCGTGCTGGCCAACCGTTACCTGAACCCTGATGACTTTTATGAGCTTACAGTAATCTGACCTTCTCCCACCAGATCTGTCAACCTGCTGCAATTTTTTGTTTTGATGCGAATGTTGTAAATTATGATTCAAACAACACAACATGCAGCGAAGGGGATTTATTTTGTCAACCGGGATAGCAGCGGCAGGCATGTATGCAGGCAGAACAAATGCCATAGCAGGTCCGTTTAAGCCGGAAGAACTGCTCCATAACATTTCGGCAGACAAAAAGCTTGACCCCCAATGGGTGAAATCGCTCTACCGCCGCGGGTTTCCCACACGTTACCTCAAAAGCAGGAATGAGCTGAGGTACATTGGCATGCCTGTGGGCGGCTTACAAACCGGTACCCTTTACCTGGGAGGCGACGGCAGGTTGTGGCTTTGGGATATCTTCAACGATAACCGGGAGGGCATCAATCCCAGTACAATCGAATGGGCTTCAGATCTGCATGTGGGCAAGAAGGTGCGGTCGAGGGATGGTTCAGCTTATGTAGCTCCCGCGCAGGATATTCGTCCGGTTGAACAAGGTTTTGCGTTCCGGATACATACAGGAGGAACAACCCTGATCAGGAAGATGGAAGCCGGCGATTGGGATGATATCATTTTTGAGGCAACCTATCCACGCGCAACCATAACCTATGTTGACCGGCAATTGGGTGTAGACATCAGGGCAGAAGTCTTTTCCCCTTTCATTCCCCTGGATGAAAAAAACTCATCCCTCCCCTGTACCATTTATTCATTTACTGTTGTCAATAATACAGGTAAGGAAATACAAGTTGACATTGCCGGATGGCTCGGTAACAAGTTCCCTGAAAAAGGCAGCATGAGTCTTTCTGCAATGTCTGATAAAGCCACGCATCAGTCAACCTTTCGCCTGCCGGTTGATGAAGCCGGTTTTCAGACCTTTGAACCGGGAAATGCGTTTCATTCCGGCAAAACAGAAAGCATCGGAGCTGTGGCTGAAACCATGCTGCTGCAGGCAAAAGAGCAGAAACAATCCCATTACACCATAGCCTGGTTTTATCCCGATTTGAAACTGCATCCTTCCATACAGGACGGCGGCAGGAATTACAGCAACTGGTTTGCTTCTTCGGCTGATGTGGTGAAGTATGTCTGGCAAAACTTCAGTTACCTCTCTGAAACAACTGCCTTGTGGTCTAAAACCTGGCAGGATTCCACGCTTCCGCATTGGTTCCTGGAACGCACATTCCTGAATATCTCCACCCTGGCCACTACCACAACGCACCGGTTGAAGTCGGGCCGCTTCTATGCCTGGGAAGGTGTGGGTTGTTGCGAGGGCACCTGCATGCATGTCTGGCAATATGCCCAGGCTATGGCACGGGTTTTTCCATCTATTGAAAAGGATACCCGTGAGCGTGTAGATCTTGGATTGTCTTTGCAGCCAGATGGTATGATCTGGTACCGGGGAGAAGTGGTGAAAAGTCCGGCTATAGACGGACAGGCAGGTACCATCCTCCGTTTTTACCGGGAGCACCAGATGTGCGCTGATGATACCTTCCTCCGCCAAAACTGGGAAAAGATAAAGCGGGCAACCCTGTGGGTAATCCGGCAAGACAGGGATCAGGATGGCATGGAAGATACGCCCATTGAAAACACCCTGGATGCTGTGTGGGACGGACAAATTGCCTGGTTGGTGGGATTGTGTATTGCGGCAGTGAAGGCGGGGCAGGCCATGGCAGCGGAAATGCATGACAGCGAATTTGCAGCGATATGCAGTGCATATGTTGAAAAGGGCATGAAAAACATGGAGACGAAGCTCTTCAACGGAGAATATTTTATCCACCGTCCCGATGAAATAAGTGGCAGGAAAAAACTGGGATCTTACAATACCTGTCATATTGATCAGGTCTATGGACAATCCTGGGCACATCAGGTGGGTCTTGGCAGGGTCATTGACAAAACACAAACTTTATCCGCGCTCAAAGCGCTGTGGAAATACAATTTTACACCTGATGTGGGTCCGTATATCCGTGACCGGAAAGGAGGCAGACCCTACGCACTCCCGGGTGAAGGGGGTATGGTGATGAATACCAATCCTGCTAATGAAGCAAAGCCATACGGTGAAAATGTAACCTGGCAACTGGGGTATTTTCATGAATGCATGAGTGGATTTGAACACCAGGTAGCCGCACACATGATGGCCGAAGGCATGGTGGAAGAGGCGCTTGTGCTCACCCGCATGATACATGACCGTTACCATGCAGTAAAGCGTAATCCTTTCAATGAAATTGAGTGCAGCGACCATTATGCACGCGCCATGGCGAGCTATGGTACTTTCGTCAGTGCCTGTGGGTTTACATACCATGGTCCAAAAGGCGAACTCGGATTTGCACCTGCTCTAAAGGCGGATGATTTCAGGGCACCCTTCATTACTGCTGAAGGCTGGGGAACCTACCATCAGATCAGGGAAGGCAGAAAAATTACGGTACAATTGATCATGCAGCACGGAAAACTGCGGTTAAACAGTTTCAGCCTGGCAAACGGAGGCAAAATCCGAAATCTGGTAGCTGAGGTTGAAGGCGAAACGGTTGAGCTGAGCCACAAGATAAAGGAAGGTAAGTGTGTCATTGATTTCAGTAAAACCATTATCTTAGGTAACGGTAAAACCCTTCATATAACAGTTACCTATGATCGTTGAAAATAACAGAGTAGTTGCCATACACTATGTGCTGAAAGATGATGCAGGTAATGTTTTGCACGACAATACCAATTTCGCTGCCGAGGAATACCTTCATGGTGCAGGTAACATCCTGCCCGGACTGGAATTGGCCCTGCAGGATATGAAAGCCGGTCAGGAAATTGATGTCATCATACCGCCGGAATATGCGTATGGTCCGGTTGAAGCTAGCCTCATTTTCGATGTAACCGAAGAGGATCTGCCCGGATTTGAAAGCATGGCTGAGGGCGAGTTGGTCACCTTGTTTGATGGTACTGAAGTATGTGTGCTTGAAAAACATGAAGACTACCTGGTAGCAGATGCCAATCATCCACTTGCCGGCAAGACCCTTCATTACACCGTTCGGGTAGCTGCCATAAGGGATGCCCTTTCTGAGGAGATTTTACAGGGAGAACCTGTTGCTGCAACTGGAGGTTCCTGCGGACCGGCTGGATGCTGTTAACCTGTATTGATTGCGGACAACTAGTTACATTATAAAATATTTAATATTATAGTGCGTCATGATAAAAAAAATTGCGAGTTTTTTTGTGGCCTTTGGTCAGATAATGGCCTGTTCCACCTCCAATGAAAAAGACATGAATATGCAACAAGGAACATTTGCGTATGATGTTGATTTTCTGAAGCAATATCACCCGGATCTGATTGAACTGGGACAAGGAGATGCAAGATTGGTTGTACTTCCCGCTTACCAGGGCAGGGTCATGACCAGCACTGCAGAAGGAGATACAGGTTTGAGTTTTGGCTGGATCAACCACGAGCTTATCGCGTCAGGAAAATTCACTGAACATTTCAGTGCCTTTGGTGGTGAAGAGCGATTCTGGCTCGGACCGGAAGGCGGACAGTTTTCCATCTATTTCAAAAAAGGGAAAGACTTTGTTTTCGACAACTGGAAGGTGCCTGAGGAAATTGATACAAAGCCTTTTGAACTTGTGCGGACAGACAGTAGTTCCGCTGCTTTTGTTAAACGCATGCAACTTGAAAATTATTCAGGAACAGTATTTAACCTGAAAGTTGACCGCAACATCAGGTTACTTGGTGATTCTGCCATCAATGCCCTGTTGCATCTGCTTCCTGCAGGTGTTAAGTCCGTTGCCTTTGAAACGGAGAATGTCATCACCAATGAAGGAACAAGGGCATGGGATAAATCCACCGGATTGCTGTCTGTATGGATTCTGAGTATGCTCAACGCCTCTGATGCCACTACAATTTTTATACCCTACAAGCAGGGCGACAGCAGTCAGTTGGGTAAAATTGTAACCGATGATTATTTTGGCAAAGTGCCGGCAGACAGATTGAAAGTGGCAGATGGAATGATCCGGTTCAAAGCTGATGGAAACTACAGAAGTAAAATAGGATTGTCGCCTCAGCGATCATTGCCTATAGCTGCCAGCTATGATGCAAACAATCAGGTGCTGACACTAGCTCAGTTCACGCTGAGTGGTTCAACGGATTATGTCAATTCCCTCTGGGAAATTCAGCAGGAGCCTTTTAAGGGAGATGCGGTGAATGCGTATAATGATGGATCTGTCAATGGTCAGCAAATGGGCCGTTTTTATGAAATCGAAAGTTCTTCGCAGGCTGCAGCATTAAAGCCGGGTGAAAGTCTGACCCATATCCACCGTACATTTCACCTAAAAGGAAGTGCCGAACAGCTTAATCAGGTGATGATGAAACTATTCGGCACAAGCCTTGAGCAGGTTATCCTTCAATGATTTATTTCAGTGATTTCAGGTACTGCAGACTTTGCGGAACCTGTTGCATGACGCGGGTGGATTCGTCTTCAATGAAGTAATGTTTTACGCCTGCTTTTTTAGCCGCTTTCATTACATCTTTGATATTGACATCACCTTTACCCAGTACCACATTGGTTTCTTCATCGGCACCACCGGTATCATTACAGGTAGTTCCGTGTTCGCGGTCTTTCAGGTGAAGCATCTTCATCCTGGATGGATATTTTTTTAGGTAGACAACGGGATCTGCACAACCCTGTTTTACCCAATAAACATCCAGTTCAAAGTTGATATATTCCGGATTGGTTTTGGCAACCAGGTCGTCAAAAAGGGTGCCGCTGGTGGAAGGGCGAAACTCAAATCCATGTGGATGGTAGCATAAATCAAGTCCGGCATCTTTCAGTATTTTCCCTGCCCTGTTGAAACGGGCTGCTGCTTCATCCACATCCTTCATCCCGAATTCATTGCCGTTGTGGCCAATCCAGAAGCAAACCACATAGGTTGCTCCAAGTGCTTTGGCCTGTTCGATGGTTTTGGTAAGGTCGCCGGTAAGTGCATTGTAATCCACACCAATGCTCACCATTTTATAGCCCATGCCATCCAGCAGTTTACGGTAGGCTTGTACATCCATACCATAGAGGTCTCCTCCCTCCAGCTCCCGGATGCCCATCGTCCGAACTTTTTCCAATGTGCCTTTGAGGTCTTTTTTCACTTCATTGCGTACAGAATAAAGCTGGATGCCGATTTCCTGTGAAAATACGGCAACAGTAAAGAGGCTTAGCAGTGTAAAAAGGATTGTTTTTTTCATACCTGAGGTTTTAGTACTGTTCGTTGCTTTTAAGAAGGCTGATTATTTGCGAGCCGTTGGAATACTGTATTGAAGTTACAGTTCCTTTTTTATCTGTGATGAAATTCACTTCCCTGTCCAGTTCCTTTATCCAGAAGCTGTTGCCCTGGAGCCAGTGCAGCTGTGTTCTGGTTTTAAATTCAGGGTCTTCCATATAGAGGTTACTCTTCACCTGCATGATTCGTGTGCTGCTACCCAATGCATGTCTGTAGAGTCCGGTGAAGCCAGTGAGCTGTGAACTGTCTGCCTGCGCAGGTTTCCTGACTGCAGGTACCTGATCTGCTACTTTTTTGTTGGTACGTTCCGGTCCCATCGCTGGCAAATGCTGTTCTACAGTGAAAGAAATAACCTTTCCCTGTTCATTCCTGTTGAAACGCCAGGAGGTAAAGGGATTGCTTTTGTCGTATAGTCTGTCTTTGCCCGCCGGGGTCAGGGTTATTGCTGCACTGCTGCTCCTTTGAATGGTTACCCTGTTCAGGCTGTCTGCGCGGATGGTGAAAAAGGCCTGCAGGTCACCCATATTTTTTTGCAAACGGGAACCGCTGTTGAGGGATTCATACACGCCCTCAATTTCTTTCCATGGCTGAATCTCCTGACGTTGTTCCCTGACAGGGGCAATACCATAAAGCAGAGACATTGCCTTGTTCAGCGTAAGGCTGGAATTGGTGGTTCCGGTGTTGGAGAGCAGGATCATGTAGATATGATCATCTGGAAGACGAATGCCCTGTGCCCTGTAGCCTCCAATAGAACCACCATGCTGGATCACTGCTTTTCCGTTGAGGGTATCAACTGCCCACCCTAGTCCGTAGTTAGCGGATAGTCCTGTAGTCAGGGGAATGGCAGTATGCGCTGTTTTCAACAGTTCCGGCCTGATGAAATCTGAACCATAGAGGGCTTCATCCCACTTCAGCATGTCGTCAACGGTACTGATGAGTTGACCGGCACCATAGGCCCAGTACCAGTCGTACTGCGTTTCCATTTTGATTTTCCCTTTGGGTGTATTTCCTGCGTATTCTGCGGTTTTTCCCGGCAGGGCATAATCACTGCTGCCGAAACTGGTTTCAGTCATGTTCAGTTTCTTCAGGATGCGCTCACTCACAAAGTTATTGAATGGCATGCCTGTAATCTTTTCAACAATTACACCTGCCAGTACAAATCCAGAATTGGAATAGCTCCAATCAGAACCCGGTTCAAAAATGAGAGGCGACTTTTCAAAAAAACTGATCAGTCTGCTGTTCGATATTTTCTTATCGGCCAGCGTATCGAAGCCAGGCAGTTCTGTGTAGCTAGGAATCCCACTTGTATGGGAAAGTATATGTTCAATGGTGATGGTCCTGCCCCAGGTGTTGTATTGCGGAAGGTATTTGCGGATGTCATCCTTTACGTTCAGCTTGCCTTCCTGTTGCAGGAGCAGCAGAGCCATGGCGGTTAACTGTTTCGAGATCGATCCGATGCCCATTTTGTGGTCTGTATTCATCGTCACCGGTAGCTCTATATTGGCCATCCCGTAGGCTTTTCGGAAAAATGGTTTGCCATCTTTCGCCATCAGGATGATAGCACCCGGTTCGGTTGAAGGAAAACTAAGCCTGAAAAGTGAGTCAAGGCTTTTGATTTTTGATTCACTCATTGCAGGCGACTGGCTGAAACCCGCAGCCAGCAAGAGACTGTAGCAGATGGACAAAAGAATTCTTTTCATGGTTAAGGGTTAAAGTTTGAGTTGATCCGGACTGATTACAGGAATATCTGACTGCTTAAAATCCTTTGTATTTCTGGTGATGATACAATCGATTTTCGGAATACTGCCCGCACAGAGAATTTGCAATGCATCTTCAAAATCCTTGTGTTTTGATTTCAATCCCTTTCTGATCTGATCGGCATCTATGGGGATGAAGCTGAGGTATTCAGTCAGGTCAAGCAGAATCTGACGCAGCTTCTTTTCTTCCGTGTATTTTTTCAGCAGGTAATGCGTAGTAGCGATGGCGTGGGAAGAGGTAAATAATTTCACATTCTTTTTTTCTGCCTCACTGAACAAAGCAATTGCATATTTACTGAAAGGCTCCCTGTCAGCAATCAGGTCAATAATGATGTTGGTATCGACAAAAATCTTTTTCAAAAATGTTTCTTTTCCAGGTAAGCTCTTTTTTCTTTCTCCTCATCAAAGTCTGCCGGCAGACTAACTGCCCCAATGAGTTTTTTTAATTTTGGGGATACGCATCCTTCTGCTGTTTCACCTGATGAGATTTCATCAAGGTAGCTTTCTACAATTTCAGACAGACTCTTGCCCGTGCCTTTTGCATACTTTTTTGCCCGCTCAATAATCTGGCTTTCGACAGTAAGCGTAAGCTTGGTAGTCATAATACGTATGTTTTTTACAAAGATACGTGTAATTTATTTTCGCTCTCCCGGACTATATTGTTCTTCCATGTTTTTCAGGATATCTTCCTTGTAGAACAACACGTCCTTGAACTGTCCCTTGGTATACATTTCTGCCTGATCTTTGAAATGTTTCGAATTGGCATTTCCGCTTTCACCGCCTGCGAGCAGGGATTTAGCTTTTATTTTCTTTCCGAATTCCACGGCACAGATGAAACTGTTTCCTCCGTATCCATACCTTTTTTTGCTGCCCTGGTAGGTTCTGCTGTTAAAGGACGGCAGGCTACCCCATGCGGAGGAAGCAAACGGGGAGGCTATACTTGGCTGGTTGTCGTCGAAACGGGCATTCATGGAAGCATCAATCCGCTGAAACCTGTTGATATCGCCCCAGGGCACTTCCCAGGTACCGAAATCTGATTTGAGTTTCATCAGCACATCGTGCAGGTACCCTATTTTGGTAGCATCAGGCATTTCCTTCAGCAGTTTGGGTAATTCTGTTGGCATATCTATCGGCATTTTTTTACCTCTGGTGAGGTAGGGCACAACTCTTTCTGCCCAGTGGATTGCGATGGTGGTGGCAACAGATCCTGCTGCAGACCTGCGGTCCCATGCAGCCAGTATTTGTATGGCTTTGCTGATGTCTGGTTTGATATTTTCCGCAATGGCTGTGCGGTTGGCGCTCAGCAGGGAAGGCAGTAACACATCGAATGCCGCCAGGTAGGTATCATAGCCGGCAACGATGAGGGTGTTGAGGTCGTATTTATTTCGGGATGCAAGTACCTTGACGGCATTGATACCCCTGAAATTTTCAGGGTCGGGAGCCATGTAGGAGGGATATTTTTTCCTTGCGATGCTTCCCGGTCCGGCCACAGTGAAGGGTGTGGCATTGCAGTTCTGCAGCCAGCCTCCAGGCGGGTTGTAGAGGTGAACGGTTTCTTCAACAGTATGTAATCCCTGCCAGTCGGCCGCCACAATGGTGCCATCCTGTATACCGTTCCAGTCGAGGTTAGGATTTCTTTTGGGCATAAAATTACCATGCCAGTAAGCAATATTGCCCTGGTCGTCTGCATACACAGTGTTATTGGAGATATTGGAACGCAGGTCCATCAGCTGTTTGAATTCCGTAAAGGTTTTGGCTTTGGTGCGGCTCCAGGACTGGATGAGACCTTCCAGCGACCGGTTATTCGATTGCATGCTGATCCATTTGTCGTCTTGCAGGGCCATAACCGGACCATGATGGGTGCTATAGATGGAAAAATCCTTACTGGCAATCTGACCATTTGCTGATTTATACTGAATGGTGGTCTTTTGTGTTTTGACAGGTTTCTGTTTATTGTCGTGCTGGTAGAAAATCCCCTGGTTGTTTTTTACAATGGTTTCTTCGTACAGGTCAGCAACATCAGCTGCACTGGAAGTATGCATCCATCCGCAGTGTTCATTGAAACCCTGGTAGACAAAAAACTGTCCCCACGTTACTGCGCCATAGGTGTTCAGTCCCTCTTCACTCACCATGTGCACTTCCGGTCTGAAATAGAAAGTTACGTGCGGGTTGATATAGAGCATGGCATTGCCAGATATGCTTTTTGCTGGTGCGATGGCGAAACCATTCGAACCGCTGAGGAAATCAGGATCTTTTCTGTTCAGTTTGGCCATGTCTGTGGAGATGCCGGCATAGAATTTTTTGATGTCGTTGCCGGTGAGGTCGCTGGTCTGTATGGCAGAGATGCTGCCATCGGTGTAAGTCAGTGGGTACCAGGCTTTGAACTGTTTCAGGAGGGCAGGCTTCACCTGCGGATTTTTATACAGGTAATAGTTGATGCCGTCTGCGAAGGCGTTGAGGAGTTTTTTCATCCAGTCCGGACTCCTTTCATAATCCTTCACGGATTCTGCGGAGTCTATGACCATTTTCACCAACAGGTCTTCGTAGATATCCTTTTCACCCGTCACCTCACTGGTTCTGCCCAGCATGGTGATGTAGTTCATTTCCACACGTTGAAAATCATCCTCACATTGGGCATACATGAGTCCGAATACACAATCTGCATCCGATTTACCATAAATGTGCGGTATACCCCATTTATCGCGGATGATCTGGACCTTTTTGGCTGTTTCCTTCCAGCGTGAAAGGTCTGCAGGTGATTGTGCAGCTGCCAATGCAGGCAGCAGGAGCAGGATTAGTATTTTTTTCATGGCTTGTTATTTGGACTGGTTGGCTTTGAAAACACGGACGAAATTGCCACCGAGGATTTTGCGGATATCTTTTTGGCTGTATCCCCTTTTCAGCAATTCTTCCGTAATCAGTGGCATATCGGTAACATCATTCAGTTCACGTGGGGAGGAGTTGATACCATCGAAGTCTGAGCCGATGCCCACATGGTCTGTACCAATCAGCTTCACGATATGGTCGAGGTGGTCAATCAGCAGCGAGAGAGACGGCCTGACATTGTCGATTTCATCCTTGTATTTTTCATGCAGTTTCAGGTTGGCATAGAAGTCGCTCGGATTTTGTTTCAGCAGTTCTTCTTTTTCAGCCTGGTGTTTCCGTATGAAGGCATTGTTCTTTTCGCGGAAGCTACTGTCTACAAAACCGGAGTAAAAGTTGAGGTGGATGACCCCTCCATTCTTACCGATAAGCCGGATCTGGTCGTCTGTCAGGTTTCTGGGAACCGGACAAAGTGCATACGTGCAGCTGTGCGATGCGATAACCGGTTTGGTGGTAATGCGCAAGGCGTCATAGAATGTTTTTTCCCCTACATGAGAGATGTCAACGATCATGCCCAGTTCATTCATCCGCTGCACAATCTTTTCGCCCAGGGCGTTCAGTCCGTATGGATGCCCCAGATCTTTCCCCGCCCTTTCATCTGCTGCAGAACTTGCCCAGGAGGTGCTGTTATTCCAGGTCAGCGTCATATAGCGAGCTCCCCTTTCGTAGAGTTTGTTGAGGAAATCCAGGTTGTCTTCTATCATGTGACCCCCTTCTACGCCAATCATCGATCCAAGTTTACCCGTATTCACTGCAGTTTTCAGTTCCGCAGGTGTGCGCACCAGCATCATTTTCCCGGGGTTGCGGGCTATTGTATTGTAGAGTGTGTCAATTTCTCTGTTGGCGAAGGCATAGGCGGTACCCATCCCATAATTTTCATCACAGAAGATGGAGAAAACCTGCACATCGATTCCACCCTGTTTCATGCGGTTAAGGTCTGAGTGGGTGATGCCTTTGAGGTCCTGATCAAAACTTTTTCCTTTTTCAATACCCGTGCTGATGAAATCGTTGTGCGTATCGATCAGCACAGCTTTTTTGTGCAGTTTCAGGTAAGCTTGTGCATCGGCAACAGCGGAGACAGACAGGAGTAAAGCGCAAAGCAGCCATTTATTTTGCATGGGATATCAGTTGATGAGCTGGTAAGTGAGAATTTTAAAACGTTCAGCGATGTCGCCGTGTTCTGTGGGATAGGCGTTCTGGAAGAATAGACCCACAACCCTTTCTTTAGGGTCAACCCAGTAAGTTGTTGCGAACATCCCTCCCCAGTCGAATGTCCCTTGATTAGCCGGAGACCTGGCGCTCCCCCTTTCGGTGGTTATACCAAAGCCCAGTCCGAACTTATTGGATCCATTGTTGATATCACCGATCTGATTTTGAGTCATCAGCCTTACAGCGCTCTTACTGAGAATTCTTACACCTTTGTATTCACCCCCGTTCAGCATCATTTGCAGGAAGATACCGTAATCCATGATGGTGGAGGATAGTCCGCCACCCCCACTGAACATCTGGAGGTTCATGATGGGGAAGTCGCGGTAAAAAGTACCGTTGATGTAAACAACTGAATCAGCTTCAGTGAGTTTACCATTCACATTGGAATAAAGGCTGACCAGACGGTTGTGTTTGGAAGCAGGCAGGTAAAAATGGGTGTCATTCATGCCCAGCGGCTGGAAGATTTTTTTCCGGAAGAATTCGTCGAGAGACATGCCTGAAACCACTTCCACCAGGTATCCCAATACATCGGTATTCAGACCATAGGTGAATTTTTCACCCGGGTTATGGAATATTGGCAGGGGAGCCAGTCTGTTGATATTTTCTGCCAGGTTAATGTCTTTCACACCTATGCCGCCCACCACACCATTTTTGGCATAGATGGCATTGGCTTCTTTGGAGCCGATCTGGGCGTAACCGATACCCGAAGTGTGCGTGAGCAGGTCACGGATGGTGATTTCCCTTTTGGCAGCTGTGGTTGTGAAGGAAGAATCCTTTTCGTTGAAGCTCACCAGCACTTTTGGATTGGCAAATGCCGGGATGAATTTTGACACTGGTTCATCCAGCAGGAATTTGCCCTCTTCGTAGAGTATCATCACTGCCACGCTTGTGATTGCTTTGGTTTGTGAGGCGATGCGGAAGATATGGTCTGTGCGCATCGGCACTTTTTTTTCCTTGCTGGCATAGCCAAAAGCCTTGTGGTAAAGCACTTTTCCATCCTGTATGATCAGTCCTGCGCCACCTGCCATCTTGTTCTTATCTACCCATTCCTGCATGTTTTTATCGATAATCTGCATCCGGTTGGTGAGGCTGGCAGAATTGCTGGCAGCTGGTTGTGCGAAAAGTGAGAAATAGAGGGAAGTACCCATTAACAGGGAAAACAACTTTTTCATATGATGTTAATATGAACTGAAGTTAATTAAAAAGGGAATTCTTTGGCATTATACCCGATCTGAAGTATTTTGAAGCATCGAGTATGTATTGGTGGAATTGGTATTCTTCCGAGAAGGCAACCAGTTCATAGGGCGGACGCCAGAGGAGCATAAATCGTTCGATATCTTTTTCAGGCAGAGCGGTGATTTGTCTAACAAGGCCTTTTGTAAAGCGACTGTTGATGAACTTTTGCTGTTCTTCCTCTATCAGCCTGTTTCTGAAGCTTCGCATGGTTTTGTTCTTCCTGAATTTGAAGAGACCGATCAGGCTGTTGGGATCGATGTTTCCGGAGGAGGTGAGTTGTACACCCCCGTTTTCAAAGTTGAAGATTTTGTTGTACCGTTCCCTGTTTTCGGCAGAATCTTGCCGGTATGATTTGGCGATGACTACTACCTCCTTGAGTGTCTGGTAGCGGTCCTGCACCATTACCTGCAATGCGATATCGAAACCAGCCGGGTAGCGGATGGTACTCACTGGGAAGAAGCTCGTTGATTTGCCTTTGTAAGTGAAGCTGATAGAATCCAGTTTATCGATGGACAATCCGTACCTGCCAATGGAATCCGTGTATGTTATGAGTCCTTTTTTGCTGGTGACTTTCACAAAAGGGATGGAAACCATTCTGGTGGAGTCGTATACCTTACCTGTCAGCCACACCTGACAAATTGCTTTGCCCGAGCTTGCCAGCAGAAGAAATAGGGTGATATGAAGGATTTTTCTTTTCAAACCGTAGTTTAGGTATACAATTAATCAACTAACCCAGGATTCGATGACAGCCGGGAAGTGTTCATGTTCAAGCACATGAATTCTGGCCGCCAGGGAGTCCGGTGTTTCATCAGGATGGATATCAATTGCGGTCTGGAAAATCGTTTTTCCGTGATCGTATTGTTCATCCACCAGGTGGATGGTAATACCACTTTGTTTATCTCCTGCTGCCAGAACGGCTGCATGTACATGTTCTCCAAACATACCCTTTCCGCCGAATTTTGGGAGTAAGGCCGGGTGGATATTCAGGATTTTATCCGGGTAAGCTGCTATTAGGCCAGCTGGGATCTTCCAAAGAAATCCAGCCAATACAATATGCGTAATACCCTGATCTTTAAGTATTTGTGCAAATTCACCAGCCTTTTTGAAGGTTTCTTTATCAATGAGCAGGCTTTTAACCCCCGATAATGTGGCGATATCCAGCACACCTGCACCAGGTTTATTGCAAACTATCAGGGATACATTTACGGTAAGGTGTTTATCAAAGTGTTCGATTATTTTCCCGGCATTGCTGCCTTTTCCTGATGCAAAAATGGCTATCCGCACCTGTTTGGCCGGCAGAATACCCAATCTCCGGAGGATTTTTTTTTCATAGTTCCAGAAAAAGGGGAATTGTCCGAATAAAAAGGCTACAATTAAAATGATCACCTGATAACCAAAGATCAGGATGCTCATCCGGAGCATTAGTTTCCAGGCCCAGAAGGTTTGTTCATTGAAGCCAACCCAAGAGGTTATGCTGCGGGAAATGAATGCAGTAGTGGTTCCTGTGACGGCAAAAGTGCAGAGTATGAAGAAAAGCTGGGAAGAAGAGACCTTCCACTTTTGCTGCAGTTTGTTAAACATGATGCAAAGAGAAGGAAAAATATGGTTTCAACCACAAAGCTTAATCCTAATTCTTTGTATTGTGTGTAAGCTGAACGAATATATAACACAGTTCAACTAAACAATATATAAATGCTTGAATTGCAATATTGAGGGGCATTAAAAAAAATACAGCGATGTTGATATATTGTTGAAATCCTGACTTAAATTTGCGCTCGATTAACTGGACATCGTCCACTTCAACCACAATCCACTGAGGGTATGAATCAGAAAAGAACTGTTTTTCAAAAGTACATTCCAGCACTTGTTTTACTGGTAACACTGTGTTTGTCGTTTTCGCTTCAGGCGCAGGATGGCAAAGCTTTGTTCAATAACAAATGTGCTTCCTGTCACGCGATAGACAAGAAACTGGTCGGTCCGGCTCTGAAGGGAGTTGAAGACCGCTGGGACGACAAAGCCATGTTGTATGACTGGGTTCGCAACAGTGCAGCGGTGATCAAAAAGGGTTATCCCAGGGCAGTAGCGGTGTATAATGAATACAATAAGGTACAGATGACAGCATTTCCTGAGTTGAAGGATGCTGATATCGACGCTATTCTAGGTTATATCAATACTGGCGGTGCCAAAAAGGATGAAGGTGCTTCAACAGCTGCGGCAGGTGGTGCAGACAAGGCCGGGGATGACGATGCAAATTTATTGTATGGTATCCTCACTTTGATTTTAGCTGTTATTGCATTGATTCTTTTGCAGGTTAACAGCAATCTCCGTAAGATGTCTGATGAAACAGAGGGTACAGCATCAGCAGAGCCTATTCCATTTTACCGCAACAAAGCTTACATTGCCATTTTTGCCATCCTGCTTTTCCTGGGTGGTGGTTACCTGACTTTCCAGGGTGCGCAGGGACTGGGCCGTTCCAAGAATTATCAGCCTGAGCAACCAATCTATTACTCTCACACCGTACATGCAGGTGTAAATCAGATCAGCTGTTTGTATTGCCATGGCGGTGCACAAGAAAGCAAGCATGCCAACATCCCATCCGTTAACGTGTGTATGAACTGCCACATGGGTATCAATGAATATGCAAAAGGTCCCAAGATCTACCGTGAAGATGGAACTGAGGTTGATGGAACAGCAGAAATACAGAAACTGTACAAATTTGCCGGATGGAATCCTGATACCAAGCAGTATTCAGGTGAAGGCAAGCCTATTGAATGGATCAGGATTCACAACCTGCCTGATCACGTTTATTTTAACCATGCCCAGCACGTAAATGCCGGTAAGCAACAGTGTCAGACCTGTCATGGTGAAATACAAAAGATGGATGAGGTTTACCAGTTTTCAGACCTTAGCATGGGCTGGTGTGTGAATTGCCACAGGGAGACCAAGGTGCAGTTCACCGACAATAAATTCTACAGCATTTATGAGAAGTTCCATGAAGACATGAAGAACAATAAGCTTGACAGTGTTACTGTTGAGAAGATTGGAGGAACTGAATGTCAAAAATGCCATTATTAATATTACACACAGAAACATCTCTCATTAAGCACAACAACTGTTATGAAGCAAAAAAAATACTGGCAGAGTTTTGGTGAATTGAAGAGCAGTGAAAATTACCAGGAAAGGGTTCAGGATGAGTTTGGCGAGGACCTCTCAACAGATAATCAGGACCTCATGGGTGCAACTGCTCCCCGCCGGGACTTCCTGAAATACCTGGGATTCAGCACTGCTGCAGCTGCGGCAGCTGCCAGCTGTGAGATGCCAGTAAAAAAGAGCATACCTTATCTTAATAAGCCTGATTCTATCATACCGGGTATACCCAATTACTATGCCACAACTTATGTTATGGATGGTGATGCAGTTCCTGTAGTTGCGAAAGTGAGAGATGGCAGGCCTATCAAAATAGAAGGCAATGAGTTGTCTGCCATTACAAAGGGCGGAACATCAGCCAGGGTGCAGGCTTCTGTACTTGGTCTTTATGATACAGCACGTTTGCGTTATCCGCTGGCTGCTGGTAAGGAAGTAAGCACTTTTGATGCTTTTGATAAACTTGTGGCTGAAGGAATGGCCAAGGCTTCAGGTTCAGTGGTATTGCTTACAGGTAGTATCAGTTCTGTAACCACCAGGCAGGTCATTGCGCAGTTTCTTGCCAAGTTTCCGGGTTCAAAACATGTTCAGTATGATGCCCTTTCTGTAAGTGGTCTGCTGAATGCGAATGCTGCAACTTTCGGTAACCGTGCAGTTCCTTCCTATGATTTCAGCAAAGCAAAAACTATAGTGAGTCTGGGTGCTGATTTTCTTGGTACCTGGCTGAGTCCGGTTGAATACGCCAGACAATACGCAGCAGGACGAAAAATAGATCAGAAGAATCCGGAAATGAGTAAGCATATACAGTTCGAGAGTATGCTGAGTATGACCGGAGCCAATGCGGATGACCGCTTTGTTCACCTTCCTTCAGAAGAAGGTGCCGTAGCGCTCGCACTTTATGCGGCTTTGGGCGGATCAGTTTCCGCACCTGCTTTAGCAGACGAGCGTTTGAAGAAGGGAATCAACATGACTGCAGCTTCACTCAAAGCTTCAGGCTCTGCTTCCCTGGTAGTCAGCGGCAGCAATGATACACAGGTTCAAATCATTGTCAACGCCATCAACAACCTGTTGGGTGCTTATGGCAATACGATAGATTGGAGTGCGACGCTGAATACCCGTCAGGGTGATGATGCGGCGATGGTGCAGTTGGTTCAGGAGATGAATGAAGGTAAGGTAGGTGCCTTGTTGATACAGGGTGTCAATCCTGCTTATGACTATTGCGACAGCAAGAAATTTGAATCAGGCCTTGCTAAAGTGGCTGTATCAGTTTCCTTTAACGACAGGGAAGATGAAACATCTGTTTTGTGCAAATTCCAGATTCCTGACCATCATTTCCTGGAGAGCTGGGGTGATGCAGAAATCAAAACTGGTTACCTGAGTTTCATACAACCTACTATTGCGCCACTTTTCAAGACAAGAGCTTTCCAGACATCCCTGTTGAAGTGGAGTGGAGACCAGCAGGCTTATGGTGCATATTTCAAAGCTTACTGGTTGAACAGGTTTGGTTCACAGTCGGCCTGGGATAAGGCACTTCAGGATGGTGTTGTTGAAACAGCAGCTTCTGCCAGTGCAGGTTCTTTCAATGGTACAGCTGTATCAGCTGCTGCAACTGCAATTGCAGGTGTTAAATCACCAGCAGGCAAGCAGCTTGTTTTATATCCTAAAGTAGCGATAGGATCCGGTAAGGAAGCCAACAACCCCTGGTTGCAGGAGATGCCTGATCCGATTACTAAAGCTACATGGGACAATTACGCTATCATTTCTTTTGCAACAGCTAAAGAACTGGGTATTGTAGTTGATGATAATTACGAGGTAGAGGTTACCAAGCCTGTGATTAAGATAAAAGTCGGACAGACTGAAATGAGTCTGCCTGTTCTCGTGATTCCAGGTATGCACAAGGATGTGATAGCAGTAGCCCTTGGTTATGGCAGGTCTGAGAAATCAGGACGTGCATCGGCCAATGTGGGACAGAATGTTTTCCCGCTTGTTTCTTTCAATGGTTCAACTTTCAGCTATGCTGCGGGTTCGGTTGCTGTTGAGAAAACAGCTACAACATTCAAGCTGGCTTACACACAAACGCACAACCAGTATGAGGGACGTGATGAAGTGGTTCGTGAATATGCGTTGTCAACTTTCAAAAAGAACCCTACAATTCTTGCAGATGAGCGCCACAAGCTTGTGGAAGACTATGCAAGTAATACCGGAGATTATGCTGCTGAGGGTACATTATATCCAAGCCATCCTTATCCCGGAGCTAAGTGGGGTATGAGTATAGATCTGAACTCCTGTATTGGATGCGGAGCCTGTACTGTAGCATGTACTTCAGAGAATAATGTTGCTGTAGTAGGTAAATCAGAGGTACTTCGTGCACATGAAATGCACTGGTTAAGAATTGACCGTTATTTTGCTACATATCGTGATGATTCAGGTAATGATAATCTGGACGACCTCAACGTGGTATTTATGCCAATGCTTTGTCAGCATTGTGACAATGCTCCATGTGAGAATGTTTGTCCGGTTAACGCCACCAACCACAGCAGTGAAGGTTTGAATCAGATGACTTATAACAGGTGTATCGGTACTCGTTACTGTGCAAACAACTGTCCGTATAAAGTAAGGAGATTCAACTGGTCTGATTATATGGGAGCTGACAGCTTTGCAGACAATCAGAAAGCGATTCTGGATGATTCAGTGATGATGATGAATGAGGACCTTACCAGGATGGTACTTAATCCGGATGTAACTGTAAGGTCTCGCGGTGTGATTGAGAAATGTTCTTTCTGCGTGCAGCGTCTGCAGGAAGGCAAGCTGAAAGCCAAGAAAGAAAACAGACCGCTCGAAACAGGAGCAGATGGCAAATGGGATATCAAGACTGCCTGCCAGCAGGCTTGTCCGACCAGCGCCATTGTTTTTGGTAATGTAAATGACAAAAACAGTCCGGTTACCAAAATCCGCTCAGAAGAGCAAACCAACAGGGTCTTCTACTCACTGGAACAAATACACGTGCTGCCCGGGGTTAACTACCTGGCTAAAATCAGGAATACCGACAGGCATGTAGGCGTAGCGGAGGAAGCACACCATGCAGCTGCACCAGCCGGTGAGCATGCAAGTGAGCCAAAAACTGAAGCTGCACATTGATAGTATAGATTGAAGGGAAATCGCATAAACGACCAACACATGAGTGTAACAAAGTACGAATCACAATTAAGAGAACCATTGGTGAATGGTGACAAGACCTATGGTCAGGTTACCCAAGACATCGTGCACACCATCGAAGCCAAGCCTACCCGTTTGTGGTATATTGGTTTTTATGTATCGGTTGCCTTACTCCTTTTCGGAGTTTATTCTGTTTACCGTGAAGTGGTTTACGGTATCGGACAGTGGAATGTAAACCGGACGATAGGCTGGGGCTGGGATATTACCAACTTCGTATGGTGGGTAGGTATCGGTCACGCCGGTACTTTGATTTCTGCGATCCTCCTCCTGTTCCGTCAGGGTTGGAGAACAGGAGTAAACCGCGCTGCTGAGGCCATGACCATTTTTGCGGTAATGTGTGCCGGTCAGTTCCCGATTTTCCACATGGGAAGGGTTTGGATGGCATTTTTTACTTTACCTTATCCAAATACACGCGGACCATTATGGCCTAACTTCAATTCACCTTTGTTGTGGGACGTATTTGCGATTTCAACTTACTTCACTGTATCCTTGCTTTTCTGGTATTCAGGTCTTTTGCCTGATCTGGCAACAGTAAGAGACAGGGCAAAGACTAAATTGCGTAAACATCTTTATGGTATAGCATCTTTCGGATGGTCTGGAAGTACAAAACACTGGCAGCGTCATGAGAGTCTTTCTCTTGTTCTGGCAGGTTTGTCTACACCGCTTGTATTGTCGGTTCATACCATTGTATCTTTTGACTTCGCCACTTCGGTGGTTCCAGGCTGGCATACAACGATCTTCCCTCCTTATTTCGTGGCAGGAGCGATATTCTCCGGTTTCGCGATGGTACAGACCCTGATGCTGATATTGAGAAAGGTCATGAACCTGCAGGATTACATCACCCTCGGTCACATTGAGGCTATGAACAAGGTAATCGTACTTACAGGTTCAATCGTAGGTTGCGCTTACCTTACTGAGCTTTTCATGGCCTGGTATTCTCAGGTTCCTTTTGAGCAGGATATCTTCTTCAAATACAGGATTGCTGGTCCATATGGCTGGAGCTACTGGTTGATGATGACATGTAACGTAGTTTCTCCTCAGTTGTTCTGGTCAAGGAAGCTCCGGAGGAATGTATTATTCACCTTCATCATGAGTATTGTGGTGAATATCGGTATGTGGTTTGAGCGTTTTGTGATCATCGTATCATCATTGTACCGCGACTATCTTCCTTCTTCCTGGTCTATTTACTACAGACCAACTATTTGGGAAGTCGGTTTCTATCTCGGAACATTTGGTCTTTTCTTCACTTGTTTCTTCCTTTTCTCCAAATACTTCCCGGTAATTGCCATTGCAGAGATTAAGTATGTGTTGAAAACAACCGGAGAAAGCTATAAGAATGACATGTCAACTCTTGAAAATAAAAATGTGGATGAGTTTATACATGAAATGCACGATCATCATGAAGAGGGTTCAGTAAAAGTGGTACATCATTAATCAATCAACCTGTAAATTAGATAAAATGGCTTTGAAAAAATTTGTTGTTGGCTGTTTTGAGGATGAGAAGGTTTTATTTCCGGCTGTAGCCAAAGTCAGGAAAGCTGGATATAAATTCCACGACATCTACACGCCATTTCCTGTTCACGGACTGGATAAGGCGATGGGATTGAGGGATACGAGTATTCATACTGCGGGATTCCTTTTCGGTATGATCGGTACAACAACAGCTGTAACATTCATGACATGGGTGTTTACAAAAGACTGGCCTGTGAATATTGGCGGTAAGCCCAATTTTGCCTTGCCGGCCTGGATTCCCATTACCTTCGAGTTGACGGTTCTTTGTGCTGCTGTTGGCATGGTACTTACATTCTGTTATATATGCCAGCTTGCACCATTTGTAAAAAAACATACTTTTCATCCACGTGCTACAGACGATCTTTTCGTGATGGTTATAGAGTGTGGTGAAAAAACAGATGAGCAGGAGCTTACAACATTGCTCAATAGTGTTGGTGCCCAGGAAGTCAATACACAGGTTGCTGAAGAAGGTTGGTGGATTGGCAGGTACGATCAGGAGCAGGAGTTGTACAAGGAACCCAATATTGCATAATTAAAGTGAGCGGGAAGAGCAGAGATCATAAAACACAACAACAGATGAAAAGAGCAACAATTATTTTCTGTGGACTCACTGCAATGCTGATGGCAGCTGCAGGTTGCAGCGATGTGAAAAGAACCCCGGGCAAAGTATATATGCCTGATATGGCAAATAGCCGTGCCTATGAGACTTATTCGGTAAATCCTGTATTTGCAGATGGCAGAACGAGTCAGGGCCCGGTTGCAGGAACAATAAAACGCGGTGAAGAATATCCAGTTCACCTTGAAATGGATAAATTGGGAGATACTGCCAATTACTTCGCTTCACGCTCCCTTCCCAACCCCATTGATTCGCTTACAGCAGACCAATTGAAAGAAAGTGAGAGGCTTTACCTGATCAACTGTGGCATATGTCATGGTGCTAAACTTGACGGTAATGGTCCGCTTTGGAAAGATGGTGACGGACCCTACCCTTCCAAGCCTGCAGCACTTGTTGGAGATGCCAAATATGAATCTATGCCTGAAGGTCAGATGTTCTACTCCATCACATTCGGAAAAAACCTGATGGGTAGTTATGCTTCCCAGTTGAGTGCTAAACAGCGCTGGCAGGTGATAAAGTACATCAAGACAAAACAGGGAAAATAATTACAACCAACGTTTTAAATAATCAGGGATGATCAAGCAACAATTCGAGATTTCGGCAGGGTATAAAAAGTGGACGAACATCCTACTCGGTGTGGGTGGACTGGCCCTTGTGCTCGGAATCATTTTCCTCGGAATGAGCAAAGAACCGGTTGAACAGACACGTTTTTGGGCAGTACTGCTTCAGAATAGTGTTTTCTTCCTGCTGGTTGTAAATGCCAGTATGTTTTTCATTTGCGTCACCACAATGGCACATGGTGGGTGGCAGATGGCTTTCAGAAGAGTACCGGAGGCAATATCCAGTTTAGTGCCCGTATTTGGATTACTTACCCTAATTATATTTATTGCCATTGTATTTGGTCACAGACATGATATTTATCATTGGCTTGATAAGGAACATGTTGAACATGATCCTATCCTTAAAGGTAAGCGTGCGTTTCTGAATCCGGCTTTCTTCATGATCTGGTCTGTAGTTGCAATAGGCTTGTGGTCTTTTCTCGGTTCCAAGATCAGGAAACTTTCATCTGAAGCTGATGAGCAGATGGATCAGGAAACAGGACGTAAATACATCATTAAGAATACTGCATGGGCAGCTGCTTTCTTAGTTGCATTCGGATTGACTGTAGGGTCTACTATTCCCTGGTTGTGGTTAATGAGTATTGATGCACACTGGTATTCTACCATGTACAGCTGGTATACATTCGCCAGTTCATTTGTTGCAGGTATGTCTTTGGTAGCTTTATTTGTAGTTTACCTGAAAAACAGGGATTACCTGGAGTATGTTACAGAAGAGCACTTGCATGACATTGGTAAGTTTATGTTTGCATTCTCAGTTTTCTGGACATACCTGTGGTATTCACAGTTCATGTTGATTTGGTATGCCAATATTCCTGAAGAAACTATTTACTTTAAGCCCAGGATGCAGGGACCATACAGGGTTATTTTCTTCCTGAACCTAATCCTCAATTTCGCAGTACCTTTCTTATTGTTGATGCGCAGAGGATCAAAAAGGAATTACACCACAATAACTGCATTAGCCGTATTGATAATTTTGGGTCACTGGACTGATTTTTATCAGATGGTAATGCCAGGCACATTACATGAACATTATAGTCTTGGATGGTTCGAATTTGGTATATTGGCATTGTATGCGGGATTGATTATGTTCTTTGTGGGCAAAGGGTTGACTAAAAAACCACTGGTGGCTGAGCATCATCCATTCCTGAAAGAAAGTATAATACACCATACATAAGGATTCTGTGCAGAAGAAAACTGAATTACTAACAAAATATAAGTAAAGATCATGTCGGGTTATTTCATTTTAGCAATATTAGCGCTGGCGTTTGTGGTCACATTTCAGATCGCAAAAGCAAGTGAATATGTATCCGTGTTGAAAGGAGAGGAAAAATCATTCAGACAGAACAACAAGATTAATGCCTTCCTTTTTATCATTTTTCTCGTTCTGGGTCTTGCCGGAGCATGGTGGTGCAATGAGTTGTTTTACCATAAAACACTTTTAGCACAGCCTGCTGCTTCAGAACATGGAGAGAAGATTGATTTCATGCTGTTCATTACCATTGCTGTTACTGGTGTTGTTTTCCTGCTAACTCAGATTTTACTTTTCTGGTTTGCTTACAAATACCAGTTTAGTGAAAAAAGAACCGTTTATTATTTTCCGCATAACAATAAACTGGAGTTGCTGTGGACTGTAGTTCCGGCTATATTCCTTACCATCCTGGTTGGTTTTGGTCTGTTTTACTGGTTTAAAATTACCGGTGATGCCCCTAAGGATGCCCAGATTGTGGAGATTACCGGTAAGCAGTTCAACTGGATGATGCGTTACCCTGGTAAGGATAATGTATTGGGCAGAAAGAACTACAGGTTAACAGACGCATCTAATGGTAATGCCCTGGGTGTTGATTGGGAAGATGGCGCAAGTCATGACGATATAGAAGCTACAGAAATGCACCTTGTGGTTGGAAAGCCAGTACAGCTGGTAATTAACGCGCAAGATGTTATTCACGACGTAGGTTTGGTGCATTTCAGACTTAAGATGGACGCAGTTCCAGGTATTCCAACAACACTTTGGTTTACACCCTTGTATACTACAGCTCAGATGAAAGAGATTACAGGAAATAAAGATTTCGTGTATGAAATTTCATGTGATCAGATGTGCGGCAGCGGTCACTATTCCATGAGGGGTGTGATTGTTGTAGAAACACAAGCTGAATATGATGCATGGATTGCTTCACTCAAACCTCAATATCAGACAGTTCAACAGGCAAGTGCACCCGCACCAGCTGCTGCTGACTCTTCTGCTGTTGCTGCAACCACTAAACCCTTGGCCCAACTGAAATAACGAAAACTGTAAAAAAGACTAACAATGAGCAGCGAAACAATCACACACGGACACACAGCGGAAGCTTCAGTTCATTCGCATGATTCTCATGAGGCGCATGGCCATGATCATCATCATGAAGAGACGTTTCTGACCAAGTATGTTTTCACAACAGATCATAAAATGATCGGAAAACAGTTTCTTATCACAGGTATTATCTGGGCTATAATCGGAGGGTTGTTCTCTGTGCTTTTCCGTCTTCAGCTTGGTTATCCTGAAATGACTTTTCCTTTTCTGGAAGACCTTTTTGGTAAATGGGCTGCAGGCGGTAGAATTTCAAATGAGTTTTACTATGCTTTGGTTACCATGCATGGTACAATCCTCGTTTTCTTTGTACTTACAGCTGGTTTGAGTGGAACCTTTGCCAACATCCTTATTCCTCTCCAAATTGGTGCAAGGGATATGGCATCTGGTTTTCTGAATATGCTTAGCTACTGGTTCTTTTTCCTCGCCAGTGTTGTGATGTTTGCCTCTCTTTTTATTCAAACAGGACCTGCTGCAGGTGGTTGGACAGTTTATCCGCCATTAAGTGCGCTAGGTCAGGCAAGTGAAGGATCTAAGCTGGGTATGGATTTCTGGTTGATATCTATGGCATTTTTTATCGTGTCATCTCTTTTAGGTGGTTTGAACTACATCTCTACCATCCTGAACTTAAGAACAAAGGGTATGAGTATGACGAGAATGCCACTGACCATGTGGGCCATTTTCTTCACCGCAGTTTTGGGTGTATTGTCATTCCCAGTTTTACTTTCTGGTGCAGTGCTTCTTTTATTTGACCGAAATCTCGGAACCAGTTTCTTCCTCTCAGAAATTGTAGTGAAAGGTGAAATCCTGCCAAACGAAGGGGGATCCGCTATTCTCTACCAACACCTTTTCTGGTTTTTGGGTCATCCAGAGGTTTATATCATTCTTCTGCCAGCAATGGGTATGGTTTCGGAAATCCTTTCTGTAAACTCCAGAAAACCAATCTTCGGTTATTTGGCGATGGTAGGATCTCTTTTTGCCATCTGTATCCTGGCATTCCTTGTATGGGCTCATCATATGTTCGTAACAGGCTTGAATCCATTCCTCGGAGCATTCTTCGTATTGCTTACGCTACTCATTGCAGTACCTTCAGCCATTAAGGTTTTTAACTGGTTAACTACATTGTGGAAAGGAAATATTCGCTTCACTCCAGCAATGTTGTTTGCAATAGGCTTTGTGAGTCTGTTTATTTCAGGTGGACTAACAGGTATCTTCCTGGGTAATTCAACACTTGATATTCACTTGCACGATACCTACTTTGTAATTGCACACTTCCACATTGTAATGGGTGTTGCATCCTTCTTTGGCATGTTTGCTGGAGTATACCACTGGTTCCCCAAGATGTATGGTCGTTATCTTAATAACACCATGGCTAATATTCATTTTTGGGTTACTCTTGTAGGTTCTTACCTTATTTTCTGGCCAATGCACTACTCTGGTCTGGCAGGTATGCCAAGGCGTTATACCGATTGGAGCAACTGGCAGTCTTTCAATATGTTCGCTGACATGAACAGGTTTATCAGTACTGTTGCTATGATTGTTTTTGCTGTTCAGTTGCTTTTTGTGTTTAACTTCTTTTATTCCATTTTCAAGGGAAGGAAGGTTACGACGCAGAATCCATGGGGAGCTAACACGCTTGAGTGGACTACTCCAATCAACCCCGGACATGGTAACTGGCCTGGTGATATTCCTGAAGTACACAGGTGGGCGTATGACTACGGTAAGGATGGCAGGGATTTTATCCCTCAAACGGAGCCCGTAGGCGCCAATGAGTCAAAGCATTAATTTAAAGCTCAACCGGATTTTTCCGGTTGAGCATAACATATAAAATGATGCAAATGGAGGATGGACAAGTGAGTATGGCATCAGGAATCAAGCAAAAGCTGAAAGATTACCAGCAGCTGATGAAATTCACACTGAGTTTCACAGTTGTTTTCTCCTCAGTAGTTTGTTACCTGCTTGTTCCGGGGATAGCATTTGACATCATATCAGTTCTTTTACTTTTTGCAGGTGGTTTACTGGTCACTGGCGCAGCAAATGCAATCAATCAGGTTGCTGAAAAGGATACGGATGCGTTGATGAAAAGAACAGCTTCCAGGCCTGTAGCATCGGGCAGGATGAGTCCAGATGAGGCATCAACGTTTGCAGTTATAGCAGCTGTATTTGGCATGTTTATCATTGGACTCTGGTTCAACTGGGTTGCTGCCCTGATTTCCGGATTTAGTCTTTTTTTATATGGGTATGTATATACACCTTTAAAAAAAGTTCATTCTATTTCCGTCCTGGTTGGTGCGATTCCCGGAGCCTTACCCTGTTTAATAGGTTGGGCTGCAGGTGATCCTGAACTTGGACCAGGTGGTTGGATCTTGTTCCTTTTGCAGTTCTTCTGGCAGTTTCCTCATTTTTGGGCAATAGCCTGGATTTCACATGAGGACTATACAAAAGCTGGTTTCAGGATGTTGCCATCAGCTGGAGGTCAGACCAAATTCGCAGCTGTGCAATCTATCCTTTATGCCATTTTACTCATTCCCATTGGTGTTTTACCCTGGGCATTTGGTATGACTGGTTTAATTAGTCTTGTGATTGTAGGCGTTTCTAACCTGATTATGTTGTGGTTCTGTGTCAAATTATTCAGAGATATGGATATAAAGGCAGCCAGAGGTGTTATGTTTGGATCGTATATCTATCTTCCGGTAGTTTTACTTTCATTACTTGCTGATAAATTAAACTGATGGCGCTGGTTGGTGATATTGAATAAATAAATAAAAAGATGACTGACTTTAATCGTAAAATACATCCCCATAAGTTTACACTTTGGATAGCCATTGGAAGTATCCTGATGATGTTTGCAGGATTGACATCGGCTTACATCGTTAAGCGGAGTCAGGCAAGCTGGATAATGTTGGAGATACCAGTTATATTCTGGTATTCTACCGGAGCTATCCTGGCGAGTAGTGTTTCAGTGCATTTATCACTGAAGGCATTGAGAAACCGTGAAATGCAAAATTACCAGCGCATGTTGGGCATCACGGCACTGCTTGGAGTTCTTTTTTTATTATTGCAGGTTGTAGGATTCAGTCAGTTTGAAGCCAAGGATATCCGTCTCGTAGGAGCCGGTTCCAATGCTTCTTACTCCTTTCTGCTTGCCATCTCTGGATTACATGGGCTCCATGTACTTGGTGGGGTGGTAGCCTTAGTAGTTCTAGCTATCAAGGCATTCAGCACCAAAGTCAGAACCTACAACACCATACCTTTAGAGGTAACTGCAACTTATTGGCATTTTGTAGATGTATTATGGATCTACTTATTTATATTTTTTAACTGGATGAAATAAATAATCTGGTTGATTTGAACCTTAAAACAAGCAACAGCATGGCAACAGTCCAAGCACACACGGAAACCAAATGGTGGGGTGGAGGAAAGAGTCCCTTCAATATTGAGTATGGTAAACTCATGATGTGGTATTTCCTGATGAGTGATGCATTTACATTCGGAGCATTTCTTATTTCTTATGGTACAATTCGTTTCAGCCAGAACTACTGGCCTGATCCCAACGAAGTTTTTAATGCATTCCCACTTGCTGGTCATGCCAACCTACCCTTGGCTTTCGTGAGTTTGATGACATTCATCCTTATTGTGAGTTCAGTAACCATGGTTCTTGCTGTGCATGCAGGTCATCACAATGATAAGAAAGGTGTAATTAAGTGGATGATTTGGACTATCATTGGCGGCTTTGCTTTCCTGGGTTGTCAGGCATGGGAGTGGACACACCTCATCACAGGTGACCACGCAGCACTCATCAATGGAGAGATCAAAAATATCGGTACTACAGTAACCATGAATCCATGGGGACCAGCATCTTCAATAACCGGAGCTGATGGTCATCTTGTTAACACTACTGGTCCTGTTGCTTTTGGTGGTTATTTCTTTGGTATAACCGGATTCCATGGTTTCCATGTATTCTCAGGTGTAATGATCAATATTGTGATGCTGATTATGACTATTAATGGCACTTTTGAAAGAAGAGGACATTACCTGATGATTGAAAAGGCTGGTCTTTACTGGCACTTTGTGGATCTTGTATGGGTATTTGTATTCCTTTGTTTTTATCTCATCTAAATCACATTCAAAATATTATATCATGGAACATAGTGCACAGGAAGTTACAGTACATCACGAACCCGGAGGTAAGGAAGTTGTTCAGAAAATCATTAAAACAACAGTCATACTTTCAGTTATCACAATCATTGAACTGGGTATGGGTCTTGCTATGTATGCATGGCCAATGGCTGAGGGTTTAAAACTCTTCTTAAAAGGTGTTATCGTTATTCTCTCTTTGGCCAAGGCTTTTTACATAGTTGGTATTTTCATGCACCTCGGAGATGAACTGAAGAACATGATCATGACTATCGTTGTTCCACTTCTCTTATTCATCTGGTTTATTGCAGCTTTCCTGTGGGATGGCAATTCATGGAAAACACTCCGTAATACCTATAATAAGCCTGCTGTTGAAAATGTTGCACCTGCTGCACACGGTGCTGGAGAAAAGCATTAGTGATTTTAAAGATAATATAAATAAGCATCTTTCGGTTTCAAACCCGGAGGTGCTTTTTTTGTTTAAACATTATACATGAAAAGTACAAAGATTATCACCCTGATCATGGTAACAGTGCTTCCGCTGGCCAGTTACCTGTTTGTGAGCAGTCTCAGCAGGGATGCTATTAAAATGCCTAGGCGTTATTTTTATGATACTGTTTTGGTTAAACAGGAAAAAGGTAAAGAGGTTAATGATACACAATGGCATAAGATCAGACCTTTCAAATTGCAGAATCAGTTTGGAAGAGAAGTTGGTTTGCAAGATCTGGAAGGAAGAATTGTTATAGCAGACTTCTTTTTTACATCATGTCCTTCTATTTGTCCAACTCTGACCCGCAACATGAAAAAGCTCCAGACCGCCTTTAAGAAGACGGATAGCCTTGTTCGCTTTGTATCTTTTACAATAGATCCTGAACGTGACAGTGTAGCCCGAATTAAGGCATATGGAGATAAATTTGGAATAGACCATGATACCTGGTGGATGTTAACCGGAGACAGGAAAGAAATTTATGATATTGCACTCTCTGAATTCAAAGCCAGCATTGCTGCAAACGGTAATATAGATACAGGATTTATTCATACAGAAAATTTCTTTCTGCTGGATAAGGATAAGGTAGTAAGAGGCTGGTATAATGGATTGGACAGTTCAAACCTGGATAAACTTATCAAGGATGTGGTGTTGCTGAACATGGAAAGAGACAAAAAGAAAAAAAGAAACCTATTTAGAAAGTAAATTCAACATTGATATATGTTACCTGCATCACTTCAGAAAAACGATAAAAGAGCGAATGTGCTCATCATCTTATTTTCCATCATTGTTTTTGTAGCAGTGGTATTTCTTTCACGCGTCAAGCTGGATGTTGAATTACCTTTCGATGTTCATGTATTTGCAAAAATCAATGCACTGATCAACTCTGCGGTTTCTTTTCTGCTGCTTGTTGGATTGCTGGCAGTTAAACGCAGCAACTATGCCCTGCACAAGAAAGTAATGTTGTCTGCCATGGTTTTGTCTTTCTTGTTTTTGGTGTCTTACATTTGTCACCACCTTCTTTCAGACTCCACTACATTTGGCGGCACCGGCACCATAAAATATGTCTATTATTTTATTCTGATAACGCATATCCTTCTTGCAGCTATAATCCTCCCCTTCATATTGTACACGAGTTACAGGGCATTGATAGCTGAATGGCCTCAACACACAAAACTGGCGCGTATAACATGGCCAATTTGGTTTTATGTATCTGTTACAGGCGTTGTTGTTTACTGGATGATTAGTCCTTATTATGCCTAGTAAAACGAAGGGACAAATTAAAAGGGACGAGGGTTCAGTAAAAAGCAGCCGGAATTTTTTTGAGGATGTTTTTGCAGTTGTCAGACTCATTCCACCCGGACGAGTAACGAATTATGGCAGTATTGCGAAGTATCTTGGATCAGGACTTTCTTCGAGAATGGTGGGTTGGGCTATGAATGCTTCTCATCAGTCGGTAGAACAGGTTCCTGCCCACCGGGTTGTCAACCGCAATGGTTTACTCTCGGGAAAAAACCATTTTGAAACTCCCACTGCCATGCAGGAATTGCTTGAAAAGGAGGGTATACAGATAAAGGATAATCAGGTTGTTGATTTCAGGCAAATTTTCTGGGATCCTGAAAAGGAGCTCTCCACCTGAAGTCTGAAACTTGCTTGATTTAAAGAAATCGTGAACGGATGTAAGCTTACTTGTTCGCTGACTGTGATTCCTGGAATTCCATCTGTTCCTTGCGTATGGCAGTTCTTTTGGCTTCCGGAACATTGATATGATCATACGGACAATTCAGACAACCGTTACCACAACAGTTTCCATTATCCAAATGGTATTTGGCAGTGAGCACCATATAGCCTTGCTCATTGTAATAAAAGTGTTCTCCCTCAATCAGTTTCTTCTTCATGTTTTATTGCCCCTTCCTGTGAATCCTTTTCAGTTTCCCTGACCATTTCAGCCAGTTCATCATCCAATGCAGGATCCAAATTACCAGTTAGTGCGAATTTAAGGTAATGTATCCTGTTGCTCCTAGCAATGTTTAACCCCTCATAGTGTGTTTTTATCAACAATTCTGGGTTTTGTGGAAGATCCAGGCTTATATCCTTGCTATCTTCAAACAAAGTTAATCCGTACAAACTGATCACCATTTTTGTGAAGTTGTAAAGCACAGGAGAATCAGTCTTCAGATGGATATAACCACCGGGTTTGAGTATTTGTTTATATTTTCTCAAAAAGCCCGGATGTGTCAGTCTTTTTTTCGACTTTGATATGCGTAGTTGCGGATCTGCGAAAGGTATCCATATTTCATCAACTTCATCAGTTGCAAAATAGCTGTTGACCATACCAATTTGCGAACGGAGGAATGCTACATTGTCCAATTTTTTCTCCAGCACCTGTTTTGCACCTACCCAGATTCTGTTTCCTTTTACATCGATGCCGATGAAATTTCTCTCAGGGTAAAGTGAGGCTAATCCCACAGCATATTCTCCTTTGCCACAAGCCAGTTCCAGCGTTATGGGATGATTGTTTTTAAAGTGATTATGCCATTGTCCTGACATGTGTTCTGGATATTGCAAAACATGACTGAAGGTGGCAATTTCTGCAAAGCGGACTATTTTTTTTTGACCCATGATGGCTGCAAAGTTAATTGATGGCAATCATCCTTTTCGTCATTTTTTAATAGTGTCACGGTAAAAGTATTTCTTCTTGCACATAACATTTAAGTATAACAAAAAGTGCATGTGCATCATGGTGAAATAACCCGAAAAAACATGTTTTAATCTCTCAAAGAACTGTTGTTTAACCCTTTCTGACTTTTAGCAGCGGTATTACTTTTACGTTACAGTTGTTGTTGCAGCTGTATGACGCAATATCCGGACCAATGAATAACCAGTTAAAACAAATTGTATGAAAAAATTGATTTTGACCATGATGTGGATGCTCGCAGCTTTCCTAACGCAGGCATCTGAAAATGTGGAGAAGGAAACAGGAAAGCAAAAAGAACATCAGATTGAAAATGTGACAGTGGCAATGGGAAAAAGCAATGTCAGTTTGCCCGTACTGGATTGCAGTGTAACGCTCAAGGGTAAAGTTGATCTGGGTCCGATTGAAGCTGAAATCAGTTGTACCGTAACAGATCCAAGTTGTGAGAAAGCGCAGGTTACTGCAGCAGCTTGTTTGAAATCAGCACTGCGTCTGTACGCAGGTGTAATCATGTAAACAGCCGGATATTGCGTCATTCATTCATAAAATAAATTTATGCATAAAAAAATCATACAGCTTATTTGCATTTTGCTTTTTACGGCAACATGCTCTTCACAGGAATCCCGGATATATATTTACCAGGGAAAATTCAACAGCAGTTTTGGCCGGGGAGATAACACCAGAATTTTTGAAGGCAGGTTGATAGTTCAGGGAGAACGTTCTTTGTTTACAATGAAAGAGGAAGGAATACATGAACACGGTCTCCAGGGAAACACCCTGAATCTCAGGCCAGACAGCATGTTTACCGTCTATAAGGATCATGCATCACAAACCATGTTGTTTGAGTTCTCGGATTTCAATCAGCGTTCGCACTGGTATGCAGATACTATGTTTCCCATGCAATGGCAATTGATAGCTGAAGAAAAAATGATCGGGGGCATACCCTGCAGTAAAGCGGTGGGTTTTTTCAAGGGAAGAGGATATACTGCCTGGTATGCACCCTCGGTCGCCAATTCAGACGGACCATGGAAGCTTGGGGGCTTGCCCGGAATGATTTTAGAGGCTTATGATGATCATGACGACTGGCACCTTACATGGGTTTCAACAATGGAATCGCAAAAAAGCTTTGATGATGGTTTTTTCCAACGAAAAATAAACCATGATTTACAGGGCTTCAATGGCTATGCCTCCTATGTAAAGAAAATGTTCAGCAGGCTGCAGGCTTCCATGGCGGCACAGTCGAATGCAGGTTGTGTGGGATGTCAGACTGTACCTCAGTTAAAAATTAACGCGTGGGAGAAGATAGATTAGTAGTATGGATCCGTCTGTTTGTGGGGATGGTTCTGGTCAGTAGCATGCTGACCCTGAAAGTTGTTGCACAGCAAGACAGGCAAAATAAGATTCCTGATTCGCTTCATGTCAGGGACCTTTCGCCTGTGTTGATAAAGTTGAGGTTACCGGTTGCAGGAAGAAAGGGTGATACGGTGATGTATGATGCAGCCAGGTACAGGACTGCAGCAACTTTCAGGTTATCAGCTTTGTTGAATCAGATACCTGGATTTAGCGTGGATGAAAACGGACGGATCCATTACAACGGAAAGGAAATCAGCAGGGTCATGATAGATGGGGATGATTTAACTGGTGAGCAATATGGTTTGCTGACAAACAGATTGAAAGCTGCGCTGATACGTCAGGTTCAGGTTATTGAAAAACATCAGTCCAAAAAAATCCTGCAGGGTGTTCAAACATCAGATCAGCTTGCAGTGAATCTCGTCATCAATCAAAAAGATCGCAATAAACCCAGCGTAACACTGCATCCATCCGGTGGATATAAGAAGCAACAGGTGAATGTTGATCTTTATTTGTTGCGCAAAGAACTAAAAACTTTGATGTTTGCATCAGCTGGCAACATCAGTTTGACTCAGCAGTATGCAACAAAGTTTTCAGATGAGTATAACCTTTGGAGCGACTACACTCCGATTAGCATGCCCCGCGTAAATACTAAGGCGCAAGATTTTCTACCTCCAGCATATCAGCTGTTTAACAGGGAGCAATCAACTGAGCTGATGACATCTATGTCACTGGACTCTCTGAGACGTCTCAAAATAATTGCACAATCCCTGGGCAGACAAATAAAAGTGAATGAATCCGAAGAACACATTTACTTTCCTGCAAATAACTTCCAGTTTCAGAGAAGTACAAATCATGATTTGGGCAGCAGCGGATTTCAGGGTAAGTTTTTATACGAGCGTGATCCCAAAGGAATGTACAGTTCAACCTTTCAGTTTATTGTAAAATACAAAAAGCATCAAACGCTGATGCAACAAAAGAGAACAGGTTATCTTACACAGACAGATGACCTGAGTGGGGATGAATCACAGGTGATTATGCAGGCTGGGCATGAAGCATATTTTAAATTCAGAAATGGTATCCTGAAACTTGAATCAGGTTACGGCATAGACAAGATGAAGGATGTGATGCAGTTGACAGGAGCGTCTTTGGTTCAGGATTTCAGCCATTTCAGGCAAACTGCAAGAACACACTTGTCGTGGATTACCAAACCGGTCAGGTATCAGTTCATGAATGGATTCATTGTTGTTGGAGAGCGTAATTATTCAGACATCAACTCAGCACAAAATCAATCTGCTTACATCAAGTACTATCCGTATTTCAACCTCACCCATCAGTTCAATAAGCGGTGGAGGCAACATATTCAGGCTGCAGCAGGTATGGCACAATCAAGGGTTTCAGGGCATTCGGTTGGATATGGTATTTACCATGCAGCGGTCAGAACCGAATGGCAGCTTAAACCAACGTTCCATTATTTTTTTACAGTTCAGGCTTCGCAAAAAATTCAAGATGGTCAGTCTATCTGGGCTGGTCCGTTTTATATTACTTCAGTAACTAAGATGTATTCTCCGGAACAGTTTGCTGTGCCCAGGGTCTTGCAAACACAACTTGGAATCGTTAAAATGAATCTCTATACAGGTCTTATGCTGAATGCATTTGCACAGGTATCCAGCAGTTCATTTGAACAAGGTTTACAGCTTACCGTCAGAGAGACTTATGAAACCCTTTCGGCATTTCAGGTTCCGAGACAACTCAGGTTTACGGGACAGTTTAATCTTGAAAAATATGTGCACGCTGTCAAAATCAAATACAATCTCAGCGGTAGTTTAAACAGGACAAGACAGCCACAGCGCGTTAATGCAATTAACTATGACACCCGCTTCAACTATATAGTGATTGAAAACAGGATCAGCACACATTGGAAGAAGGCCATTAATCTGACGTCGTTTTATACCATTACGTTAAGCAGTAATCTATATGGGTCAGGTGATGCTGCAACTGCTATGACGAGGCACAGAACAGGCATGCAGCTTCATTACAGGATACGACAGCGTGGAGTAATCCAGATCCGGTATGGTTACGACAGGTCAAGGTTTTCCGGATATTTTCATGCACTCGATGGCATGGGTGAGCTTTCTGTGAAAGACAGGTGGAAGCTCAGTTTACATGCATCCAACCTGTTGAATATACGTTATTACAGCATATTCCATGTTGCTGAACGCGGCAGCACTGTTTTCCGCAGACAGCTAACCGGGCGAACAGTTATGTTTGGTGTGCAGTATGTGTTTTAATTACTGATGATAATAGGATGCTGTTCACTTTCCAGACCAACCCTGTCTATTGCAGTAACCATGATGAATTTCAGTGGTGTTTTGTCTCCCGATTTTTCTGACCTCGATACAGGAAGTAAAACTTTGTTTTCTGTTTTATTGAGGATACGGTGTTCCCATTTTTCCTGGTATTTAAAATAGAGTACCCATTTGAAAGCCTGGTTGTTTCTGGGCGTCCAGCTGATTTCAACTGTATCTGTAGCTGTCATGATGGAGACAGCAGGGCTCAGCGGTGGCGTGGATTGCAGCCACGCACTTGCAGGAACCAGTGCGGGAGATTTGTAAACACCTTCCTGCAGGGCACGAGACAGTGTAGGGTTGTTGATAACGGAGTGACCATGCCAGTGAACTACCCCGGCACTTTTGGGTACCATAGCCCGGGCAATCATGATTTCGCTGATGATTTCCTGGTTGTTGGCAATACCGTTTTTGTCTGTGCCGATATTAATGCCTGGCCAGAGGTGACGTTGGTGGGTGTTTTGTTCCTGCCACCAGCCCAGCAGTATGGGATAGCTTTGCGCTATTTTTCCTGTTGGCCAGTAAAGCTGGGGAGAAAAATAATCAATCCATCCCTTGTTCAACCAGCGTTTGGCATCAGCATAGAGTTTTTCGTACTGGTCGAATCCTTCAATTGAGGCAGGATATCCGGGTTTCCATATTCCAAACGGACTTAGTCCGAATTTAACATGCTTTTTTTCAGTTTTGATTTCTTTGTAGAGTCTTTCTATCAATGTATTCACGGCTTCCCTGCGCCAGTCGCCCCTAGTCAGTTTTCCACCTGCTTTCAGGTAAATGTTCCAACTGCTGTCGTCTGGGAAATCCTCATTGCCATTGTAGGATGGGTAGGGGTAAAAATAATCATCAAAGTGGATACCATCCACATCATAGCGTTTGATGATGTCCAAAACCACTGCAGATGTTCGGTCCTGCGTTTCTTTCAGGGAAGGGTCCATCCAGTAATAGCCTTCTTTCAGAGACACGACCAGTTCAGGATTTTTTTGCAGGATTGACCTGCTGCTGTTGCTTTTACCCTTGAAATGGTGAGCCCGGTATGGGTTGAGCCAGGCGTGCAGTTCCATTCCCCTTTTGTGCGCTTCTTCGATCCAGAAAATCAGTGGGTCATAAAAGGGGTCAGGCAATTTGTCTTGTTCGCCCGTGAGAAAATAGGACCAGGGTTCCAGTTCACTTTGATAGAGTGCATCAGCCTGCGGACGCACTTGAAAAATTACTGCGTTGAAGTTGAGTGACTGCAGCCGGTCAAGAATACCTATTGCTTCTTTTTGTTGTTCAGCTGTGGAGAGTCCGGGTTTACTCGGCCAGTTGATATTGTCTACTGTGGCAATCCATGCCCCCCTGAATTCTTCCGGTGCCTGTGCGAAGCGTTGCCGTGTTATGCCAGGCTTTGTCAATTCAGCCTTGTCGGCATTCGTTTTAACCTGAGCTTGTGAGACCAGGGAAACCAACAGACAGCTGCCAATAAGAATTGCACGCATGGGAAACTATTTCAGGCAATTTAAGGAGAAATTATCACTGGCATCTTTTATTGAACGTTTTATGGCAATGTGTTATGCTAATAGTGTAAGTGTCCCGTTTCATTTACATGTTAAGTGTTGAAAGCCTACCAGAGCAAACTAATCAATATTTAACTTTTATACAGTTTTTAGGGGTTTGAAAGATTATTTCCATATCAGCACCAAAATCAACTCAGGTTCACCGTTTCCCTGTATTTTCGTGTTTCATGTCACCCTCCGGAATCCTTTCCTTTCTGCCCTTTCCCGATCCTACAACGGAGCAGCGGCAGGCACTCGAAGCCATGGAGGATTTCATCAAGCCAAACAACCCAGATCATTTCCTCATTCTCTGTGGTGCAGCTGGTACAGGCAAAACCTCCATTACCTCAGCTTTCATCCGCTTACTGAAAGAACAGAATATCCATCACCATATTGCAGCACCCACAGGACGAGCAGCACGCATCCTGGGCAACAAAACCAATGCCATTGCTGGTACTATCCACTCCCTCATGTACACGCCTGAATCAGACCGGGAGACCGGAGCAGTAACGTGGCGACTCAAGCCCAACCGTACAGAGCAGTTTACAGTCTTCATCATCGATGAGGCTTCCATGATTAAATCCCAACATGTTTCTGCCAGGGACACCCTGTTCAAGTCTGATGATTCCATGCTGAACCACCTCATTCAGTTTATCAGAAAAGGCAATGCCAATAACAAGCTGGTGTTGTTGGGCGACAGCAACCAGTTGCCACCTGTTGAAGAAGAGGAGTCGCTGGCGCTGGATCCAGAGTACCTCATGAATGAATTCGGGCTCATGGGTTCTTATCACTATCTGAAGGAAGTGAAACGGGTGGAAGAAGACAGTTACCTGCTCAGGAATGCCATGGCTATGCGGCAGGCCATTGATGAACGAAGTGAAGAGATACCTGAAATTCATGCCCGGGTGCATCCTGGTTTCTCTTCGGTGGTGCGAGATTTTTTACAGGGATTTCAGTCGGAAGATTTTGACGCCTCCATTGCCATTGGAAGATCGCACAAGGGAAATAGGATGTTCAATCAGGAGGTGAGGAAACATTTGTTCGGGCTGGATGCAAAGGTGGTGGAGAAAGGAGACCTGCTGCTGGTGTTGCAGAACTGGAAGCGGGAAGAACAGATTCTTTACAACGGGGATCACGTGCTGGTGGAAGACGTGGATCATGCTTCAGTTAAAATCATTGCCGGCCTGCATTTCATGCCCATACGCCTGCGGGTTCCAAGAACCGATGGCAGCTTTCAAATTATCAGTGATGTCATTTTTATAGATACCCTTGTTTCTTTGGATGGCAGTTTGCCTCGGGAGAAGGAGTTTGCATTAAGGGCATCGCGGTTCAAAAGCAACGAGGTAGTGAAGAAGAGCGGAAAGAATGAAGACGATCCTTTTCTGGGCGCCATCCGAGTGGGATATGGGTATTCGATTACCTGTCAGAAAGCCCAGGGAGGTGAATGGGACAAGGTTTATGTCAACCTCTTTGGTGTAACCGATAAGAAATGGATCTATACTGCTATGACCCGCGCCAGAAGGGAGTTGCATGTATTTGGGCAGGGGAAATAAACCATTCCTTTAATTTAATGCTGAATACGACGGAAATAGTATGATGCGATGACCGTATATTTTCCAGGATTTTAGAGGTTGATACACACGCTTGAATGAGGGTAAATTCTGCTCCTGTTTATCGAATGAGAGTAAAAAATAACTGAATTTACCTTTGTATAAATGATGAGTGTAAAATTTACACTTGAATAATCGATCGCAGGAAACTCGTCCTCAACCTGGATAGGAATTGGCGGGATGGTGTAAATTAGAAATATATTTCTAAAAACATCTGAAAAGCTAAAAAAATAACCATAAATTTATATAAATTAGAAATATATTTCCAATGAATAATCATGAAATTGGTAAAATAATTCAGGAAAGGAGAGACTTTTTAAATTTAACCCAAAAAGATATCGCTGAAATTTCAGGAATCACTTTTAAGTCCATTTCTGAAATTGAGTTAGGGATAAGAAACCCGTCTGTAAATACATTAAATAAAATTTTGGAGGTGTTGGGTTTAGAATTATCAGTTCAGATTAAATCAATGTATTAATGAAAGCTGGAGTTTACAACAATGGTATATTCGCCGGAGTATTGGAAAAGCGACCTGATGGAACCTATTCATTTGAGTATGACATTGTGTATCTGCAAAATGATAAAAATCCATCCATCAGTTTAACCTTGCCCAAGCAGTTTGGCAAGCATGAATCTGAAAAGTTATTCGCATTTTTCTTTGGGTTATTGTCTGAAGGCGTAAATAAGAATATTCAATGCAGGTTGTTGAAAATCGATGAGCATGATTATTTTGGCAGATTAATGCTAACGGCACAAGAGGATAATATAGGATCAATTGCAGTAAAACCTTTCTAGATGAATTGTCTTGGCTGTTACAAAAAAATAGAGAAAACTGAATATTGCCTTTCATGCAGAAAGAAACTATTTGATGGCAAACGTGTTTCACCTGTACTTGAATTTGATAAGCCGAAGGCAGATAATATAAGTATGTACAATGAGTACTCTAAAAGCATGTCTATTTCTGGCGTGCAATTAAAATATTCTTTCAGATTAGTTGGGAATAAACTTGAATTGTGTGAGAAAAATGGACAATATATCCTTAAGCCAATACCAACGGCAGACCATTTAGAACTCATGGAAGATGCTCCGGAGAATGAGCATTTGACAATGCAAATTGCATCACAAATTTTTAATATTAAGACTGCAAACAACGCATTGATTTATTTCAAAGACGGAACACCAGCCTACATCACCAAAAGGTTTGATGTTAAAAAAGATGGGACCAAGTTCTTACAAGAAGATTTTGCGCAAATAACCAATAGAACGCAGGAAACCCATGGTGAATCATATAAATATGAGGGTAGCTATCTTGAAATAGGAGCGCTGATAAAAAAATATGTACCAGCATCCATCATAGCCATTGAAAACTTTTTTAAGATCATTTTATTCAATTATGTTTTTTCAAATGGCGACGCGCACTTAAAAAATTTCTCCTTGATAAGGAATGAATTCCTTGAAATGGAATTGTCGCCTTCCTATGATCTAATGAGTACGATAATTCATACACCGGGTGAACGGGATACAGCATTGGATTTATACGATTTAGACCATGAATCCGAGTATTATGCTGCTTATGGACATTATGGAAGAAAGAATTTTATTGAATTTGCAAAGAGACTTGGGATCGTTGAAGTAAGATATCTGAGAATAATCAATGAGTTTATTGAAAAAGAGTCCGTAGTGTATGATTTTATTCAAAAAAGCACCTTATCCAAAAAGGCAGCAGATGCTTTTACCACAAACCTTCAATCAAGGATAAAAAGATTGACCTAACAAGGTCCTAATGGAAAAATTTATAGCCAATGATGGTAGGTATATTTTTCACATTAACTCAGGTTCACCGTATTAATCCATAAAAAAAACCCCTTTCCGTAAGGAAAGAGGTTTTTTGCTGTAGGGGGAAAACACGAATCTTTCATTATTCGTTGTTATTGAGCAGTCCATCCACTTAACAACGGCTTGGTCAGCATAACTATCATGTTACAAAGCTATTTATACAGACCTCAGTCCATTGGAGGACTTAAAATTGCGTGTACTGACTAAATTTGGCGTAAAATTGTCAATGTGCTGACTAAATTCGGCCTAAAATTGTCACTATATTATCAGAATCATATAATTTTACCCTCAAATGCAAATGGAATGGTAATCAAAAGGGTTATCGAAGAACACATTTTCGATTTGTTGGGAAGCAACAAGGTCATCCTCATCTTGGGAACAAGAAGGGTAGGAAAGACATTTTTGATCAACAAGATCAGGGAACGCTATCAGGGGAAGGTCTTGATGTTAAATGCTGAAGATTTTGATGTACAGGAAATACTCAGGAAAAGATCAGTTGCCAATTATCAACGTATTATAGGTGATGCAGGTTTGTTGATCATTGATGAAGCGCAGGCAATTCCTGAAATAGGCATGGTGTTGAAGTTGATGATCGATAGCCAGACACAGTTGACTATTCTTGCAACAGGTTCATCTTCGTTAGACTTGGTCAATACTACCGGTGAGCCTCTCACGGGCAGACAATATCCATTTATTCTCTACCCTATTGCTCAGATGGAATTAGCGCAGGACCCAATTTCCATTAGGGCAGATTTGGAGGAGAGATTGATACTGGGTAGTTATCCGGAAGTGTTTCAACTACAGTCCGTAAAGCAAAAGGAGTCTTATCTGAAAGAGTTGGCCAAATCATATTTGCTCAAAGATATTCTGGCATATGCAGATATTAGGCATTCTGCCAAGTTGGTAGACCTGTTGCGCTTAATTGCTTTGCAGGTGGGTTCTGAAGTATCCTATAACGAGTTGTCGATTAAACTAGGCATCAACAAAATTACAGTTGAGCATTATCTGGATTTATTGCAGCAGGTTTTTGTGCTTTTCAGGTTGCCGTCATACAGTACCAACCAAAGAAAGGAAATAGCCAAAAGTTCAAAATGGTATTTTTATGACAATGGCATTCGAAATGCGGTGATCCAGGATTTCAGGCCTGCAACAATGCGAAGTGATATGGGCATGTTATGGGAAAATTATATCATTTCAGAAAGGTTTAAACGAAATGCATATTTGGGCGAAGACAGGCAGCTATATTTTTGGCGCAATTATAATCAACAGGAAGTAGATTTGGTCGAGTCTTTTGCCGGACAGTTGTCTGCCGTAGAAATAAAATACGGTGAACGCAGTCGGAAGCAAAAGCCTAAGGCTTTTGACCAGGCATATCCTGATGCAAGTTTCAGTATTGTTGACCGCGATAATTACCTGGATTTTATTTGTTGATTGCGGCTCATTCAATCTGTTGAGAAACTTTTAAGAATTACAGGGAATAAACAAACTATACAAAATAAAAAAGCCCATAAAAAATTGATAAACAATTCATTATGAGCTTTTTAGAGCTGTAGGGGGAGGGATCGAACCTCCACGAGGCAGTTAGCTATAGCGCAAAGTTTCAGTGGTCGACCCTGGTCGCCTCTTGCGAGACGGCTCTACACTACGTTTATCCTGTTATCCTCACCCCCGAGACAAGAGGGCATGTCTGCCAAAATTTCATCACCCCACAGTGGTAAAGAACTGATGCAAATTTAATATAAATCAGTTTTTCTTGATAATATTTCAAGAAATATTTTTTATTTATTGATAATATTCAATAAATTGCATCTTTATTTGAAAGTATTAAAAAATCAATACCTGTATGGCGTCAAAATTAAATCTTGACAAACTCGACCTGCAAATCATTCAGATCATGATGGAAGATGCCGGCATTTCCTATGCAGATCTGGGCAAGCAGCTTTTTGTTTCCGGCGGAACGATACACGTACGCATAAAAAAACTGCAGGAGATTGGAATTGTCAAAGGTACGAAACTGAACGTTGACCTCAAACTTTTAGGTTATGATATTACCGCATTTGTAGGCATCTACCTGGAAAAAAGCTCACTCTACGATCAGGTGGCTGAAGACCTGAAGCAGATTCCGGAAATCGTTCGGTTGAACTATACAACAGGTAACTACAGCATGTTCCTCGAAGTGGTGGCCAAAGACATCAATCAGCTTAAATTTGTGCTTCACGACCAGTTACAGAAAATTAAAGGTATAGAACGCACGGAAACCCTGATCTCCCTGGAGGAAAGCTTCAACCGCAATGTTCTGGTGGCGAGTTGAGCGAAGTAAGTTGAGAGAGATAAGTTGAGAGTTGAGAGGTAAGTTGAGAGAGGTAAGTTGAGAGAGATAAGTTGAGAGAGGTAAGTTGAGAGAGTTTTTTTCTAAACTTTAAACTCTCAACCCTAAACTCTCAACCCTAAACTCTAAACTCTCAACTCTATTCCCTCAACTCTTCTCCCTCCTCCCCTTCCATTCATAGCTGCCGATCAGTCCGAACCCGCCTGCAAGAACGGTGTAAAGGGAATGGAGTGGCTGGATTGGAATAAACCATGGTAAGAGGTGTGTCTTCTTAAAAAAACGGGCAATCCTGATCATCAGGGGATATTCAATCATTCCCTTCATCACTACCATGAACAACCAGACAGGCAGGTATTGTGGCATAATAATAATTGAAAGCATCATCGCTGTGAGTCCGCAATTCACCAAGTAAACCAACAACAATACGAGCTTGATACCATTGTGTCTGTAATAAGTTGATTTACTGGCCCAGCGTATGCGCTGGCGGATGAATGCCCGCCAGCTGCCGGCAGGTGCCGTTGTTACAATGGCTTCCTTGGCATAACAAAAATGAACCTGGCCCGGAAATGTTGCCGCCATCTTTTCCATCATAAACATATCATCTCCTGAAGCAATATGGTCATTGCCATCAAAACCTTCAACAGCATCATATGCTGCGCGTGTATACAGCAGGTTGGCACCATTGCACATGTTGAATAAACGGGCACTTACTGCAGCAGCTGTCACTGCTTGCAATGATAGGAAGTCGAGCGACTGAAACCTGTCGAGAAAACTTTGCTCATGGCTGTACCTTACAGGGGCAGCGACGAAAACAGCTTGTTTTTGTTGACGGAACAACAGTAGGGTATTCAACCACCGGGAATCAAAAGTGCAATCGGCATCAGTGGTCACAATAATACCATGTTCAGCCGCAGCAATGCCCTTCCGCAATGCCGCTTTCTTTCCGGACCCATCTCCTTCGGTTAGCCTGAGCAGCTTTACACCGCGACTGGCATAAGCGGAAACTATGGCTGCAGTATGGTCATCAGAACCATCATCCACCACAATAACTTCGCATTGTTCAGCAGGTAGCGTTTGCTGTAGCAGGCTGTCGAGGCACGCACCTATGCAGGCTTCCTCATTACGGGCAGCTATCACCACTGTAACTTCATCTGTACTTATACCTCCGGCCTTAAACAATGGCAGCTGCATCAGGATCCTGTTACAGCGCCTGATAACAAAGGAATAAGCTGCAAAAAGCATGGCGGCAAGGAACAGCAGTGGAACCGGTATCGCTGAAATAAGTTCAGATATCAATGCATAAAAGTGTTGGTGTGCTTTGTAAATTTCATCATTTCTGCGGTTTTGAAGTTTTTTACAGCAATAATTTATCTAATTTCAGCCGATTGCGTAACTAACTATCAACAACACTGTATGTTAGCAAGTGCTTCAGCAGGGTTATGTCAACCTTAGTTAAACATTATATATGGAACAAGTTACCCTCACTTCAACTGCTATGAAAGGAGCCGGATGGCTCAACACCGCTCAGGATCCCACACAGGTTTTCATCCCGGAAGATTGCATCCAGGAAGAGCTGATGATGATGAATATGTGTCATCAGTTTCTGGAAAAAGAAGTGTTTCCCTTACTGGAAAGGATTGATCAGCAGGAACCCGAACTCCTGAAGTCCCTCATGGAAAAAGCAGCTGAAGCCGGATTAATGGGCATCAGCATACCTGAACAATATGGCGGGCTCGGCAAATCTTTTCTTTACTCCGTATTGGCTGCCGAAGCGCTGGGAGCAGGCCATTCCTTCTCCGTTGCCACAGCAACACACAGTGGCATGGGCACATTGCCGATACTATACTTCGGTACAGAAGCTCAGCAAAACAAATACATCCCCAGCCTGGTTTCCGGAGAATCGAAAGGTGCGTACGGACTTACAGAACCTAATAGCGGCAGCGACACAATGCGCATCACGACGAGCGCTATATTGAGCAGCGACGGGAAACATTACCTGCTGAACGGACAAAAATGCTGGGTTACCAATGGGGGAATGGCAGATGTTTTCACCATCTTCGCCAAAGTGGATGGCAGTCAGTTTACAGCCTTTATCGTGGAAAGAGGCATGGAGGGTTTCTCGCAGGGACCTGAAGAACACAAGATGGGCCTGAGGGGCACTTCCACAGTACCCTTGTATTTCCAGGATTGTAAAGTGCCGATTGAAAATGTACTGGGTGAAATAGGCAAGGGCCACCACATCGCATTGAATATCCTCAACACAGGCAGACTCAAACTTTGCGCATCGAATGTGGGGGGAGCAAAAAAATACCTCGAAACCAGCGTTAAATACGCAAGGTCAAGAGAACTGCTTAAAACACCCATAGCAGATTTTGGTGCCATCCGCCATAAGCTTGGTGAAATGGCTACGCGCATCTGGGTAGTGGAATCTGCGCTATACAGGTCCGCCAGCCTGATAGATGAAAAAGAAAAAGAACTGCTCGCAAAAGGACATCCATTTCATGAAGCGCAGCTTGCCGCTTCGGAAGAGTATGCCATTGAATGTGCCATCCTCAAAGTAGCCGGTTCAGAACTGATCGGTTATGTTGTGGATGAGGGCGTTCAGGTTCACGGTGCTAATGGATACAACGAAGCATTTCATATTGCAAGGGCTTACAGAGACAGCCGCATCAACAGGATTTTAGAAGGAACCAATGAAATCAACAGGTTGGTTACGGTAGATATGGTTTTCAAGAGGGCCATGAAAGGCAGGATAGATATGATGGGTCCGGCTATAGCTGTTCAAAAGGAACTGATGAGTATTCCTGACTTCGGCGCAGCAGATGAATCGCTGTTTGCTGCAGAATTAAAAGCTATTCAGCAATTCAAGAAAGCAGTATTTCTTGTTGCCGGTGCAGCAGTGCAAAAGCTCATGATGAAAATAGAATCCGAACAGGAAATCCTGATGCATATTGCCGATATGGCCATTGAAATCTTCCTTGCAGAAAGTGCACTGCTGCGCACCATTAAACTTGCAAACTTAAGAGGTGAAGAAGGTACTGCAAGAGAGTTGGATATGACAAGGATTTATATGTACGATGCTGCAGACAGCATCGCAAAAAATGGCCGGGATGCCATCAATGCATTTGCTTCAGGAGACGAACAACGCATGATGTTGCTGGGCATCAAGCGGTTCACTAAAGTGACTCCTTTCAATACGAAAGATGCCCGCAGGAGAATTGCAGACGGACTCTAAAAACAAAAGCCGGTACACATTGTATACCGACTTCTTGAATAACCAACATGTGCCGTACCGGGCTATATTCAGCTGCTCTTTTGCAGCTTGTAGTATTTGCTGATATCTGTTACTCCCTTTTTAAGAACATCAGGAGTATTGGTGAGTGTAAAATTTTCCCATTGTTGCATTGCGGCATTGTGTGCAGGAATACTTTGGGGAACGGTAACAACCACATCAATTTTTGATAGTGCCAGTCCTATTGAAATCACCAGCGTGGAGATGAGTGTAACCAGCCCCAGTAACAACCTGATATCGTGTGCATGCTTAAGCGGTTCAATCAGGTGCATGGAGAGTAAAACGATGTAAGATCCAAAAGCGAATACAATACCACTGAGCATGAAAGCTTTGGTTGAATCCCTGTTTTCATAAACACTGCGCTTTACAAAGTGAATGAATAATTTTGAGGCGAACAGAAAAACCGGAACAGCGCCTGTAAGCATAACCTTCAGCAGTGTTGTTTCGCTAATACCATACATCGCGATGGCTGCAGAACTGTATGCCGCTAATAAGGTAAGGGTTAGTCCGATCAGTTTATTGAACCCCCTTCTGTCTGTAAAATTCACCAGTATCACCAGCATGAGTGGTGCCTGAACCAGTGTGGTTACTGTATTCAGCACCAGCAGGGCATTACCTGAAAGGTTGCTGAATTTCTGAACCAAACTTGCTGTAATAAAGGGAATCAGGTAAACTGCATTTAAGGCTATCAGCTTGATGTCGCTGATCTTGAGTTGAGAATCATTGGATGGCATGTTGGGTAGGATTTGGATAATTGGATTTTAGTTTTCGTAGGGATAGGATTAAAAACGGGTACAGTATAGAAACGATAACTTGTTAAGACTATTATATTTTATCGTTAAAACCGCTTAAATTCAGTGAAAGTGCTCATGTCTTTACGTAGTAATACGCACTTGATTTCGTAAAAAAACTAATTTGTGTTCATGAAGAATATGATGGTGGTCATTTGCTGTTGTTGTTTTATATATACAGGATCGCACGCGCAGACAATTGTAAGAACTAAAGGGATACTGCCCTATATGGAATATGGTCCGGGTGATGACAGGCTGGGTGGTGCCAAGATGACCTACCTTGATTCCGGCATCCTGCTTAAAGTTATTGACAGTATCGGAACTGATTATATTATTGAACTCACCAGTTCACTGCATGCCTTCATCCAGAAAACCAGTGTGACCCCCGATACAGTAACCAAGGTCAAATCACATTACCTGAGCGGCAATTGGAAAACCTATCAGGATGACCGTTACGACCATATTGTTGTAAACATGCCCGAGAGGCTACCTTACCGCGGTACCATGCAGGTAAATCCCAATCGCCTGATTATTGATCTGTTTGGCATTACCAGTAATACCAACTGGATAACCCAGGTAGGGCAACTCAGAGAGGTGGCCAATACCTGGTATGAACAAATGGAAAATGGCATGCTCAGGGTTTATGTAGATCTGAAAAGCAGTATGCACTGGGGTTATTCCGTTCATTACGACAGCTCCGGATCAAAACTCGATATCCGCATCAAACATGCACCGGCAAAGCATTTGAAGCAGCTTTTTGTTGCAGTTGATGCCGGTCATGGCGGTACCAATACCGGTGCTGCCGGTGATATATATGGTAAGGCTGAAAAGGTACTTACGCTTGAATATGCCAAGGCACTGGAAAAAGAATTGAAAAGAGCCGGTGTTAAAAGGGTATTCATGACCAGGATAACTGATACTTCTCTTTCCATGCCAGAACGTATCATGATGTTGCGGGATACCATGCCCGATATCCTGCTCAGCATCCATTTCAACTCCTCCTCGGTAGATACAGTAAAAGGAACTAGCACATTTTACCGCCATATAGGCTTCAGACCGCTTACACAGGTTATCCTGAACAGGATGAAGCAGTTGGGTCTCCAGGAATTTGGCAATGTGGGTAGTTTCAATTTTGCGCTGAGTGGTCCAACTGAATACCCCAACTGCCTGGTGGAAGTGGCTTTTTTAAGCAATCCGGCTGACGAACGGTTTATCATGCATAAAAAATCTCCCGAAAAGGTTGCGAGAAAAATCAGGGAGGGTTTGTCAGATTTCTTAAAATCAAAAGTTTTAGTCAATTGAGCATTTTACCAATTCCCCTCCTGGCCAGGAGGGGTGGCACGAATGAGTCTGCACCAGAGGTGCAGGCGAATGAGCTTGCCTGCCGAAGGCAGGTGACGGGGTGGTGGAAATTAAAATCTGATTCCACCACCCCGCCTCAACAAATTCACTTCGTTCATTTGTCTCGGCACCCCTCCTGGCCAGGAGGGGAGTTTTTCGTAATTCAATAGTATATGACGTTAAAATCAATGCATCACTGATGGAAAAAATAATTTGTTGCGACTGGGGAACCACTTCTTTGAGGCTGACTGTTTATAATATAGGAGCGGAAGCACCGATAGCAGCCATTGCAGCTGAGCATGGCGTGTTGGCTGTCAACCAGGAGTTTACGGCGTCAGTCGGCGCTTTGTCCAGGAAGGCATTCTTTCTGGATGTACTTAACCGCGAAATCAGCCGATTGCATGATCATGTTGAAGCAGATACACCTGTGATCATCTCCGGAATGGCATCTGCCAACATCGGCATGGAACCTTTGCCCTATGCTCTGTTGCCTTTTGACCTTCAGGGTACGGATGCTGTTATCAGTTCTTTTCAAGACGGACAAAGACCTGTTCACCTGGTTTCAGGGTGCAGGGCTGATGCAGACATCATGCGTGGAGAAGAAACACAGCTGGTAGGTGCAGCCCGACTGATGGAAGGCAAATGGGAAGCTGATGAGCAGGCCCTCGTAATCCTTCCCGGCACACATTCCAAACATGTTGTTATACGCGGGAGACAGGCGGTTTCATTCAAAACTTATATGACAGGAGAAATCTTTTGCCTGATGTTCAGAAAAAGTATTCTCGCCCAGTCTGTTATACAAAATGATTTTTCGACAGCCGGCTGCCAGGAGGCTTTTCTGGAAGGTGTGCAAAAGGGACTTCGGGAGAATATCCTGCATGCTCTTTTTGATGTGCGCATCAGGAGTATGCTGGGTCAGGCAGATCCACGGGTGAATTTTGCGTATTTGAGCGGACTAATGATTGGGTCGGAACTCAGGGATTTGAGCAATATAGCTGTAAAGGACTTAGTCATATGCGGTTCCGAGCAGATGAATGAAGCCTATGCCACTGCCATAGATCAGGTTACATGGCATGGCGCAAAGCCCCGTGTTACCCGCGTTCCGGCAGCAATGGCCACAGCAGCCGGACAACTCATGATGTATAAGTCGCACAGATTGTTTAATTTCATCCCATAAACAAAACAGTATGGAACTCAGAAATACTTTTATACACCATGTATATTTTTGGATGAAAAACCCAGAAAGCAAGGAAGATTTGCAGGCGCTGATAGCAGGACTTGAAGCATTGAGTGTGGTGAAGGAAATCAAGTATTTTCACATTGGTACACCTGCTCCTACAGACAGGGAAGTGATTGACAACACCTATGCGGTTTCCTGGCTCAATATCTTTGAGACTGAAGCAGATCAGGATGTATACCAAACACATCCGCTTCACCTGAAATTCATCGAAGATTGTTCTGCGTTGTGGAGCAAGGTGAAAGTATATGATTCGATTCAGCATGGATAAAGAGCAGCAGATAAATGGCAGTTCTTTACAGGCATCCAACAAATAACCAAATATGTTCAGAAAAGGGAAGTCAGCAGCGCTTGGATTTATATTTATAACTGTTTTGATAGATGTGATTGGATTGGGCATCATCATTCCCGTTTTGCCCAAGCTCATTCAGGAGCTCACCGGAGGAGATATGAGTGAGGCATCCCGTTATGGAGGATGGCTCATGTTTACGTATGCCTTCATGCAATTTCTATTTGCACCTGTTCTCGGCAACCTGAGTGATCAGTATGGCCGCAGGCCGGTTATTTTGTTTTCGTTACTTGGATTTGGACTGGATTATCTTTTGCTTGCCTGGTCTCCCAGCATAACCTGGTTATTTGTTGCGCGCATCCTGTCTGGTATCACCGGAGCCAGTTTCACCACTGCCTCAGCTTATATTGCTGATATAAGCACGCCGGAAAAAAGGGCACAGAATTTTGGCATGATTGGAGCTGCATTCGGACTTGGGTTCATTATTGGTCCGCTTATTGGCGGTGTATTGGGAAAATATGACCCCCGTATGCCATTCTTTTTCGCAGCAGGATTAACACTCATCAACTGGTTGTATGGATACTTTGTTTTGCCTGAGTCGCTTGATGTCACCAAGCGCAGAAAATTTGAATGGAAGAGAGCCAATCCCGTAGGCTCACTCCTTCACCTCAAAAAGTATCCTGCTGTGGCCGGCTTAATTGTTTCACTTACCCTCATTTACATAGGTTCCCATGCAGTCAATTCTACCTGGAGTTATTACACCATGGAAAAATTCAAGTGGGATTCAGATATGGTAGGCTATTCGCTTGCATTTGTGGGATTCATGATCGCACTCGTGCAGGGCGGTTTGATTCGTGTAGCCATACCCAAATTAGGACAATCAAGGTCACTCTTCATCGGCCTACTCATGTACACCATTGGTATGTTTCTTTTTGCCTTTGCAGCAAGTACCTGGATGATGTTTGCCTTTTGTTTTATTTATTGTCTCGGCGGTATAGCCGGACCAGCACTGCAGGGTATCATTTCAACCCATGTTCCACCCACCGAGCAGGGTGAATTGCAGGGAGCGATGACCAGCCTGATGAGTGCCACCAGTATTGTTGGTCCACTGCTGATGACTTCATTATTTGCTTTTTTTATCGCAAAGGATGCCATAGTCTATTTTCCAGGTGCACCCTTCCTGGCAGGAGCTGTTATCACCCTTTTCAGCACAATAATCAGTTATCAAAGCCTGCAGAATGAGAAAAAAGCACAACAGGCATAGGTGAACGGGCTGTTAAAATCTGCTTAAATGTAGAATTAGTAAGGATTTAATTACCATTTACCGATTATTGAGGTATCTTTGTTAAGTTATTTGAGTTAAGTACAGTACTCAGTAAGTGAAAGTATTTCCTGCTAAGCATCACCTGCTAATAGTAAGTCTTCTTTACGCCTGTGTTTCTCTCAGCATTTTTATCAATCAATTGTTATTTGAAATGAACATTTATGTTTCAAATTTAAGCTTCAACGTACAGGATGAAGACTTAAAAGGTTTTTTTGAAGAATACGGAGAAGTATCTTCAGCAAAAGTTATTACTGACAAATTCACAGGTCGTAGCCGTGGCTTCGGTTTTGTTGAAATGTCAGACGATGCAGCCGCTCAGAAGGCTATCCAGGAATTGGATGGTGCAACTGTAGAAGGTCGTGCCATCAAAGTAAGCGAGGCAAAGCCTCGTGAGCAACGCCCCAGCAATGGCGGTGGTGGAGCTCCACGCCGTAACTTCGGTGGTGGCGGCGGCGGTGGAAACCGTTGGTAATCGCATCACAACCTGATTACAAGAGGCTGTCTCCTGAATGGAACAGCCTCTTTTTTATTTTTATAAGCTATAGTCTGTTGAGCCCCCAAACAGAAAAGCGTAACTTTGTACAAACTATTATACATGAGCCTGGTTACAGCATTCAATGAATACCGTGAGCGAATGAATGAGGTTATCCTGAGTAAAGGAAACCTGGTGATGAAAAGGTTGTGGAACCTAGACACCAATACATATCAGGAAGGAGCACTCGATGTTAAAACCAAGGAAATGCTCGGACTGGTTGCCAGTATGGTGTTACGTTGTGATGATTGCATTAAATATCACCTCGGAAAATGTCATGAACTTGGGTTAACAACAGAAGAGGTCTACGAAGTTTTTTCAGTAGCCAATATTGTTGGCGGAACGATTGTTATACCCCACACCCGCAGAGGTGCAGAATACTGGGAAGCCCTGCAGGATGAGGAAAAAACCAATTAATTTACTATATTGAGTGTCTCAATTTCTTCTATATGAGTGAACCAATGCCAACTATACCATTGACAGCCAAGGATTTTCAAACTGACCAGGAAGTACGCTGGTGTCCGGGTTGTGGTGACTACTCCATCCTGGCGCAGGTGCAGAAAATCATGCCCACATTAGGTATACCCCGTGAGAATATCGTTATTGTATCCGGTATCGGTTGTTCCAGCCGCTTTCCGTATTATATGGAAACTTTCGGCATGCATTCAATACATGGGCGGGCAACGGCTATAGCAAGCGGATTGAAAGCAACGAGGCCCGAACTCAGTGTTTGGATTGTTACAGGAGACGGTGATTCACTCAGCATTGGCGGTAACCACACGATTCACCTGCTAAGGAGAAATTTTGATGTCAATATCATGATGTTCAATAACCAGATTTATGGTTTGACAAAGGGACAGTATTCTCCCACTTCAGAGGAGAAGAAAGTAACCAAATCAACTCCTTTCGGAAGTATTGACCATCCTTTTAACCCGCTGGCACTTGCGATGGGTGCGGATGCAACATTTATTGCGAGGAGTATGGACCGTGATCCCAAACACCTGCAGGAGTCTTTGCTCCGCAGCAATGCCCATAAAGGAGCATCTTTCCTTGAAATCTATCAGAACTGCAATATTTTCAACGACGGAGCTTTTGAAATATTTACTGAAAAGGGTTCCAAGCCGGTTGAAACATTATTCCTGGAACAGGGTAAGCCCCTGCTCTTTGGTGTAAACAAGGAAAAAGGAATTAAGCTCGATGGATTCAGGCCTGTTGTGGTAGATCTGAATGAAGGTGCCAGTGCTGCTGATTGCTGGGTTCACGATGAAAAAGATTTTTATAAGGCCCAGATATTGGTTCGCATGTTTGATGACCCGGGAATAGAAGGACATCTTCCAAGACCATTTGGGGTTTTTTATGAGACGGAGAGACCTTGTTATGAGGATCAGTTCCAACTTCAGATAGATGAAGTGCTGGCTAAAAAAGGCAAGGGAGACCTCAATAAGCTGCTAAGAGGCAGTGAAGTCTGGACCATTTCCTAAGCTTCAGCAGTTTTACCTGCACGGGAGAAAATGACTAAGCAAATTTCATATTATGCTCATAAACATACATCCCCGTGATCCCCAGCCAAGGCTGATCAAACAGGTCGCAGATGTGCTGCGTAAAGGCGGTGTTATCATCTATCCCACAGATACCGTATATGGTTTAGGATGTGATATTTTCCAGCAGAAAGCTGTAGAGCGAATCTGCAGGTTGAAAGGAATAGATCCTGCCAAAGCCAACCTCTCTTTTATTTGCAGCGACCTTTCTGATCTCAGTAAATATGCCCGGGCTATCAATACACCTCAGTACAGGTTTATCAGACAGCATATACCCGGACCATTTACATTTATTTTGCCGGTAAGCAGAGAGGTTCCCAAAATCCTTAAAAGTAAAAAAGATACCATTGGTTTACGCGTACCAGATCACAGGATTACCCATGCCATAGCAGCAGAGCTCGGACACCCTTTACTCAGTTCTTCATTACCCGGCGATATGGTTGAAGAGTACACAGATCCTGAAGAGATTCACAATAAGTTTGAAAAACTGGTAGACCTGGTAATAGATGGCGGTATTGGTGGTATGTCTTATTCAACAATTGTAGACATGACTGGAGACGAGCCGGAAATAACCCGGCAGGGTATTGGTCAGTTAAAATAAAAATGGCCCCCAAAAAGGGGGCCCGTTTTAATGGGACTGGAAGGTTATAGAGTCATTAGACCTACTGCTTCTTCTGACATGCAGAACAACAGTTGGTTTAACATAGTAAATATAAATACTTTCATCATTTTTTTCTATATCCAACCTTTTGTATTTTAATCTTTTACCTGAAAACTTATCCTGTGGAGGTGACAGTTTCCGTATAGTTTAATGGCTTTGCGGTGGTCTGCTGTACCGTATCCTTTGTTTTTTTCCCAATTGTAATGCGGAAAATGATTGTGCTGTTCAAGCATGTAATCATCCCGGAATGTTTTCGCGAGTATACTGGCTGCAGCTATCGAGGCATAGATACCATCACCTTTGATTATGGTGGCATGCGGGATTTCCCTGTATTGTTTGAAGCGGTTACCATCCACAAGTATAAAAGCCGGCGGAGTATTTAATGCATCCAGCGCCAGGTGCATGGCCCAGAAAGACGCATTCAGGATATTTATCTTGTCTATTTCCGGCGCATCTACACGGGCAACAGACCAGTCCAGCGCCTCCTTCAGAATCACTTCCCGCAGGGCATAACGTGTTTTTTCACTGAGTTTTTTAGAATCGTTCAGCAAAGGGTTGCTGAAGTCTGGAGGCAAAATCACTGCTCCCGCAAAAACCGGTCCGGCCAGGCAACCCCTGCCAGCTTCATCACAGCCAGCTTCAGGTTGAAAATTCTGATGAAAAGGTTTAAGCATAGGGTACAAAGTACCCAAAAAAATCTATCAAATGATCAACACCAGTGTATGGTGTAATACCTTTGCAGCATGACAGCACAAGCATCCGTTCAAAAGTCGAGGGCAGTAGCCATCTGGCTGCTTATTGGCGTAGGTATGATCATAGTTCAGGTTTTACTCGGAGGTATTACCAGACTTACTGGTTCCGGATTGTCAATCACAGAGTGGAAGCCTATTCTTGGGGCTATTCCGCCTATGAATGAAAGTGAGTGGCAGCAGGCTTTTGAGCAATATAAGCAGATAGGACAGTTTAAGGAGCTGAATTTTGAATTTACACTATCTGATTTCAAGTTCATCTATTTCTGGGAATGGTTTCACCGGGAATGGGCAAGACTGATAGGGGTTGTTTTTGCCATACCATTTATCTGGTTTGTGGTGAAAAAGCGCATTGAACGCTGGATGATTAATCCCATGATCATACTTTTTTTGTTGGGTATACTTCAGGCACTGCTGGGATGGATTATGGTGGCAAGTGGTTTGAATGAAGAAAGTCTTTATGTAGACCACATCAGGCTTGCGATTCATTTTATGGCTGCCCTCGGGCTCCTTTGTTATACCCTGTGGTTTGCCCTCAGGGCCTGGGTGGATGCAGGTGAAAGATTTGAAGAACCTTATTTCCGAAAATCCACATTGCTGATATTGGTGCTTCTGATTGTTCAGCTTGTTTTCGGAGCGTTCATGGCTGGTCTGAAGGCAGCACAGTTTGCCACTACCTGGCCACTCATCAATGGGGAGTTTTTCCCATCATCTATGCTGAGCGACAGCTGGAGCACTTTCACACATGATCCCCTGGCTGTTCATTTTGTACACCGTAACCTGGCTTATTTGCTTACGCTATTGATAGTACTTTGGTATCTGCGTGTAAAAAAAATCACCACAGGAAAGGTATTTCAGAAGCTGAAGGTGATGCCAATTATACTGGTAATCGTACAGGTAGTGCTAGGCATTTGTACAGTTTTGTATGCCCAGCATAAAACAGCACTTTTGTGGTTTGGTGTTGCCCATCAGTTTACCGGAATGTTGCTGTTGCTCACTTTTGTAAGTCTGCTGTTCCTGCTCAGTCCGGATAGAAAATCCTGATTACCACCGAAGCAGCGCACTGGCCCAAGTGAATCCTGAACCGAATGCAGCAAGGCAAACCAAATCGCCGTCTTTTATCAGTCCTTTTTCCCATGCTTCGCACAGTGCGATAGGAACTGATGCAGCTGTGGTGTTGCCATACTGCTGGATGTTGTTATAAACCTGATCATCGCGCAGCTTTAAAGTCTGTTGCACAAATTGTGCAATGCGCAGGTTTGCCTGGTGTGGGATGAGCATATTCAGGTCGGCCGGTGTATAATTATTGGCATGCAGGGCTTCCATGATGGCTTCCGGAAATTTGATTACTGCTTTCTTGAAAACAGCTGGACCGTCCATGTTCGGATAAATTTGTCCGTCGTCAATCATAGCATGGCTGAAAAACATTTGTCCGATTTCAGCTTCATCAAAACTCGCATATTTTTCTTCTTTCCAGTGATTGGCATGCGTACCCGGGTTGTACATGGCCAGGATTTCTGCGCTTTCACCATCACTGTGCAAATGCGTACTCAATACTCCCTGATCCGCTTTTTCTGTAGGTTGCAACACGGCTGCACCTGCACCATCCCCGAATATGACACTCACATGCCTCCCCCGGGTGGTGAAATCCAGTCCGAATGATTGCTTCTCACTCCCAATAACCAGGATATTCTTGTACATACCAGAACGGATGAACTGGTCACCCACACTCAGGGCATAAACAAAGCCACTGCACTGGTTTCTGATATCCAGGGCTCCGATTTCCTTCATTTTCATGGCACGCTGTACCAGCACACCGCAGCCGGGGAAATAGTAATCCGGACTCAGGGTGGCGAAGATGATGAAATCAATATCCTGAGGGGTTATGCCTGCCCTTTCGATGGCGATTTTCGCTGCTTCAACAGCCATGGTGGTGGTGGTTTCTTCCGTGCGGTGTGCATAGCGACGCTCTTTGATGCCTGTCCGCTCCTGTATCCACGCATCACTCGTTTCCATGTATTGCAACAAATCGTTATTGGTTACAATCTGTTCCGGCAGGTATTTGCCGATTCCGGCTATTTTGGTTTTGGGCATAGTTGGGTGAGTTTAGGAATTAGTGGAATAGTGGAAAAGTTATTAGTGGAAAAGTAAATAGTTGTTGGTTTGTTTTGAAAATGAATACGTACAATGTAAAAACAAAATTTCAGGATTAAAGTTTTGCGGATAGTTTACAATCATTCCACTATTCACTATTCCACTATTCACTGTTCCACTATTTACTATTCCACTATTTATCTATTCCACTATTAAGCTATTGATATTTTCCCTATTTCCTCTTGCCACCCGCTGGAAAAAGCGTAACTTGCGGCCTCCAAACCAGTTTATGAATATTAGAAACATAGCTATTATTGCCCACGTTGACCATGGAAAGACCACCTTGGTAGATAAGATTTTACACACTGCAAAGGTGTTCAGAGACAACCAGGATACTGGTGACCTGATCATGGACAGCAACGATCTTGAAAGGGAAAGGGGCATCACAATCTTCAGTAAAAACGCCTCGGTTACATATAAAGATGTGAAAATCAATGTGATAGATACCCCTGGCCACGCCGACTTTGGCGGAGAGGTAGAAAGGGTATTGAAGATGGCTGATGGTGTTATATTACTGGTGGATGCTTTTGAAGGTCCGATGCCACAAACCCGTTTTGTGTTGCAGAAAGCGTTGTCACTCAACCTGCATCCTATTGTAGTCATCAATAAGGTTGACAAGCCTAATTGTCGCCCTGATGAAGTACATGATGCTGTTTTTGAACTCTTCTTCAACCTGGATGCCACTGAAGAGCAATTGAATTTCCCAACATTTTACGGTTCTGGAAAGAATGGCTGGTTTAACGACAGCCTGACTCCAACAACTGACATCATACCGCTGATGGATGGTATCATGAAATATGTGCCAGAGCCTAAGGTTGAAGACGGAACGATACAAATGCAGATTACTTCGCTTGATTATTCATCTTTCCTCGGCAGGATTGCCATTGGAAAAGTACAGCGTGGTACTTTGAAAGAAAGTATGCCCATCACACTCATGCAGACAGATGGCAGCATGAAAAAGCAGCGGATCAAGGAATTGTATGTGTTTGAGGGAATGGGCAAACGTAAGGTAACAGAGGTAATGGCAGGCGATCTTTGTGCTGTAGTAGGTATTGAAGATTTCAATATCGGTGATACCATTGCAGATTTCGAAAATCCAGAAGCATTGCCGGTTATCCATGTGGATGAGCCAACCATGAGCATGTTGTTCAGCATCAACAACTCTCCATTCTTTGGTCGTGATGGTAAATTTGTTACAAGCCGTCACCTGCGCGACAGGCTGATGAAGGAAACTGAAAAGAACCTGGCCCTCAGGGTTAAGGAAACAGATAGTGCAGATAGCTTCCTTGTATTCGGAAGGGGTATTCTCCACCTCGGTGTACTGATTGAAACCATGCGCAGGGAAGGATATGAGCTCACAATTGGACAACCTCAGGTTTTGGTGAAAGAAATTGATGGCAAGAGATGTGAACCCTATGAGGTGCTGGTAATAGATGTGCCCGAAGAATATGCATCAAAGGCCATTGACCTGGTGAGCAGGAGAAAAGGTGAAATGACGGTGATGGAAACCAAGGGCGATATGCAGCACATTGAATTTGAAATTCCGAGTCGTGGTTTGATAGGCCTGCGTACAAATATGCTTACAAACACAGCAGGTGAGGCAGTGATGGCACACCGCTTCAATGAGTATAAACCCTGGAAAGGACCAATCCCCGGAAGAAACAATGGTGTACTCTTAGCTAAAGAAGGTGGAAGTACAACAGCCTATTCACTCGATAAGCTTCAGGACCGCGGATTCTTCTTTGTGGATCCGGGAGAAGAGGTGTACAAGGGAATGGTGATTGGTGAGAACAACAAACCAGGCGACCTTGTAGTTAATCCAAATGAAGGCAAGAAGCTTACAAACATGCGTGCGAGTGGTACCGATGGTGCTGCCAGCATTGCACCGAAGCGCCTCATGACATTGGAAGAGTGTATGGAATATATCCAGCACGACGAGTGCATTGAGGTTACGCCTAATTTCATCAGGATGCGTAAATTGATCCTGGATGAAACAGAAAGAAACCGTTTGGCCAAACAAATGAAGCAAGAAGCTGTTTCATAATATATGAAGAAAGTTTTAATAAGCATTGTGCTCCTGCTTTCCTTTGCCCTGGTAACGGAAGTGGAAGCACAATGTTCTATTTGTACCAAGACTGCCCAGCAGCTTGGACACAAGCCTGCAAAAGGGATGAATAGCGGCATTATTTACCTGATGATTGCCCCGCTGGCTATCATGGGTTTTGTGGGATTTCGCTGGGTCAAATCACAAAAAGGAGAATAGCGCCACTTGCTCCCGCCATTTTTTTGAAAGTATTCATCGCGGAACATTTAATTTCACCCTTGATTAATAAATTCATCACCATGTTCAGGCAAATCACATTATGCTTCCTGGTTTCTTCACTGATCTTGCAATCCTGCACAGTGAACAATGTTACCATCGATGATAAGCTTGGGAAGATTTTTGAAAAATATCAGGTAACAGGAACTTTCGGCATGTTTGATAACAGCAGGGGTGAGTTCACCATCTACGACCTGGAAAGGTTTAAGTCACCTGCGGCACCCGGACAAACCTTTGATATCCTCACCACCCTCATCGCCTTACATTCCGGAAAACTTACTGACGAAGGTTCAGTCATTTCAGATAGCTTGGGAACTGCATTGAGGATAGATTCAGCTTTTGTAAAACAATCTGCTACTCATTTTGAGGCTTTGGCCACACTTATAGGCAAGGACACCCTGAAATTCTGGGTAGACAGTGTTAAATATGGCAACAAAAAAATTGCTTCGGGTAGGGATGCATTCTGGAATGATACTTTACAGATTTCACCTGATGAACAACTTGGACTGGTCAAGCGTTTGTATTTCAGACAGCATCCGTTTCGGGCAAGTGTGCAGGAAAGTGTGAAGAAGATGATGATTGTTGAAAACAATGCACAGCATCAGTTGGCATACCACACAGCTTCTGCTCCGGTAAAGGGCAAACAGCTCGTTTGGCTGGTGGGTTGGATAGAGGAGAACAGACACGTCTATCCTTTTGTTCTCCAATTTGATGCCGGATCAGCAATCAATGGTTCAGAAACCGGAATTAAACTGACCAAAGATATCCTGGATGATCTGGGATTCTTCAAGGGGAGGATGTGAGTTGGGAGAGATGAGTTGAGAGGGATAAGTTGAGAGAGTTGAGTTGAGAGAGAATAGTTGAGAGTTGAGAGAGATGAGTTGAGAGGGAAAAGTTGAGCGTTGAAGGAGATGAGTTGATAAACAGAAACAGTAAGATATGTCTTTTGTAAACCCGCTTTCCAGCCTCTGTACATATAAGCGACTAATAACCCATGAAGTAAAGATTGGTGACCTGTTGCTTGGAAATGGTCACCCCATTCGTATTCAGACCATGACCACTACTGATACGATGGATACCATCGCTACAGTTGAACAATCCATTCGTTGTATAGAAGCGGGTGCAGAGCTTGTGAGGATTACAGCTCCAAGTAAAAACGAAGCACTTAATCTCCAGCATATAAAGGACGAACTACGCAGGCGGGGCTATACAACGCCGTTGGTGGCAGATATCCATTTCACACCCAATGCAGCAGAAATTGCAGCCCGAATCATTGAGAAAGTGCGTGTGAATCCGGGTAATTATGTTGATAAGAAAAAGTTTGAGTTCATTGAGTATACGGATGCAGATTATGTGGAGGAGATAGAGCGTATCAGAGAGCGTTTTACGCCATTGGTCAAGATTTGCAAGGAATATGGTACTGCCATGCGTATTGGCACAAACCATGGTTCTCTCAGCGATAGAATCATGAGCCGTTATGGCGACAGTGCCATGGGTATGGTGGAAAGTGCCATGGAATTTTTGCGTATAGCAAGAGATGAGTCTTATCACAACATCATCCTCAGCATGAAGTCAAGCAATCCACAGGTGATGGTGCAGGCATACAGATTGCTTGTGGAGACGATGACCAATGAGTTTGGTATCTGCTATCCTTTGCATCTTGGGGTGACTGAAGCCGGAGATGGTGAAGATGGCAGAATCAAATCAGCCATTGGAATAGGAACATTGTTAGAGGATGGAATTGGAGATACGATAAGGGTTTCGTTGACGGAAGATCCTGAATTTGAAATACCTGTTTGTAAGGATATAGTTAGTCGTTATAATCATCGCGCAGCTTCTTCACCACTACCTGCAATTGAGAAGTTACCCTATTCTCCATTTGAGTATGTACGCAGAAAATCAATTGCTGTAGAGAATATTGGCGGAAAACAAGTGCCAGTAGTTGTAGCCGATTTAAGCAGTCGTGATTCAATTACACCTTCAGATTTGCAAAGCATAGGGTATACGTATGACGAACCAACAGACAAGTGGTCAATTGGTGATGCAGCGGCTGACTATGTATATACAGGCAGCGCTCCCATTGCATTTGGTCTGCCAGGAACTTTAAAAAATATTGTACAGGCTACTGCATGGAAGCAAAACAGTGAATCTGTTTTTCCAATTTTTGGTTTAGCTGATTTCAATCTTGCAACACTGAAGAGTGACCGCATCAATTTTGTACAGGTTGATGCCTATATAACAGCTGATGAGCAAGCCTTAACTGAATTCACCGAGGGGTTAAAATTGGCAGCTGAAGACAAAACAGTTGTATTCAGCATCAGTAGTAGTAATGCCAATGCGATGCAGAGTGTCAGAAGGATGTTCATTCAGTTTGCAGAGCTGGGTATTACACAACCGGTGATACTGGTGACAGACAGCGGTGGCAACACACCAGATGAGCACCTCATTCATTTTGCTACTGAACCAGGAGCATTATTGCTGGATGGTTTAGGAGATGGTATCTGTCTTGGTTTCAGCGCAGGAAGTTCTCTTGATAATCCTGTAGTTAAAGGCAGAACTTACCTGCCTGTTAAGGACATCTATCAGTTTACCAACAATACTGCTTTTAGCATACTACAGGCTACCAGAACACGCATTTCAAAAACAGAATACATCAGTTGTCCGAGTTGCGGCCGCACCCTCTTTGATCTGCAGGAAACTACAGCCAAGATTCGGGCTGTGACCAATCACCTGAAAGGTGTAAAGATTGCCATCATGGGGTGCATTGTGAATGGACCCGGTGAAATGGCAGATGCAGATTTCGGTTATGTGGGCAGCGGACCCGGTAAAATAACTTTATACCGCAGCAAGGAAATAGTGAAGAAAAATGTTGACAGTGAAGTCGCAGTTGATGAACTCATCAATCTATTAAAAGAAAGCGGCGCTTGGGTAGAGCCGGGGTAGTGTTTAAATTTCAAAGCATAAATCTTTCAAATTTTTCACCCTTTAATTTCCAAATGCCGTTTTGATGTGTGCCAAGCCAAAGGTCCCCTTGTTTATCTTTGTAAATGTAAAATAAGTTGATTGCTCTCCCATTTTCATGAATCGAATAATGTTTGATTTCTTTACCGTCGTATTTCCAAACGCCATTGCGGTAGGTAGCAATCCATACATTGTTATTCTGGTCTTTTGTAATGGATAAATACTCATTCAGGTTATTATTTTGAATACCATCTAAACTGCCAACACTTTTTAGTCGCTCATAAAATATTGAATTTCCAACCGCAGTATTGTCAATTATTTTATACCGATAATCGGTGTTGAACCAAAAAAATCCATCTTTGTCTTCAATGATTGATCTGACCCCGTTAGCCGGACCATCATGCAGTTCAGTTACATCTGTTTCTGATATCCAATTGAATGATTTGCCATTGTACCTAAAGGCTCCGAATAGTGCAGTGCCAAACCATATATGTCCCTTGATATCTTTATAAATGCAATAGATGCCATAAGGGTCAAATGCATTCGGATGTTTTTTTAAGTATTCTTCACCAAGTTCGCTCTTGGGAACTTTTAGTTGATGTAGCATGTTTCCGTCGTATCTGCTTACAAATCCGATTTGCTGACTTTTGAACCACAGATCATCTGGGTGAAGACTCCAATTGGAAATACGATGAAGTGAATTAGGAATTTTCATTATTTGTCTCCCATCATATTTACATAAACCGTTATTGGTATTGATGAATATATTTCCCAGTTTGTCTTCTTTGATTTCTTCAATCCTGATTCCAGGTAATCCATGTTTAGTTGTGAAATGGATAATTGTTTTACCATCATATTTATATAGCCCTGTTTCCCAACTGCCAAACCAGTATCTGTTTTTACTGTCTTGAAATACTACCATTATGTTATTTCCTGGTTGACTTACAGTATCGCCGTTGACAAGAGTATATTTATTAGATACTAATTGAAACTCCTGAGCCTTTGTTTTGTTTGCGCTAAAAAATGTAGCCGTTATCAGTAGTAGAAAAAGTATGTTGTACAATTCACTTGATTTTAATTATTCCGTTGCTTGATCTCGCTTATCTAATAGTGCTTTATCCAGAGGTTGATTATGAAAAATGATAAAATTGTTATGAGTAGTTTTATTGGAGTAAAATAAAATTGGATTTAGTACGAGTATAAGTTGAAGTCCACTTATAAGCAAGACAACAATTGTCAATCGACATATCCATTTTTTTACCATTGTTGAAATCTTATCCCAACTTGCTTATCTGCAATTGCAAATTCTTTTGCACCCCAAGGGCGGAGTGTTAGTTTATTTAGGTTTGGGTGCAGCAAATGAGGATGAGAAGCTGATATTTTTTCATAAACTTCATCAATATTATGTGTTTCTATCCTAAGTTCTGGATAATGTTCTTTTGCCAATTGTTCATTTTGAAAAACCATGATTTTTAATCCATCTTTTACCAAAACGCAATAAGGATCTGAAGTCTTCAAGTCCTGGTGTTTAATTGAAAATTGAAGGCAATCTACAAATAGTTTTAGTCCGTCTGAAATGTCGATGAAGAAGACACTGGGTACCAGATTAGAAAAATTCATACAGAGATTATTTGTTTCTTGTTTAAATTGAAAGCATTAGCCAATTTAATGCGTTTATTTTTTTTATTCCGTTGTAGGTTCCTGTATCATAGTCCATCGTAATTAAAATTTTCTCGTGATGATCTGCAATATTATTAAACGGGGCCAACTCTCGTTCTAAAGTGGTTGTGTATTGTACTGTTTGTGAAACTTGAATGTACTGTGTAAAACCTTCGTTGTTTCGAACAACAAAATCAACTTCTAAATTATTGGTTTTCCCTATCCAGACCTGATTGTTTCTGCGCTTCAGCTCGAGATAAATAATATTCTCCAGTAAATGACCTGCATCGCTTACTAATTCTTTTCCAAGCAATGCGTTACGAAAACCCAAATCAACCAAATAGTATTTTTCTTGCGTTGCTAAATGTTGTTTGCCTCTGATGTCGTATCGATTTACTTTGTAAAACAAATAGGCTTCCACCAATGATCCAATGTATTTTGAAACAGTTTTATTATCTATTTTCTTTTTGTTTGCTGTCAAAACTTTGGCGATGTTTCCTGCTGATACACTTGAGCCAATTGAATCTATCAAAAAGTTTACAACTTCCTGATATGATTGTTCTCCATAAATTGTATATCGTTTAGAAATATCGTTGTCAAATATGTTTTTGAAAACCATTTGTAAATATTCGTTTGCAAAATGATTTCCGTCTGCTGAAAGTCTTACAGCTTCGGGGAAACCACCTGTTACTACATATTCCGCAAAGGCCCGGTCAGGGTTTGTAGTTTTGTCTGTGAACGCTAAATATTCAGCAAAAGAAAAAGGCAATACATTTATTTCATAAGCTCTGCCTGTCAGTAGAGTTGACAACTCGCTTGATAATAAAAATGCATTTGACCCCGTAACATACAAGTCTATGTTTGGGTGCACGTACAGGCCTTCTAACAGTTTTTCAAATTCGGGAACATTTTGCACTTCGTCGATAAACACATAATTGATTGCATTTTTTTTGAGATGCTTAATTATGTAATCGTAAATCTCCTTCCAGTTTTTTTCTGCTAGAAACCTAAATTCAGGCATATCCATGTTGATTGCCAAAATGGATACCTTGCTATTCTCTTTACGTAGCAAGTTTTGAAACTGTGTCATTAATGTTGATTTTCCACAACGCCTAACTCCAGTGGCAACCTTGATAAGATTCTTGTCTTTTAGAACCCTAAGTGTATTCAAATAACGGGTACGTTCTATGATTTGCATAAATCAAAGGTATATAAAATCCTAAAACTAATAAAAATAAGAAGCTTTTAGGAAAATTAGACATCTCCTTTATTCGTCATTAAAAAGTCTGCAAATTCTCTTGCACTGGTATAATATTCAAATATTTTTATATTGATTGTCAAATCTAGGTTTTATACCTTGGCATCTTCTGTTGCCGTGTTTCTAATTTTAGAAGTTGTTTAGCTTTCACAAATCTCTTTCAACTTCTTAAGTGCTTTAGGATAAGCATCATTCATATAGCCTATAAAATCTTCTATAGTGTCTATGTCAATAGTAAGTGAGACAGTCTCGTTGTTTGCTTCAAAACTGTAATTCTCAAATCCATTTGCTCATTTTTCAACCGCTGGGCCTTCTGTTATTTCTTTACCCGCATTGACAAGTCCATAATGTTGAATAGAAACAAATTGGTTGGGGATGTTTTCGACAATTCTTGAAACCATTCCTCCTTTTTCACCCTTCTCGTCTACACCGACAAATAGAATTTTACTTCCCTTTTCCCAACTTCCTTCATAAGTAAATGTAGGATTAAACATAGCTGTCCATTGCTCGTAGGTAGACTTATTACTAAGGCCAAGCATGCAATCAAATACCTTTGATAAAGGTGCATTGATGTTTATTTTGAATTGTAATTTTTTCATTCGATAAAATTTTTCTTACTTGTAAATTATTTTCTTATTGCGTTTAGTTTTAATGACCGCTATCTCATAAATATACATACCTTTTCTTTTTTCCTAAGGAATTTGTAACACATGAATCAAATACCTTTACAGCAAATTGATTCAGGTAAATGGTTTCTTTGTCCATCATCATAGTCAACTATAGGTCCTGGCTAAGATTGTCGGCTTGTCTGCAAAGTATTGAGCAGCAAGACCTGAATGATCTTGAGGTGATTGTCGTTGATAATTTTTCCAATGATGGTGAAGGTGAAACTTTCGCTGCTCAATTTCCTCAGGTGAAATGGATCATGCAAAATATAAATGGCGGGTTTGCGCAGGCATGCAACAGGGGAGCAAGGGAGTCAAAAGGAAGTTGGCTGTTGTTCCTTAATCCGGATACGATTTTGAATACATCTGTTTTGAAGCCACTGTTGGAGAGAGTAGAAAAGGAAGAGGATTGGAAATTGATTGGAATCAGACAGTTGAATGATAATGGCAGAGACACCCATCCGCATGGTCTTTTTCTGAAATGGTGGAATGTATGGGCTCCGGTTAGGAGTCTGGAAAGACTGGTGAAAGGCGCACATTGCAGCAAACATTATCTGAGTTCGGCACCGGTGACTTATCCCGACTGGATATCGGGTTCTTTTGTGCTCATCAGGAAAAATGACATGGAAAAACTGGGTGGCTGGGATGAGCGATTCTGGATGTATTGTGAAGACATGGATTTGTCTAAACGTGCTGCTGAATTGGGATGGAAGCGTGTCATGTACAATGAGATCTCCTGTATTCATTCACATGGCGGTTCCTCCCGCATCAATCCCGAGACCAAAGCCATCACAAAAACGGAAGTGATGATCTCCACCATCCGCTATTTGAAGAAATACAATTCACCGGTTAAATTCGGTTTTGCAATGGACATGTATTTCCTCCCCAGGATTATTGAATCATTGATCACTTATCCTTTTTCACCTCTTACCAGAGCTATCGTCAAACGATTTCTTCATTCAAAAATCAAATGAATCTCAGAACCTAGTGAATAGCTTCAAAAAGTCATAAGTTGAGAGAAGTTAGATGAGAGTTGAGATTGTCGACTTCACAGGAATATTTTTTCTCCTGCCGAAGGCATGCTCAAAGTAATTCTCTAAACCTGCCTTTCCCCTCGTGCCTCAGATAACCCCCATCTCCTTACCCACTTTGACAAATGCGGCAATAGCCTTGTCCAGGTGTTCTCTTTCATGCGCAGCGCTGAGTTGAACCCTGATACGGGCCTTTCCTTTGGCTACTACAGGGAAGAAGAAGCCGATCACATAAATACCTTCCTCCAGCAAGCGTGCAGCCATCTCCTGCGCCACAGTCGCCTCGTAGAGCATGATGGGTACAATCGGATGCACACCAGGTTTAATGTCGAATCCAGCCTTTGTCATTTCTTCCCGGAAGTAGTGGGTATTGGCTTCCAGCTTATCGCGCAGTGAAGTTGTTTCGCTTAAGAGGTCAAGTACAGCAATTGAACCTCCAACAATACTAGGAGCAAGGGTATTGGAGAACAAGTAGGGACGGCTGCGTTGGCGCAACATTTCTATGACTTCTTTTCTGCCACTGGTGAAACCTCCCGAAGCACCGCCAAGCGCTTTTCCCAAAGTTCCGGTTATGATATCAATCTTACCCATTACCCCGCAGTGTTCATGGGTTCCGCGGCCGGTCTTTCCAAGAAAACCTGAGGAGTGGCATTCATCGATCATAATGGCCGCATCATATTGTTCTGCTAGCGGAACTATTTTATCGAGTTGCGCAATGGTGCCGTCCATGCTGAAAGAGCCGTCGGTTACAATGATCCTGTTCCTCAGGTGAGATGCTGCCTTGAGTTGTTCCTCAAGGTCTTCCATATCATTATGCTTGTAACGAAAACGCTGGGCTTTACACAACCTCACCCCATCAATGATGGAGGCATGGTTGAGTTCATCGGAGATGATGGCATCCTGATCATTGAACAGCGGCTCAAACACACCACCATTGGCATCAAAAGCTGCCGCATACAAGATGGTGTCTTCCGTACCCAAAAATGCAGAAATCTTTTGTTCCAGTTCTTTATGAATGTCTTGTGTGCCACAGATGAATCTAACCGAACTTAGTCCGTATCCCCTTTCATCAATGTATTGTTTTGCAGCTTCAATGATTTTCGGATGTGATGATAACCCCAGGTAGTTGTTTGCACAAAGGTTGATGACATCTTTTCCATTTACATTGATGACAGCTCCTTGCGGACTGGCAATGATTCTTTCCTTTTTAAAAAGACCTGCTTTCCGGATTTCTTCCAGTTCTTCATGTATTCTGCCAATGAGTGATTCGTTCATGCCCGGTATTTTAAATTTTTGACGATAAGAGCTGTTTGATCAGTTATGCTGGTTGAATAACCATGCGGGCAAAATTACTTAAAATCGCTCCAAATAGACTGTTTATACATTCGGTAGATTTTTGACAGAAAAGTGTAACAAAAAACAGCTTCATCCGTTGTAATATTATCATGAGAAAAAACAGGATATCATTATCAGCTGCGCTTGCATTGGCAGTTGCAGTCCTCATCTTTGTTTTCAGCCAGCAGGAACTTGTCAAATATGCAGGCTTGGCACCCTCCTGGAAAGTATCTGAAACCCAGACTAAGTCTGTTAGTATCATTGATGCGGGTAAGCCAATCTGGCATGTCATTCCGCGCTTATTGCTTACAGGCAGGTAATTTTTGCAAGGATGTAACTTTTTACTATTGAACTTCGTATAGTTGTAGGTACCAATTCAACCAAAGCTGCATGACAGAAAGGGAATATAACAAGTGTGTTGATGAATATGCTGACGGGGTATACAGGTTTATCCTTAAAAACCTCCAGCACGAGGAAGATGCGCGCGACATTGTGCAGTCAGCTTTTGAAAAGATGTGGATCAACAGAGAAAAGGTAGTGCAGGCAACGGGAAAATCGTATCTTTTTACAGTTGCCTATCACCAGATGATTGACCACATCAGGAAAAGCAAACGGGTTCAGTTGCAGGATGATTTTTCTCAGGATATGCGTGAAGAAAGGGCTGTTTCACCGGGATCAAAAAGAGAACTGGAAGCTGCTCTTCAGAGACTTACACCCTTGCAAAAGTCACTTATACTACTGAAGGATTATGAAGGATATTCCTATGATGAAATCGGAAAGATAACTGCCCTCAATGCCAGCCAGGTCAAGGTGTACCTTCATCGTGCCAGGATTTTACTGAGGGATATCGTTGGAAGGCCTGAAAATATTTTATAACCATGATAGATTTAAAAAATTACGAAGAGTGGTTTGTTTTGTATGCGGACAATGAACTGTCTGCATCAGACAAGCAGTCTGTCATGGCTTTCATTCAATTGCATCCTGAGCTGCATCCTGAAATGGAACTTTTATTGTCTCTCAAATCTCATCCTGATCAGCAGGTTTTATTCCCCGATAAAACTGTTCTTTTAAGGGTTGAGGAAGACGAAGCAGCGGCATTCACTTTCAGTCCTGACCATACCATTGTTTACCCTAATAAATCCGCCCTTTACAGGCATATGCCAGTAAAGCGGATGAACTGGATGAAGCCATTGTCAGTTGCAGCTTCTTTATTGTTCATGACCGGTTTGATGTGGTGGATCATGCAAACGGAAGGGAATGTTGAGCAAGCAAACGGGTATTCACAAGGTATTGCTGCAACAGCGCCCATAGCTGTTGAAAAGCCTGAATCAGAAAGCGCATTGCAGCCTGAATACAATCAGCATACAACTGCAAAAAATAACACCCGCAAGTCAGTTAAACAGGTTCATCCTGCCAGTCCACAGCAAGTTGTTGAGGTAGCATCTATCAGCCAGGAAAATGCAGAAATAATTCATCCGGCAGAACCTGTAATCAGCCTTTCCACAGCGCAACCATCGGTTTCAGTCCAGTCCAACCTGTCTCCTGCTTTACTTGAAGCTGCCAGATTAAGATTGTCATCACCCATTCAAGCTGAGCCTTTGCAGGCTGCTCTGCATGAAACAGAAGTGAATCCGGTTAATACAGCACTGTTGATAGAAGATGCTGTAAAAGATGAGGATCAAAATATTTTCAGGGGTATTATCAGAAGGATAAACAGGGCTATACACGATGAAACTGAAGAGCCTGATCGGAAATTCATTCAGGTTGCCAACTTTCAAATACCGGTTAAACAATAAACTTACATTCAACAATTAAATAAACAGTATGAAAAGTTCTGTATTGGGATTCTTATCCCTCATTGTGGCGACAGCGGCAACTGCTCAGCAGGATACGACAAGTGCTAAAAAAGGTACCGATGTCATCAAAATCGGGAACATGACAGTTATGAAAACTCCTGCCGATACTATAAAGCCAGGTGATTCAACAAAGGCTGCGCAGGACACCATCAAAATTGGTCCGGATCTGGTAGTTATTGGTAAAGGTATCTCTGAGGGACTGGAAAAGATAGGTAAAGCAATTGGTGATGTTGACTTCAGTAAGTTAGGTGAAATCAAAAAGGAAATTCTTAAAAAGAAGAAACCAAAGAAAGTTTCTACCAACTGGTTTGTATATGATATCGGATTTGCAGGCTACAACGACGTTACCAACTACAACACACCGGCTGCGCAAAATTTCCTGAGGAATCAGACAAGTGGTGTTCCGGCAGGTGAAAGTGATTACGCATTGAGAACCACACGTCTCTCCAATTTCAATCTCTGGTTTTTCATGCAGCGTGTGAGTCTGATTGCCAGCGTACTCAACATCAAATACGGATTTGGCATCGAGAGCAATAATTATTTCTACAAAACAGGCATTACTTATGTGGATGGAGCTGATGTTTATACCACCAGAAGTTCGCAAACATTTTCGAAAAATAAACTGGTTGCTAACTATTTAACCGTTCCACTCATGCTGAACCTGAATACCAACCCTGCCCGCGGCAAAAGAGGGTTCCAGGTTTCTGCAGGCATCAGCGCCGGTTATCTTTCAGGTGCCCGTCAGAAACAGAAAAGCAATGCAGGGACAGAAAAAAACAAATCTAATTTTAATCTTCAGCCATTCAAACTGGCATATGTGGGGGAACTCGGATTGGGTCCGGTTAAACTATATGGATCTATCGCCACTACCACATTGCATAAAAATGCATTGGAGCAGATGTCTTACACTGTTGGCGTAAGGTTCAGCAACTAATTAAAAAGAATTCCGTTGGGCAGGCATAGGTGTGTGCCTAACGGAATTTTTCAAGCATCTGCATCACCCTGGCTTTTGGATCAGCACCATAGCTGTGGAACTTGGTATCATCAATGCTGAAAGGTTTGAAACTCAGTAGGGAACGCAGTAATCTGGCCGATGATACCTGTAAACCAGACCCCATCTCAGGAATCGTTATTCTTTCTCCCAATGCATAATGTGCTGCTATATCCGGAAAATTGAGCCCTGCTCTTTTCAGTGAACCAATGACTGATCCCCAGTAACGTCCGTTTATTTCCAAAATGTAAATCTGCTTTGTTTTGTGATCCCTTCTGATGTCTATATTGGCAATGCCATGCCAGTTGAATCTTGACATAACCTTGCTGACTTCGGTGATGACATTTTCATCAGGACCGAACTTAATGGTGTCGTGCGGACTAAAGTTCACGCCATACCTAACAGGAGATTCCTGAATAGAATGATAAATAACCTTACCATTTTCACAAAGCACATTACAGTTTATATCTGACCCTACAATGAATTGCTGAAGAATGTATTCCTTTTGATAAAGGTTGTTTTTGGTGAAATGATCCAGTAATGGCTGGAGTGTAGTGAATTTTTTTATTCCCCATCCGAAACTGATTCGTGTGGGTTTCAGTAATACCGGAAATCCTGTAGTGGCTGTAAACGCAAGGATATCCTGTTCTGAGCTGATCGGTGCGTGAATGGGAACCGGAACGCCTGTTGCTTTCAATTCAGCAGCAAGGGCGTTTTTATTGATGGCTATTTTGAAGTCAGCTGCAGGGGTAACCCACTGGCAGATACAATGTTGTTCCAGTTCTGCGCTGTATGCCTCGATAAAGGATACTTCAGCTTCGCCTACCGGCATCAGCAGATCAATTTTTTTATCTAATATAACCCTGACAACTTCCTCCAGTTTCCATTCCTCACCCTGAGCAAGTTGATAACTTGCTGTTAGCCGGGAGAATGCGGCTGCATTTTTGGTGTTATTAGACAAAAAATGGACTGAAAAATCAGTGTCTTTAAGGCAATAGAGGATGTTCAGTGATAATTTCGATGAACTACCGAACAACAGTATATTTCTTTTCATGGTTTGATTCTCATCAGGCAAAACGTTTCAGCTTTGATTTTAGTATATCCCTGATATAGTGAAGCTGCTCCCTGAAATGTCTGAATATATCCGAAACGTCCATCCCTACTTCTCTTTTCATTAACATGTACCAGTAAAAAAGGCTGATAACAGCCATTACAATATTGCCCCAGGCTGCACCGTAAAGGCCAATCTGCATGTAACATACATACAACACGATTACCCGCAACACAAAACTGATGACAGTCATTTTAAAATGTAGAAAGGATTTGCCTATGCTGATCAGCGTTTGTCCGGATTGCATTTGAAGTATGATGAGTAATATCCTGAAGATATACAATTGAACAATTGGTACTGCATCAAGGTAGGTTTCTCCACCAAGGATAAGCACAATCCATTTGGCAAATACCAACATGATTAGCACTGCCGGTGTCATCACCACATACAATGAAGCTATCATTTTTTCCAGGTACCATTTGGCTCTTCCGGTACCTTCTGCTTCCACTGCTTTGGTCATCTTTGGAAACAACACTTCTGCTGCTGCAAACAGTGGTATTTCCACAACACCGATGATGCGGGCAGCGATACCATAGTGAGCCGCAATGGTTGGACTCAGGTATTTGGCGGTGAGCATCTGATCAAAATTACTTGACAGGTTTCCGATCAGGTTACCTCCCCAGATATATTTACCAAATGAGACAAGCTTTTGCATCCACAGGCGTGTTGCACCAAACCTGAAACTGAGTGATTTGTAGTCTAGTGCAAACATCACCAAAGCAGCCGCAAGACTGCCAATACCATAATGCAGTACTACCTGATTGAGGTTCATCTTTATGTTCCCCATGAAGTAGAAACCAGTGGCCACAAAAAAGTATACATATTTGGTCAGATAGCCATACAACCCGTTTTTAAAATTCAGTTTGGCTCTTCTGACTGCATCATAGTGTGCAAAAAATACCATTCCGATCATACCTGGTATGTACCAGCTGATAGTGCTAGCAAAATCACCTCCGCTTTTCAGCCAGACACCGATTGGGTTGGCAAAAATATAGAGTCCGGTCCAGTAGATTAGGGTAAGTAAAATATTCAATGTCAGTGAAGACCAGGATATGGCCACATGTTCAGCCTCATCTGAGGAAGCTGCAGCGAATTTGATATGTGCTGTTTTCAAAAGAGCCGATTTTGTCATTTCAAAGGTGGTGGAGATCACCAGAAAAATGCTCCATACACCGAACTCATAGCGGCTTAGCATGCGGGTCAGCATCATGAAATTCAGTACACCGAAAAGAGGACGGGAAAACCTTTGTAAAAAGGTGGCCATAATAGAAATGAGCCAGTATGAATCCCTTTTACCACTCATATTTTTCCTTTAATGATTTCCTGCACAACGCCTGGATCCAGTAGTGTTGAGGTGTCACCAATGTTTTCCAGTTCACCTTCCGCAACTTTCCGTAGAATACGCCGCATGATCTTTCCACTTCTTGTTTTTGGAAGTCCGCTTACCAATTGAATCTTATCAGGTTTGGCGATGGGTCCGATGATACGGCTGACAGTTGCAGTGATATCCTTTCTTACCATTGATTCGTCTCCGTGTGTACCACTGTAGATGACGAAGGCGTATATGCCCTGGCCCTTTACATCATGCGGATACCCTACCACAGCGCTTTCTACCACTCCGGCATGCATGTTGATGGCATTTTCCACTTCTGCAGTACCAATACGGTGACCACTCACATTCAAAACGTCATCCACCCTGCCAGTGATGCGGTAAAATCCATTTTCATCCCGGTAGGCCCCATCCCCCGTAAAATACAGATCAGGATATGTTGCAAAATAGTTAGTTCTGCAGCGGTCATGGTCGCCATAAGTGGTTCGCAACGTTGAAGGCCATGGGGCGCGAATGCAGAGATTACCTGTAACGTTGTTTGCTGTTATTTCATTTCCTTTTTCATCAAGCAGCAAGGGTTGCACACCCGGCATGGGTAAAGTGGCATAGCTGGCTTTTGAAGGCGTGATACCTGCGAGGTTGCTAATGAGGACACCTCCGGTTTCGGTTTGCCACCAGGTATCTACAATCGGACAATTTCCTTTTCCGATATTTTCATTGTACCAGTTCCAGGCTTCTTCATTGATCGGTTCACCAACTGTTCCCAATACCCTGAGTGAACTCAGGTCCTTGTTTTGAACAGGACCCAGTCCGAACGCCATCAGGCTCCTTATGGCAGTAGGTGCAGTGTAGAGAATATTAACTTTGAACTTATCAATGATATCCCAGAATCTGCCTGCATCCGGATAGGTTGGAATACCTTCAAAAAGAAGGGTTGTGGCACCTGCACTGAGGGGTCCGTACACAATATAAGAGTGACCTGTAATCCATCCGATATCCGCTGTGCAGAAATGGATTTCACGGGGCTGATACTGGAAGACATTGACAAAAGTATAATTGGTATAAACCATGTATCCGCCACAGGTATGCACAACGCCCTTGGGTTTCCCGGTCGAGCCTGAAGTATACAGTATAAATAACGGGTCTTCCGCATCCATGGTTTCGGCCGGGAAGTCAGGGTTGCCAGCGGTTTCCACTTTCCGCACTTCATCTTCCCACCATACGTCTCTGCCTTTGATCATGCTCACTGCAGTGCGGGTATGCGTGTAAACAATAACACGTTGAACAAACGGACAACTCACCAGTGCATCATCAATGACTGATTTGAGTGGAATATCTTTTGCTCCCCTGAAGGCACCGTCGCAGGTAATGATGAATCCTGCCTGCGCATCCTGGAGCCTATCAGCAATACTTTGTGCACTGAACCCTCCGAAAATAACAGAATGAATAGCACCAACCCTTGCGCAGGCCAGTACAGCAATGGCCAGCTCAGGAATCATACCCATATACAGGCAAACCCTGTCGCCTTTTTTAACACCATTATTTTTCAGCACATGAGAGAACTGAACCACCTTGGCGTAAAGTTGCGCGTAAGTAATCAGCCGGTGGTGCTCTTCGGGATTGTTTGGTTCCCAGATGATGGCAGGCTGGCTTGCTTTGTCTGCCAGGTGCCTGTCAAGACAGTTCTCCGTGATATTCAGCTCAGCACCCTGAAACCATTTTACTGATGGTTCCCTGAAATTCCATTCCAGCACTTTTTCCCATGGCTTCTTCCAATGGAAATGTGAAGCCACTTCCCCCCAGAATCCTTCGGGGTCATCCACACTTTTATTCCATGCCTTGTGATACGCTTCAAGCGAATTAATCTGGTAAGGGTAACTCATCATTAGTTGCATTGATTTAAGTGCGGTAAGTTAAAAAAAATCAGATTGTTGCGGAACTATTTTTATCTTGAAGCACTTTAACCGAATCAAAACAACGATTTTACATGCAAACCGGCAATGCTCCAAACCAAATCAGGAAAGTGATATTTGCTTCCTCTGTGGGAACCCTGATTGAGTGGTATGATTTTTACATTTTCGGAAGTCTGGCACCCATCATTGCTGCCCAGTTCTTCCCCAAAGGAAACCCAACAGCAGCGCTCCTTTCCACACTGGCTACTTTTGCTGCAGGTTTTATTGTAAGGCCATTCGGAGCCCTTGTTTTCGGGCGGTTGGGAGATAAAGTAGGCCGGAAATATACTTTTTTGCTCACACTCATCCTGATGGGGGGGTCAACATTTGCAATCGGACTGGTTCCGGGTTATGAAACTATTGGGTTTGCTGCACCATTGCTTGTGCTGATGCTCAGGCTTGTACAGGGTTTGGCACTAGGGGGTGAATATGGGGGAGCAGCTACTTATGTGGCAGAACATTCCCCTGCACACCGGAGAGGCTTTTTTACCAGCTGGATTCAGACTACCGCAACCCTTGGATTGTTGTTATCACTGGGAATTATTTTGATCACCCGTAAAAGTCTTGATCAGGATGCGGCAGCGTCTATACGTGCCTTTGAAAGCTGGGGCTGGAGAATACCTTTCTGGTTTTCAATTATTCTGGTTGGGATGAGTATCTATATCAGGCTGAAGATGCATGAATCACCGCTCTTTAGCAAGCTGAAGGCTGAAGGAAAGACTTCCGTTAATCCCATCAAAGAGAGCCTCATGCACAAAGGAAACCTCAAAATGGTGCTGCTGGCGCTCTTTGGGGCTACTATGGGCCAGGGTGTGGTTTGGTATACCGGACAGTTCTATGCACAGACATTTCTGGAAACGGCCTGCCAGGTGGATTTTGAGCAGACACGAACCATCCTTATCTGGGCTATCATTTTTGCCACGCCGCTTTTTATCGTATTTGGATACTGGAGTGATAAAATAGGACGTAAATGGATTATTATGGCCGGCCTGTTGCTGGCGGTATTCTCATACAGGCCTATTTATCAGCAGATGCTGAAGATCACTGACACACAAAAAAGCGTTGCAGATCCTTCGGCTACCCGCATAGAAAGTGTTATCAATCCGGCTTCAGGAAAGGACTTTAGCCTGCAGACCACTACCACACTGCAATTCTATCAGAATGGCATAACTGAACGCAGGGTCCATGCCGATACTTTGTTTACCGATGGCACAGAACGTTCAGGAAGCAATGATAAAATATCCAAAGAGCTTCCTGATCAATCCTATTGGGCCATTGTAGCCCTGATTTTTATTCAGATTGTATTTGTAACCATGGTTTATGGTCCCATTGCCGCCTTCCTGGTAGAGATTTTTCCAACCAAGATCAGGTATACATCCATGAGCCTGCCTTATCACCTTGGCAATGGTGTTTTTGGCGGCATGACACCGTTTATTGCAGTGCTGCTGGGTACCATTTACACTGGTGATGTACTGGTAGGGTTGTGGTATCCGATTGCTGTTGCAGCTGTGTGTCTCGTTATTGGTGTCATTTACCTCAATAACAGGATTGATCCTGATGTTAATGATTAAATTTAAACCGCTCAAAAACGTATTGATATGAATCAGGTAAAAAAAGTGCTGGGTCTGGTGTGGATTGTGTTTGGGTTAACTGCCTATGGTCTTTTGTTAAAAACATGCTCAGAACAGATTGAATTGAAGCCAACCACCGATACCATCATCCAATGGAGTATATTTGCAATCATCTTTTTACCCATTGCAATTGGTTTTCTCATTTTCGGATGGCTCGCATTTCAGGGAGCCTATGATAGCCTGCCGGAAAGCAGCGAAGCCGTAGAAGAATAAATTATGTCGATTCAGGTTGACCAGGTTTTGAAAGTTTACGGAGAGCAGGTTGCGGTAGACCGCATCAGTTTTTCTATTGACAAAGGAGAGATAGTTGGTTTTCTTGGTCCGAATGGTGCCGGAAAATCAACCACCATGAAAATGCTTACCGGTTTTTTACAGGCTGATGCAGGTCGTATTGAAATCTGTGGTATTCCCGTAACAGGTGAAGCTTTGGCAACCAAAAGAAAGATTGGCTATCTCCCTGAATTGAATCCGCTCTACCCGGATATGTATGTGCGGGAATACCTGCAGTTGCGGGCGGGTCTCAATGGCATAAAAAATGCAGGTGAGCGTATTGAAGCGGTTATCAGCATGACCGGGCTCAGTTCAGAAAGTCATAAGGAAATTGCCCAGCTGTCTAAGGGATACAAGCAACGTGTAGGGCTTGCTGCTGCGCTGTTGCATGATCCTGAAGTATTGATTCTGGATGAACCAACTACCGGACTTGATCCCAACCAGCTAGCAGAAATAAGAGAACTGATCAGGGAGCTGGGTAAAACCCGGACTATCCTCTTCTCCACACATATCATGCAGGAAGTGGAAGCCGTATGCGACAGGGTCATAGTCATCAACAAGGGCAGGATTGTTGCAGACAGGCTGATGCAGGATATCCGCAATGAACCTGTTTCGGCAAGTGTGAAGGTCCGTTTCAGGGAAAATGTGCAAGAACATGAGCTGAACACTATCAATGGGGTAACTGCAGTTTTAAGAGGTGGGGAAGGAGAATATACCCTCGAAACGGGTAGTCCTGATGACCTAGCCAAAGAACTTATGACATTCGCTTTGCAACATAACCTGAATATCGTTTCTTTGCAAACGCAAACCCAAAGCCTGGAAGACGTTTTCAGAACACTTACCGGTGCAGGAGAATGATTGTTCGCCAGAAACCCCAAACAATCTCAAAAAACTAAAAGTATGAGCATTATTGCAAGTATTCACGCAAGACAAATCCTTGACAGCCGCGGAAATCCCACAGTAGAAGTGGATGTTATCACAGAGAGCGGTTTTATTGGCCGTGCAGCTGTTCCTTCCGGAGCATCAACTGGTAAACATGAAGCAGTTGAGCTACGCGACGGCGACAAATCTGTTTATGTAGGAAAAGGTGTTTTGAAAGCTGTTGACAATGTCAACAATATCATTGCTCCCAAATTGCTGGGTGTGCCGGCTACAGAGCAGACACTGATAGACAGGATGCTTATTGAACTGGATGGTACATCCAATAAGGCAAACCTCGGTGCCAATGCAACCCTTGCCGTATCTATGGCTGTTGCCAAAGCTGCTGCGCATGCCTGCAACCTTAACCTCTACAGGTACCTGGGTGGTGTTAATGCGGTGACCTTGCCCGTGCCCCTGATGAATATCCTTAACGGTGGTGCACATGCAGACAATAAAATCGATTTTCAGGAATTCATGATTGTTCCAACAGGAGCTTCCAGCTTCAGTGAAGGCTTACGCTGGGGTGTAGAAGTATTTCATCAGTTGAAAACTGTATTGAAGAAGAAAGGATACAGCACCAATGTAGGTGATGAAGGCGGGTTTGCACCCGATATTCAAAGCAATGAAGAAGCCATTGAAACTGTATTGCAGGCTATAGAAGCTGCAGGTTACAAGCCAGGTGAGCAAATCAGCATTGCCATGGATGCAGCTACAAGTGAAATGTACAATGAAGAAGACAAGACTTACAAGTTTTATAAGAGTTCCGGAAAGGTTATCAGCTCTGAAGAGATGGTGGCATACTGGACTGAATGGGTGAATAAGTATCCAATCATTTCCATTGAAGATGGCATGGCAGAAGATGACTGGGATGGCTGGAAGAAATTGACTGAATCTGTTGGTGATAAATGTCAGCTCGTAGGAGATGATCTTTTTGTAACCAATGTATTGCGTTTACAACAAGGTATCGACAATGGTATTGCCAACAGCATCCTGGTGAAAGTGAACCAGATTGGTACAGTTACTGAGACCATCAATGCAGTAAGACTCGCACAAACCAACGGTTATACTTCTATCATGAGCCACAGAAGCGGTGAAACAGAAGATACAACCATTGCTGATCTGGCTGTGGCCCTCAATTGCGGTCAAATTAAAACCGGATCTGCGTCACGTACAGACCGTATGGCAAAATACAACCAGTTGATTCGTATCGAAGAGGAACTGGGTGTAAATGCTGTTTATCCCAACTTAGGTTAATTGAATTTCAGTTTATAGCATAAGGGGTTTGGAGGTTGATTGATCACTTCTGAACCCCTTGTCATTTTGTTTTCAAATACATTGAAACCATGAATATTGTTGTAGCTCCGGATAAATTCAAGGGATCCATTGATTCCCTGACGCTTTGCACAATTATCAAAAAAGAAATACTCGCCATTCAACCAGATGCATCGGTAGAAACCTATCCGCTGGCAGATGGCGGAGATGGATTTGCCGGTATTGTGCATCATTATTTTGGCACAACAACGGTTTCTTCAAAAACCATTGATCCTTTGGGCAGGCCCATAACTGCAGCTTATCAGTATGCTGAAGCATCGGCAACAGCATACATTGAAATGGCTGCTGCAAGCGGACTGGCCCTGTTGAAGGAAAGTGAATATGATCCAATGCTGGCAAGTTCTTATGGAACCGGATTAGTAATTCGGGATGCGATAAGCAGGGGCGCTCAAAAAATTGTGCTGGGTATCGGCGGAAGTGCAACCAATGATGGGGGCATGGGCATGGCTGACGCCTTGGGTTATATGTTTCTCGATAAAAATGAAGATCCGCTGGATCCCTGCGGAGAGAATCTCAGTTTGATCAATGAAATTGTAATGCCTGAAACGGATTATCTGGAAGACATCGAATTTCAGGTGGCTTGTGATGTGAAAAATCCATTTTACGGACCTGAAGGAGCTGCTTTTGTATATGCCCCGCAGAAAGGCGCAACAGCTGAGCAGGTAATCACGCTGGATGAAGGACTGAAGCACCTGGATGATCTTTTTATAAAATACTTCAACAGATCAGTAGCCACCTTACCCGGTGCAGGAGCTGCGGGAGGCATGGGTGGAGGTTGTGAGGTATTTCTGGGAGCAAGGTTAATTTCAGGAACAGATCACATCATAGAGGAGGTTGGACTAGAAGCAAAGATTGCACAGGCTAATGTTATTATCACCGGGGAAGGATGTTTTGATGAGCAGTCTTTGCAGGGAAAAGTTGTTGGAACCCTTGCAAGGCTTGCCCAAAAACACAACAAGCACCTGAGGGTCGTCTGCGGCAAATCCAATATGCAGGAAAGAGATCTGGGTGCATTGGGTATAGAAGACCTTGTTACATTAAGTGCTCTTGCCGGCAATGAAGCAAATGCAGTAGCTAACCCTGAAAGTTATCTGCATGATGCAGTCAGAAAACTCTTATCCTGATGTGCTCAATTTAATGCAGGAAATTACGACAGTGAACCAGGCTTTACCAGCCATGTATTAACGATAAATGCATATCTTGTTGAGCATGGAAATGGTTTCAGGACCTTCACTTTTATTGCTGATAGCAGGAGCAATTCTGTTCATCATTTTAATGGGATCTAAATTCAAAGTCAATCCCTTTATTGTATTGCTCCTTGCGGCTCTGCTTACTGGAATTTTCAGTGGTATGCCCATCGGGGAAATTGCCAATGCTGCCAATGACGGGTTTGGGAATATGATGAAGAAGATCGGACTGGTTGTGATCCTTGGAACACTGATTGGCACAGTACTTGAAAAAAGCGGCAGCATCCTCCGTATTGCACAGTTCATCCTGCAACTTTTCGGAGAAGGGAGGGCAGTAGCCGCCATAACGGTAATAGGAGTAGTTGTTGGTATTCCCATATTTTGCGACAGTGGATATATTATTTTAAGTGGTCTTACACAGCCACTTGCCAAGAAGAGCGGGAAAAGTCACGCTGCAATTGTTTGCGCACTGGCCAGTGGATTGTATATCACACATACCCTGCTGCCGCCACATCCCGGCAGTATTGCAGGTGCTGCCAATCTGGGTTTAAAAGAAGACCTGGGTGTAGTAATCGGAATCGGATTGCTCATATCAATTCCGCTGGCAATTGTAGCCTGGTGGTTCAGTTCAAGGTTTGCAGGGAAGGTTGAAATGCCTGAAATGGTTGAGGAAAATAACGCAGTTCAACAAAGCAATAGATCACTGTCAAAATCATTCCTGCCCATCGTTGTTCCATTGTTGCTGATTGCAACAGCTTCTTTTACTTTTTTTCTGGATATGCCTGATAACCTTAGAAAAGGCATCGATTTTCTGGGTCATCCTGTAATTGCACTGCTCATCGGATTCGGATTGAGTTTATTCACTGTGACAGCTAAAAAAAGATCTGAGCTGCGTGGATGGATCAGGGAAGGTGTTATGCATGCCGGTAGCATACTCGTTATTGTTGGTGCCGGTGGTGTTTTTGGTGAGGTACTTAAGAAAACACCCATAGCTGATCTGGTAACAGGCTTCACGGCTGGTGGGAATGGCAGTATGCTCTTTTTTCTTTTTATTGCCTGGTGTATGGGTGTGTTGTTAAAAACAGCGCAGGGCAGCACCACTTCAGCAATCATTGTGGTAACTTCCATTATTGCTCCTTTGTCTGCTGCAGCAGGATTTGATACACCCGTTGAATTATCACTTTTATTGGCATCGATTGCCGGCGGAACCATGATGGTAAGCCATACCAACGATGCCTATTTCTGGGTTATTTCACAGTTCAGCGGTATGGGTATGTCATCCACCTATAAAACTTTTTCACTGGCAACTGTTTTCATGAGTGTTACAGCCCTGTTTATGGTGCTGTTCCTTTCCCTCATTTTGATCTGATTATTTCAATTTCAACCATATGCAAAATTTGAAAGTACTTTTTTTCCTTTTGTTTTTAACTCAATATTCCTTCTCACAATCCATTCCGAAATGGAATCCTGCTTTTGAGCAGCTTGCAGTGAAAGATTGGCTCATACAGGCTCCAGTTCAAAAAGCAGATGTATATGCTTCTCAGGATGGTAAGGATATCATCCTGTATAACGGACTGGTTAAAAGAAGTTTCAGGGTATCACCCAATCTGACCTGTTTTGATTTCAGGAATCTTTCAAGCGGACAACAACTTTTAAGGGCAGTCAGTCCAGAAGCTGTGGTAACTATCAATGGCGTGCAGTATGCAGTAGGTGGTTTAACAGGACAAAAAGAAAAGGCATACTTCATGCCATCCTGGATCGACGGACTGAAGTCTGGTGAAACGGATTTTCAATATGCAGGTGTGGAGGTTAGCGATCTCAAGCCATTTATCAACTGGAAACGGAGAACCTGGGCTTATAACACCACGCAGCCCAAGGGCAAATTGATCAGATTTCGTTTCATTTCTTCATTGCCTCATCTGAAAGGTGTGGAAGTAGATGTGAATTATGAATTGTACAACGGACTGCCACTTATTGTGAAATGGGTTTCTGTTAAAAACAACTCCACCAACAGGATCATCATCAACCGCATCATCAATGAAACACTGGGTTTGGTGGAGGAAGAAAGTGCCGTTGTGGGCAGTCCGGACCAAATGAAGAAACAACATGGTTTATATGTTGAGACCAATTATGCCTTCAACAATGCCATGCGTTATGATATCAGCGACCAGACTACACACTGGAAAATCGATTCTACATACACTTCCCAGGTGAATTACAATTACCAGACGCCCTGTGTGCTGGAAGTTTATCCTGAGAAAGTGCTTGCAGTAGATCTTCCGCCCGGAGAGGTGATGAAATCGCCACGCACCCATGAACTGCTGATGGACAGCTACGACAGGGAGCGCAGGGGTTTGATGATTCAGCAGATGTATGCTACTGTTGCACCCTGGACTACTTCCAATCCAATATTCATGCACTTAGTCAGCAGGAATGATGATCAGGTACGGACTGCTATAGACCAGTGTGTGGCAACCGGTTATGAAGCCCTGATACTCAGTTTTGGAAGCCATTGTAATATGGAAGATACAGCAGCATCGAATGTGGCCAGGTGGAAGGCACTCGCAGATTACGCTCACAGCAAAGGTATCCTGATAGGAAGCTACTCTTTATTCAGCAGCCGCCGGATTAATGACGAAACAGATGTTATTGACCCCAAGACAGGCAAACCCGGTGGCGCATTTTTTGGTAACGCTCCCTGCATGGGGAGTGCATGGGGTTTGAACTACCTCGAACGCCTGAAGTTTTTTATGACCGCTGCAGGCTTTGATCTTTTTGAAAATGACGGACCTTACCCCGGTGATGTTTGTGGATCAACAGTTCATCCCGGACACAAGAGCCTTGAAGATTCCCAGTGGCGCCAGATGGAGTTACAAAAAGGATTGTACCGCTGGTGTAACGAAAATGGTATTTATGTGAATGCACCAGACTGGTATTTCCTTGATGGAACACACAAGATTGCCGTGGGATACCGCGAAGTGAATTTTTCACTCAGCAGGGAACAGCAAATGATCCTAAACAGACAGAATATCCATGATGGTACCAAGGAAAAGCTGCCTTCCATGGGATGGGGTTTTGTTCCGCTAACAAGGTATCAAGGTGGCGGACCAGAGGCAGTTCTTGAGCCACTTAAAGACCACCTGAAGGATTATGAGCAGTTGATGGTGCAGTATTATGGTGCCGGTGTACAAGCCTGTTACAGGGGTCCGAGACTTTATGATACAGACAGTACACGCAGGCTGGTAACCAATACCGTTGCATGGTATAAGAAATACAGGGATATCCTCAATGCCCCGATGGTTCATCTCCGCAGGGCTGACGGCCGGGATTGGGATGGGTGGATGCATGTGAGTCCCACACTCAAAGACCGTGCATTTGTGTTGTTATTCAATCCCACCGGCGAAGTGTTGAAGAGGATAATCAGGTTGCCCCTTTATTATACCGGATTGAAGGATATGGCATTGGTCAGGTTAAAAGATAAGCAAGAGCTGATGGTTCGGCCGGCAGATGACCGCAGCATTGAAATCACTGTAAACATTCCACCGGGAGGTTATACCTGGTATGTGATTCGTTAAGATTAGTAGTTTTTTTTAAAAAAAGTAATGCAGAAATAGGTTAGTTCGAATAAAGTCTATAATTTTGGTAGACAATAAAACAATGTCACGTGGCCGAGGGGATAGGCAGAGGTCCACAAAACCTCCGATGGCGGTTCGACTCCGTCCGTGGCGTCAGGAAATCAACGATTCTTTTGGGGATTGAAGGCTGCAAATGCAGCCTTTTTTTATTTCAGCCATAAAAATATTTGGTTATGCACCTTACGATGTATTTTTAAGTCGCTATGTTTTCAATACAAATCATTAAAATCGGTATCTGATGTTTATGATATCTGCCATCAGGATAAATGTCCTGTTTTTGGGAGCCTGTCTGACTGCTGCAAACCTTTTTGGGCAGTCTCAGCGTCCGAATATTCTACTGATCCTTACGGATGACCTTGGAAAGGGGGATGTAGGGTTTTCGGGAGGGGCGATAAGAACCCCAAACATTGATGCCATGGCAAAAGGTGGCATGATTTTGAACCGTTTTTATGCCAACTCCACAGTTTGTTCTCCCAGCAGGGCATCATTGCTTGCTGGTCGTTATCCTGATATGGTTGGTGTACCCGGGGTGATTCGTCAACAGACACAGGATTCCTGGGGTTATTTAGATCCAGCAGTTGCGCTAATGCCAGCATACTTCAAAAAGGCAGGATACCAAACCGGAATGATTGGCAAATGGCATCTTGGCCTTGATAATCCGAACCTGCCCAATGGTAAAGGCTTTGACTATTTCAAAGGATTCTTAGGGGATATGATGGATGATTATTATCACCACCGAAGACAAGGGGTGAACTGGATGCGCCTGAATGATCTGGAAATTGATCCGGAAGGTCATGCAACTGAATTGTTTACGAGTTGGACAATTGAATGGCTGAATAAAAGCAAGATAAAGTCAGAACCCTTTTTTCTCTTTGTCTCCTATAATGCTCCCCATTTCCCCATACAGCCACCTATTTCGAATCTCGAAAGTGTTCGGAAACGGTTTCCGGATTTAAGCGGGGAGCGTCAGCGCAACATAGCCCTTGTGGAACACCTGGATGAACAAATAGGACGTGTTTTCCAACAAATGGAGGCAAACAAACAACTCGAAAATACCTTGATTCTTTTTGTGTCAGATAACGGTGGGTCTTTGCCCCATGCGCAAAGCAATGGTCAGCTGCGCGGCGGCAAACAAGATTTTTTTGAAGGGGGCATACAGGTGCCTGCGTTTGTTTTCTGGAAAGACAGGATTCCTGCTGGGGAAGTCAATCATGATGTCATGCTGCACATGGATATGCTTCCAACCCTGCTTGATATTGCAGGATCGAAAATTCCTCTAGGATTAGATGGAATCAGTTTCCGGAATTCTTGGCAAGGTAAGGAAACAAGGAGAGCAGACAGCACCATTTTCTGGGTCAGGCGAGAAGGTGGTGGATATAATGGACTTGCATACTATGCTGCACGTAGTGGCAGGCATAAGATTTTTCAGAATCATCCCCAGGAATCTTTTCAATATGTTGATCTGAAAAGTGATCCTTTTGAGCGAAATCCTGTTTCCGCTTTGTCTGTAGCTGAAGGAAAACTCCTGATGAAGGCTTTAATGGAGCATATCAGAAAAAGTGGTGCCATTCCCTGGCAAAAACCTGGAATGGCACCACGTATAAAATGAAAGCAATGATTAATTCTTTAACCTGATATCATCAAGTTCAGTGCGTTTGCCACTTCTTATGGCAACCTCTTTTAGGGTAACTGTTTGTTTGCCTCTGGCTTCAATAGTTACTGTATAGGAACCAGGTTTGATACCCCGGATTCTGAATTTTCCATCCTTACTATCTGAGTAGGCAGAGTAGGTATCGCCCTGGGAATTGGATAAAGCAATTTTTGCCTTCAGTCCTTCGGGCTTTATTCCACCCTCCAGTTCTCCAAATTTGATCTCACCGAATGGCCTCAGGAAAGGACGCAATACATATTTGCCGTTTTCAAAAAATATAGACTGATCTACTACAAAATCAATGCGTATGTTTTGGAGGTTACGTGTTGAATCGTCATCACAATGATCATCATCAATTTTGATGTAAAGCAGGTTAGGTACCCGGGTCATGACAGTGAGTGGATGAGTTGTTCCGAGTGAGTCAACCACTTCACTATTGGGGCCCAGCGTAAACCTTACTTTTTCTATTTCAGTAGGTATGGTAGTGCTTCCCAGCAGCAATTCAGCGCCATTCTGAAGTTTCAGTACATCTACACGTTGCGCTGTAAATCCGATATCTTTCCATTCTCCATAATCATCCTTTTTTTGTTTGTGATCATCGTCGTCATCGTCTTTGTCATCTTTATCATCGTCGTCAACGCCTGATGAATCACTATCCACTTTTACTTCCACTTTCAGGATGTCTATGTACACATTTTTAAAATTCCAGGGCGCATCGCTCAGGTAAATGTCAACCTTCTTGTTTGCGGTTGAATTTGTGAGCTTACTTGATTTTTCGCAAGAAGAAAGTGAAAAGAAAAGAGATAAAACAAGAAGTAGGAATAGGATATTGGTCTTTTGGATTGCTTTGACCAAAGTTTTCATAAAAAAGTATTTGAAGGTAAAAGTAGATAAAATCGATAAAAAGTTAGATTTTTTTCATTTTCTTCAAGTCCATATAGCTTTTTTGTTTCTTCACCTCCATCTTCTCAATCGCATAGCTTAGCATGGTTCGGGGCATGACTGCTGCATGTTGGTCCAGGAATTCTTCAATGGCAAGTGGGTCTCTTTTCCATGCCTCGCGCAGCATCCAGCCGATAGCCTTGTGCATGAGGTCGTGTGGGTGATTGAGCAGGATTTCACTCAGTTGCAGGATGTCTTTCAGGTCATTTTTCCTGATGAAATGCAGGGTGGTGATAACTGCTATCCTGTTTTCCCAGAGAGATTTGCTTTTGGCAAGCTGGTACAGGATACTCCTGTCTCTTTTCTCCAGGTAATGCCCAATAATTATATGTGCGGATGAATCTACCAGATCCCAGTTGTTTACCCTGTCTATTTTGTTGATATAAAGGTCAAACCATTCTTTTTCAGTTCCTGTTCGCAGTGCGCTGTTGAAGTGGAAACACAGGATGAAAAGTCCTGTCAGCCGCTCCTCATGATAGGGGCTATCCAGCAGCTGAATGATTGTTTCCTTGTTCGTGTTAGCAAAGTGTCGTTTGGCTAAACCACGCTGTTCTGGCACAACAACGCCATGGAAGAGGTCGCCCTCACCATACTGACCCTTTCCAGTTTTGAAAAAACGAGGAAAGAATGCTGCTTTGTCCGGATTAATTAATGATTTTAGTTCTTTTACGATAGTACTATAAGTAACTGTCATGCTGCCAGTTTTTTCAGCGCTTTCACAAATTTGTCGAGTTCTTCAACTGTAGTATAAACGTTGGGTGTAATCCTGCAACCAAAAACATTGGCCCCATCGATTGCTACAGTAAAAATGCTGTGTTCTTCCAGCAGTCTTTTTGCCAGGTCGCCCGGTTTGATTCCTTCAATACCCACATTGGCGATACCGCAGCTTCTCGCTGGGTCTGCCGGGGTATTCAGGATGATCCGGGGTGTATTCCTGACACGGCAAGTCCAGTACTGCTGCAGGAACCGCAGACGCGCTTCTTTTCGTTCTGCCCCAATCATGTTGTAATAATCGATGGAATCAGCAATGGTTAGGTCAGTATGGGCAGGATGCGTTCCGGTATGGCTGATGCGGAGAATCTTGTTAGGGTCTTTTTCCCATCCAACAATAAGTGGCCACAGTTCGGGCATCCGTTTTTGGTTAACATAAAGTAAGCCGGCACCCAGTGGTGTACTCAGCCATTTGTGAAGCGAACTCCCGTAATAGTCGCAGTTGAGGTCTGAAATTTTGTATTGAAAATGTGCGATGGCATGGGCTCCATCCACCAAAACCTCCACGCCTTTTCGGTGTGCCATATCACATATTTTCCGGATGGGTAGTATTTGTCCAGTTATATTGATGATATGTGATACCAGGATCAGTTTTGTTTTTGGTGTGATGGCGTTTTCATAGAGTGAAACGATTTCCTCATCCGATTGCGGGTGGTTGGGGACAGACACCATCCTGTTGACCACGCCGTAGCGGTTTGCCACATGCCGCATGGCTTCAATCATAGAACCATAATCCTGTTCTGCCATGATGGTTTCATCACCTGCCTGCCAGTGTTTTCCGGTGATTACAATATCCATCGATTCGGTGGTGTTGCGGGTGATTGCGAGCTCTTTTGGTGAACAGCCTGCCAGTTGCGAAAGTTTCTCCACAACACGTTTTTTATTGTCAACAGCGTTGTTGCGCATGTACCAGGATCCGTGGTAGTTCACATGACGCACATGCCCAATAAATTTTTCCAGCAACGATTCCGGTATGAAATTATAGTATCCGTTCTCCAGGTTGATATAGTCTGGTTTGAGCAGGTACTGAGACCTGATGGAAGACCAGAAAGCCTCATCCTGAGCAAGTGTGATGCTGTCGGTTGATTTCCTGCTGTCAAATAATGCAGCCAAAGCATCCATGCCGAAGGAGGTGCCTGCTGCTGAAAGCGCGGCAGATTTGATGAATGTTCTTTTGTCCATACTTTAAATATAGATCAATATGGCATAAAAAAGCCGTCCCTGTTAAACGAGACGGCTTGTATAATAAGATTTATTTTTGATTCCCCTCCTGGCCAGGAGGGGTGGATCCAGACCGAGCAAAGCGAGTGTCTGGAGACGGGGTGGTGGTTATTATTCGTGCTTCACATCAGTAAAAAACCTCAAATTTCACCTTTACTTCATTGTCAACTGGCTTGAGCATGAAGGAAGGGCGTTCGATTTTAAAATCCTCCAGGAGGAATATGAAATTACCTGTGACCTGTGTGGTACCATTCATGTTTTTTGTAGTTGCCTTAAAGGTTGTTTCCTTGTTAACACCATGAAACTGTAAAACTCCTTTTACATCCAGCGAGCCGTCTTTGCCCGCAGTGATGGAAGTGCTGTAAAAACTGATGTTGGGGAACTTGAGTGCTTCCACTACTTCCAGCAGGTGGGCATCGCGGTTCGAGCTTTTGGAATCGAAGGCGCTTACTTTGGAAACGATAGCAACTTTTTCGATACTGCCATCAGCCTTTAGCTGAACGGCACCATTGAGGTCTGCTGAAGTACCATCCCATGCATGCAGCAGGTGATTCATGCTGTAAGTGATGGTTGATTTTTTCCTGTCCACCGGCTTTTTGGTTTGTGCCAGCAGAAATCCAGGAGACAGTAAGAGTAAAAAAAGTATACGCATGGTTTAAAATTTAATGGTGATAACGGCAGCGGCATAGCTGGCAAATGTGGTGAAAGCTGCAGCACGGTGCCATTTTTTTAATCTGGTATACTGGTCTCCCTGGGCATCTTCAAGGGATTGAGCAAGTATGTTGGTGCCAATCATACCACCCATATGCACAACAGCAAGCCATTTATGCAGCCTGATGGCAGATAGTTTTTTATCTCTGTTAATCAAAGGTGGAGGCGTAAATAATGACATGATAGCAGTGGCAGAATAGGTTGTATTTACTGCAACGGCGAGCCCTTCGTGAATGTCTCCAACCCTTCCTGAACCTTTATAGAGTTGTGTACCTGTAATTCCCTGTCCAACCATACCACCCAGTGTAACAAATCCCAGCACCTGGTGTGCTACCAGCATCCCCCTTCTCAATTTCAGTTCCTTTTCACGGTTGGTTGGTGTGAGTGGTGAAAAGGGACGCATCAATCCTTTTTCACCCCAGAAAACACGCTGGGTTAACAGCATTTTTTTGGGTAAGAGTTCTGTTGTGGTATCCTGTTCCTTCATCAGGTCATTCAGCAGATCGTCCTGCGCAAAGGAGAGGGTTGTCATGCTGATGCATAAAAAAACTGCAATGATTTTTTTCATGAGTAAGAGTTAAGTTGCAAAGATAGTGAGTTGGCGGATTGTCAAACTTCGGTATAACGATTTGGTAACCTCAAATATTGTCAGTTTTGGGTTACCTGAAGGATAAAGCCGTATTAACGTATAAATCGTACATATATGTTGCAGAAAACCTATTACAAAACAAAGGATTATTGTAAAGTAAAGTTCAGTTTCAAGCCTGAATTGGCTGAAACTGTTGAAATTCTTGGTTTGAACAGTGATTGGGAAAATGCGGTTATTATGGCTAAGAAAAAGGATGGCAGCTTCAGTGCAGAAGTAAATCTGCCAAAAGATTCAAGTCATGAATTCAAATACCTGGTTGATAATGCAACCTGGGTGAATGATCCGGAGGCTGATACTGAAGTTCCCAACGTCTTTGGTGGAAGTAACAGTGTAGTTAGTATTTAATCTTTCAGGTTAAATTACCATAATTTACGTTTTGATTTAAACTGCATCATGGTGGTGCCGTAAATTGAAACCTGTTAACCCCAAGTTTGACCCTCAAAGAAATTAACGCGCCTCAAGGTCAGTTTAAGTGGCTGGACATCACTGCTCCAACCATTGAAGAGCTTATGTCTGTAAGTGAAAAGTACAATCTCAACAACCATAACCTGAGGGATTGTCTGGAGCCTGATCATCTGCCCAAATTTGAAGAGGGAGACGACTTTAATTTCATTATCCTGCGCAAGGTTTTGGAGGATGGTGAGCCGGGAACAACCATTCATTCTCTCACTACGAAAATTGCTATTTTTTACAACGAAAGTGTAATAGTTACCATTCACCGTCTCCCTCAGGAAGACCTCATCACGATTTGTGAGCAGTCTATTCAGCATGGCAGGGTAACCCATATTCAGCAACTTTTGCTCAAGATCATTGCAAGGGTCCAGCACAGTTATACCAGTTTTGCCGGCCACCTGAATGCACAGATTGAGGCATTCGAAACAAGGTTGTTTGTCCGCAAAACAGCCAGGGAGTCCATAGAAAACCTGTATATGTTGAAGAGGCGTACAGGTTTATGCCGGAGGTTGTTATTGCTGAGTGGAGAGGTAGTTAATGCCGTGCAGCACCGCCAGAAAAAATCAAGTGAGCTCCAGGATATACGCGACAGCCAGGCTAAACTGCAGCTGTTTTATGAACAGCTGAGTGAAGATGCCATCAACCTGGTAAGTACCTATATGTCTTACAGTGCCCAGAAAACCAATGAGGTTATGAAGGTGCTGACTATCTTTTCAGCTTATTTTCTGCCGCTTACGTTCATAGTTGGTGTATACGGTATGAATTTCGACCTGATGCCTGAATTACGCTGGAAATATGGTTATCCGGCGATACTATTGGTTATGTTTCTTGTTTTTCTGGTCATCTATCTTTGGTTCAGGCGACGCAAGTGGCTTTGACGTTGTCTAAGTAAACAACAACTTTTCTCGTACATTAACACGTAATTCGGCATTTTTTTCGGAAATTTGCATTCCCGTTGAAATTATTCAACCCTTTATAACAACAGTTGAAAAATGAGCAGTAAACCTACCAGTCTATTTGATAAAGTTTGGGATGCACACGTTGTGCGCAGTATTGCGGATGGTCCGGATGTATTGTTAATCGACCGCCATTTCATCCATGAAGTGACCAGTCCGGTTGCTTTTCTCGGACTCAAAACCAGGAATCTGGGTGTCATGTTTCCGGACCGTACTTTTGCCACTGCAGATCACAATACCCCAACCATCAACCAGCACCTGCCTGTTGCTGATCCATTGTCTGCCAATCAGCTGAAGGCGCTTGAAGAAAATACTTCGAGCTATGGTATTTCCCACTGGGGTCTTGGCAATCCCAAAAATGGTATTGTGCATGTGGTTGGTCCGGAAAACGGGATAACCCTGCCGGGTATGACTATTGTTTGTGGAGACTCCCATACATCTACGCATGGTGCGTTCGGATGTATTGCTTTTGGCATCGGAACTTCTGAAGTGGAGATGGTACTTTCTTCACAATGTATCATGCAGCCCAAAGCGAAGAAGATGCGTATAAATGTTAATGGCAACATGAGCAAGGGTGTTACCCCCAAAGATGTTGTGCTTTATATCATCTCTAAGCTTACAGCGGCAGGAGCAACAGGTTACTTTGTTGAGTATGCCGGATCGGTTTTCGAAAATATGTCGATGGAAGGCCGCATGACTGTCTGCAACATGAGTATTGAAATGGGTGCAAGGGGTGGCATGATTGCTCCCGACGAAACCACGTTCAATTACATCAAAGGTCGTGAAAAGGCTCCCAAAGGTCAGGCTTGGGACGATGCAGTTGCATACTGGAAAACGCTGAAAACAGATGAGGGCGTAGTATTTGACAAGGAATATAATTTTGACGGAGCAGATATTGAACCCATGATTACCTATGGTACCAATCCAGGTATGGGTATGGGTATTTCTCAGCTGATACCAACGGCAGCCGATATAGATGCCGGCAAGGCCAGCTTTGCCAAGTCTTTGCAGTATATGGGATTCACTGAAAGTGAGCCCATGCTGGGCAAGAAAATTGATTATGTGTTCATTGGAAGTTGTACCAATGGCAGGATTGAGGATTTCAGGGCCTTTGCTTCTGTGGTGAAGGGAAGAAAGAAAGCAGACCATGTAACAGCCTGGATTGTACCTGGCTCTCATGTGGTGGAAGCACAGATCAGGGAGGAAGGTATTTATGATATTCTCATTGAGGCAGGGTTTGAACTCCGGCAGCCCGGTTGCTCAGCTTGCCTGGCTATGAATGACGACAAAATTCCTGCTGGAAAATATGCCGTTAGCACCAGCAACAGAAACTTTGAAGGACGTCAGGGTCCGGGTGCCAGAACACTCCTTGCCAGTCCACTTGTTGCTGCTGCAGCCGCAGTTACTGGCATCGTTACTGATCCAAGAACCCTGATCGCTTAAAAAAAACAACCATGGCTTACGATAAATTTACAGTATTGACCAGCTCGGCAGTGCCTCTGCCAATTGAAAATGTGGATACCGACCAGATTATCCCCGCTCGATTCCTGAAAGCAACCAAGCGTGAGGGCTTTGGAGACAACCTGTTTCGCGACTGGCGTTATAATGGTGATGATACACCCAAGCAGGATTTCGTGCTTAATAATGCCATCTACAGTGGAAAAATTCTGGTAGGTGGAAAGAATTTCGGCAGCGGAAGCAGTCGTGAACACGCAGCATGGGCAATCTACGATTATGGATTCCGTTGTGTTGTTTCCAGCTTTTTTGCGGATATCTTCAAGAACAATTCCTTGAATATCGGCATCCTGCCGGTTCAGGTTTCTGAAGACTTTCTGGACAGGATTTTCAAAGCCATTGAAGCTGATCCGCAGACACAGCTCGAAGTTGATTTATCAAAGCAAACAATTACGATACTGTCTACTGGAGACAGTGAGTCTTTTGATATCAATTCCTACAAAAAGCACAACCTGATGAACGGCTTTGATGATATTGATTACCTGCAGGCCATGAAAGAAGAGATTTCCACCTTCGCACAAAACAGCCGCTACTAGACGATGGTCCAGGCGCATTAACCCCATGCCAAAATCAACCCGTTATATTGAGATCATGGACACCACCCTGCGGGATGGTGAACAAACCAGTGGTGTTTCTTTTTCTGCCTCTGAGAAACTTACCATAGCCCAGATCCTGCTTACAGAGGTAAAAGTAGACAGGATTGAAGTGGCTTCCGCCAGGGTTTCAGATGGTGAATTTGAAGCCGTCAAAAAAATCACCCGTTGGGCCAAATCAAAGGGACTGTTGAAGAAAATTGAAGTCCTCACCTTTGTGGATGGTGAGGTTTCCATAGACTGGATGACGAAGGCCGGAGCAAAGGTCATGAACCTGCTTACAAAGGGTTCCCTCAATCACCTGAAGCACCAGCTGAAAAAAACACCTGAACAGCATTTTGCTGAAATAGCGGCAGTTTTTTCGCTCGCTAAGAAGAAAGGTATAGAATGTAATGTTTACCTGGAAGACTGGAGCAACGGCATGCGGAACTCCCCGGAATATGTTTTTCAGTACCTGGATTTCCTGGCAACGCAGCCTGTTAAAAGAATCATGTTACCCGACACACTGGGTATTCTCAAGCCGGAAGAAGTAGCTGATTTCATTAGACAAATCATCCCCCGCTATCCCGGCATTCATTTTGATTTCCATGGGCATAACGACTATGATCTTGGAACGGCAAATGTACTGGAGGCAGTAAAAGCCGGTGTTCAAGGTATCCACCTTACAGTGAACGGTATGGGAGAACGTGCAGGTAATGCACCCCTGGCCAGTGCGGTTGCGGTGATACATGATTTTATGCCTTCTCTCAAAACAGGTGTAGTTGAAGAATCCCTCTATCAGGTCAGCCGGCTTGTAGAAACCTTCTCAGGTTTTCGCATACCGGTAAATAAACCTGTTGTGGGTGAAAATGTATTTACGCAGACTGCCGGAATACATGCCGATGGCGATAAGAAAAACAACCTGTATTACAACGACCTGATGCCGGAAAGATTCGGCAGGAAACGCTCCTATGCCCTGGGTAAAACCAGCGGTAAGTCGAACATCGAAAATAACCTCGCTCAGCTGGGAATTGAGTTGTCTGATGCGGATCTCAAAAAAGTTACTCAGCGGATCATCGAGCTGGGTGATAAAAAGGAAGTGGTTACACAGTCTGATCTTCCCTATATCCTTTCTGATGTGCTCGACAGCGATGCCATTGGCGATAATGTGGAGTTTATCAACTATGTACTGACGCATTCAAAAGACCTCAGACCTTCAGTGACACTGCAGGTTCAGATTGCTGATGAAGTTTTTGAAGAACACGCACAGGGTGATGGACAGTATGATGCATTCATGAATGCATTGCGTTCCATTTATAAAAAGAAAAAACTCCAGCTGCCTATGCTTACTGATTATGCAGTACGCATACCTCCGGGCGGAAAGAGTGATGCACTTTGTGAAACCATCATCACCTGGGATTATAAAGGGAGAGAATTTAAAACACGTGGACTGGATAGCGATCAGACAGTTGCAGCCATCAAGGCTACGCAGAAGATGCTGAATTTGTTATAGTGGGAGTTGAGGGAGATAAGTTGAGAGAGATAAGTTGAGGGAGATAAGTTGAGAGAGAGAGAAGTTGAGAGAGAGGAGTTGAGGGAGATAAGTTGAGAGCGTAAATAAAAGCAAAATGAATAAAAACATTTTAATTGTTCCCGGAGATGGAATCGGACAGGAAGTTACCGCAGTAGGTAAACTGGTATTGGATAAAATTGCAGCTCGCTTTGGTCATACATTCACCTATGATGAAGCCATGATCGGACATGTAGCCATCGAGGCAACCGGTTCACCGCTTCCTGATGAGACCCTTGCCAAAATGAAAGCATCAGATGCCGTGCTTTTTGGAGCAGTTGGTCATCCAAAATACGACAATGATCCTACGGCCAAGGTGCGTCCGGAGCAGGGTCTGCTGAAAATGCGCAAGGAACTGGGCTTGTATGCCAACCTGCGTCCAATCAAATTATTTGACGAGTTACTCGATGCTTCAAGCATCAAGCCCGAAATTCTCCGTGGTGCGGATATCCTGTTTTTCAGGGAACTAACCGGTGATATTTATTTTGGAGAGAAGGGTCGTAAGGATGATGGAGATACAGCTTATGACATTGCGCAATACAGCAGGTTTGAGGTTGAACGCATCGCGCGCAAGGCTTTTGATGCTGCCAGAACCCGCAGAAAAAAAGTATGTTCTGTAGACAAGGCTAATGTAATAGAAACAAGCAGGCTCTGGAGAGAAGTGGTGCAGAAAGTAGCACTTGAATATCCGGATGTGGAAGTTGAACACCAGTTTGTGGATGCAACTGCAATGCTCCTGATCAAGGATCCACGTCGTTTTGATGTGGTGGTTACTGCAAACCTGTTTGGTGATATCCTCACCGATGAGGCTTCTCAGATTGCAGGTTCCATGGGCATGCTGGCATCTGCATCAATTGGTGATGGTACCGGAGTTTATGAACCCATCCACGGATCTGCGCATGATATCACCGGTAAAGGTGTTGCCAATCCGCTCGCATCCATACTTTCAGCTGCGCTGCTGCTGGATATTTCCTTTGGATTGAAAGCAGAGTCAGAAGCCGTTATTGCTGCAGTAGATGCCGTTTTGAAAGCTGGCTGGAGAACAAGGGATATTGCAGACGCCAATACCCCAGCAGATAAAATACTGGGCACAGACGCCATGGGTAATGAAGTATTGAATAACCTCTGATAATCGTTTATCATGAAAAAAATAACCCTGATCATCACGCTGATTACCCTGTCTTTACAGCAAACAGGATATGCTCAACATGCAAAAGTTGAAGTTGTTTCAGACAAGCATGATCCCATAATCCGTGTGATGATTGGGGGTAAGCATTTTACCAGTTTCTTCTTTCCCGATACCATCGCCAAGCCAGTATTGTATCCCATTCAGGCACCCAATGGAGCGGTGATCACACGTGGGTTTCCTGTTACACCTATTGCCGGTGAGCCTACAGACCATCCGCATCACCTGGGATTGTGGTTTAATTTCGGGGATGTGAACGGGTTGGATTTCTGGAATAATTCGTTTGCCATTCCGGCTGATAAAAAGCATTTGTACGGAAATATCCGCATGGGAAAAATAACAGAAAACAAAAGTGGTGATCAGGGTAGATTGGGTTACGTTGCTATCTGGAATGACCACCAGAATAATACCCTGCTGGATGAAAAGACATCTTATGTTTTCAGTGAAATCAATGGTGTTTGGGTTATTGATCGCACCACAACACTTATCGCCAGAACAAAGGTTGAATTTAAGGATAATAAAGAAGGAATGCTTGGATTGAGGATGGCGCATGAGTTGCAGATTCCGGCATTGGAAACAAAAAAATTTACCGATGCCAATGGTATCGAAACAGTCATTAAAGCCGTAACTGATACCATTTCCAATGGTAATTACATCAACAGCAATGGTCTCACAGGTGATGATGTGTGGGGTAAGAAGGCTCCCTGGTGTATGATGCATGCCAAAATGAAAGCTGATACCATCAGCGTGCTCATACTTGATCACCCGAAAAATGAAGGCTATCCTACATTCTGGCATGCCAGGGGATACGGATTATTTGCAGCTAATCCAATGGGATCAAATGTATTTGCCAAGCAAAATCCTGTATACCTGAGAACACTCCAGAAAGGAGAGTCAGTTACCTTTAGGTTCAGGGTTGCCATAGCTGCAGGAAAAACAAGGCTTTCAACACCTGCTATTCAATCAATTGAAAAGGGATTCGCGTCCCGGTAATAAAATACCTTTAGCTTTTGGTTGGTTCAAAAAGGTGAAAACCATAGGGGTCGATGATGAGGTATTCATTATCGTGACCAACTTTGAAAGACTGTTCAGTCCAATGATCAAACAGCTGTAAGGCAAAGTCTCCATGTTCCTTGAAGGCATACCAGGTGAGGTATGCAGGCTTGTTGCTGAAATTGAATACACAGTAAAGCTTCTGGTCTTCATAGGATCTCAGGTAACCTGCAATATGGATATTATGTGGTGTAAGCCAGGACAGGTTTTTGTGATCTGAAACTACTTTAAGTTTTTTCCGGAGGGAGATGAGTTTGCGTGTCGACTGAAAAACAGCATATTCAATTGATCCTGGCTCATGAATGCGTTTGTTTTTTTCCCAGCTGATGACCGGCCTGTGCATCCAGCGGTTATCATAACTTTTTCCAGGTTCCTCCTGATAGCTGTAGTCATTGGTATACCCGAGTTCATCACCATAGAAGATGATGGGTACTCCTCCCAAAAAGAATGAGTGTGCCTGCATGAGCAGGATCTTTTGAATGGATTGATTGATTTCAGCTACATTTCCATCCCAGACTGCTTTTTCCAGTCCGCACAAAGACGCCAGTGAACCGCTGATTCTTGCATCACCTGTTTTGGGGTTGGATGAAAAGAGTGCTCCTCTGGCCGGACTATCCCATTGGCTGCCAGCATACGAGAAATATTCCTTCAGGAATTTACGGTGTTCATAAGGGTTCTTGCCTGTGTGTTCAATCATGTAATCGTCATAGCCCAATCCGATATCATCATGGCAACGGGTATAATTAATCCAGGTGGTACCGTATGGCTTTTGCAGGATCTCGTGTTGCGCAGCCAGCATGACGCGTGTATCACCTGATGCCAGCATATCCCATTGCAGCGCCATGTGCGTGGCATTGTAGGCAAAGTCGCACTCCTTTGCTGTAAAGGATCCTGTACCGAAATATTTCATAATCTCTCTGGGTGCAACTATCGCTTCTCCAAGCAGGGCCATGCCCGGAGCTGAAACAGCTACACAGCGTTTGATCAGCCTTAAAAGTGTATGAGCCTGAGGCAGATTCTGACAACTGGTACCCAGCTGTTTCCAGATGAAGGCAGGTGCATCAATGCGCAATACATCAACACCCAGATTGGCATAAAACAGGATGTTGTCGAGCATTTCACGGAATACCACCGGATTGGTATAGTTCAGATCCCATTGGTAATGATGAAAGACCGTCATAACCCATTTTTTGCATTCAGGTATCCATGTAAAATTGCCGGGTGAGCTTTCAGGGAAAATATCCGGCATCTTTTCATCAAACTGATTGGGTAACCAGCGGTCGTCATACATGTAAAAGTAATCCTGGTATTCCTTGATGCCTGCCTTGGCTTTTTCAGCCCATTTATGTCTGTGGGAGGTATGGTTTAAAACGATGTCGAGCATGAGATACATGCTCTTTTCCTGCATCTGTTTCCTGAGGTAAATCAATTCTTCCAATGATCCAAAACGGGATTCCACCTTGCGAAAATCTGAAACTGCATAGCCTCCGTCGCTTTCTCCTTCCGGACTTTCAAAAATCGGCATGAGGTGCAGTAAGTTGACACCCAGTTCCTCGAAATAAGGCAGTTTGCCGGGCATGCTTTTGAGGTCTCCCGCAAACCTGTCAACATAAAGACTCATACCCATCAGTTCATTGCTTAGAAACCAGGTACCCTGATCAGCTTTTTCCTCATCTCTTTGAATGAGTGCTGATTCCCTGGATTTATAGCCGCTAATCACAGTTCTGATGATAGATTCAAAAAGGGAGTCTGCAAGTTGATGTTGTCCGTATATCTCCCTGTATAGGTGAGAAATGGTGTCTATATCAGACATCAGGCGCACATAAAAGGGATTATCTTTCCCCGTGGTATCAATTTTTTCTTCCAGGGCTATCCTGGTCACATTTTCATGAAGGTTCTGATCGAATGTCATCACAATTTCATTTACGACTTAAAGATATCCGTGCTGAGGTTTTTAAAAGCCTCCATTGCACCTAAATATTCACATGTTCTGGCGCCAGCCTTGTTGGCCTGGTGAATGATTTCCTGCCAGTCAGACTGCTGCAGTTCACCAATACTCATGTGTTCCAGTGCACTTAGCTGATAAAGAACAGCCCCTACGAAAGCATCCCCTGCACCAGTGGTATCAACAGCATTGATGGGTATACTGGGGATGATTGAGATTGTATTGCTGATCCCAAGCATCGTTCCTTCCTTGCCAAGTGTTATGGCAAAAACGGCAGACGACTGATTGAAAAATTCCTCGGCTGCTGCTTCAACTGAAGTCTTACCCGTAATCAGCAAAGCCTCTTCATCACTCACCTTGAAGAAATCACATGCTTTGATAAATGTCCATGTTCTGCGGATGAATTCTTCCTGCTGGTGGCCAAATAGTAGGTGCCTGTAATTGGGATCAAAGCTGATGAATCTCCCAGCTGATTTAGACTTGTCTAAAAGTTCAGTGTAAGTCTGTTGAAGTGGACCAGGCAGAAATCCTGTAGCCGAACCGAAGTGTGCGATGCCACATGCCTGCAGGTCTATGCCAGCTAAATCGTTTGTAGAGAGCATGCCATCTGCCCCCCTGTTGAAATAAAAATCACGTTCGCCATTTTCCATGAGTGAAACAAATGCGAAAGTGGTAAAATGTTCTTTATCACGGATGATATGTGTTGTATCTACCTGAAAACTGTTGAGCACATCAATCAGGTGCTGGCCAAATGGGTCTGCTCCAACTTTAGCTGCAACCATCACATCTCCGCCAAGGGCAGCAACAGCTGCTGCAACATTCATAGGGGCACCACCAGCCTTTTTAAGGAAGTTGACACCGTCTGACAGCGACTTGTTACGGTCTGTGCAGATCATATCTATCAATGCTTCACCAATGCAAAGTATCTTTTTCATGTGTTTTTTCTTTAATGAACACCTGTATAGGCTGGAAGATTTGCCTCTTCTTTGTTATCATTTGTGGTTTTGATTAAGAGGGTGAATACAGCCGCAATCAAAAGTAAGACACCCGCAAATAGGATCGCTTTTCCGGAATCGTTGTGGAGGAAATTTCTCATGATATAACCAAAGGTTACCGTTTGTATGAGCATTGGAATGACAATCAGCATGTTGATGATACCCATGTATACACCATAACGCTCCTTCGGAATTTCTTTGACCACCATCAGGTATGGGATACCCATCATGCTTGCCCAGCCGATGCCAAAACCTGTGATTGCAACATAAAGCAACCACTTATTTTCTATGTAGGGGAAAACCATAAAGCCTGCTGCTGCAAGTAAAAGGCAGGAAAAATGTACCCATTTGGCACCATATTTTTTTGCGAAGCCAACCAATGCAAAGGCACTCATAAATGTGATGATGTTATACCAGCCATTGACTGAACCTGCAAGGCTAACTGCCTTTTCATACAGTTCCCTGTTGTCTGTTCCTGTCTGGAAAACAGATTGGGCAATACTTTTAGAGCTGTTCTGCCAATAGCAGAAAAGGGCATACCATTGAAAAAGGTAAACTAAAGCCAGCTGCCACATCACTTTTGGCATGTCTTTGATGGCGCTGAAAACATCAATAAACGGACTCAGCAGGTTCAGCGGTTTGTTGCGGATTTCCTCCAGCTCTTCAGGTGTTGGTGGTATTTCCGGAGTGGTTTTCATACTCCACCAAACTGTTCCGATAGAACAGATTGCACCGAGTATGAATGACGCAAAAACCCAGTTAGGAAGCTTGCCGGTATAACCCACAATAATCATTGGAAAAAGGAACAAAGAAAAATTGGCGAGTGTTTGTCCGAGTCCGGTAAAAAACGATTGTGCGAGGAAACCTGTAGGTTGCTGCGTGCTGTCCAGTTTATCTGCAATGAAAGCCCGGTAAGGCTCCATGGCGGTATTGTTACCTGCATCGAGAATCCATAACAGTCCAGCTGCCATCCAGAGTTCAGAACTGAATGGAAAGAGAAATAGTGCCAGGCTGCACATGATAGCCCCAATGAGGAAATAAGGTTTTCTCCTGCCCCATCTGGGGTGCCAGGTTTTATCACTCAACGCTCCGATGATGGGTTGTACCAATAGTCCTGTCAGCGGACCAGCCAGGTTTAACCAGGGAATTTCATCAGGTTTGGCACCCAGGAAGTCGTATATGGGGTTAACAGCACTTTGCTGCAAACCAAAGGAGTACTGAATGCCGAAGAATCCAACATTCATGTTGATTATTTGGAGGAAGGAGAGTTTAGGTTTGAGCATGGGCAATGCAGGTTGAGGGTGAATGGTTAAAAAGGCACGAGGCACGAGGCACGAGGGGGAAAGGCACAAGGCACGAGGCACGAGGCACAAGGCACGAGTGTTGTAACGAAGTTAATGATGAAAGAGACTTCTAAACAGTCTGTTGAAGCAGCCGAATCAAGTTATTTTATACAGCAAACGATTGCAAAAAAAAACAGGCAAAGGTTTTAACCAATGCCTGCTCGTTTTAAATCTACCACCCCGTCCTGCCTGTCGGCAGGCAGGCTTGTGCCTCGTGCCTGCCTTTTATTTATACAACTGATTAAACACCAGCTTAAATGTACCATGTGATTGTGCCCTGAACGTAATTTCCGGACCGTATGCCAGCAACGTTCCTTTACCAACCTGTGCTGAGAATGCAGCTATACCATCTTTCAGGTAAGACTGTCCCCATGCCCAGCCACTGCGGAGAGTATTGCCGGAACTAAACCATGCTATTGGTTTGATAGAACCTGCAGCCTGCGCTTCAGGATTGATGTGAAAGACTGGACTATCGTCAAATAAAACGTCTGCCTTGTCTTTCATACCCCATGCTGCTGGTAAGCTGTTATCAAGCGTAATCTGCATGACACTTCCCGGGATATAAAACTTTTCATTGGGTAAATCTCTTTCCTTTCCGTTAACTGTTTCTGTCAATGCATTGCTAACCGGAAGTTTCAGGTGATAAGCCAGTGAAGTACTTGTTCCAATCGTGACGATTCTGCCACCAGCTTCCATGAATTTTTTCAATTCGGGAATAGACTTTGAAACAGATATGTTACCGGTGGTTTTCCTGAATTCCTCGGGGATATCTTCAGGTTTCGGGCTACCGAAATTCCTGGCAGGACCATTAACAGAAGGCATGGCTCCACCAACGAAAAGAATCACATCATATTTACTGTTAAGGTCACCTTTATCGATATCCTGCGCGTAGATAATATCAGCTTTGAAATGAAACTGCTCCATGATCCAGCGCATCCAGCCTGAAGGCATTGATCCTCCATAGGTATCCCAGAGTGCAATGCGTGCACCTTGAAGCGGTTTTATGGCTATAGGTTTCTTATCCAATGCTGCAATATCAGCACCTCTTGCAGCAGCGTTTTGTGAAATCCATGCTTTTGCTTTGGATGATTGTGGAATAAAGAATGAACCTGCAGGTGCATCGTTTATGGCAGCGGTGGTGATGAAAACCGGAATGTTTTCACTAAGTAAACCATTCACTGCAGCATAGGCATGGTTATTGGCCGCACTCAGCAGGTAGCCTGCTTTGGCTGTACCAGTTTCCAGTTTTCCTGTGATTGAAATCAGCTCTCCGGGTTGCATGGCTTTAAACTGACCTGCAATTTCGTCTTGTATGCGGTCAAATGAAACACCCATCTGATAAGCCAGTGTCCAGCCAGCAGCGTCGTACGGTGGTACTGGTGGTCCGCCCGGGTACTGGAAGTCGTTGGGGTGGTCCTGTGGTTCAAACATATCCAAAATATGCGGACGAAAAGCCTGATCACATTTCACAATGAAGGAACCTGCAGGATAGGTTTTGTTGTTATGTGTAAATTCATTTTCTGCCTGATGTACTACAATGCCTGTTCTGATCAGTGCATTGAGGAAACGCTTTGCAGTGGTGAAGTCGCCCTGGTTGGCAGGGATAATATACGCTCTCGGATCACGCAGTTTGGGATTGTTGAAGACACTATCATAATGCTTCATGGGGATGTTGCTGATATTTCTGCCCCAACCCTGAGGAACATTATTTTCAGTATTGGCAGGAGTTCTTGCAGCCTGTTCTTTTTTGAAGAGCTCTGTTATGGCATCCGCATGTTTCGGATAATGCGTCCAGGTATCTTTTCTACCTTTTTCAATAGAATTTTTACCCATTCGGTATATATTATAAAGCAGTTCATCTCTGTGCCGGCTGGCATACATCAACACAGCATAGTTCATGGAAACAGAATAGTCAATTGAATTCCGGAAATACCATTTACGGGGTGTGATTGGATTGGGATTGGCACTGCTTGGGATCAATCTGGATGGCACCAATGGAATCGCAGCAGGAGTTGGAGAACCAATTATTTCAGTAAGTAAACCAATCATGTTATGGAAATAAGTTGTCGTCCTCAAACCACCGTTATACCATGTTGAGTAAGGGGAACCCGCACGTTGGGTAAATCCCGGTTTGCCTTCTGCGTTTAATCTGTTGATCATTGCGGCGCCAACAGCATCGAGGCTGGTCATCACCAGCGGGTCATAAACGTGGTTGAAGGGATCACGGAAAGGAGGGCCTGCTACCACAGCGCCGGGAGGACCGGTCTGGTGGTGGTTGTACATGATTTGTGGGATCCAGTCGATGAACAGCTGTCGACCCATGTTTTGGGTTTCTTTGAGGTTCAGCATGTAAAAGTCGCGGTTATTGTCATGACCGGCATATTTTTCGTACATCCTGGGAAGAAAGCTGGTAGATCTTTTGGATGTATCGCTGTTCCGCATATACCAGTCGGATACCAGTTCCTGTCCGTCAGGATTCGCATGTACCATCAGGATGATGGTATTATCCAGGATGAACTTCGTTTCCTCATCATTCCTGGTGTTGAGCTGGTAGGCCAGTTCAATCAGCTGGTGGGCGCCTACTACCTCAGTAGCATGCAAACCGCCATCAATCCACACCACGGCTTTACCCTGGGCAGCGAGTGATTTGGCCATTTCGTCAGACAGTCCTTCGGCTCTTGCCATCCGTTGTGAAATCTCCTGAAAACGCTTCAGGTTTTTGTGATTTTCTGGGGAGGTGATGATCATCATGAACTGATCCCGACCTTCTTCCGTTTTTCCTATGCTCGTGAGGATGGCACGTTCAGAGGCGGCATCGAGTTTTTTGAAATAAGCCTCAGTTTGAGAGTAGTTGGCGAGCATATAGTTGTCGCCAATGTTAAATCCAAAATGCTCCTTTGGAGATGGCACATTCTGGGCTGTTGCAGCCAGGGAAATGATTAATAAGAATAGTGTAAACAGTTGATTTTTGATTGCTTGCATGCTATTGAATTGAATATGTAAATTACTCATTTCATGGAAAACAGTCATATTTGGTGGCAAACTTCATTGAAACGCTGCGTACAGGGCATATTAAATTTTAGAAAACGTTTTCGCAAAAAACACCCATTATCCACATTTTAGTGATAAAATCACCTTAACTTGGAATTGCATTTTCAGATTATTAAACCTAAACGACGCTTAGTCATGAGAAAAAAAAGCATGGGCAGAATCCTGTCTGTTGCCGTTTTCAGTGTATTTACACTGATGGTAACACAGGTTAATGCCGAAAAAAAGTCAGCCGCCGGACTTCTTAAGTCTGAGAAATTTAATTTCCCACCTGTAGACGTTACAGGAACTGTAACGGATGTTCGTAACACACCTCTTGCCGGAGCTACAGTTACAATCAAGGGAACCCGTTCATCTGTAGTAACAGATCAGAATGGTAAGTACAGTTTAAAAAATGTTCCTGACAATGCAGTATTGCAAATCAGCTTCAGTGGTTACATTACTGAAGAGGTTGCAGCAAAATCAGCAGGTAAGGTAACCATGCGTGAGCAGGTTAACCAGCTTACAGACGTAGTTGTAATCGGTTATGGTACAGCCAAAAAGAAAGACCTTACTGGTGCTGTTGCTCAGGTAAAAGCCACACAACTTGAAAATGAAAATCCACGTTCTGTGCAGGATATGCTCAGGGGTAATGCACCCGGTCTTGACGTAGGATTCAATGCTTCAGCAAAAGGTGGTGGTTCACTACAAGTCAGGGGTCGTGCTTCACTGACAGCTTCAACTTCTCCCTTGATAGTTGTTGACGGGGTAATTTATCCTGGTGACCTTTCAGACATTAATCCCAATGATATCCAGACTGTAGACGTATTGAAAGATGCGAGCTCTGCAGCGGTATTTGGTGCACGTTCTGCGAATGGTGTGATCCTGGTGACCACAAAACGTGGTAAGGCAGGAAAGCCTGTCATCACAGTAAATTCCAACTATGCCTTTAACAGGATTGCCCGTTGGCCTGGTTTGTTGAGTCCTGATGAATTTTTCGACTGGCGTTCTGATGTTATCTGGAGCCAGCGTGGATTTGACTCCACTTCCAAGCCTGGTATCAAGTATTGGGCTGTAGATCCACGTAAGTTGCCAAGTGACTTTTCAGTGGCGCAATGGCTTGCCCTCGGAGGTAATCCTGCCACTTCAGATCCTGTTGCTGTTTGGCTGAACAGGGCTGGTGGTAATCAGGGAACGTCAGCTATTTCACAGGAGAGTTACAAGAACAATACGCCGATTGATTGGGAATCATTGATTTTGAATAAAGATGGCCGTCAGCAAGATCATACCGTAAGTGTTTCAGGTAAGGCAGGTGCTACGAATTACTATTCATCTTATGGATATTATGAGAATACAGGTATGGCACAGGGGGAACAATTCAAAACCCTCCGTACAAGGCTTAACCTGGAGACTGAAGTAGCCAAGTTCTTGTCTATTGGTTTGAACATACAATTCGCCAGTCGTGATGAAGGACAAACTCCGGTTAGTATCGGTGATATGCTGGGTACTTCACCATTTGGTAGTCTGTTCCAGGCTGATGGTCGCCTGCGCGCCAGTGCCAATGATGACATAGGAAACAATACAAACCCGCTGATGACTCCCTACTACGTAAAACGTATGTTGAAATTTAATAACCTTTTTGGTTCTGTTTATGCCAAGGGTAAGTTGCCTGCGGGATTCTCCTATCAGGTGAATTTCACTCCAAGGTTTGAGTGGGTACAAAATTATCAGCATATTTCATCTAAGCGTCCTTTGTTGGAAAGCCGTGGTGGTATTACTTCCAGAAGAGAAGACAGGACCTATCAGTGGCAGATTGATAACCTCCTGATGTGGAATAAGAAATTCGGTAAACATTCAGTAGATGCAACTGCACTCCTTAATGCTGAGGAATTTTTCTTCTTCTCTAATACCATCAATGCTGAAAACTACTCTCCAAACGATAACCTCGGTTGGAATGGTATTCAGGCAGCTTCAATCAAGAACTTCAGTGCAAATGATCAGTATCAGACAGGAGATGCCTTGATGGGAAGGGTTAACTATGGTTATGACGACAAGTACCTGTTGACCCTCACTGCGCGTCGTGACGGCTATTCTGCCTTCGGACAGGGTAATCCCCGTGCAACTTTCCCATCTGCAGCATTGGGTTGGGTAATCACAGATGAGAAATTTATGCAGAAAACGCTTGATGTGCTTGACTACCTTAAGGCTCGCGTTTCTTATGGTGAGAACGGTAACAGGGAGATTGGTAGGTATGCTGCTCTTGCTCAGTTATCATCTGCAAACTACCTCAACACAAGCCCCGGTGGTGTAAATGTTCCATTAGGTGCTGTAGCTACAGTAAACATGGCCAATCCAAACCTACGCTGGGAAAGGCAACGTTCTGTAAACTTCGGATTTGATTTCAGCCTGAAAGGTGGCAAGATTTCCGGTGCTGTGGATTATTACATCCGCAATACCAGTGATTTGCTGGTTAACAGGGCATTGCCTAATATCACTGGTTTTGCCAGTGTAGTAACTAACCTGGGTAAGGTAGATAACTCTGGTTTTGAGTTCAGCCTGAACACTGAAAACCTGAAGACAAATAATTTTGTCTGGAGAACAAGTCTGGCACTTTGGAGCAATAAGAATAAAATCATCAGCCTTTATGGAAAAGTTCCTGTAACTGACGCAAGTGGAAACACTGTATTAACTGATCAGGACGACCGTGCTAACGGATGGTTTATCGGTAAGAATATCAATACTGTTTGGGACTTCCGTGTGCTTGGTGTATGGAAAGTTGAAGAAGCCGCAACTGCAAAATCATATGGTTTTGCACCTGGAGATTTCAAACTGGATGATGTAAACAAGGATGGTAAGTTTACTGTGGATGACCGGGTTTTCCTTGGACAAACAGCTCCTAAGTTCAATATCAATCTTAGAAACGAGTTTACCATCTACAAGAATTGGGATGTTTCTTTCCAGTTGTATGGTAGGTTCGGTCAGCTTTCTCAATTCAATGAGGCAGCCAACGTGGATCGTTTTTATGATCGTTCTCAGTTTTACAAGCGTCCCTACTGGACCCCAACAAATCAGATTGACGACTACGCGAGGATGATGTCTTCTCGTGGTTCAGGGATTGGGTTCAATATCTGGAGAAAATCTTCATTTGTTCGTGTAAACAACGTAAGCCTTGCTTACACCATGCCTAAGAGTGTAACTGATAAGATGAAATTTCAGAGTATGAAACTGTATTTCAACATTCAGAATGCCCTTACTGTAAGTCCATGGGAATTCTTTGACCCAGAAAACAAAGGATTCACTCCTTCTTATGGCACTTTTGGTATAAACCTGACACTCTAACAATTAGCAGAAACATTCAAATCATTAGATATGAAGCAGAAATTAAACCGATTAACAAAATACCTGGCCTCTCTGGTTATGGTATTGCTCATGACCCAATCCTGTAACAAGGATTGGCTGACGCCTAAACCCCTTTCTTTCTTCTCCCCTGAGAATACCCTTGTTGACGAGAAGGGTTTCAACGCCGGTCTTGCAGCTATTGCACGTCAGGTAAGGGATGAATTTTATGGAGATGGTCATCCAATCATTACTGAAAATATCTTCTCTGAAGTTGCTGTAGAAGGTACAACAGATAAGTTTGGTCCTGCCGTAAACCTCAATGTATTGATCACACCTGATGCCAACCTGAATAGTTCCGATTTTAACAGGATTGGATGGTATTGGGAGCGTTGGTATGTTGTGATCAGGCTGGCCAATACCATTACAACCCGCATCACGGATGTAGAGGGTATTTCTGATGCTGCTAAAAATGTAATCATTGGTAAAGCAAATTTCTACAGGTCTTATGCTTATTACAGACTTGTGAATCAGTTTGGTGATGTGCCAGCTACTTTCAAGGAATTGACTGAAGCAAAACTTGATTTCCAGTCTGTAAAACGTGATGTTATTTTGCAGCGTTTGAAAACTGATCTTGAATTCGCTGCACAGCATGTTCCCTGGACAGGCAACAAAGGTGATATTAACAGGGCTGCTGTTTATCACCTGCTCGCTAAGGTTCAGCTTTCATTAGCAGATTTTGATGGCGCAATCGCTTCAACGAGCCAGGTAATCAACAATGGTGCTTACAAACTGATGACCAATCGTTTTGGTGTGGATGCAGGCGTTACCAGAAAGAACGTTATCTGGGATTTGCACAGGCGTTCAAATAAATACTCTGCAGCCAATACAGAAGTGTTGTTTTCTGTAATCGACAGATACGGTGATCCTTCAGCCACATCACAAGGAACTTCATCAATGCGTCAGGCACTACCTTTCTTCTCTTCTGCTGCAATCATCACACCTGATGGTAAATCTGGTATGCTGGCAGTTAAAGCTGAATTTGATCACATGACCAATTTTGGTCGTGGTATTGGCCGTTGCCGCGCTACGCCATATGCTACCCGTTACATATGGGATGATGCCAACGATTGGCGTCATGATACCGTATCTGGTAACTGGATGAACATGGAAAATCTGGTGTACAACAATGAGGGAACATTGAAAGGTAAATCTCCTTACTACGGACAAAGATTGTCTTTGTATAGTCCAACCGGAACCTTGCTTGTTAGTGGTGGTGATACAATCCGTACCTGGTTTAACTGGCCACATTACAAATTGTATGTAGAAGATGAAATCAGGTATCCTTTTCAGGGTGGTAACTCAGACTGGTATATTTTCCGCCTGGCTGAAACACACCTGCTGAGGGCTGAAGCCTACTGGTGGAAAGGTGATGCGGCTAATGCTGCTGCTGATGTTAATAAAGTAAGAACAAGAGCCAATTGTGCTCCTTATAACGCAGCCCAGGTTGACATTGGCACTATTCTTGATGAACGTGCAAGAGAGCTCTATTACGAAGAGCCTCGCAAAACAGAGCTTACCCGTGTAGCTTTCACTTTTGCCAAGACTGGTAAGTCTTACAATGGTAAGACATACAGCCTTAACAATTTTTCACAGGCGAATTTCTATTATGACCGTATAATCGCTAAAAATGATTTCTACGGCAAGAATATTAAAAACGTGCGTGGTGATGCCTATACGATGAGTCCATACCATGTGTTGTGGCCAGTGCCAAGGCCGGCAGTTCTTGCCAACAGCCTTGCAGTACTGAATCAGAATCTGGGTTATTCCGGTTCTGAAAAGAATGTAGCACCGCTGGATAAGATACCTGATTAAGTTATCGTTTCTCATGAACAGTGACCGCCCTGCTCCTTTTGGAGCGGGGCTTTTTTTGGAATAGTGATAAGGAATTATTCAGTAAATTGCTATACAATTATTTCAAATGAAAAGAATCAATAAAATTTCACTGCTTTTAACAGGATTAGCTGTTTGCCTGGCTTTTCTGCAGTTTAAAAATGCAGAAGATCATAAGGCAGCATTAGAAGATCCCAAAAAAATTTATACCGAAAAATGTGCCTCGTGCCACGGTGAAAAAGTAGAAGCTTTTGTTGACCGCAAATGGAAACATGGTACCAGCAAAGCTGAGCTGGTAAAGAGTATCAAAGAGGGATATGCTGATTTCGGAATGCCAGCCTGGGGAGAAATCATTCCTGATAAGGACGTTCAGGGTCTGGCTGATCTGATCACCGAAAGCCTGAAAACTGTTTCACAATATGATTTTACCAAGGAGAAAAAAAATGCGGATGGTCCGGCTATTTTCAAGTCTGCCGGCATGACTGTGAAACTTGATACCATTGCAACTGGATTGACCAGTCCGTGGGGTTTCGAGCAGCTTCCCGATATGACTTACCTCATCACAGACAGAAATGGTACTTTGTACCATGTTGATAAGAATAAAACCAAAACTGCCATCAAGGGAACTCCTGCTGTTTATGCAGAAGGTCAGGGTGGTATGCTGGATATTACCATTCATCCCAAATATGCGGAAAATGGTTGGATTTACATTTCCTACTCAAAAAGTAAGGTAGTAGATGGTAAAACACTGGGTACAACAGCTGTTGTTCGTGGCAAATTACGCAATGGTGAGTTTGTAGAGCATCAGGAAGTTTTTGAAGGACTTCCCTATACTGCAACAAAGCACCACTATGGTTCAAGGCTTGTTTTTGATAAAAAGGGTTTCCTTTTTATCTCTATGGGTGAGCGTGGACAGGAAAAAGTATTCCCACAAGATTTGGAAACTGCTCCCGGTAAAATTCACCGCATCAAAGATGATGGCAGCATACCAACAGACAATCCATTTGTAGGTAAGGGTAAGGCTGTAGCGTCTGTTTATACCTATGGTAACAGAAATCCGCAGGGTATGACCATGGATCCTGTATCAGGATTGATTTGGGAAACTGAGCATGGACCAAGAGGTGGTGATGAACTTAACCTGATTCAGTCAGGAGCCAACTACGGCTGGCCTGTAATTACTTATGGCATCAATTATGATGGTAAACCCATTTCAGCTATCAGTAAGAAAGAAGGTATGTCACAACCTGTTACATACTGGATTCCATCCATCGCTCCAAGTGGATTAACATTTGTAACAGGTGATAAATATCCGGCCTGGAAAGGAAGTCTGCTTGTGGGTTCTCTCCGCTTCAATCACATCAACCGTTGTGTGATGAAAGACAATAAAGTGGTTAGCCAAGAAAAGATTCTCCTGAATGTTGGAAGAACCAGAAATGTAGAGATGGGTCGTGATGGTTATATTTATGTGGGTATTGAAGGACCAGGTACAGTTTTCAGGGTTGTGCCTCAATGAGTAAGACAACAGAATTTGTATTCAATGTCAATACATTAGAACATAAAAAAAGGCGCTCAACTGAGCGCCTTTTTTGCATAATCAATGCATTTCTTTACTTCTTTTACTGCATTCGAATCAGCAGGTATTTCGTATTCCAGTTCCACTGAAACAGGGATCTTGTATTTCTTTTTCTTCAACAATTGAAGTATCTCCACGATAGGCGTATCTCCTGTTCCCCAGGCAACATTTGTACCTCCATTGATTTTGTTTTTTCTGTCTTTCAGGTGCATGGATGTAATTCTGTCGTGTTTGGCTTCAATCAATGCTAAGAGACTTTCCTTGGTATTGTTTCCACCTGCAGCAATGTAGTGTCCACAATCAAGGTTCATCGAATTGTAGGGGGATTGTGCCAGTGCTTCATCCCAGGCAGTATCTGTAGCCTGCAGGTGGGCATGGTAACCAACATACACTTTATGTTTGGCTGCAATATCGCCCAGCCTTTTGGAGTGAGCAGGCTTTCCGGGTATTTCTACGGTTACAGAAGTTGCTCCCAAAGCTTTGGCTGCTTTCATGGCATATTCAATCTCGGCATCGCTGTTATTTTCACCAAGCGCATTGGGTTTGTAGGCATAAATTGTTACGCCTGCTTCCTGGAATTTTTGTTTTATTTCAACAAACTTTTCCATGGACACAGTTTCACGCCAGATCTTGGATTTTTCAGCACGTTCTGCAAAAGATTTACGCATTTCATCGGTCATCTGTGGGCGTTGACCTCCTGCCGGCGGACGCATGGGTCCGGTTGATGCATAAGGATTACCTGCATAGGCTTCTGCCGGATCTCCCATTAGTTCAATGGCATTTATGCCACATGCTTTGCAGTAACCAATCAGGTCGTCTATTGTGCCGGGCATACTCCTGAATGAATAAGTGATGGCACCCAGATAAACTTTGTATGCCTTATTGGTCTCAGTGAGTGCGAGCAAGTCTTTTGAAAGAAATAATCCTGAACCCAGAAGGGCTGTTTGTGAAAGGAAATTCCTTCTTGAATTTTTGGTATGGCTCATGTTCATTGATTTTATTTTAAATATACTGAATAAAAACCGCACTTAAATTAGCTTTGCGGATATTAAAATACCTGAAAAATGGATACTTCCTGGCTTTCAAGAACCAGTTTGTTGATTGGAGAAGAAAAACTTGTGCATCTTACCCAACAGCATGTGATGGTGGTAGGATTAGGTGGTGTGGGTTCTTTTGCCGCAGAATTCATTGCACGAAGTGGAGTTGGAAGTATGACAATCATTGATGGGGATGTTGTTGATCCAACCAACAGAAACAGGCAGCTGCCTGCCTTGTCTACCAACCATGGTATTTCCAAGGCATTGATTATGGAAGAACGACTTCGCGCCATCAATCCAGAGATAACACTGACGGTAGTTCGTTCATTTGTAAATCCTGAAATGGTTAGCGGATTATTTGACGTGAAACCTGATTATGTCATTGATGCAATAGATAGCATAACACCCAAGATTACTTTTTTGAAAGAAGCCTATGCGCAGGGAATCCGGGTTGTAAGCAGCATGGGTGCAGGCGCAAAACTGGATCCCACAAAGTTGCAGGTAGTAGATATTTCCAAGACGTATAATTGTCCGTTTGCCCAGCAGATTCGGAAAAACCTGAAGCAGCATGGTATCCGTTCAGGTATCAAAGCGGTTTTTTCTCCTGAAAAGCATATCAAGGAAAGCCTGATGCTTACAGATGGAAAAAATTTCAAAAAATCAGCCTACGGAACTATATCGTATCTCCCTGCAGTATTTGGAGCAACAGCAGCTTCAGTGGTGATCAGGGACTTAATTAATCAATGATTTCTTCGAGAAAGTCTTCATCTATTAATTGTTCTCCGAATTTTAACAATAAGCCATTTGTTTTTTGAAGCAATTGAAGTTCGGATATTCCTCTACAGTAATCTCCTGTTCGCCATAATCTGAAAAATGATTTACAGCCAGCAAGATTATCGGCACCATATATCATTTGGTGGCGTATTAACGATATCTCTGCTTCAGATAAATGGTTGAAGATTCCATGCTGAATAAGTATCCCTGTATGATAAACTATTTGTTTGTATGTTTCCACGAATGTTTTGTTTTAACCAAATTCCACACGTATCATAAATAATAAGTGAATTTAATTTTAATTAATTGTAAACAGGATCAGAGTGTTAAAAAGATGTGCATCGTGGTCATGATTATGCTGACTAACTTCATGAAACAAATTAAGACTGATGGATGAGCAACTTTTTTATAACAGGTTTATGTCCAATCATCCATTTGAACTTGTTCAATATATCAGGTCCTATTTGCAAATGACTCAGGATATTGAAATACTCATAGGTTCAGATTCACAGAATTATTCAGATAGTACCATTTTTGCCAATGTAGTAGCACTTTATAAGCCAGGTAAAGGTGCCCATTTGGTTTATAGAAAATGGAAGACCCCTTTAGCAAAATATACCGGAGATCGTTTGTTGACGGAAGTTTGGGAAGCAGTTCGTGTTGCGGAATATATCCGTAAAGCCGGTTTACCAAAACCATCCTGGATTGATATTGATCTGAATCCTGATATTCGATTTAAATCCAATGAAGTCTTCCGACAGGCTGTAGGTCTGGTTGAAGGAATGGGATACAGGGTAAGATACAAAACTTTATCACCAATGATGACCTATGCTGCAGATTACCTCATAAAAAATTAATCAGATTTCTCTAGTTTCATATTCATAAACCTCCCTGGAAAATGCTTTTTCCATCTGGTTTCTGTCGAATGCTTTTTCCTGATTTGCCAGAAAAATTGTGGCAACACCATTGCCAATGAAGTTGGTAATAGCTCTTGCCTCAGACATGAACTTATCAACGCCCAGCAACAGGGCCAGTCCCTCAACCGGTATTACATGCACTGCTGAAAGCGTTGATGCCAGCACAATGAAACCACTCCCTGTAACACCAGCTGCCCCTTTTGATGTTACCATCAAAATACCGATGATCGTCAGCATCTGGGCAAAAGAGAGATCAACATGAAATACCTGTGCTAGAAAGATGATGGCCATAGACAGGTAAATGGTTGTACCATCCAGGTTGAACGAGTATCCCGCTGGAACAACCAATCCCACAACTGGCTTTGCGCATCCCATTTTCTCCAGTTTTTCCATCAGCGATGGTAGGGCTGCTTCAGATGATGAAGTGCCTAGCACAATCAGTAATTCTTCCTTGATGTAATTGAGAAACTTGAGTAAACTGATTTGATAATAACGCAAGATCATGCCCAGAATGGCAAACACAAAGACAGCCATGGTAATGTAAACTGTCAGCATCAGTTTTCCCAGCGGAACCAAGGTGGCAATACCATATTTTCCAATGGTGAAAGCCATTCCCCCGAATGCACCAACAGGAGCAAACAACATCACAAAATGTAAAGCTTTGAAGATGTAACGTGAAGCAAACTGAAGCGGTCGGATAACTTTATCTTTTCCGCTGTATTTGCTGAGCACTATGCCAGTAATGATGGAAACAAGCAGAACCTGAATAGTTACATTATCACTGAGGAATTTTAACCAGGAAAACGACTGGGCTCCAGATGTGAATTTTGAAATATCACCCCCTTTAACAGCATCTGTATTTACTCCTGCACCGGGTTGGATGAAATGTGCCACTAAGATGCCAATCAGCAAAGCTAGGGTAGTGACGATTTCAAAATAGAGAATGGCTTTACCACCTACTCGACCTACCTTTTTCAGGTCGTTCATGCCGCTGATGCCGAGGGTAATGGTCAGGAAGATGATCGGACTGATAAACCACTTGATTACGGTGATGAAGTGTTTGCCCAGGGGTTCCATCTGTATTCCCATTGCAGGCCGAAAATGTCCCAGCAGCGCGCCAGCAGTGATCGCTATCAGTACCCAGAAGGTGAGGTTTGTAACTATTTTTTTCAAGTATAAATTATTTAAAATGCGATTCACAAAGGTTGTTAAAGATAATACTTCAATGCATTGATTCCGCTTTCGCTGTACTACTTTTGCTGGATGAAAATTTCCGGTTTCACGATTATACGCAATGCCATCATCAATGATTATCCGGCAGTGGAAGCCATCACTTCCATTTTACCTGTTGTGGATGAAATGGTAGTTGCCGTAGGTAAAAGTGATGATGATACATTGGGTCTCATTCGGGGAATCGGATCAGGTAAAATCAGGATTGTTGAAACGGAGTGGGACCTCTCACAATTGCAGGGCGGAAGGGTAATGGCCATTGAAACAGATAAAGCTTTTCAGTCTATAGCACCAGACAGCGACTGGGGCTTTTATATCCAGTGTGATGAAGTGGTACATGAGCATTATCATGGTGCTATTAGGAGGGCATGCGAACAGTATCTCCATGATAAGCAGGTATTGGGTCTTGTATTCGGGTACCTCCATTTTTACGGCACTTATGATTACGTGGGAGATAGCAGGAGATGGTATAACCGCGAAATCAGGATCATCAGAAATGATCAACGGATTCATTCATTTAAAGATGCGCAGGGATTCAGAATGGGAGTCAAAGACAGGCTTCCATCCAAGTTGATTGATGCACAGGTCTATCACTATGGCTGGGTGAAATCTCCCGAGAAGATGGACAGAAAACTGCGGACACTCAGCAAAAACTGGATGGGTAAATCCATGAAGGCAGCACTTGATGCCAGGGAAACAGTTTTTAATTATGATGATTTCGATTCACTCGCAAAGTTTTCAGGCACACATCCGGAAGTCATGCAGCAAAGGATTGCAGCAAAGAACTGGCAGGTAGACATAGACATCAGCAGGAAGCGGTTTAGTATGAAAAAGAGAATCATGTACTGGCTTGAGAAACTGACCGGAAAGCGGTTTTTTGCCTTCCGCAATTACAGGCTTATCTGAGGTAACCTGTGCTTGTAGTAACCGTTTATCCTGTTTTTTGCAGGATATGCAACCTTTTCAGGAACTTTGCAGTCATAAAAGAAAAGAAGTACTATGAAACGTATACTGGGTATCTCTCTGCTCATTGCCTTGTTTTTTCAGTCTTGCCTGAAAGATAATGTTGCCCGAAAAACAACAATCTATAAGCCTGTTTACAAGACCAAGGAGGAAGTAAAGGCTAACATCAAAAGCAGTTTACCACTTGAACTTGTGGCCCCCGGTAAGATATTTTATAAGGATGGCTTCGCATTTCTCAATGAATTGTATAAAGGTGTGCATATCATCGATATCCGCAATGTGGCATCACCTAAGAATGTAGCCTTTGTGAATATCCCCGGAGCTGTAGATATGGCTGTGAGGGGAAATATCCTCTATGCTGATATGTACACAGACCTTGTTGCAGTAGATATCAGTAATCCGCAACAGGTAAAGCTTCAGCAAGTGATTACTGGTGTTTTTCCACAACGGTACTATCCGAATTTCGACAATGATACGGGTAAAATCATCGTGGATTGGCAGCCGGTTGATACGGTACTCCAAGAGGGAGAATATTTTGGATGGGGCATCAGAAGAGAAGATATGATGTTTGCTACGCCAGCCACTGCAGCGGGGAGTGTAAGCAACGGAACAGGCGGCAGTATGGCCAGGTTTGGACTCCGCGAAGACAGGCTATATACGGTAGACAATACAGACCTGAGGGTATTCGATGTTTCAGTTCCGGAAAAACCAGCCTATATCAGGAATGTGCCTACAGGAAACTGGGGAATTGAAACAATATTTCCTTTTGGCAATAACCTGTTTATTGGCTCAATGACAGGTATGTTCATATATGATGTTACCTCCAAAGATCAACCCAAACAAGTGGGGACATTTACACATGCACGGGTTTGTGATCCAGTTATCAGTGATGGTAAACATGCTTTCGTTACACTCCGCAATGGCACACAGTGTCAGGGTTTCATCAACCAGCTGGACGTAGTTGATATTGCTGATCTTACCAAACCCAAGCTGTTGAAATCTTATCCGCTCACCAATCCGCATGGTTTATCAAAGGTTGGAGATATACTCCTGATTTGCGATGGTGCGGATGGTGTAAAAGTTTTCAATGCAGCAGATGTAAATAATATCAGACAGCTTGGTCACCTTAAAGGCATGAATGCCTATGATGTGATTGGGCTTGGATCAATAGCGATTGTTTCTGCTGCTGATGCCTTGTACCTCATTGACTTCAGTGACCCTGCGAAACCTGTGGTCAAATCCTCCATCACTATTAACTCAGACAAATGATCAGGTACTTATTGCTGGCATCTTTTGTATTGAAATTCAGCATTGGAGAAGCTCAGGTGAAGACATTGAAACCCTGGCTGATGCCCGAAATGGGTTTGCAGATTGGTGCCACAGAACCCTCGGGAGATCTGCGCTTGCAGGGTGGCATAAAGCACCAGAACTGGTTTTATGGTGTAGGGGCTGCCGTCGATTTTTACCGCTTCAGGTCGTATCCCGTTTACCTCCATGTGCAAAGGGTTTTTAGTTTCAGGGGAACATCTCCTTTTCTGACAGCCTCAGCAGGCTACAATTTTAAACAATCTTCAGATACTGTTCCAACCTGGATAGGCTCCAGAGTTTATGAGCGTACCGGAGGATATTATGCTGAGTTGGGTGGTGGATTTATCTTTAAAGTGTTTAAAAAGGAAAGACTTCAGCTTTCTGTAGTTAAAAACATCAAACAGGTGAAAGAAAGTTATGATATTGATTACTGGATGGGGCCTGGACAGAGCCGCTCAGCCCGGTCAACAGATTTATATACCATGCACAGAGTAGCAGTCCGCATAGGCTGGAAGTTTTAAAGCAATTCAATTTAAATAATACCAACAAAAAAGCCGGTTACGCATTGTAATCGGCTTTTTTGTTGCGGTTAATCTTTACCGCTCATTATGTATGGTTTAAAAACTGAGGAAAGATGTCAGTGTCCTTGCTGCTGTGCCGGATGTAACCCGGTAGCTGCCACGGAATATCACTGTATAGCTTCTTTTCGCTGTTGGTAATAAACCATTCAGTTGCGTAAGATTTGTTGTAGTACCTGTAGGTCTAACAAAAAGCGTATCACTTAACGCAGAAGCATAAGGGATGAAATCTGTTACTGTTGTAGTACTGATGTTGGTGAAGATATTTGCTTTCCTTTTGACTGAATAAATATCTACATTCGGAATAGCGGTTGAGCTGTAAGGAAAGTTAGCAAATCTAATTCTTGCTGTGGTATCACCAAATTGCTGGATATTATCAAGTACTACCTTGCGCTTTGGAAAGTTCAGTGAGTCGTATGCAAAAACGGTGTAGTATTTTCCTTTTTCCAGCTCAGCAAAGAAATTCAGTGGAACCTGTGTTGTTGGTACAAGCGTATCACGCATAACAAGGTTAACAGATCCCGGATTCAGTGCAGTGTAAGATGGAGATAATGCAGGAAATACCCCACCATAGGTAACAGTGGCACCATTCAGTGGTACCAGTTCAGTGTAAATGAATGTTCTGTTTGAATTAACAATACCATTGTAAAACTTTACATTGGCTTTGTTACTCAGGTCGGTTACTACCGGAGCTATGCTTTGGTAGTCCTTTTTACAGGAAACCACCAAAGCAACGAGTACAAGCAGTGACGTGAGTTTTTGTATGAGATTTAATTTTTTCATGAGCTTTGATTTCTGGTTGTTTATTTCAGTGAGAACCATTGTTCCTTGGTGTTATAGTCCAATGCAATAGCACCAAGCCTGGTTAACTCAGCTACATTGTAGAGGTATTCTGAATTGTAACGTGGTCTGGCTCTGTAAGTGTACTTTCCACTGTTGTTGATGAACAGGTCTGTGCCGGTGGGCAGCACCAGGTCTGCATATACCTGACCGCCTTTTGGATCCTGATCCACGTAGTGAAACCTTCTCATATCCACCCATGTCTCCATCATGCCATAACCATAAAGTGCAATGTATTTTTGCAGCATGATGTGGCTCAACGAAAGTGTTGCTGCATCAGGAACAATAGCAGCATTGGCAAGAAAGGCCGCTTTGGTGGCAGGGGTTATGACTTTATCTACAGGAACGCCTGAATTGTATTCACTTGTCAAAAGATCAAAGTTCAAGCTGATACCATCAATATAGGCAGTCCTGGCCGCATTGGCATCACCCTTTCTCAGGTATGCCTCAGCGAGCATAAATTTAACTTCACTCGCTGTTATTATGGGGAATGGTGCACCATTTTTAAAAATATATTTGCAATTGGCATCGCTTGTTGGCGCTGTTGCTGTGCCAAAAGGTTGTCCCCAAAAGCTTCGAGGCTGGTCATTGGCAGCCAGTCCGCTACTTCCCTTGTTCGGTTTAATGCCTCTGATGGTTGCATTCGTATTTTCCCTGAGCAAATACCACGCACGGGGATCAGCAGTTCCTGAAAATCTGCTGTTAAGTCCATTCATCAGGTTAGCGATGTACTCCGTTTGACGCAATGTGCCAACGTTGTTCCGGAACGGACCATAAAAGTTTGATGTTCCTGTGATCCCGGTGTTGGCAAATTTTGCTGTTGCATTCTCTGCATTGGTATTGATACCCAGTTGTGCATACCTGATTACAGAATCAGCATTGTAGGTAGACTTGTTACTCAGGTGGCTGAATGAGCGGGCAAGAACAGTGTACGCAAATTTCTTCCACTTGTTGACATCGCCATTGTAGAAATAGGCATCTCCTTTTGCAAGGTTAGCCTGACTGGCCTGTCCGCCTGTTTTTTCAAGATAAGCTATGGCCCTGTGTGCAATGGCACGAACCGAGTCATAAACTTCTTCCTGTGTATCGTATTTAAAAACGAGCTGATCAGGTCTGAAGGCTTCTTTCAGGATAACTTCTCCGTACATATTGGTCAGTTGAAGCCAGCTCCATGCACGAATGGCATAACCAACACCCGCATAATCCCATTTTTCTTCTTCAATACCCCATTTCACCATTTTGTTCAGGTTTTCACCCATACCAAAATAATGCATGGCCCATACAGATCCAAGGATATCACTTGCACCGGTAGCGCCACCCATCTGGTCATACTGGTTACCGGCAGAATTGGTAGCCCAGAATTGAACATAGCGACCTATATACAATCCGTCGTTTGCTGTTCCATAAGCACTGCCTGCTGCAGCTGAACTTCCCACGAAATTACCGATGATGCCGGGTAAAAGTCTTTCTACCGGCACACGGACACTCGCATTCGGATTGGCAAATGCCTCATCGATCTTTTTTTCACATCCGGTCAGCGCCAGTAAAATGGCTACTGCAGTGAGATGAAATATATTATTCTTTTTCATGATCTTTTTTTTCACGTTGATTAGAATGAAGCTTTAACACCCAAATTGAGACTCACTGGAGCAGGCATGGTGCCGTAATCGAAGCCAAACCCACCAACACCCCTGGAACCGGCTGTGTTGCCATTTACTGCTGGATCTGCTCCTGTATAATTTGTAATCAGAATAAGGTCGTTTGCTGTTGCAAAAAACTCAACTGTCCTGATCCAGCCATGATCCCTGAATGGTGATTTACGCAATGCATAACTCAATGTCAGGTCTCTCAGACGCAACCAGTTAACATCCTTCTCAATGAAGTCTTCTTCCGGCATGTTGGTATAATAAGCATCATTGTATGCAGGAACAACAACAATGGTATTAGGTGTTGGGTAGCTTGTGTTTTGCTTGCCATCTTTCAATACACCTTTAACAACCCTTGGTGTAAAGCGATCAGCAGTCAGCTGGCTTCTCCCTGTACCAGTGAGAAAGCGGTGTGTGCCATTGAAGATATCTCCTCCAACTTTGAGGTCCCAAAGGAAGTTAAGCCTGAACCTGTTGAAGCGGAATGCGTTGTTGATACCCATGGTGAAATCCGGATTCCTATCACCACGGATTTTGAAAACCTGCTCCACTACGGGCAAGCCATTTGCTGGATTTATGAGGATGTCACCATTCAGGTTACGCTCATAGCCATAGCCTGTAATAGATGTGGTTGGTCCGCCCAGTACGAGTCCACCTCTGGCATTGCCATACAACCAGGTGTCTGCTATATAGTATTCAGCAACATTCTTTGGCATGTCAATTACCTTGTTCCACATCTTGTTGAAGTTCACCTGCAGGTTCCAGCTGAATTTGGCTTTGTTGATGATACCGGAGCTCAGGGTAATTTCAACACCCTGATTCCTTGTGCTTGCTGCATTCTGTGTATTTAATACAAAACCTGTGCCATAGCTGAGGCGGAAGTTTTCGATTATCTGACCCTTGTTGAGTGTGTTGTAATAAGTTGCATCAAGGTTCAGTTTGTTTCCAAAGAAGCGCATTTCTGTGCCTATCTCGTAAGTACTTTGTCTTTCCGGAGCAAGTTCGGGATTGGCATTGGTAAATCCATAAGAGAAACCGCTTCCGCTGGCAAAGTTGTTTACAAAAACCGACTGTGTGGAATAAGGCGTATTCAGTCTTGCCGTGCTTGCCAGTGAAGTTCTGATCTTCCAGTAGCTTAAGATGTTGTTATTCTTAAGTTCTTTGATGATGTCGCTGGGTATGATACTCAAACTACCACCCGGATAATCATAGTTTCTGTTTTTCAATGGAAGTGTGGACGCTGATTCAAACCTGTGCGTGTAGTTCAGAAAAACTACATTTTTGTAGCTTACAGCAGCTTCACCAAAATAAGCAAGCTGACGAAGGATCTGTTTATTGTATTCGCCAAAATAATTACGAAGTAGCCTTACCCTAGAGGCTGGTCTCGTTGTTGAACTGTCGAAACTTTCAGTAGAAGAAAGGGTATTTCCCGTTATCGCATACATCTGCGTCTGGTAATCCTGCCACATGGTACCGCCCATCACCCTGAAATTGAAGTCGCCTACTTTTTTGCGCGCAGTAGCGGTAATGGTGTGGTTATAGCCATTGTATTTACGCCAGAAATTATCCAATGTACCCTGCAATGCGGCACTCAGGTAATAACTTTTGGGGTGATAGCGCATGTAGCCATCAATGTTGTAGGCATCATATCCAAAACGGCCCTGAACAGAAAGCCAGCTGGTGGGATTGATGTTGATGCCAAGCGAGGTAGTAGCACGCGTAGTTACATCTTTGGCCACGTTGTTATAAACGTTGAAGAATGGATTGTCATAATCCGCATTAGGGTTGCTGTTAAAAAGCGGCAGCTTGTCGCCTGTTACAGGATCTTCATAACTCAACACGTTGTTTCTGTTCGGCCATATCAACAAGCTCAACAAGTAACCACCGGCACTGCGAAGTACTTTATTGTTCTCGCTTTTGGTGAGTGCCACTGAAGGCGTAATCTCCACATACTTACCAATTTTGGTAGTATTGGAAACCCGCAGGTTATAGCGCTTGAAATCGTTATTGGGAACAACTCCCTGCTGATCAAATATTGAACCTGAAACGCGGAAGAATGATTTTCCAAATCCGAAATCCATACCCACATTGTGCGTTTGTGCCATACCGGTTCTGAAGAATAAACCTACATTATCCCACAAGGTCTCATTGCCGGTGTATTCCGGACCAAAATACCTGAAGATACTGGAAGGAACACCATTGGTTCCGTTAGAGTAACGATCGATGGTTTCAGGCACACGTGTCAGTTTCGAGATACGGTAACTGTTATCGTATTGCATCTGGAACTTGGTGGTAGTAGCCTTCTTGGTGGTAATGATGATGGCACCGGAGCTGGCCTGACTGCCGTAAAGTGCAGTTGCTTCCGGACCTTTCAATACTGTTACAGAAGCAATATCATTGGGGTTGATGTCTGCAATCCTGTTCTGGTAGTCACTATTCCTGTTGGGCCTGTCTGATGCCAGACCTATACCCCTGCCACCGTCTGATGTTTCATCAACAGTCTGGTTATCAACAACAATACCATCCACTACAAATAACGGCTGGTTATTCATGGAAAGGGAGTTGAAGCCGCGAAGTACAATGGATGACGAAGCGCCGGCAACACCACTTGTAGGATTGATGGTCAAACCAGCTACACGTCCGGCAAGACCATTGATGAAGTTTTCTCTTTGTGTTTCCTTGACATCATCACCATCAACTTTTTGAACTGAGTAGCCCAGTTCCCTGGGGTTGCGTTTGATGTCGAGTGCTACAACAACACTTTCCAGTGTGGATTCATCCTGTTGCAGTCTTACATTCAGGTTGGTGCTGTTTGCGATTTTAATGTCGCTGGTTTTGTAGCCAATTGAGCTGATGACCAGCGTTTCACCTTTGTAGGCACTGATGGCGAATTCACCTTTGGCATCAGTTTGGGTGAAGCGGGTGCTTCCGTTAATGCCAACATTGGCATTGACTACGGGCTGGTTGTTTGGACCAGTAACCTTACCCCTGATAATGGACTGTGCCAGCACCTGCGTGCAGGTCATGAGCAGCAGCGCTACCAATGGCAAGAGTGTTCTTAATTTTCTCATAAAGGTTCTTGTTTGCTGTTTGTTTTTAAAACGAAAAATGCTCCCTGACAGGATATAATCCACAGGCAGCAGTCTTTCACATACTAAAGGTAGTAATTTAACTTCATCAATCACCCATGGATTTGTGTAATTAACTACAAGAACTGTAGGCTTTTTAGCAGATAAGGTATTGACATAGTTGACATCCACACCGTTTTTGGATAAAGACAGATAAATGGGGGAGCCATCAGCCTCAAAAAGTGACTTTGATCCTGGGGTAAGCCACAATACTATTACATCTGCTTCTTCTGGTGTTTTGACGAAAACAAGGTTATTGTTGTTTTGCTGAGGGAGGTAGACTGTACTTGGTGAAGCTCCGCCCCTCTTCTGCATATAGGATTCAAAATACACTTTGGTTCCTGCCTTTAATGGCAGAGACCTGTTTTCGTTGCGCAGCAACACTATAGATTTTCTCAACGCAATATCTGCTTTTGCCTGCAGGGCTGCACTTCCTACAAACTTTGCAGCACTTTCCTCATCTACATATGGATTTTCAAAGAGTCCAAGTTCAAATTTCTCCATCAGCAAACGGTAAACGGAGTTGTCTACCAGTTTCATGTCCACCATCCCTGATTTTACCGTTTCCAGTAAAGGTGCCGGATCTGCAGAGCCCGAGTAAAGATTAACACCCGCTTCCATGGTACGTTTGTAACGCTGGGTGATGGTCAGGTTTTCTGCCCCCCATGGCATCATTTCAATCGGACCGGTATCTGAGTTGATGATGCCTTTGAAGCCCAGACTATCCCGCAATAAACCGGTAATTACAGCTTTGTTGTAAGCGTAGGCAATTTCTTCATATTGTGTACCCTTGGGTATAGAATAATAGGGCATGATAGCACTGGTTCCTGCTTTAATGGCAGCCTTGAAGGGGATCAGGTTATTCTGAAAAAATCCTCAAGCAGTTTTGCTGAACGGGTTCCCAGCAAGGGTTGTTTCGTGGTTTTCTGCGCCTGGAGGTTCAAACTAAATAGCAAAGTTCCGGTTAGCAAAATGCGGGTGTTGTTAAACATATGCATGTAGATTTTTAGCGCTGTAAATGTATTTGAAAACCAATGGCAACAACCAAAATAATGCTAAAACGATTTCGGTTTTTCTCAATTTTTTTCGCAGGTAAAATCAGGAAAGAGTATCATAAGAACTAACTTCAATAAAAAGAGTAATGAAATCCATTTTTGCAACGCTATGTCTATTCATCAGTCTGAACCTGGCTGCACAATCCCCGATTGCCACCCACGTGTATAAGTGGAGCAGCGATGGAAAAACGATGTTTGATGGCTCAGGGGCAGTATTGAATAAGCAGTCACTTACAGGTCATCAGCTGCGTGCAGGGAAAAAACTGCGTTTCAATACCGAGACTGCCGGCGCAGAGATGTTTTTTATTATTAAGTACGGACCGGTAAGGGTGCAGTTGAATGGCACAGAAACATTGCTGGATAAAGGTTCTGTTGTTTTTCTGCTTCCCGGTGATGAAGTAATGTTCAGCAATCCGCGCAGGGATCCTGTGGAGATTTATGCTATGCACATGGCATCTGCGTCACCTGATGTTGCGCGTGGGAAGTCAGCCGGTGCTTCCTTTGTTATGGACTGGTTCGATATGACTTACAGGGCACATGATAAGGGTGGCGTGCGACAGCTTTTTGACCGTAAAACCATCATGACTAACCGTTTTGATATCCACATCACCTCTCTAAACCCAGGTCTGAACAGTCATGCGCCACATACGCACAAGAATGAAGAAATCATTCTGATGATTGATGGAGAGGGAGAAATGGTGTTGGGCAATGCAAAAGAAAAAATCATAACTGGTGATGCAGCCTGGGTAGAATCGAATATCCCCCACAACATCACCAATATCGGTAAAAGACCGGCCGTCTATTTTGCCATTCAGTGGAATTAATTCCTTTATTTTTGCCTGATGAAGGGGAATATAGGTACACCTTTTTTTACAGGATTTCCTGTTGATCCTGCACTCGACTGGCAGATGTCGAGGGCTGAAAAATATTGTCTGATTGATCTGATGAACCACCTCAAGCCTGAAGTGGCCATAGAGATTGGCACTTACAAGGGTGGTAGTCTTCAGGTGATTCAGCATTTTTCGAACGAAGTATATTCCATTGATATCAGCCCGGCACCCAAAAAATTTCTGGAACCTAAATTTCCCCATGTTCACTTTATTGTTGGTGAAGGTGATAAGCTGGTTCATGAACTTTTTACCAGGATTGATCAGGAAGGAAAGAAACTTGGCTTTGTGCTGGTAGATGGAGACCATACCTGTGCAGGGGTGCAGCGCGACCTCCATGCGATTCTTTCTTACCCCCATAAACATCCTTTTGTGATCCTGTTGCACGACAGCTTCAATCCGCAGTGCAGAAAAGGTATCAGCACTATTCCATACAAAAATTATCCTGCTGTTGAATATGTAGAACTAGATTATATCACTGGTTCTTTCTGGCATAACGATACATACCGGGAGATGTGGGGTGGATTGGCCATGATCCGGGTGAATCCGGGTAATCAGCAGCCACTTCACATTTTAGCTTCTCAGGGTCATCTTTACAGACGGGCTTTTTGGGGATCTACTCACCTGATTAAAGACCGGCTAAGCTTCTTGGGTCCCTGGAAAAAAGCCCTTTATAGAATGTTGGGTAAGCCTTACCGGACAGACATTTATGATGAATTTTAGTTGTGTATAATTGAATACTGTTTTATGTGGCAATCATTCGGTAAATTCAGCTAAAGTTTGCCAATATGAAGAAGCTCATTTTTTTGCTGGCGGTGACGCTTGTTGTCGCTGAAGCCACTGCCCAGCCAATCCGGCTTGCAGTAGCAGGTATTTCCCACGGACATGTATCCTGGATCCTGGGAAGGAAAAATGACGCAGTGGCGCAGCTCGTTGCCATCTACGAGCCGGATAAGTTACTGGCAGATAAAATGATGAAACGTTTCAAGCTCGATCCATCCCTCTTTTATACTGATCTTGCTGTGATGTTGGATAAAGTTAAACCGGAAGCCGTTAGTTCTTTCGGAACTACCCTGCAGCATCTTTCTGTTGTGGAAGCCTGTGCTCCGCGGCGTATTCATGTGATGGTAGAAAAACCATTAGCTACAACGGTGGCCGATGCGGAGAAAATGGCTGCACTTGCAGGGAAGCATGGTATACATGTGCTAACCAATTATGAAACATCCTGGTATCCTACTACAGACAAGACACGCGAACTTTTCAGTGATTCATCTTTTGCTGGTAAAATCCGGAAGATGGTTGTGCACGACGGTCATGAAGGTCCGCGCGAAATTGGTGTCTCTGATGATTTTTTCAACTGGCTTACTGATCCGGTTCAGAACGGAGGCGGCGCATTGATGGATTTTGGTTGTTATGGTGCAAACCTGATGACACTGTTGATGAAGGGAGAAAAACCAGTAAGTGTAACAGCAGTAACCCAGCAGTTTAAACCGCATATTTATCCAAAAGTAGATGATGAGGCAACCATCATTGTATCTTATCCTGGTGCACAGTGTATCATACAGGCTTCCTGGAACTGGCCTTTTGCCCGCAAGGATATGGAAGTGTATGGCGAACGTGGATATGTTATCACACGCAACAACAATGAAATGAAGGCTAAGGGTTCAAAGGGAGCAGAAGTAAGCTATGTGCTCAGAGCTGAAGAAACCGGAACTTATACGAGTCCGTTTACCTACTTCGCTGATGTCATCCGCGGCAGACTTAAGGTTCCAGCTTTTGGGGCCTATTCGCTGGAAAATAATGTGTTGGTGGTGAAAATTCTGGATGCAGCGAGACAGTCGGCACTGACGGGTAAAACAGTTTATTTCTAATAATTAAAATGTTGTGCTACTGAAATAAGTTATTGAGTTGATAAATCTATATGTTATGACATTAAAATGGGGGACATACTCCCCTCCTTGACAGGAGGGGTGCCGAGACAAATGAACGAAGTGAGTTTGTTGAGGCGGGGTGGTAGAATTAAATTTAAACATCCTCCACCCCGTCACCTGCCTACGGCAGGCAAGCTCATTCATCTGCACCTTCGGTGCAGACTCATTCGTGCCACCCCTCCTATCCCAGACTGTCGCTGCGCTATGTCTGGGCAGGAGGGGAGTCTTAAAATTTTTATTAGAAAGCATAAAAATTAACCATTTCATGAGACATCATTTTTTGTTTTTGTTTTTCTTCCTGGTGCTGAAAGGGTTTGCCCAGACTGATCAACGGACGCGTTTTTTTCCCGTGATGGAAGAGAAGCCTTCGGTTGTTCCTGAAAAGAAAAAAATCTGGGTTTTTGTAATGGCCGGGCAATCCAATATGGCTGGCCGCGGTCAGGTTGAACCTCAGGATACAGTTACTAACCCAAGAATACTGTCATTGAATAGAAACGGGGAAGCCGTTCTGGCGAAAGAGCCATTGAATCTGAACGAGCCTGCTATGGTCGGGCTTGATTGTGGGGTATCTTTTGCAAGAAAAATGCTTGAATTTTGTCCGCCCGATGTTTCCATACTGCTTGTTCATACAGCTGTTGGTGGCAGCTCTATCCGGAAATGGATTGATGACTCAGTTTTCAGAGAGGTACCGCTGTTCAGCAATTTCAAAAAAAGATTAGGCGAGGCTAAAAAACTGGGGACAATCAAAGGTGTTATATGGCACCAGGGTGAAGCTGATGCCAATGCCAAGGGTTTGCCTGAACATCCTCAACAACTCGAAAAACTTTTCGGGATGATGCGGAGAGAAGCTGCAAATAAAAAGTTGCCTGTAATAATGGGTGAACTAGGCTACTTTTCAAAAACCGTTCATGAACAGTTTATGCAGATGAATGAGGTACTTCGTGCATATAGTAAAACAGATTCCCGCTCGGCAGTTGTTAGTACGGAAGGGCTAGATCACAAGGGTGACTTTCTGCATTTCAATACGGAGGGACAACGGGAAATGGGTAGAAGATATGCTGTGGTTTTTGCTAATATGTTTCTTAAGAAGCCTTAATGGATTTTCTGGCTGATGTAGTTACAAATATCTGCAGCAACTTCTTTTTTACTTTTGTTGGGAAAGCTTTGATGCCCAGCATGGTCGATGATGGTGATGGTGTTTGTATCAGCACCGAAGCCGGCACCGGCATCTCTCAGTGAGTTGAGTATGATGCAGTCTGCATTTTTTTTCAGCAGTTTTTGCTCTGCGTTTGTGATTTCGTTATCTGTTTCAAGTGCAAATCCAGCTATGAATTGTCCGGGTCTCTTTTGTGCCCCCAGATGATGAAGAATATCTTTTGTTTTCATCAGATTCAGCTCTAATTCTGCTGTCTGTTTTTTGAGTTTGTTTTCAAAAACAGTTGAGGGAGTATAGTCTGATACCGCAGCTGACATGATGATGATATCTGCTTCTTTAGAGTTTTCCATCACCAGGTTGAACATCTCTTCTGCGCTGGTAATTTTTTGAAGTTGAATGCCTGAATAGGCCGGAGTTATGTGTGATGGTCCGCTTACCAGTGTAACGTCAGCCCCTTTTTCAAAAAAGATATCTGCAAGGGCATAGCCCATTTTTCCGGAGGAGTGGTTGCCGATGAAGCGAACAGGATCAATAGCCTCATAGGTTGGTCCGGCTGTTACCAATACTTTTTTACCGGCAAGTTCATTTCCTCTGAAATATTTTTCCCTGATAAAACCAATTATTTCTTCGGGTTCTGCCATCCTTCCTTCGCCAAATAACCCACTCGCCAGTTCGCCGTTTCCAACTGGCATGATGGTTACTTTGTCTGCCATTAAAAGCGAAAGATTTCTTTTGGTAGAAGGGTGATGCCACATGTCTTCATCCATAGCAGGAGCTGCCAGAACCGGGCATGTAGCAGAAAGGTAAACTGCCAGCAACAGGTTGTCGCATGCTCCGTTTGCCATTTTAGAAAGGGTATTGCAACTGAGTGGTGCTATAATAAACAAATCAGCCCAGCGCCCCAGTTCCACATGGTTGCTCCAGGCATCTTCTTCGCTGAGTTTATATAACACCCTGTTTTTGGAAAGTGTAGCCAGAACCAGAGGTGATGCAAAATGACTTGCAGCTTCAGTCATGGTCACCTTTACTTCCGCCCCCGCTTTTACGAGCAGTCGAACAAGGGAGATTGTTTTATACGCAGCAATACTTCCCGTGATTCCAATCAGAATCTTTTTATTTTTCAGCATGAATTGAAAATCTAGAGCTGCTTTTAATTGCTTTCCACAAACTGCTTGAAACTGTTGAGTATGGACTGCCAACCCTGTTGCTGAAGTGATGCGGGGTTTTGGTTTTCAGCCTCAAAGGTTTCAGTAATGCTGGTAATACCATCTTCTTCGTTGAAGCTGATGCCCACCTGACGACCGTCTTCGAGTTCGTATTCAATGTATTCCAATTCGTCAACGGCAACATAGGTTCCTTTCAGGTCAAATCCTGCACTGCCATCTTTTGCTGCCATGTGAAAGCGGAATTGTCCACCTTCACTGAGATCGTTTTCAGCCTCAGTGGTATGCCAGTCTGCAGAAGCCTGATTCCATTGCTTGATGGCTTCCGGATTGCTCCAGGCATTCCATACTTTTTTAAGGGGTGCATTTATTTCAGCAGCTACTGTTATTCTTTGTGGTTTTACGGCCATAAAATTGTTTTAGCCATCTGTTTTGCAGATGGGTTCATGATGGACAGCAAAGTTAACTGAGTTGGCGATAAAACAATATTGATTGGCAGATTTATGTAAACTCTTTGCTTTTTCCAACATTTTTTCATCTTTGACAGTTACGGTTGGCCTCAGTGTAACTTCTGTGAACCGACCGCTACCGTTATCAGACTCCTGCATTGTACCTGATGGGTTATCGATGTAATCTGTTACAACGATGCCGTTTTCTGCGCACAGGTGCAGGTACCAAAGCATGTGGCAGGAGGCCAGTGAGGCAAGCAATAGTTCTTCTGGATTGTGCATGGAGGGATCACCCCTGAAAACAGGATCTGATGAGCCCAGGATTGCAGGTTTGCCGGGGATAGACAGGGTATGATTTCTTTCATACGCGGTGTAGCCAGCAGTACCTTGCCCCCGATTGCCGGTCCATGTGAGTTGCAGTTGGTATAGGTGTAGATTTTTCATGGAATGCATCAAAATGTATCCGTGAATTTACCCAAAAAATCAATGCACCTTTGGTAGTCTTTTAGTCTATAGGTGATCCGCCACAAATTGTTGGGCATAGTCCCTGATCATATTCCGTGTTGCCGCAAAAGATGCTTTCATTGCTGATTCTGACCCAATCATGTGAGTTGGGTCGGGGAAGGCATGGTGAATGTGGATGGAATTACCTGGCCAGAACGGACAATTTTCCCGGGCATTGTCACATACAGTGATTACATAATCGAAATCGATATCCTTGTATTCTTCCATGGCATTGGAAGTATGTTTTGAAATGTCTATGCCATCTTCCAGCATGGAAGCAATGGCTTTGGAGTTGACTCCTGTGGAGTATACGCCGGCACTGTAAATTTCAGCTTTGTCTCCTGCAAACTTTCGGAAATATCCTTCAGCCATTTGGCTGCGGCAACTGTTGGCTGTGCAGAGTATCAGTATTTTTTTCATCTTTATTTTTTTAGCAGCATCCACCACCTGGGGTGCAACTGGTTTGTGAAATGGGTTTTTGAGCATAAACGGTGAGGCTGAAAATACCTGTAGAGCCTGACTTGAAATCATGGATTTCAGCTGTACTCAGGTAGTTAGCCAGTATGTCATCGGGGATGATGATTGGTTTCTCTTTCTGGATGCTGATATTTTGAAATCCTGTTGCCTGGATCAGTTCGAGGTACACTTCTTTCTGAATAGCACCGGCAACACATCCCGCATACATTTCTGCATCCTTACGTAATCCCTCAGGCAGTGCTCCTACCAGTACTACGTCTGAAATGCTGAAGTGTCCGCCTGGTTTAAGCACACGGAATATCTCACTGAAAACGCCATGTTTGTTGGGTACAAGGTTCAGTACACAATTGCTAACAATAACATCTGCGCTGTTGGCAGTAACGGGCATGTGTTCGATATCACCCTGACGAAATTCTACATTGTTGAATCCTCTCGCTTCTGCATTGGTCCTGGCTTTGTCGATCATGGCAGGTGTAAAATCGATTCCAATTACCTTGCCTGTTTCACCCGTTTCATGTCTTGCAATGAAACAGTCATTGCCAGCCCCGCTTCCGAGGTCGATGACCACATCCCCGGGTTTGATGCGGGCAAATTGCGTAGGGAGTCCGCAACCCAGTCCCAGATCAGCATCAGCGTTATATCCTGCGAGGCTCGTGTAGTCGTCAGACATGATATTGTATACTTCCGTTGAACATCCACCTGCACCGCAGCATGATGACATATTTGTATCCTTATCCTGCAAAGCAATTTCGCTGTATTTCTTTCTGACGATCTCTTTCAGTTGTTCTTCAGTTTGCATAAGTTATTGATTTTAAAATTTTAGCAGCATGTATTCCTGTTAAGTTCAAATCCATCGAAAAAAGTACGCAACAGTTGCGTTGCCTTTATCCATTCAGATTCATCAATGCAGTAACATACCGATGTGCCATCTATCTCTCCTTTTATGAGTCCGGATTGTTTGAGCTCCTTCAGGTGCTGGGATACAGTGGACTGTGCAATGGGCAGGTCTTCCACGATATCTCCGCAAATACAGGTTTTTCTTTCCAGCAATAATTGGAGGATCGCAACGCGTGCCGGATGAGACAGCGCTTTGCAGTACCTGGCCAAATCTGTCTGGATCAACGTGTAGTCTGCTGTTTTTGAAGCACCCATATTAATCGCAATATTACGATAAAAGGATTTGATTTCCAAAAATGACGCATGCAATCGGCATCGGACTACTAAAAATTGGTATAATTTTATATCATGGGCATGCCGGAAGTGAAACTGGTTACAACATCAGAGGAAATCAGCGTGGCATTGGTTGGGATATTGTTTTGTGGGACTGGCGCAGGACCAGTTAGTCGAGTGACCTGTTCAGGAAATGGATCAATGGTTTCATCGCCCTGAAATGATCTATGGTTACTGATATCAGGTTTTGATCAGTCAGCATATCATCAGCTAAAGGTGCGGTTACGGTAAAACTTTTGAGTTTGAGGAATTCCATGGCTGGATTGTCTGCTTCGTAACCCTGCGGAGGCCTTGATAGGCGTGCTTCCTGACTTAGTGATCCAAAATATTTTTTCATCGATTTTTCCTGCAGGATGCCTGAAAATTCTTCCAGGTTGTAGTCAATTTCACTGCGGATGTTTTTAAGCGCAGGTCCCTGGGGCATCCAGTAACCACCGCCTATGAAGCAGCTGCCGGGTTCAAGGTGAAAATAATATCCCGCGCATTCAACTGCCTTTCCTCCTTTGCTATAAAAAGAACCCATATTGGTTTTGTAGGGGTCTTTGTTTTTACTGAACCGCACATCCCTGTTGATGCGGAACACACATTTTTTCGGTTCAAGATTTTCGAGGGTAGGGTCAAGTGCTTTTAATTTGTTGAGCACACTTGTTACAAACTGCAGATAATCCTGTTTGGCATGCTCATAGTCTTTCCTGTGAAGATCAAACCATTCCTTGTTGTTGTTCTCCTTGAGTTCCGTGAGAAAGCTGATGGTGGAAGAGCTGAGCATGATGCAAAGTTAAGCATGTGCAGGATGATCCTGCTGAATGGCAGACATTATTCGAACTCTAATTCGTTGGTAAATGTGTCCCAGTCGAGTTGACCATTGATGTTTACGGTAATGGTGGAAGATTCAGTAGTGGTGTTGGGGTGGCAGCAGTATTGCATAGCTAATTTATTGAATTATACCAACATTTTTGTTTAAGAAATGTTCGCAACAATTCAACAATTTGCCCTATTATTTTGAAAATATCCAAAAATGCGCTTCTGTTTCCACCACCCCGGCCCCTTGTTGTATAGATTACCCCTTCCGCCACCGCGTGCAGGCAGAAGGGGTGATTACCGGTTATTTATAAAAGTTTCATGGCAACAGGATCCCATTTAATGGGTTTGTCCAGTGCTGCACTGAGGTTGCAGGCGATTGACGGTGCTGCTGCCCGGAGTCCGAATGAAGCATCTTCCACAATCGTTGAACCGGTGCGTACAGCATTGAAAAATACCGTCAGGTGATCCAGCCTGTCGTCATAACCTTTTGGTGGTGCGAAGGCCATTTCCTTGCCTATTTCGTATCCTCCGAAATCTTCTCCATACTTCGATGTGTACCATTTTTTAAACTCCTCTTTTCCTTTTGCAGAAAAGCTTTCATAAGAGTCATAACCGCCATAACCCGGTGCCGACTTGCGTTTCAGGGTACGGTAGGTAAATTCATTCCATCCAATATCAATAACGCCTTCAGTGCCCACCAGTTTGATGCCGAAGCCACCTTTGCCTTCACCATCGGTGAGGTTGACACGGGTAGAAACCTGGAAAGCCTTGTGTTGTGGTGTTTCAGGATAATTCATCAGCGCATTCACCACATCGTATGCATCCCTACCGTCTTTCCACATTTTGAGGTCGCCGAGGCTGAAGATCTTATTGGGACCTAGCGAACCGGTGATGACATGGATACCGGTGAGGAGGTGCACGATGAGATCGCCTGCGGCTCCTGTTCCATAGTCTTTGTAGTTTCTCCAACGAAAAAAGCGCGTGGCGTCGAAAGGTACTTTGGGTGCATCACCAAGGAACCGGTCGAAGTCAATGGTTTCGGGTGAAGCATCGCGCGGGATGCTGTATTGCCATGCACCGCGGGAGTCTGTTCTGTCGCAAAAAGCCTGGATAAAGGATAGTTCCCCAATGGTACCTGCTTTCACCAGTTTCTGTGCTTCGAGGATGGCTACAGAGCTTGCACGCTGGCTGCCAACCTGAAATACTTTGCCAGATTTTTTCTGGGCATTGATGATCGCATAACCCTGTTCAATTTTTTGTACCATGGGTTTTTCACAATACACGTGTTTGCCGGCTTCCAAGGCATCAACGGCCATCCGCTGGTGCCAGTGATCAGGTGTGCAGATCAGCACGGCATCAATATCTTTTCTGTTCAGCAATTCCCTGTAATCGCGGGTGGTAAAGAGCTGATTGCCATATTTTTCTTTTGCTGCATCGATGCGGCCGGTATAGAGGTCGCATACCGCCACCAATTCTACACCAGGCACCTTGAGTGCCGCATCCGTATCAAAATGACCGATGATACCCGCACCAATCAGTCCGATGCGTACTTTGTCGTTGGCACTTACCCTGACAGAGGAATGGAGTATTTTTTTATCTGTCTGATTGTTGCCATTGGCTGCTGTGCCAACTGCTATTGCTGCAACAGAGGCGCCCATATTTTTGATGAAGTGTCTGCGATTTTTTTCCATGGTCTAATTTACCGCCATTTACGCAAATCTTTGTATTAATTTCATCTTTCATTTGAAGGGTATGGAACATGTATTGGATAATCCCATCTGGCATGCACTCAGCACCAGACAGGCTGTGTTGAACAAGGGCACTGAGCAGGTGAAATTTTTTGATGAGTCGGTTTCGCCGTTCGTCACCATGGATGCCTGGAACGAGGCAGACCTGAGGGAAATGCAAGAAATTCTTCCGCTAGACCGCAGCTTTTATGTACTCATACCCAGGCAGGTCAATATTCCGGAAGCCTTTGAGCAAGTGTATACCACGCCCATCTATCAGATGGTCTGCGAAGCCTTTCATCCGCAGATGCTGCCAGAACAGTCTGTATTGGAGATGGGAGCAGGAGATGTGCAGGAGATGATTGAACTAACTGCACTCACAAGGCCTGGTCCTTTCAGTACCAATACCATGTCTTTCGGCAGGTATATCGGTATTCGGGAAGGCACCCGACTGGCAGCGATGGCCGGTGAACGCATGAAAGTACCCGGTTATACGGAAGTGAGTGCAGTCTGCACCCACCCCGATTTTCTGGGGAAGGGATATGCATCCCACCTCATGAGTATTTTATGTGCTGAAATCATCGCGCGCGGTGAAACTCCTTTTCTGCATGTGCGTGCAGATAATCCCCGTGCCATCAGGGCTTATGAGCGATTGGGTTTCAGCATCAGTAGGGATGTATTTTTTGTCATCATCAAGCGGAAATAATCGGTCCAGATGAATGGGAATCATTTTGATGTCATTGTAATCGGAGTAGGCTCCATGGGATCTTCTGCATGTTACCAGCTTGCCAAAAGCGGGTTGAAAGTGCTCGGACTGGAACAATTCAATATACCCCATGAAAAAGGATCGCATGGGGGACAGTCTCGCATCATCCGCAAAGCCTATTTTGAACACCCAGACTATGTACCATTGCTGGAAAGAGCCTATGCCAGCTGGCAGGAACTCGAGGAAGTAACGGGAGAAAAGGTTTATCATGAAACAGGTTTGCTATACATAGGCTTGCCCGATAATCCACTCATTACCGGAGTGCGACAGTCGGCATCGCTTTATTCCATTCCAGTCGAAAGCCTAACTGTTGCTGAATTAAAAAAAAGTTATCCCGTTTTCAGTGTACCTGAAGAGATGGATATCCTTTTTGAACAAGCAGCAGGTTTGCTTTTGCCTGAAAAAATCATTCCCTTGTATGCCGCACTGGCCAGGCAACTGGGGGCCGAGATTCATGAAGGTGAAACCCTTATTGACTGGCAACTTGAAGGAGATGGCGTGGTGGTAAATACTTCCAAAGCGACCTACCGGGCAGATAGGCTCGTGCTTTCAGCTGGCGCTGGGATGGGCAGGCTGCTGCCGGTATTGAATCAGCATCTGACAGTAACCAGGCAGGTTATGGGTTGGATGACAGCCCTTGATCCGGCTGCATTTCGGAAGGATGCTTTTCCCTGCTGGACGCTGGCTGAGCCCGATGGGCATAGTATTTTTTATGGCTTTCCGGCACTGGATGATGTTGATGCTGGCGGACCGAAAGGTTTTAAACTGGCGTATCACGGACATGGTGAAGAGACAAGTTACGATGACACAGACCGAATTCCTGATGCAAAGGATGAACAGCTCCTACGCGACTTTATCAATCGATACCTGCCGGGAACAGTGGCAGCTACATCGGCACTGAAAACCTGTCGCTACACCAATACCCCGGATGAACATTTCATGCTGGGTCATCTGCCCGGATATGATGGTAAAGTGAGTGTGGCCTCCTGCTGCAGCGGACACGGTTTCAAATTCAGTTCAGTGGTTGGGGAAATCCTCCGGGACCTCACCCTTCATGGACAAACGGAGATGCCTGTTGGCTTTCTTGGGGTTGAGCGGTTGATTTGAGCAAATAAAAATTTAAAAAACTCCCCTCCTGGCCAGGAGGGGAGTTTCTCGCGTTATATCAGCACAACGATTCAATAATAAATATTTTTTGCGATTAGAAAGCATAACACGTTAATTCCGGAGATTTACTTGCATTCCGTAAAACTGCTGTATATATTTGGGTGTTTTACCATGAACAGCGTACTCAAACATATCAGATTTTGCATCAGGCAAACAGGGGTTAACTTATTTTTCATGCTGTTTGCTGGAACAGCTTCAGCGCTTGCCCAGCCTGCTCCGAATGATGTATGGGAAGGCAGGATTCTTGAAGCGGGAAGTTTTTATGAAATATCTCTTTCTTTCAAAGAGGCTGGAAATGGAACCTATTCAGGTATTTCCATCAGCAGAAGTAAGAACATGTATTGTCAGACTTCTTTTGAGGGGGTACTCAAAAACGGGGTGATTTTACTAACGCAGAAATCTATTCTCAAAACCAATTTTCCTTCAGCTGAAAGTATCTGCCTTTTGCAGTTTTCCCTGAAGCAAAAGGAAGAGGCTCTTGCCGGCACTTTTACTTCAAGCAGTAAATCCTCAACCACAGATTGTGGAACAGGAACAGTTCAGCTCAAACTTAAAGTAGCTGGTAAGGATATTGCTCCGATTGCAGAGCCGCTCCCAATCACAACCAATTCTAACGCAGTTTCTTCACCGCAAACGCCTGGAGTGCAACAAGCTGTTTCAGTAGTTTCACGTAGGGCACTTGTTGATACTATTTATCAGGTTGATGGTGAGTCAGTTAATGTTGTGATTGACGATACGGTGGTCTTTAGAAAAGACAGAGATATTGTGGTCATCAACACGCTTGAATTCCTGGAAGACAGTGTGCACGTAGAAGTTTACGACAACGGTGTGGTGGATGGAGATGAAATTACGCTCTATGTGAATAAAGGTGTATTATTCAGGAACAAGATACTGTCTGACAAACCCCTGCAATTTGACCTTGACGGGAAAACATTCAGTACGTATGACTTACTCTTTCATGCTAACAACCTGGGTACAATGCCTCCCAATACCGGACTAATCATTATCAGCACTGCAACTGAAAGAAAAGAAGTGACATTTGCTTCTGATTTTTCCAAAACTTCTTCTCTTCGCGTCAAGATGAATGTGGTAAAATAATCTCTTTACTTTTCAAACTTAAAGGTGTAGCTGAATACGGGGAATACCGGCAGGCTTACGTCTGAGATACCACCTATTGTCCAGATACCCAGGTCAAATGTTGATTTCCTGTTGTTGTATAAGCGGAAACAAGGTCCGCCGAAAAAGAAGCCACCTTCCGGAACATACCAGAACTCACCCATGATACTCAGGTTTCTGGAAAGTCTTTTGTTACCCGCCAATGTAAAAATACCTGTGCTGTTGGTTTCGGCGAATGGACCAATCATTTCTCCTGTTTGTGTGTAATCTACAACATCTCCATCCCTTACCCAGCCCAGCCCGGCTCCCAGGGTGATATTGGATTCCTTTGTGCCATAAGTATAGGTTCCGAAGCCGATACCCAGGCTTACATTTGAACCCCATCCCACAAATCCTGCCAGTCCGCCTACGGCAAAAGTATTTTTTTCATCCACAGGTATGGAATACTTGGTGGTGAGTGCGAGCGGTGTTCCTACTATCGTTGTTGTGGCACCCAGCGAAAACCTGTCGGTAATCCCGAACTGAGCCTGAAAAGCTACACCATAAACGGTCTGAATATAAACTTCGCCCTTATCCATCGGTAGTGCCGAAGGGGTATAAAAGTAACGTGAGGGATGCGGATTGGGATAAACCACTTTGCCTCCAATGATATTCTCGCGTGTAGCGGGTTTGATCGATTTCACGGTATAGGCTGGGATGGAAAGGAGCTTACCGTTTTCAAGCCTGATGGTCACTTCCCGTGGGTCTTCTGAAACAATATAACCTGCAAAATGCTCACCGGAATTGGTAGTGAGTATAATAAGCTTTGAACTATCAGTTGAAGTTGATGATATGGGAGGATTGTTTTCCTGGGCATGCAGTTGAACAGTGCAAATCAGCAAGAGGAGTACAATGATTTTTTTCATTGTTCAAAATTAATCATTTTGGTTTGCTGTTGCTTCACCGCTCATCCTTTCCCTGAACTTGTTGTACAGGAATGACGCTGCCAGCAGGATGATACCAAGGATAATCAGCACAACAGTTTTGGAGATGGAAGACATGCTGGAGAGGTCATAAAATATCACTTTGACAAGTGTTGCAGCTAGTAACAAGATGGCGCTGATACGCAGGTGTCGCTTATTCTGCAGTATGCCGGTGCTGATCAACATCAATGCATAGCTGCCTGCAATGATGCTGAGTCCGAGTTTATACTGATTGGCATAGCCCAGCACATCCATCCAGTGGATGAATTCGTTGCAGATCAACCCCAGAAAGAGTGCATTGAATCCTATAGCCAGGAGCATGTTGCTGACTGGCTTGCTAGGAAAAAGATACATGTCTTTTTTCAATCCCCAAACGGGTAAAGCAATCACTGCCATTAAGAGATACCGGATACCCAGCTTCAGCCATGCTGGTCCGACTCCTCCTGCAAGGTAAGTTTCACGGATTTCTCCCAGCCTTGTAAACCCTGTAGTCAGGAATGCAACTATAAGGAACCCCGCAAAAATCTGCAGGAGAAAATGCAGTTGCTCATTTTTCAGTTTACTACTGTTCAGGTATTGCCAGGCAGCAGCATAAACAGCTGCAAAGGAAATGAGTTTGATATCGAGAAATCCATATTCCAGTGTCCAGGGCAGGTATGTAGTCATGGCCGGCCAGACATGTCTGATCTCCAGGTGCACAGCCAGGTAAAGGACGATAAAGAAAGCTAGTCCGCTTATTGTCTGGAGTTCATTACGTTGTGCATAGACAGGCAGGGATTGATCAGGTTTGAGTTGGATATAGAGCCATAGCAATCCCGAAGCCACCATCAGGGAGCTGAGGAAAGCCATGTTGGCAAAGGGAATGTAAGAGGCTATTATTTTTTCACCTGTGAGGTAATGAGCCTGCCAGTTTATTGCAAGGCTCAGCAGTGTCAGGAACAGCAGTGCTGCAGCCAGTTTCCGGTAAGGTATGCTTCCCGTTTTGCGGTAAACTGTTCCCAGAGCTGCTGCTTCTGCCACCCAGAAAATGGTAATCAGGTTCCCTTTCCATGTGATGGGTACCATGATGGTGAATAAAGCGATGGCGAGACCAAACAGAAACTGGTGAACACTTTCATCGCTCAGTTTCATCCGTTTAATTTGCACGCCAATCAGGAAATGGATGAACCCGGCACTCAGGGCAAAAAGGGTTAGGTGATGCCGGTTGGCATCAAAGCGACCATCACTCAGGAAGACATCCCATAGGAGCAGGTAACCTGCGGCAAAGAATAGGATGGAGTTCAACAGCAGGATGGTGATTTCCGAAAGGATATAGGGTTGTTGGTGGCGTATTTTATAGGCCAGAAAAGTACCCATGAAGAGCAGGAAATTCAGTGTCAGCAGGAGCATCAATGCGATCCAGTTGTCTGCTGTTAGCGTTGAATTTGTAAGTGCAGCGATGTGGATGATCCAGCTAAAAGCAAATCCCATGCGGTATACCGGTTTCCAGTCTTTGAAAACAGCCAGCAGGAGCAATCCTGCGTTCACTACTGAAATATATCCCATCAGAACCGCGGCTTGTCCGCTCCCTTTGCTGAGCAGAAATGGGATGGCGTATGCTGCAACCTGTCCGAGTAAAGCAATCACCTGCCTGTTGTACTGCAGCGAAGTGAACACAGCTGCTGCCGTTGTCACCAGCATGATACCAAACGCCGGCAGTTGCGGAATCAGTCCGTACAGACTATAAGCAATATAAGTGATGAAATAGGCCGTACCTATTGCTCCGCCCGTCATGACTGCACTGTACTCTTCGTATTTTGTTTTCAGTCGCCAGCCCACTAAGCCCAATGCCATTGCAAAACTATAGCCAGTGATAATGCGCACCAGCGGCGAGATGAGATCTTTGTCGATGGCATATTTGGCACCGATAAAAACACCCACCATCAGTATCAGTATGCCAATTTTGTTGAAGAGGTTGGTACCAATCAGGTTCTCCAGTTTTGCCTGCCGTTCTTTCTGGTATTGCGCATAGTCGCGACTGAACTGGGAAGGTTTATTGGGAAGTGCCCCTGGTGTAGCTCGACTGCTGGTTGGAGCAGGTGATGTAGGTATTGAGGTCAGGGGTTCTTGGGGCTGAGCAGGATTGATGGAAGAAGTTCCTGTTTTCAGTTTTTCCAATTCCTGGCGGATGCTGTTGAGCTCATTGAATTTGGCGCCCAGGAGCTGACTGAGTTGTTGTACCTGAGTTTCCAGTTCGGAGATACGTTGGTGGTTGGGTTCCATTTATTGGAATTAATGAATTAGTCAATTAACCTGTAAACTTTTTTAGGACGAGTCAATAAAACTCCCCTCCTGGACAGGAGGGGTGGCATGAGTGAGTTTGCACCGAAGGTGCAGACGAACGAGCTTGCCTGCCGAAGGCAGGTGACGGGGTGGTGGATTTTAAAATTTGATTCCACCACCCCGCCTCAACAAATTCACTTCGTTCATTTGTCTCGGCACCCCTCCTGGCCAGGAGGGGAGTCTTTGTACATTTTTTGTGCTTCACTTCATCAATTACAATATAACAAAAAAAGGTGAATATTCCTTAAAAACCGGTTGATTGGCAGATAAGCAGCCATCAGCGAGGCAGACAAGCCATTTATCGGTAATTTTGCATAGCACAAAAAATCACATGCAAGACAAGCTGAAACAATTATCTAAAAGTCTGGAAGGACAATTGTACACCGATAAGACGATGCGCACCCTTTATGCCACCGATGCGTCGGCTTACCGGGAGATGCCGCTGGCGGTGGCCATTCCGAAGACGAAGGAGGATATTGTAAGCCTGATCAGGTTTGCCCGTGAAAACGGGACTTCCCTCATTCCGCGGACAGCCGGCACTTCGCTGGCCGGACAGGTTGTAGGTCATGGCATTGTGGTAGATGTGTCGAAACACTTTACAAAAATCCTCGAACTCAACAAGGAAGAAGGCTGGGTGCGGGTAGAGCCAGGGGTGGTTCGGGATGAATTGAATCTTTTTCTTAAACCACACGGATTGTTTTTTGGTCCGGAGACCTCCACTGCCAACCGCGCCATGATTGGCGGGATGGTAGGCAACAATTCTTGCGGATCCAACTCTGTGGTGTACAAAAGCACCCGCGAGCACCTGCTGGAAGTAAATGCCTTCCTCAGTGACGGGTCGGAGGTGATGTTCCAGGCACTCAGTCTGGATGAGTTTCACACCAAATGTGAGCTTGGTACCCTGGAGGGGAATATTTACAAAACTATCCGCTCACTGCTGGGTAATTACGATAATCAGGAAGAGATACGCAGGGAGTTTCCCAAGAAAAGCGTGGAGCGCAGGAATACCGGTTATGCCGTTGATCTGCTGGTAGAGATGGCACCCTTCACCGCAGGCGGACCAGATTTCAATTTCTGTTCACTCATAGCAGGATCTGAAGGTACGCTTGCCTTCATCACTGAAATCAAGTTGCACGTCAATGCCGCTCCGCCCAAAGAGACAGGATTGTTGTGCGCGCATTTCAACAGCATTGATGAGTCGCTTCGCGCCAACCTGATCGGATTGAAATACAGGCCCAGTGCCAGCGAACTCATGGATCATTATATTTTGGAATGCACCAAAGGAAATATTGAGCAAAGCAAGAACAGGTTCTTTGTGCAGGGTGATCCCGGTGCCATTTTGGTAATAGAGTTTCAGAAGGAGACCCGTGAAGAGATTCTGGCTATCACGCAACAGGTGGAAGCAGAGATGCGTGCTGCCGGATTGGGTTATCATTTCCCGGTGTTGTTTGGAGCGGATACCAAGAAGATCTGGACTCTGCGCAAGGCCGGACTCGGATTGCTCAGCAACCTCCCAGGAGATGAGAAGGCTGTGCCGGTGATTGAAGATACAGCAGTGGATGTGGAAGACCTTCCGGCTTATATCGCGGAGTTTAACGAGATCCTGAAGAAGCATGGATTGTATTCCGTGCATTATGCCCATGCCGGTTCCGGTGAATTGCACCTGAGGCCCATCATCAATCTGAAGACAGAAGAAGGTAACAGGTTGTTTCGGGTGATAGCAGAAGAAGTAGCCACACTGGTGAAGAAATACAGGGGATCGTTGAGTGGAGAGCATGGCGACGGAAGACTCCGTGGAGAGTTCATCCAGCAGATGGTTGGTGAAAAGAATTACAGGTTGTTGAAAGAAGTGAAGAACGTGTGGGATCCGCAACATATTTTCAATCCCAACAAGATTGTGGATACTCCTCCCATGAACAGCATGTTGCGGTATGTACCCGGACAATTCACGCCGGCGTTCAAAACGATTTTCAGGTTTCACCAGCAAGACATTTTGCAGCATGCAGAGCAATGCAATGGCAGTGGAGATTGCAGAAAGAGTCATCTTTCCGGAGGTACTATGTGTCCCAGTTACATGGCAACAAGAAACGAAAAAGATACCACCAGGGCCAGGGCTAATATTCTTCGTGAGTTTCTGACCAACAGCGACAAGCAGAACCGCTATGATCACAAGGAGATATACGAGGTGATGAGTCTGTGCCTCAGTTGCAAGGCCTGTAAGAGTGAATGTCCGTCTAACGTAGACATGGCCAAGCTCAAAGCTGAATTTTTGCAGCATTATTACGATGCCAATGGTGTACCCTTCAGAAGCAGGCTTATAGCCAATTTCACTGCTACAGCTAAGCTCGGATCCATTGCGCCAGGGTTGTACAATTGGGTGATGGACAATCCCCTCCTCGGCGGAATGATCAAACGGATGTCTGGTTTTGCGGTTGAACGCAGCATGCCTCATTTGTCGAAACAGACCTTACGCAGTTGGTATGCGAAACACAGGCATGTGCAGGATTTGAAGCAGTATGCAAGAGAAGTGCATCTCTTTTGTGATGAGTTCACCAATTACAATGATGCCCATATTGGTATTAGAAGTATTCAGTTACTCAATGCGCTAGGGTATGCTGTTCGCATGGTAGAACATGAAGAGAGCGGCAGGACCTGGTTGTCGAAAGGACTCGTTAGAAAAGCCAAGCAGATTGCCAACAAGAACATTGGGATATTTGCTCCGATTATCAGTGCAGCTCAACCACTCATTGGCATTGAACCCTCGGCGATACTGACTTTCAGGGATGAGTATCCTGAGCTTGCGGATGATGACCAGCTTGATGCAGCCCAGCGACTCGCACAGCAGAGTTTTTATATCGATGAATTTTTAAGCAGAGAGATGGAGCGCGGACACATCCGCAAAGACCAGTTCAAAATTGCAACACGGAAGATTATTTTCCATGGCCATTGCCAGCAGAAGTCGGTTGGAGATGCAGGCGCTACTGTGAAGGTCTTGTCGTTTCCCGAAGGACATACTGTTGAAACCATACCATCCGGCTGTTGCGGTATGGCAGGGTCTTTTGGGTATGAGAAAGAGCACTATGATGTGTCTATGCAGATAGGAGAGCTGGTGTTGTTGCCCAAAGTGCGCCAGCACCAGGGACAATGCACTGTTGCAGCTCCCGGAACCAGTTGCCGCCATCAGATAAAAGACGGAACAGGCGAGAAAGCACTTCATCCCGTGGAGATTTTGTGGGAGGCGGTTAGGGTGTAAGAGAGGACAAGGGGGAAAGTTGAGAGAGATAAGTTGAGAGAATAAATTATTTACTGCCAAGGGGTGGCCCAAGTCTAAATTTTTTTAAATCATGATTTACAAAAGGCCTTTTGCAGAATGACTTTTACTAAAACTCCTCAGCCATCATTTTCACTTCATCAACAGAAATTGAATATTTTTCTGCAATTTCTTTGTGTGAGAGTAAACCATTTTTCAATTCTTTATTGATGGCGATGGATAATTGTAAACCCTCCAAACGGCCTTGTTTGAAGCTATCCATCACTTCTGTATTCCTACAACGGATATGATCCATATACGCATCATAGGTATATTGTTGTCCGGGTGTGAGTTTGGATTCATCTAAAATGATGGCTGCCTTGCGTAGGTTGGGATAATTACTTTTCAGTTCCATGGGCAGATGTTTGAAATAGTCTGGTTCAGCGAAGAACCTAATCCATTGATGAAGTCGATTATTTATATCAAATTTACTACATTTCATGAATTTTTGTACTTCCAGAATAATCATGCTGACAGTTACTCAACCTAAAAAAAGTTTACAGGTTTAATCATCAATTCAAATTGTTAAAATCCTTCCATGGCTTTCACTCCTCCAATAGGTGGAGGTGTGGCTTACTACCTTGCTTACCTAACCAAACCAAATTTTATGCAAATTGTAGAATTAACCTTGAATCACCTGAACCTGTATTGTCCGGTAACGGGACAAGTGGGCAAGCCTATAACATAGTATAAATTATTTTAATATGTTCTGTGTGTTACGGCCGGTGCAAATGCTACCGGTCGTAATTCTGTTTACTTAAACAGGGAATTGTTTAAATTTGAAGACCTGACCATTGTCAATCATCCACCAAACTATCGTGCTAAAGCGTGAAAATTGATTCCTCATTGAATATATTGGGCAGTCTGCCCGACTGGAACCTGGTCACTCTTTTCCTGAATGCCAGTATCGGGTCAATGAAGAAATCAGGTGGTATCCATACCTATACTGCCATCAAAACAGACAAGTCTGTCATGCGTTTTGAAAAGGCGATCACAGGTACATTAATCAGGTTTAAAAATGCGGATGTGGAAACGCTGATGCGTGATGTGCTCAACCAGGAACAAATTACGCACAATAGTCTTTTGCTGTTGTTCTGGAATGCTTCCAGTAACAATGAATTATTGCATTATCTGAATACGCATCTGTTTTTCCCGGCTTTTTACAGCGGAAGGATTTCCATCAAAAAAAATGAAGTGGCTGCCTGCATCCGTGATTTAAAAGCGCGCGAAAGCGATCTCAAAAAATGGTCTGATTCAACCATTGAAGTAACAGCCTCCAAATACCTGACGCTGCTAAAGAAATTTAACTTAATGGAGGGTGAACTGAACAAGACCATCATTCATCCTTACCTGAATGATCAGCTGTTTGTTATGTTTGTTTACTGGTTAAAATCCATTTCACCAAAGCCTAACCTCCTAGATTCGGAGTGGATAATATACTGCTTTTCTGAACGAACAGTATTCATGGAGCGATTGATGCAAAAAAAATATACCCGCTATTTTCACCTCAACTTTACCGGTGACAAGCTGACCATTGAAACCATTCTTCCCTATTCAACCCTATACGATGCCCTTACAAAATCCTGAACATATCATTCTTTCTGCCAAGCGGTTGGTGGAATCCGACAGGCGTTCAGAAATCAGGCTGAATGCCAATGGTGGTAATTCAATCCTGGTGGTCTGTGAACCGATGCGTGAACTGGAGTATATAGAACAGATGCGCCAACTACTTCCTGCTGATGGGTTTGAACTGATCGATCTGAATCAGACGCTCACCGATTTTATTGCTCAACACAAGACGGAATTGCTACAACTTTTCGAGTTCCTGCAATCGGCTACACATGAAATTTTCAAGGCTCCCGCAGGGGAGGAATCCAATGACCTTTTTAAAGAGATTCTAAACAAAATCAGCCGCGCCGTTGATAGCGGTAAAGTGCCGGTACTGATTCATACAGGAGCACTTTATGGAACAGGCATCCACAACATCCATATCATGGAGGACGAGGCGGTGATGAAAGCTGCTCTGCCCCTGATTATCCTTTATCCGGCTACCACCGAGCCGGATAAGATTTTATTCCTGGGCAAATATCCCTCCTCCAAGTACCGTTGTATGATCATTCAATAATGCAGAAAACACACACATGCTGATAAAGGATTTATTAACCATCGATTTGAGTGAAGACATCAAAAATGTCATCGACCTTGAAGACATTTCAGAAGCTGCCATACAGGCTGAAATTGAAAGCTATATCATCACAGATGGTCTGGCCAGGGAATACAGTGACTTCGTGTCCGTTTATACTTCCAACATCATTGAAACGGGTGTTTGGTTGTCTGGTTTTTATGGTTCGGGTAAGTCGTATTTCGGAAAGCTGCTGGGCTACATGATGAGCAACCGCATCATCAACGGAACACCTGCTCGAGACAGGATCCTGCAGCGGTTTACGGGTATCGATGATGAATCGCTGGTGAAAAATGTCATTTCAAGACTGAACAGCATCCATTCTCGTGTGGTACTGATGGATGTTGCCCGTCAGGATACATCCAATGGCTTTGCCTATGCCCTTTTCCGCAACTTTCTCAAATCACTGGAGCTACCGGAAAATGAACATGGCTTCCTGCTCTTCTCGCTCATGTGTGATTCAGGGTATGGCAGTATTGTTGATTTCTTTCAAGATAAATCTGGCCTTAACTGGGCTGATTTTAAGTATAACAGAACAATCTATTTCATCAAGATCAAGGAGCTGTTTCTCTCCCTTGGGAACTCGGAAGCGGATTATACCAATATCATGTCTACCATCAGAAGGGAGATTGATGAATTTGATTCGGCTAAGTTAAAACAGGAACTAACCAATTATTTTGAGGTTGTAAAGGATGAAAAAATCGTTTTCCTTTTTGATGAAGCCAGCGAAGCCATCAATCAGGGTAAGTTCACCCTGCTGGACCTGCAGGGGCTTAGTGAATCGCTATCATCGCTGGGAGGGAAGGTTTGGACTATTGCTATTGCACAGGAAAAGCTGGACGATGTCATCAACAACTCCAACATCAACCGGGCGCAGCTGACAAAAGTTACCGACCGCTTTAAAACCAAGATTCACCTGGAAGCAACGGAAGTGGATGTGATCATCAGGAGCAGGTTACTGAAGAAAAAAGACACGGCCATCCACCTGCTGAATGAGCACTACCAGCAACATTCTGGTAAGATTGCCGACCACAGTGGACTGTCAGGTGCAGCTAAAACAGAAACGGTAGATTCTTATATCACCTACTATCCGTTTTACAAGAACCAGTTCACGCTTTTACAGAATTTTCTGTTCGGGCGGCAGGGTTATGCCTCCACAAAGGTTGCCGCCAGGGGCATGATCATCACGGCTTACGATATCCTGAAGCATGAAATCCAGCATGAAAAGCTGTTCAGCATCGCCACCGGTTGGCAGATTGCGAAAGAAGCGCAGCCACAACCTCCGGTAAGATTGGTGAACCGATTTGCCAATGCGGAATTGATATTACAAAATGAGCACATCGATTTGCCTGGCCGTCACCTAATGGAAACCATTCATTTTCTCACGGAAGCGGAAATAGCTCCTGCCACGCTGAGTAATATTGTTAAGTCGTTTATTAAGTCGCCTGACGATTTCCATACCTCACAGGCTTCCATAGCCAAAGCCCTTGATGCCCTGGTGGAGCAGAAGGTATTGCTATTAACCAACGGCACCTACCGCATCACCACGGATATTGAACAGCGGTTGCTGGATGAAATGAATCAATTTCAGGTACAGACATTCCGTAAAAAACAACTGATTATTTCCGCTTACAAAAATGCAGCGCTTGTCAGGTCGCTGGCCAGGATTCAGGATAACAATGTGCAATATGATTTTTACATCACGTCAGACAATGATGATGAACTGACAAATCCGGCCATCAAGCAGTTGAAGCTGAAAGTGAAGAGCATCTACAGTTATGACAACGATCGTGTTCCACAGATTGAACAACTGAAGACCCAATATCAAAACAACAAGGATGTTATCTGGCTGGCACCTGAAGGTAAATATTTTAGGGAGATTGACAGACTGTTGGATGATGTGGAGCGCATCAAATACCTGGAAGAAAAATATGCCAATCCACAGTCAGATGAAGGAGCCATTGTGCGTGCCTTTCAGGCAGAACGTTCGGTTAAGGAGAACCGGCTGAAGGAGTTGGTGGAGCAATCCCTCATCGAAAGCACTTCTATTTATTTGTACAATACAGCACAGTTAGACAGGAATAACTGGCAATCTCATCTGAATGGATTGCAGCGTCAGGTCATTCAAAATGTATACAGCCAGCGCCTTTCAGCCCAGCTATCTGATGCCATTGCAGAACGAATAATCAGAGAAGCCAATAACCAGCGCTTGCATACCTTCTTTACCGGACAAGGACCGGATTTTCAGTTTTTTGATGCGCAGGGAAATTTTGTGGGAGAAAACCTCAAGCCGGCTGAACAGATCCTTTATAAAGTCAGGAACAGTTTTGTAGATGGCGCCACGCTTGAAAAAGACCTTGAACAACCACCCACCGGTTTTGGATTTGGTACTGTCATTACTACCGTAGCTGCATTGATGCGGGGTAATAAGCTGATGGCTAAACACAATGGCGCAGACAAGTTCAGCTGGAAAGACGAGGGCGTAGCAACGATTTTCAGCAATGCCCGTGAGTTCAGGAGGGCCTCCTTTAAAGCCATTGCCCGATCCTTGCGCACAGATCAGAAGAACAGTTTGGTCACTGCACTTCAGGAGCTGGATTGCGAAACGCATACCGGTAAAAAGATTGACTGGAACACCAATGATTACGATCTGGTGACATCCATTCGTGATCTTGCGAAACGCTTCTGTGAAAAGGTAGATGACATGAAGCGGCAGCAAAGGGATTTTGATGCACTCTTCAATTATCTTGAAACTTCAAAAGATTTGCTCGGATCTTTTACCGGTGCTGTTAGTGAGGCAAATTATATCGATAGGGCTGAAAATTTTCTGACACAAACCACTGTCTATGCCAATGCCATAAGTGAGATTGTTAAGGCGGAAAAATTCATCCGCAACAATCTGGATAAAGTGCGTCAATGGAAAACGTTTACAGATGGTGTTACAGATGAATTGACTAAAGCGGCAACCAACCATCCGGAAATCATTCAACTCATTGAAGCGTTTGGAAGCTTGTACGTGGCAGGAATCGTGACCAATTTCAGACCCCTGCAGGATAAAGCCCAGCAGGTGAAAGATGCCTATTACAACCTAATGACAGTGGCCGCCACAGAAATGTCTGGTCGCTACAAGCTGCTGTATCAGGAAGCCTTGGCGCTTCAACAGGAGATCGATACACTTCCACCCGGATTGAATGTAGATGCAGCTGCAAAAACAGGCAATATCGTCAGTTATGCGCAACAGCGCACTTCCGGCGCGGTAGACATTGATTATGATGTGCGTGATAAACAAACAAGGTTTACTTACTCTGAAATTCTCTCGTTCATTGAGTTGTTCAGCAGCCGGAAAACAGCACTCGACATCATTCGAAATGGCTTGGTCCGCAATCCGCCACCTGTACCTGATCCCAGCGAGCCTGAACCACCCAAAGCCAAAAAATATGTGGCAGCATTGCCCGGCCGGCAGCTTAAAGTGCATGTCTATAAATACTGGCTGCAGCAGGAATTGCAAAAACT
>CAMAXV010000006.1 GCA_945862385.1 Chitinophaga pinensis
ATTGCAACCTGCTTCTCCACTGATGCCGGCTGGTACTGTCCCTGCTTCAGGATTTCCACGTTACGGGCTCCCTTGTCAATTACAGACTTGGTAGCAGCATCGAGGTCACCACCAAACTTGGAGAATGCTTCCAGCTCACGGTACAAAGCCTGATCCAGCTTAAGGGTTCCGGAAACTTTTTTCATTGACTTGATTTGCGCATTACCACCAACGCGGCTTACTGAGATACCTACGTTGATTGCTGGACGGATACCAGCATTAAACAGGTTCGACTCTAGGAATATCTGTCCGTCTGTAATAGAAATCACATTTGTAGGAATATACGCTGATACGTCACCTGCCTGTGTTTCAATGATTGGCAACGCGGTCAATGAACCTCCACCCTTAGCAAGATGCTTGATAGAATCAGGTAAGTCATTCATCTTGGCAGCAACTTCGTCTTTAGCAATTACTTTTGCTGCACGCTCAAGTAAACGGCTATGCAGATAGAAAACGTCACCAGGATAAGCTTCACGTCCAGGAGGGCGACGCAACAACAAAGACACTTCACGGTAAGCAACTGCCTGCTTGGAAAGGTCATCATAGATGATCAGTGCAGCATTGCCAGTATCACGTAAGAATTCACCAATTGCAGCTCCTGCAAATGGGGCGTAGAACTGAAGAGGTGCCGGATCAGCTGCAGGGGCTGCCACAATGATGGTGTAATCCATCGCACCATTGTCTTCCAGCGTTTTCATCACACCTGCGATGGTTGAAGCTTTTTGTCCAATTGCTACGTAAATACAATATACTGGCTTACCAGCTTTGTAGAATTCTTTTTGGTTGATGATGGTATCGATAGCAATTGCCGTCTTACCAGTTTGGCGGTCGCCAATGATCAACTCACGCTGACCTCTTCCGATAGGAATCATCGCATCGATAGCTTTGAGTCCGGTTTGAAGTGGTTCCTTAACCGGCTCGCGGAAGATAACGCCCGGGGCTTTACGCTCCAATGGCATTTCATAAAGATCACCTGTAATAGGACCCTTACCATCAATGGCTTCGCCCAGGGTGTTGATAACACGACCAACCAGACCCATGCCTGCTTTGATAGATGCAATCATACCGGTGCGTTTTACCTTTGAACCTTCTTTGATACCTGCACCTTCACCCATCAATACCACACCTACATTATCCTCTTCAAGATTGAGTGCAATGGCTTTTACACCATTCTCAAATTCTACCAGTTCACCAGATTTAACGTTATTCAATCCGTATATACGGGCAATGCCATCACCCACCTGGAGTACTGAGCCCACTTCCTCAAGTTCAGCAGAAGTGTTGAAATTGCTAAGCTGCTGACGGAGTATCGCTGAGATCTCATCGGGCTTAATGTCTATCATAATTGCTTATTTTATGCGTGAACGTATTATTTTAAATTTCGCTTACGTACATATTCTTAATGAACTGACGTTTGATGAATTGCAAATCATGCTTTATGCTGGCATCAAAAAGCTGATCATCCACCTGCACAACCAGTCCACCCAGAATTGCCGGATCCACTTTTTCCTGCAATTCAATGGTTTTATCCTGCATCATCTTGTTTTTAGACAGGAGTGAGGTTATTTCTGACTTAATTTCCGCAGAAACCGGCACAGCTGTAGTCAGCTCCACCACTTTAATACCTTTATGTTCCCTGTACAGTGATGCATATGATTCGATCATCTCGGCAATAGCCACAGACCTGCCTTTGGAAAAGATCAACCTGAAGAAAGCTGAAGTAACTGACTGAACACTACCCGCAAAAACTGCCTCAAAAATGGCAATTTTTTTGTCGCTGCGTATGATGGGGGAAGTCAGTATTACCTTGAGCTCAGGATGGTCAACCCCGGATATCAATGCCAGATCATTCCGCACTTCTTCCAGTTTTCCTGTTTCCAGAGCCAGGTCAAAAAGCGCCTTCGCGTATCTGGATGCAACTTTTGTTTGACGCATGTTTTTTAGTTTCCGAACTGATTTAATTCACCAGCCATTTGCTGAATATATTTTTCCTGCTCTGCTTTGTTATCAAGCTGCTTTCTGATAACTTTTTCAGCTACTTCAATGACCATGCTACCAATTTGGTTTTTCACATCTGTAAGTGCTGCCATTTTTTGTGTCTGGATGGCTGCTTGCGCATCAGCAATTATTTTAGCTGCTTCAGCCTTAGCCTGGTCTTTCGCTTCGCTTATCAACTTATCTTTTGTCTCTTTGGCTTCTTTCAGCATTTGTGCGCGTTCTTCACGTGCCTGCGCCATGAGGGATTCATTCTCGTTTTTAAGTTGTGCCATTTCAGCCTTAACCTGTTGCGCAGATGCAAGTGCATCATTGATGCCTTTTTCCCTCTCCGTTAATGAGGAAATGATGATTCCCCATGCGAATTTTTTAAGTATGAAAAAAACAATCAGAAAAGCCAGGAGGGTCCACGCCAACAGTCCAATACCCGGTAATAAGAGATCCATGTTATATATTTTAAATCCAGTTTTCAAGTTACTGCATCCTCCGCCCTGTGCTTTGGATGCAGTATGATTTTGTGCGCTGTTATTGATTACTTCAATACAGCCAGCAGACCTGCGATAACCGCAAACAGGGCAACACCCTCAACGAAAGCGGCAGTCAGGATCATGTTTGCACGAATGTCGTTGGCAGCCTCTGGTTGGCGTGCAATTGATTCAACTGCGCCTTTACCGATCTGTCCGATACCGATACCGGCACCGATTGCAGCGAGACCTGCACCGATAGCACCACCAAGGTGGGAAACGCTAACGTCGAGCAGAATGTTCATCAGACTCATGATACTTGGTTTAATTATGAATAAAAAATTTAGTGATGGTCATCATGGCTTCCTTCAAAAGCCTGACCGATAAATACTGCTGTCAGGTTTGTGAAGATAAATGCCTGTATGAATGCCACCATTATTTCAATCATGTAAATAAATACTGCAAAAGCCACAGAAAGTGGTGAGAACCCCCATCCTGCAACAGCACTCATTGACCCAAAAATGAAGATCAGGGTAATGAAGCTGAGGATAATGATATGACCAGCAACCATATTTGCGAAAAGACGCACAATCAGGGCAAATGGTTTGGTGAATACACCAAGCAACTCAACCGGGAGCATGATAAATATCCTTACAGGAGTGGGAACACCAGGAAACCAGAATATATGTCCCCAGAAATGTTTATTGGTACTGAACAGGATTACAAAAAACGAAATAACCCCCAAAACGATTGTAAAGGCAATATTTCCCGTTACATTGGCTGACCCTGGCAACAATCCGAAAATGTTGTTAATCAGGATAAAGAAGAAAACAGTGAGGAGGTAAGGGAGGTATTTACCGTATTTCTTACCCAGATTTGGCTTGGCTACTTCGTCTCTCACAAAAGTAATAACCGGCTCAATGGCATTTTGCCATCCCTTTGGAGCAGAAATAACACCCTGACCCTTTTTATACTTATTGGCAATACTTACCATGAGTACAACAAGGATAGTGAGTGCCAAAAGCATCTGAACCACGTTTTTGGTCATGGAAAGATCGTAAAACACCTCATTTTCAGACACACTTTGTATTTTCCCATGCTCCAGCTTGTAATCATCTGACGCATGACCATTTACAAACTTAGAGGAGGAGAATGTAATCAGCTTCCCTTTGGTTTGGGAATAAATGATAACAGGAAGTGGAATTGTTGCATGAAACTCAGTACCATCCTCCTTTTTAAGGGTAAAAAAATGAAAATCATGTGCATCCTGAATGTGCTCCATGATCAACTTGGCCGGGTCAAGTTTTTCTCCGGCATGGTCTTCATTGGCCATAGCAGGTAATGAAGAGAAAGCCAGCGTAAGGCCCAAACAAGCCACCAGTAAGGATTTCAGCCTAATTTCACCCATAACAGTCTCGAAATTTTGCGCAAAGATAGTACCGAACGGAGTAATAACCTTGAACTGTGCAAAAAAATAAGCCTTTCTTACCCCAGTTGCAGCTCCTTTAATCTGGCATAATACCCTCCGGTTTGCATAAGCTGGCTATGGGTTCCTTCTTCCACCACCCTTCCCTTCTCCAATACAAGGATTCGGGTAGCCATTTGTACAGTTGAAAGCCTGTGTGCAATCACGATGGAGGTCCTCCCCCTGGTAAGCACACTAATGGCATGTTGAATAAGTTGCTCGGTATGGGTATCTACGGATGATGTGGCTTCATCCAGAATTAAAATAGCAGGTTTGAACAGCATGGCTCTGATAAAAGATAGTAACTGTCTTTGACCAAGCGAAAGTGTCGTCCCCCTTTCCATCACCTGATAATCGTAATCACCCGGCAGCTGCATGATAAAGTCATGGATTCCAATCATTTTGGCAGTATTTTCCACTTCAGCCCTACTGATTGCAGGATTTCTGAGTGTTATATTGTCAAGGATAGATCCTGAAAAAAGAAAAACATCCTGCAAAACTACTGCAATTCCTTTCCTCAGGCTGGCGAGGGTAAATGCTTCAACAGGTCTGTCATCTACTAAAATGCAGCCCGACTGATGCTGGTAAAGCCTGTTGATCAGGCTGATTATCGTTGACTTACCACTTCCTGTACTTCCTACAATTGCCAGGGTTTCTCCAGGATTTACTTCAAAACTGATATCATGCAGTACCTGACTATCGTTATTATAGCTAAAATTAACCTGTTGAAAGCTGATTTTACCCTGCACTGGCATATCTATGGCCTCAGGTGAATCTATTACCATGTCAGTGTTGTCAATAACCTTCAGCACCCTTTCACCGGCAACCATACCCATCTGGAGTACATTAAATTTATCGGCAATGACCCTTAATGGCCTGAATAACAAATTCAGCAGCAGCATAAATGAGACAATATGTCCGGCTACATAAATTGCGCTATCCGCATTTAGGCTGGAAGCATTACGGGACGCATACCACACCAGAATCCCCATGGCAAATGCCAGAACAACTTCAACAACGGGGAAAAAAATGGAATAGGCAAAAATTGCACGGATATTGGCATCCCTGTGCTTTCGATTGATGGTTTCAAAACGTTGCTTTTCGCGGGATTCTGCCGTAAATGCCTGAATAATTTGCATGCCGGAAATATGTTCCTGAACAAATGCATTCAGTGATGCAACTGCATTTCTAACCTGTGTGAAAGACTTGTTTACACTCTCCTTAAAAAAATAGGTGGCAATAATCATGAGTGGAAAGGGAATCAGACAAACCAGTGTTAGCTGCCAGTCGGTGTAAAACATGGCACCCAGAATAGCTACTATAGAGAGAAAGTCTGCTAGAATAGGCACCAGTCCTTCTGCAAATATGTCGTTTATAGACTCAATATCATTGATTGTTCTGGTTGTTAGTGTGCCAATTGGCGTCTGATCAAATTGACGCAGGTTTAAATTCAATATTTTCTGGTATACGGCCACCCGCATATCCTTCACTACACTGTGTCCCATCCAGGAAGTAAGGTAAGAGAAGTAAAAACGAAGAACTGCTTCAACTACAAGAATAATGAGCTGAAAGATGGTTACCAAGATCAGGAAGTCAAGAACAGTCTGATAATCAGACTGACCGGCATCATTTACCCTGGCAAGTGTTTTATTGATAATGAGGGGGCGAAGAGGTGTAAGTATCGCAAGTGTCAGGGTAAGGACTACAGAGATCCTAAACTTTCCTGCATAAGGTTTTGCGTAGGAAAATATGCGCAGCAGTAAGCTGAAATCAAATATTTTTTTTTCTTTCTTTCCGATATGTCCACTCATAATTCCATACTGCTTTGCTGTTTTTCCCAATTGCGGAAGGCTTTTATAAATAATGCGCCAAGATTCTGATGCGGTGGGATATAATTATCCAGCCTTTCCCGGGCATAACCGTCGCGCAACTGGGATGAAAGTTGTTTCCATACCCTTACCCAATTCACGCCATTGCCTGTTCTCAGCGACTCATTGATTATCCGCAAAACAGGTTCATTAACCAATCTGGTTCCAACTTCTTTGGAAGAAACAATATGTGCATCCGGACAAACAGCCAGTACAGCATCGAGATTTTGGTAACTACCACACGAACCCAGAATAACAACCTTGGATGATTCAGGCAACTGCTCAAGGGTATATTTCAGGTGATAGCTGTGACCCCGGTGAACAACAATGGAAGGATGCAGATTACTGTCTGCCAGATTTTGCGACAACCTCAATTGGGCCCTGGCATCCAAATCATCACCACCGGAATTATCATGTGGTATGTTGGCATAGATCCTTACCGCTTTTCCTGTTCTGGCAATAATTTCCACCCAATCCTCCCGCTGGATCAGCTGCCATTCTTTTCTCCCGCGGAACAAACTCAGGAAATTATGAAAAGATTCTATCCCGTCTTTGTCACCGTAAAAAAAAAGTTGCTCCACAACCATCCCAGCAGAATCAGCCAATTGGGCATTTGTAAGTCCGTATACCGGAGGAATCTTATATTTCAACATCAGTGATTTGGCACTGTCTGCAGTTGACCGGAATATGGTTTGTAAAATATCGTAAATGGCCATCCCCCGGTAATTGTTTTTTCGCGTTTGCAGTTCAAGTTGCAGGGAGATTTCCTGACTTATCCGCTTGGTTACTTCACTGTTTTCAATACTCGCATAGGAATCCGCTACATCCACTGCATTTTCAAGACTCAGACCCTTTTCCAGGCCCTGTACAAAAGACCTCATGAGCAAATTGGCATTCATATCAGGCATTGACGCAAGAAAATGATCGAGCTTGTTATAACCTGCAGCCATGCGGATAAACTTTCGGAAACGGTCATATTGAACACTTTGCAGCAGGCTGTCTCCTGAAGCATTTCCCAACAGTGACATCAATTTAAGGTAAACACCGCTATAACTTGATGTGTAGAGTATGTCTTCTCCATTGACAATTATATAATATAACGCTGCTATTGATAACGGCTCAAGAACCTTGAATCTTGCTGCAGCAGGCTCATCATGAAGTGCGTTGATTTCATTGATATAAAATTCATCTGCTTTTTTCTTGATAAGCACATTAATCTCCCTGAGCGACATGTCACTTACACCTGAACCCCTTTGAAGATACTGTTGCAGCGTGGATACCAGCAGTGCAAAATACCTGTTATCATCCTGCAATTCATGCTTGATGCTATCGATAGTTAATTCACCAAGCAGGATGGAAGGCAAGAATGGATAAATCAACCGGGCTTTGGGCTCTATCGCAATACGGGCAACAGTACTCACAAGCGGATGGGTGACCTGCTGAATTCTTCTGCCTACATCAGTGCCGGTAGCGGAGGCATAATTATAAAAATCAGCTGGAAATTCAACTGCAGCCCGGATAAGCAAAGAATCGGCAAAAGGCTGATTCAGGTAGGGCTGAATAGTAGACAAAATCTTGTTTGGATTGAGTTCAATAAACTGTCTGTATATCAAAACCCTTATCTGCTCCAACTCTTTGTTATCAAAGAAAACAGTCTGGCTGTTGAAAATGAAATCATTTACCCTATAGGAAAAACTAGACAAAGGTGCTATCAATGACTCTCCCGCAAAGTCGAGATTCATATAGACGATAAAAGCCGACAGTGATTCCGCCATCGACTGAAATGTAATTTGCCCATTTTGCAGGGCCTCAGGCAATTGCCACAAAAGCTTATTTAGCCCTGTCAAATACTTCACCTTAATCCTGTGGTCAAAACCGGCATGCTGTTCAATGGCTGACTGCAAACTGTCTGACCTTCTGAGGAACGAGTCTATTATGGTTATTTGATTTGCGGGTTCAGTATTCCCATTAGGCTGATGAACTAGTTTGAGGGTAACCGTTTCAAGTTTAACTTGGATGGCATCGATATCCTCGTGAAGCTTGACACGCCTTATGTCAATTAAATGCTCCATTCCAGCAGTATTTGTCTGGGCATGGCTACAGTACGAAACCAAAACAAGCAAACCTGACATGAGGCTTCTGAACATATAACAAAATTAACGCTTAACAATTTAATAATCCACCCTGACAGACATTAAGAAATTAATAAGAGTAATTTTGCAGAAAGCCAGTTTCCATGTCAATACCGGCCAAAAAAATCCTGATAGCAGACGACGAACCAGATATTCTGGAGATTGTCAGTTACAACCTCATGATGCACGGATACGAGGTAGAAACGGCCAAAGATGGTGACCAGGCAATACAAAAAGCCCGTCAGTTTAATCCAGATCTCATTATCCTGGACATTATGATGCCAAAGAAAAATGGCATTGAAGTCTGCAAGATTCTCCGATCTATGCCTGAATTTCAGCAGACGCTGATAGTTTTCCTCACTGCACTGAATGATGAACTTTCCCATGTTAAAGGTCTTGAATATGGTGCCGATGACTTCATCAGCAAACCCATATCTCCTAAAATCATGGTTTCAAAAGTCAATGCGTTCTTCCGCCGTCTAAGCAAACCTGACGAGGTCAAAAGTATGGAGATTGGGGATTTGAGGATAGAACCTGAAGAATACATGGTTTACCTCAAAAATGAACCTATCAGCCTGGCTAAAAAAGAATTCGAATTACTACAATATCTGGCGTCAAGGCCTGGTAGAGTTTTTCTGAGAGGAGAAATACTCAACCAAATCTGGGGCAGTGACGTTATAGTTGGAGACAGAACAATTGATGTCCACATCAGGAAAATACGCCAAAAACTCGGACTAGACTGCATAACAACAGTTAAAGGGGTTGGATATAAGTTCGAGATATAACTTTCAAGAAAAGGATTCATTAATTTGCAAATATGTTTGAATCCGGTCATACATCCCCGCTTTCCATTGCAACTATTACTTCACTAATATCAGGTGTTTTCTTTTCATTATTCAGCCTTGCAATGGGGCTTTCATGGGAACTGACACTCATAGGGGGAAGCATCCTGCTGCTGCTTATTTTTTTTCTGGTAAAATATTTAGTTGAAAAATTCATCCACAGTAAAATCAAACTGATTTATAAATTTATCCACCAGACAAAGGTTTCAAAACGAGAAGAATTTTTTTTGAAAAATGTATTACCACAGCAAAGTATAGCAGAAGTTGGCGAGGAAGTTTTGCAGTGGGCAGATCAGCGTAAAACAGAAATGGAGGTACTCGAAAGAAATGAAGCTTTCAGAAAAGAATTTCTGCAAAACCTTTCACATGAATTCAAAACTCCTGCCTTTGCCATTCAGGGATATCTTGAAACGTTGATTGCAGGGGCATCTGAACGACCTGAAATAAGAACAAGGTTTCTTGAAAATGCTTTTAAAAATACCGAGCGACTGATTAACCTAATATCAGACCTAGATGAAATAACCAAACTAGAAAGTGGAAAACTTGCATTGCATTACCAGAACTTCATTATTCATGATCTGATTTTTGATGTATTTGAAGCGCTGCAGCTAAAAATTGAAAGCAAACATATCAGATGTAACATTAAAAAAGGCTGTGAACAACCTATTTCAGTGTATGCGGATAAAGAAAAGATAAGACAGGTCCTGATTAACCTTGTTGAAAATGCAATCAAATACGGCAATCAGGAAGGCAAAATAGAAGCCGGCATTTACAGAACAGATGGTAATGTGCTTATTGAAATTACTGACGATGGAATTGGTATTGCAGAAGAACATCTTCCGCGAATTTTTGAAAGATTTTTCCGGACAGACTATGGTCGAAGCAGGAATATTGGTGGTTCCGGATTGGGCTTGGCTATTTGTAAACATATTGTTGAAGCACATGGGCAATTCATACAAGTAAGGAGCAAACCCGGAGTAGGTACCACATTTGGATTTACACTCAATAAAAACAAGGAATAAATAAACCTTTATTTAAAATTCAAAATAGGTTTCAAAAGCAATATTTAAAGTTTCCTTAATAATTCCTTTATAGATAATTGACGTTGATATTGTTGCTTTACACAAATATATCCCATGCTTAAAAGAGAGCTTGATGTTGTAATCATAAGTGACATACATCTTGGAACTTATGGATGTCATGCTACAGAACTGGTCAGTTACCTTCGCAGCATTGAGCCCAAATTACTGATTCTTAATGGGGATATCGTAGATATCTGGCAATTTAGAAAGAGATATTTCCCGGCATCACATATGCAGGTAATCAAAGAAATATTCAGCATGATGTCTAAGGGAACTAAAACCGTGTACATAACTGGAAACCATGATGAAACACTCAGAAGGTACAGCGGGCTGGAAATGGGAAATTTACAACTGGTAGATAAACTCGTGATAGATATCAATGGCGAAAAGACTTGGATATTTCACGGAGATGTATTTGACTCAACTACTAAAGGTTCAGCCAAACTTATTGCCAAGCTTGGAGGTCATGGATATGATATACTCATATTGGTGAATAGGGCTATTAACTGGCTACTCAAGCTATTAGGAAAAGAGAAAATGAGTTTAAGTAAAAAAGTAAAAAACAGTGTTAAAAAAGCAGTAAGCTGGATTTCAGATTTCGAGCAGACTGCAGCTGAACTTGCTATTGAAAATAATTATAAAAATGTGATATGCGGACATATCCATCAACCACAAATCAAAGAGGTTGTTACAGATAAAGGATCCGTAACATACATGAATAGTGGAGATTGGATTGAGAATCTGACTTCGTTAGAGTATGATAATAACAGTTGGAAAATTCACCACTGGAATGATGTTGAAATAACTGCTCATGAAGTGAATCGCATTAAAATAGAAAATAAAATCCCAATGCTCAATGTGATAACAGATGAAGTCCTTCTCAACTTTAATGCTTTATTAACTGCAGCTACTTCAAGATGAAAATATTTTATGCAGTTCAGGCTACTGGAAATGGCCATATAAGTCGTGCAAAGGAAATATTTCCAATCCTAAGTCAGTATGGTGAAGTGGATATATTTTTAAGCGGAAATAATTACAGCCTTAAAACAGATCTTCCTATCGCATACAGGAGCAAAGGGATGAGCCTTCATTACAATAAGAATAATGGAAGTGTTGATTTAATGAAGACTATTTTTGCTGTTAACCTGAAAAAAATCTGGCAAGAGGCTGTTCAGTTGCCTGTTGAAAAATATGATCTTATCATCAACGATTTTGAATGTATCACTTCCCTCTCATGTAAATTAAAACACATACCCTCTATACATTTCGGCCACCAGGCTAGTTTCATAAGCAGAAATGTTCCCAGGCCTGAAAAGAAAAACATAGTTGGAGAATATGTTCTGAAAAACTACGCTCAAGGAACTAGGCAACTTGGATTACACTTCGAGGAATACGATACCAATATCCTGAATCCAATCATAAAGAATGAAATACTTCAGGCTGAACCGGCAGACAAAGGACATATAACAGTTTATCTCGGACATGTCAATGATGAAACAATTGAAAGGCAGCTTTCAAAAGTAAGGGATTTCAGATTTGAAGTGTTTTCCGGGAAAGTAACCCAACCTTTATCCCGGGGTAACATACAATTCTTCCCAACAAATCCAGCACTATTTAATATGAGTATGTTAAATTGTAGCGGCATCATCACCGGAAGTGGTTTTGAAACACCGGCTGAAGCTTTATATCTCGGCAAAAGACTTATGGTCAATCCTATGAAAGGACAATATGAACAATTATGCAATGCTGAAGCACTTAAAAAATTCAATGTACAAATTTTGAATGATTGGGATAATACTTTTCTTAACTCATTCAATGAGTGGATGAATAACAACAATCAGTCATTACTTAAGATAAAACATTCAACAGAAGACATTATTGAAAACCTGATGAAGATGCACCTAGATTTAAAATTTAAACGGCCGAAAGTTCTGAATAGAGATGTTGTATCAAACCATCAACAATTCCAACTTTTGGAACAAACATCTCATCAATCAACGCCCACTTCATCACCTGTGTATAAATCAGCAAAGCAGGCACAATAACATCAGCTCTGTCTTCACGTAAATTGAAATACTGCATACGGTCCTGAATGGAGAGTAGAGACAACTCCCTATGATACTCTTTGAGTAATTCAAGCTGGATTGGTTTCCCATCTTTCTTTTTACTCAAAGAAAATATCTTATTGATGTTACCCCCAGTTCCAATAGCTATGCAGCTTTTCATTCCGCGCACCTCCTCACGAATGACCTCCTTCAACTCATGCCAATCATTTTCACTTACCTGACCCTTAAGCAACCTAATAGTGCCAATGTTGAATGACCGTTTGAACATCAACTGTCCGTTCATAAACAAAGTGAGCTCTGTACTTCCCCCGCCTACGTCAATGTACAAATAATTATTTTTGTCATCAAGACTTTCAGCAATATGGGATTCGTAAATCAGAGCTGCTTCAAAATCTCCTGTTATAATTTGAATTTGAATCCCCGTTTCCTTGTCAATCCTTTGCACTATTTTATCCGAATTGCTGGCGTCTCTCATAGCACTGGTTGCTACTGCAATATGCTTATCCACCCGATAGGCTTTCATCAGGCTGGAATAAGCCTGCATGGCATGCAGCATCATGGATACCTTTGAATCAGGTATAAACCCTGTTTCAAATACATCGAAGCCTAGTCTAATTGGAACCCTTACAAGATTTAACTTGTTGAATCGGGGTTTCTCTACCGGATTAAAAACAACTTCAGTAATCAGTAACCTGCAGGCATTAGAGCCAATATCAATCGCGGCTAATCTCAATTTATTTTATTGGCTTTTTTTAAAAGATAATGATAAATATCCTGCTGTGCTCTGACTTTTTCGAGACTATGCGAATTTACATAGTTGTTCTCAAAATCCTCATCTAAAATTCTCGCTTTAACATTATCGGAGAGTTGTATATCTAAAATGTCTTGCAACTCCCTTTTCAACTCAGGATCATTAATTGGACATGCCGCCTCAATCCGGTGATCTAAGTTGCGCACCATCCAATCTGCGCTGGAAATAAACACACGCTCATTTCCGGCATTGTAGAAAATCAATACCCTCGCGTGTTCAAGAAATTCATCTACAATACTTACTGCATGAATACCTGTCTTCTTCTTTTTCTGACCTAACTTGGCAGAATATATCCCGCGTATTATCAAATTCACTTTAACGCCGCTTTGAGCTGCCTGATTGAGTTTTTCAACAAGAGAAATATCACTCAGGGAATTCAACTTCAATGTTATTCCGGATGGACGACCTTTTTTGGCCTCCCGTATCTCAAAATCTATAAGCTGAATAAGCGATAAACGCATACCAACCGGACTTACCATCAGTGTCTTGCATTCAACAAGACTTGCTGCATGAGCTAATGGGTTCTCCAGATAATGGAAAATACGGTTCATGTCTGCCATAATTCCTCTGTTAGATGTAAGCAGACAATGATCCCCATAAAAATTAGATGTCTTCTCATTCAGGTTACCCGTACTCACAAAGCCATACTGTATCGTTTTATTGCCTCTTCTCTTTTTGATGATGCAGACCTTAGCATGAACTTTCATGTTTGGAATACCAATGATCACTTTAACACCTTCATCTTCCAACACATTTTTCCACTCGAGATTTGCCTCTTCGTCAAACCTTGCCTTCAGCTCCAGCATAACTTCCACCTGTTTGCCATTTCTCGCAGCATTTATAAGCGCATTCACTACTTTTGAATCAGATGCAAGCCTGTAGGCCGTGATTTTTATAGAACGCACATCGGGATCTATTGCTGCTTCACGCAACAAATCAATTATAGCCGTAAAGGAGTGGTATGGAAAATGCAAGAGAATATCTTGCTTATCAATCACGTCAGTAACCCTGATGGCCTTTTGCAAAGCAGGATGAGGTATTGGTTGCATCTTCCTGGATGCATCCGTAAATACATCTGGAAAATCCATAAAATGTTTGAAATTATGAATTCTACCGCCCGGTATGATACTTGACTTTCTGTCTAATTTGAGCTTTTTGATCAGGTAATTCAGCAAACCACTGTTCATGGCTTTATCATAGACAAACCTGACAGGCTTTCCTTTTCGTCTGTTTTTTAAGCCCTTTTGCATTTTTTCAACCAAAGAAGTACTCACATCAGCGTCAAGGTCTATTTCAGCATCTTTTGTTACCTTGAAAATATGTGCATCAAAATGATCAAAGCCAAAATAAGAAAAAATAAACGGTAGATTGACCCTGATAATATCTTCAAGCAGAATTATATGGGTTTCCTTTTTTGATGTTGGCAATTGGAGAAATCTACCAAGCGCTTTTGATGGTATCTCAATCAAGGCATACTGCTGCTTGTACGCAGAATCATGTTTTTGCATGACTACGCCAAGATATATACTTTTATCTCTCAAATAAGGCAATTCCGGTAAACTCTCAATCATGAGAGGAATGATGTTGGCCCTAACGTTTCTTTCAAAATAATCTATAACAAAAGCTTTTTGGTCAGCAGTAAGCTCATTGTCGGTTTTTAGATGAATATGATGCTTTTTTAACTGCAACTGAATATCTTCCCAAATTCTGTCAAACTCATTCTGTTGTTTTAATACTACATGCTGAATCTCATTCAAAACCAGACTTGGAGTTTCCTCCATGTGCATCTGTAAACGTTTTTTTCCAGTATCATACTCTTCCATTCTCTTGAGTGTTGCCACACGTACCCTAAAAAACTCATCCATATTATTCGAGAAAATACCTAAAAACTTAATCCTCTCTTTTAATGGTACAGTAGTGTCATTTGCCTCCTGCAAAACCCTGGCATTGAAAGCCAGCCAGCTGATATCCCTTTGTACAAAATTTGGTTTGGACATTCCACTAAACTAAAGCTAATGTTACAATGAAAACACAGAAAATCAGGATTTTACAAAAAAATAATACATATGAAAGCACATTTGTCAGAAAAAGCACGGACGGAAAATGCAATTAAAACTTAATCTAGAATTATTTTATTATTAATTTTTGGTAGTATTAAGTTAAAACATGAATAATCCAAAGACCGAATTCGCACTTATTTTATTAGAAACATCTGAAGTAGCAAAAGCTATGGGGGTTTGCAGTCTACTATTCCACCGAAAAACTAATGTGTATTATCACTACCTAATGAAACCTACAAATTTTCGATAAGAGTACCTGAACCAACACCACTAAACGTCAACACCAAATCTTAGGACCTGACTCAGTAGCTATTCCAGTAAAATCTTTTAACCGAATGTTACCTCAATGCTAGCTACTTGTGCCCTTCCTGATACGCCAATGTTAAGCACTGAATTGGTTATGGATAAATAAAAAAACACCATCTTTGTACCCAATACTAATCGCATGAAAGGCATCATTTTAGCCGGAGGTTCAGGAACCAGGCTGTATCCCATAACTTACGCCATCAGCAAACAAATCATGCCGGTTTACGACAAACCAATGATTTACTATCCGCTTTCCACCTTAATGCTATCCGGCATCAGAGATATCCTGATAATCTCTACGCCACAGGATCTACCACATTTTCAGAAACTCTTTGGCACCGGAAGCCACCTGGGTGTTAATTTTACTTACGCCGAACAGGTTGTTCCAAATGGTCTTGCCCAAGCGTTTGTCATTGGTGAATCTTTTATTGGCAATGATTCCTGTGCATTGGTTTTGGGGGATAACATTTTTTATGGGATGGGGCTTGGCAAAACACTTGAAAAGAATACCAATCCGGATGGAGGTATTGTTTACGCCTATCAGGTTAGTGACCCCGAAAGATATGGTGTTGTTGAGTTTGACGCAGAAATGAGAGCCATTTCAATTGAAGAAAAACCTGTTGCACCCAAAAGCAGATTTGCTGTACCCGGACTTTATTTCTACGACAATGAGGTAGTTGATATTGCCAAAAACATAAAACCTTCCCCCAGAGGTGAATATGAAATTACGGATATTAATCTTGAATACCTGCGAAGGGGTAAGCTTAATGTTTCCGTGCTTGACAGGGGAACTGCCTGGCTTGATACTGGCACCTTTGACTCACTGATGCAGGCCTCACAATTCATTCAGGTAATTGAACAAAGGCAGGGCATAAAAGTTGCTTGTATTGAAGAAATTGCCTGGCGAAAAGGTTTTATCAACACAGAACAATTACTCAAGCTGGCAGAGCCACTCCTTAAAAGTGGTTATGGAAAGTACCTAACTGATCTTGTTAAATAATGATATGAAAGGAAAAATTCTGGTTACCGGTGGCACCGGTTACATTGGCTCTCATACAATCGTTGATTTACTACAGCATGGATTTGAAGTTGTTTCTGCAGACAATCAATCCCGCTCTAATGCCGGCATGTTGGATGGCATTGAAAAAATTACCGGCACACGCATTAAAAACTACAAAGTTGATTTATGCAATTTTGATGAAACCAGAGCGATTTTTGAAGACAATAACAACATCACGGGAGTAATTCATTTTGCCGCCTATAAAGCAGTTGGAGAATCAGTTGAAAACCCACTTCTTTACTTCCACAACAACCTGGGATCATTGATCAATGTGCTGAAATGCATGGAAGAATTTGACATCCCACATTTTGTTTTTTCCTCCTCCTGTACGGTTTATGGCAATCCGGATCACATTCCCGTAGTTGAAGAAACTCCCCGCAAACAAGCTGAATCCCCATATGGACTAACAAAACAAATGGGAGAACAAATGATTGAGGCTTTTGCGGCTACCAACAGCAGATGTAAATCTGTTTTACTACGTTATTTCAACCCTGCAGGTGCCCATCCCAGTGCCCTGTTGGGAGAGTTGCCAGTAGATAAACCGCAGAATCTGACGCCAGTCATTACCCAAACTGCTGCAGGTAAAATAGCTCAATTAACCGTTTTTGGCACGGATTACCCCACTAGAGACGGCTCTTGCATACGTGATTTCATTCATGTTTGCGACCTGGCCCATGCACATACCCTCGCCATTAAATTCCTGATTGAAAATGCTGATGCTTCAAAATGTGAAGTTTTTAATATCGGCTCAGGTGATGGCATTTCTGTGCTGGAATCCATCAGGGCTTTTGAAGAAAGTACAGGAATCAAACTTAATTACAAACTTGGAGAAAGAAGACCTGGTGATGTGATTGCCATATTCGCTAATAATGATAAAGCCAGGAAATTACTCGGCTGGATTCCTCAGTACAGTTTAAACGATATCATGTCCAGTGCCTGGAAATGGGAACAATACATGCAAACTCAACCTCTTCACCTGGATCTCAGAACATACAGGCTGAATTAGGGAAAAAATTAACGAGCTAATGCTTTCATTGCATTGCTTTTAGCATTACTTTGCGGCAAACTTTGACGATTATGTTGGATTCGATACAGGTAACCGGACAGAAAGATACAAGAAGTGGTTTTGGTGACGGAATTTTTGAATTGGGACAAAAAAAACCCAATGTTGTTGCCCTTACAGCAGACCTCGCTGGATCACTGAAACTGGGTCCGTTTATCAAGTCTTTTCCAGACAGATTCATCCAATGTGGCATCGCTGAAGCCAATATGATTGGAATAGCTGCTGGCCTTACTGTTGGCGGTAAGATTCCCTTCACCACAACTTTTGCCAATTTTTCTACCGGAAGGGTATACGACCAAATCAGACAGTCTGTTGCCTATTCAGGTAAAAATGTAAAAATATGTGCATCCCATGCTGGACTGACACTTGGAGAAGATGGTGCAACCCATCAGATTCTCGAAGATATCGGACTCATGAAAATGCTACCCGGGATGACTGTAATCGTTCCTTGTGATTATAATCAAACCAAGGCTGCAACCATAGCTATTGCAGACTATGAAGGCCCGGTTTACCTGCGCTTTGGAAGACCGGTATGGCCAATTTTCACCAACCCCGAAGAACCGTTTATTATCGGCAAGGCCCAGCAATTGGCAGAAGGATCTGATGTAAGCATATTTGCATGCGGACACCTCGTATGGAAAGCAATAGAGGCTGCCAGAATACTCAGAGAAAAAGGCATTCTTGCTGATGTCATTAATATTCACACCATAAAGCCGCTTGATAAAGAAGCAGTTATCCAGTCTATTAAGAAAACAGGATGTGCCGTTACGGCGGAGGAGCATAATGTATTGGGCGGACTGGGTGATTCAATTGCGCAGGTTTCTACAGCAACACATCCGATTCCGATTGAAATGATTGGCACCCAGGATACATTTGGAGAAAGTGGCAAACCAACAGAGCTTCTCAAAAAGTATGGGCTTGATACGGAGTTTATTGTTGCTGCAGCTGAAAAAGTAATGGCAAGGAAAAATGCCTGAGGGGCACCCAAATGATGATATTGAACTGGTATCCCTGTTTAAGTCGAATCAGGACAGGGAAAAAGTATTTACGCTAATAGTCAAGAAATACCAGGAAAAACTTTACTGGCAAATCAGAAGAATCGTTATCACACATGAAGATGCCGATGATGTTCTTCAAAATGTATTTATCAAGGCATGGAACGCCCTTCAAAATTTCAGGGAAGATGCCAGACTGTATACCTGGTTATATAGAATTGCGGTAAATGAATCATTGTCTCACCTTGAACAGCAAAAACGCAAATCCAGTATTTCCTTTGACCTGGTCAGCGAATCCATGGAAAATAAATTAATAGCTGAAAAAGGCTTCGACGAACAGAAAGCCATGTGGAAACTGCAACTGGCAATCCAGCAACTACCTGAAAAACAACGCATTGTATTCAATCTTCGTTATTTTGAAGCAATGACTTATGAAGACATGAGTCAGGTACTGGAAACATCAGTTGGAGCCCTTAAAGCCAGTTATCACCATGCAGTAAAAAAGATTGAAGAATTTATAATTAACCGTTAAACCAATCCAATCCTGATTAGTCAATATACAGATGCCAAAAAGCAAATACATACAAGACGAGCTTCTTGATATCAGCCAGACCGTTGCGGAATTGACTGACGAAACACCTTTCAATACACCCCAGCCAAACTATTTTGAGCATTTTCCCAAACGTATTTTGGAAAGAATACAGGACATTGAAGAAGACCCCTCACTGGATTTTCTAGGAAATCTAGATAAAGAGATGCCATTTAAAGTTCCCACAGGATATTTCAATCAGTTCAAACCTGTGATTCCTAATGAAAATATAAAATCAGGAAAAGTTATCCCATTCAGAAGAGTTTTACGTTATGCAATAGCTGCAAGTTTAGTTGGTGCATTAACTGTTTGGGGATTTATGTCTGATAACAAAAATACTACTGATAGTTATTCGCTCGTAAACATGGAAGCTGGTATCGAAAGTATCTCTTTGGATGCATATGACAGCTACCTGAATGAAGACGCCGTTTCAGGAATTCCTGATCTGCCGAGTGAAGAATCAGATATGCAATCAACATTACTTGTGGAAATAAACAAGGATGTTATTAAAGAAATATTGCAGGAAATTCCGGAAAATGACATCTCATCATATCTGAATCAGGACGGATCTGATGATATAGAAATAATGGATTAAACAAATATGATTCAATTGTTATGAAAAAAAGTATCCTCATCCCTATTCTCTCTTTTATTGTACTTTTTGCAAATAGTCAGGATCAGCGCATGCAGCGTGAAAACAGACTTGCAGAAATAAAAAAAATTCAGGCCATGGAAATGGCATTCATAACCAAGGAGTTGAACCTTTCACCAAATGAAGCTCAGAAATTTTGGCCCGTATTTAACCAATATAGAAATGAATTAAGATCTGCAGCCAGTGAAAAAAGGATGGGTGATCACCTTGAAAAACAGCAGAAAACATTGGATATCAGGAAGAAATATAGAGAGGATTTTTCTAAAGTGATGAGTCAGGAGAGAGCAAACAAGGTTTTTGGAGCTGAAGAAGAGTTCAAATCCCTTGTCAGAAGGGAGTTTCAAAAAAGACAGTCAGAAAAAAAACAAATGGAACCCAGAAAAAAAGGGTTTTGATTATAAATTTTTATCATGTAACTTTAACTCGGTGTTTTTCATAGGTTAGCAACGGCTGGCTCTCTCTAGGGCTGGCCTCTTTTTTTATAAAACCTACACCTATTCTACTTAAACTACTTCAATAAGTAAGTGCAATAATCAACGAAAAGAAAATGTAGGGGTGCTAATATCGTGGTAAAATGCAAATGTCCAACCTTCTTTTTGACCCTGTTCCCACCATTCCTGACGCAAGGCCATTGCTTTTTTCCCATCCTGATCATACTTAGCAACAAATCTCGTTTTCATCTGCTGTAATTGCGGTGCTTCATCGCCTGCGAATAACAAAGTATCGCCATCTTCCCTTATAAAAAATACCTGATGAAAAAGCGAGTGGCCTGAAGACAATTGATGGGTAATGTACCCATCGATTACCCCAAAATCGTCAAGAAGCACGACCTTATCATGTTTCTCCAGCAAGTAAAGACCCGTAGCATCATAAGAAGGGTTTCCCCCATAAAGTGCGAAATGCAACTCTTGCTTGTGTATGTAATGAACAGCATTGGGAAAGGAAAGATGATATGCGTCAGTGTAAACATCCTTGAATGATAACCCTCCTGCATGATCACGATGCAGGTGACTCATAAGCACCTTGGTTATGTCTGAAGCTGCATATCCCAGAGAATCAATCCGGTCAAACAATTGCAAAACACCATGCTGACTGAAACCAAGTCCCGCATCGAGCAAAATAAGATCCCTTGAAGTCTCCACCAGAAAGGGCTGGATTTCAACTAAGAGACTTCCTTTTGAGCGCTGCTGCATGTTATCAGTAACAGGATCAAAGGGAATGAATACTTTAGAATGATCAATGGTAAAACTACCCTCAGACAGTGGCATTATTTTCATAGAAACGTTTTAACGCAAAATCATTTGACGGTCGGCATCAAGGCGCAGGAGAATGAATAACATAATAGTATAGGTAATAAGTGCCGTACCGCCAAAGCTCATGAAGGGCAATGGAATTCCAATCACAGGAACAATTCCAATAGTCATACCGATATTGACAAAGACATGAAAAAAGAAAACAGAGGCAACACCATAAGCATAGGCTCTGCTAAATGTACTGCGTTGTCGTTCTGCAATATTGATTATCCTGAATAATAAAAACAGATATAATCCAAGTAAAACAATACTTCCCAAAAAACCATAACTCTCGCCTATAGTGCAAAATATAAAGTCTGTCCGTTGCTCGGGAACAAAATCATACCGTGTCTGTGTGCCCTGCATGAGACCCTTTCCAAATAATCCACCAGAACCTATTGCAATTTTACTTTGCTTGACATTATAGTTACCTGCTTTTCTCTTATCATTCATTTTCCTGATTTCAACCTCCTTCATCAATTCAGGATCAACTTCAAAGTCCTTCCCTACGGTAGCATAAATCCGTTGAACCTGGTAAGGTTTAAGGACCTTTTCAAAAAAGTAAGGTATCGCAAACCGTTGTATGCCAACAAAAATAGCCCAGACGCCAATGATAAAAAACAAAAGCGACCTGTTTCGGCGAAACTGGCGTCTCAGTATAAAAATAAGGATACCTGCCATTGCAGTAAGCATTATGGCCAGCAGGTCAGGATCTAAAAGCAAAGTAAGTATAACCAGAAATGCGAGGGAGAATCCAATCCATAAAACCGTAGAAGACATTCCCTCCCTGTACATTACAAGGAAAAATGAAAGATACACCAGTGCCAATCCTGTTTCACTCTGCAAAACAGCCAATACTGCCGGTCCAAGTATAAACAGGGAAGCCAATACCTGAGAGCGGAGTTTTTTGAAATCCATATCAAGTGAAGAAAGGTATTTGGCTAGGGCAAGGTTGACAAATAACTTACACAGTTCGGCCGGTTGAAACTGAAAACCAGGTAGTCTGATTATTGACTTGGTTCCCTTAATATCGGTATGAAAAGGGAAAACCAGCAACATCAAAATGATACCGATAATATAAAATATGTTGGCAGTTGCCGTAAAAAATTTACTGTCTGTAAGGAGGATAAAAACGGCAAGAATTATGCAGATAAAGAAATAAAGTAACTGCCTGCTGTAATCTGTATTAAAAGATAAAAAACCCTTTAAAAGATCTTCATTTCTGTAAGTTGTTGCAAAAATGCTTGCAATACCCGTAATAACAAGAATAGTGTAAACAATTACAACGCCCCAATCAACACCCATAGAAATATTAAATGAACTGTTCCTCATACTCGGATTTAATGGCAACAAGATGATTAAATGATATTTTCCCCTGTTGCTCGCGGTCTTTACTATTACCAGATATGGCAGTTGCACGCATGATTACTCTCTTCATTCTTTCCCTCCGCAATGAATCGAGTCTGTTTCTTTTTTGCTTTACAACCGGTATGATAATCTCCTCCTGCTCAATGCGCTCCACTTCTTTCAGACGGGTAACAGATAGCGAGTCTTTGAGGTATTGTTCCATAATCAATCCAGCCATCGGACCAGCCCAGGTTGCACCAAAACCGCCATTTTCAACAATGACAGCAACTGCTATTTTGGGATTTTCAACAGGTGCAAAACAAACAAACCAGGAGTGATCATCCAGCTTTTGGCGCCTGCCATATATGATGCCATAGTTTTCGGCGGTTCCTGTTTTACCAGCAACAGATACACCATTTATCCTGGCAATACGCCCAGTTCCAGTTTCAATTACATCCTGCATGCCCAATTGCACTATACGATAAATTGTGTCAGGGATACTGGTAACCTGATGCCGCTTTTTATACGGATTCAACAAGGTGTCGGCAGTGGTTGCCCCATCGATGTCTTTGACAAAATGAGGTGTATAATAATACCCTTTGTTAGCTATAATACACATCAGATTAGCCATTTGCAGAGGTGTGGCAGTCATTTCACCCTGACCAATTCCAAGAAAAACGTTGGTACAGGAACTCCAGTTATTATTATAAAGACGATTATAAAACCCAGTATCGGCAATCATCCCTTTATCCTCACTTGGTAAATCCACCCCAAGCTTCACGCCCATTCCAAAAGAATTCATATATTCCTTCCACCGAACATAACCCTTGTCGGCACCACCTGGAATGCGGGGATTATCAATAGCCAGGCGATAAATATGAGAGAAATAGCTGTTGCATGAATTGGCCAGGGCAACCCTTAAATTACCAGCATGGCCTGCATAGCTATGTGTACATTTTATGGGACGCCTGCAGCCGTAATAAGCGCCATTGCAGCTAATACCAAAATCTGGAGTTATGACTTTTTCATCAAGGGCTATCAAAGCTCCCATGGGCTTTATGGTAGATCCAGGTGGATATTGTCCTTTTATTGCTCTGTTAAAAAGTGGCCTTGCAGTATCCCTCAACATCCACGAAAAATTATTTTTTCGGAGGCTACCGGTAAGCAGATTAGGATCGTAGGTTGGACCGCTTGCCATTGCTATGATTCCACCTGTCTGTGGATCTATTGCCACAATTGCGCCTAATTTGTTCTTTAATAGACGTTCCGCAAGCACCTGAACATCGATGTCTATGTGTGTACGCAGGTTTCTGCCGGCCTTGGCGAGGGAGTCAAATTTTCCCTCCTCATAACGCCCGACTATCCTGTTCTTATTATCCTTAACCTGAAACCTCACGCCACGCTTCCCCATCAAAATGGGCTCATAAAAACGTTCCAAACCGCTCAATCCCATATAATCACCCATTTGATAGAAATAATTCGTCCTTCTCAGGATGTTTGAATCTACCTCGCCCACATACCCCAAGATATGAGCAGCAGCCTTAAAAGGATACGATCTTATTGGACGCTCTTGCAGAAAAAACCCAGGTTCAAAACGGAAGATATTCTCTTGCAGTTTAACAAATGTTTCCGTATTCAGTGATTGTTCAAAAACTGTTGGCCTGTATCTTCCATTCCTGATAATGGCAGCAATGACGCGCTCGTGAAATGCCTGTTTATTGATACCAAGAATCTGACAGATACCTGCAGTATCAAGCCCACGGAGAAGATTAGGCTGTACCATCAGGTCATAGGTTTTGGTATTTTCCAGGATAGACTTCCCATTCCTGTCAAAAATTATTCCACGCTCTGGATAAATGATGCTTTTACTTACTGCATTATCCATCGCAAGCAAGTCATACCTTGAAGATCCAAGCTGAAGAAATATAAGTCTTACAGCCAAAATCAAAAAAGAAGTCGCAATAATAATTCGGATTACATTTTGTCTTGACTGATAAATTGCAGGCATAAATGCGTGGGATTACCTGCAAATTTACTGATTTGAATGGTTACCGGTTTCTTGAATTTCTATTTATAAACAAATCAATAATAATAATGAGGAAAATGCTGACAACTGATGTGGCAGAAAGCTTTCCAATGAAATAAAAAAAATCACCAAACTGCATCCACTCCAGGAGAATAAGATAAAAATGATGAACAAATGTCATCGCAAAAAGGTAAATACCGTAGGTAAACAAACCCATGGTTTTACGATCAGGCTCCTCTGAACCCCATTCAGTCTGCTCCTTTGGCAACAACAGGTTTATCAGGAATGGTCTCAGAAATCCTATCAATACACATGATGCAGCATGTAAACCCGGTGTAATAAAGAAAAAGTCTGCCAACATTCCAGTTGCAAAAGAAATCAACAACAAGGGTGCTCTGCTGAACCGGAATGGCAACCAAAGTATAAATACAAAATAAATATAGGGAACAATAAACTGATGTAATGGCGGTATTCTGTTCAAAAACAACACCTGAAAGGCAAGTAAAAGAATAAAACGGACAATATGTTTAATCCCCAATGTCATTCCCTGATGATGGTTTTATTTATCTGGTCAATCTCTTCTTGCAGCCTGTTTTTCACAACAAAAGCGTGCTGAACGGTATTAAAATCGACTGAAGACCTTACCCACAACAGATATGTATTGGTCTCCTGGTCTTTCTCTACCCTTTCTACAATACCAATTGTGTATCCAGGGGGGAACTTATCTGAATAAGGACTCGTTACTACAGAATCGCCTTTATTGACTTCAACGGTGGTAGGAATTTTTCTAAGGTTAAGCAATCCGGGATCCTTACCATCCCAGGATATCTCCCCCAAACCGCTTCCCTTTTTTAATACGGCAATGACTTTGGATTGACGGTGCAATAAGCTCATTACGGTAGACATGTTTGCACCGGCACTAACTACTGTTCCGATAATTCCATCAGGAGCAACAACCGCCAGGTTAGGCTCAATACCCTGCTCCCTCCCACGGTGAATGATCATATAATTTTGCTGAAGAAAAACAGAATTTGAAATAATCCTTGCCGGCAAATAATTAAACTGCCCAGCCACTGAAGTACTGTCTATCCGGATTGTTTTTGAAACAATTGTTACGCCCGTATCAGGTAAAATATTTCCGGAAGGCATTAGGGATAATAACCGTGCATTTTGCTCCCGTAAACTGTTATTTTCAGACTGTAGTGATAAATATGATTCTACTTTGTCCGTATTCCTGTATACAGCACCTGCAATTTCGCTTGCAACCATATTTAGCGCCGCTTCATGAAATCTGTTAAAATTGAACAAAGAATACAGCGAAACAAACTGTAAAATCAGAAACAGAATCAATACTGAGTTTCTAAGCAGAAAAAGGTAAATATTGCGCATGGAGTCACATCCTCCTGTTTAAACTATTCCAATCATCTCATGATGAATGGGAAATGCTGATAATTTTTGAGTGCCAATCCTGTTCCCCTTACAACACTCTTCAATGGATCTTCTGCAATATGAACCGGTAACTTAATTTTTTGAGAAAGTCGTTTGTCCAATCCCCTAAGCAGGGCTCCACCACCAGTAAGGTATAAACCTCGGCGGTAAATATCCGCAGCCAATTCAGGTGGTGTGGTTTCCAGTGCTTTCAGGATAGCCTCCTCAATTTTAAAAATTGATTTGTCCAATGCCTCAGCAATTTCCTGGTAACTCACCATGATTTGTTTCGGAATACCCGTTACAAGGTCTCTTCCATTTACCGGCATATCATCAGGTGGATTATCCAAATCCTTCATGGCTGCACCAATGGTAATTTTAATCTGCTCTGCTGTTCTCTCACCAATCAGTAGACTGTGATATCTCCTCAATGCTTCCATGATATCTGCAGTGAATTCATCTCCTGCAATACGAATGGATTGATCACAAACGATACCGGCCAGGGCAATTACGGTAATACCGGTTGTTCCACCCCCGATATCAATAATCATATTTCCAATTGGTTCAGCTACATCAATACCAATTCCCAAAGCAGCAGCCATAGGTTCATGGATCAGGTAAACTTCCTTGGCTCCAGCTTGCTCAGCACTATCCCTAACAGCTCTTTTCTCAACTTCAGTAATACTTGATGGGATACAAATCATCATCCTCCAGCTTGGCGGAAACAAAGGCTTTTTGGGATAGATCAATTTAATCATTTCCCTTATCATCAGTTCTGCAGCGTTGAAATCTGCAATTACACCATCTTTTAAAGGCCTTACGGTGCGGATACTTTCATGTGTTTTTTCATGCATCAACAAAGCCTTCTTACCCACAGCGAGCAAATGCTTTGGATTATTCCGGTCAAGCGCCACGATGGAAGGCTCATTCACCACAATTTCTTCATCATGTATAATCAGTGTATTGGCTGTTCCAAGGTCAATTGCAATATCCTGGGTAAACCAAGTAAATAGTCCCATCCTTTCTTAAATTTACTATCCTGCAAAGTTGACATAAATAACCCAATAAACAATCATGAATTTTACAATGGTCAATTCATGAATTCATAGCCAATATCTTTTCTGAAATTCATCCCCTCAAAAGAAATAGAATCAATGCTCTTCAAAGCCCCTGCAACAGCATCCTGAACAGAATCTCCCATGGATGTAACTGCAGCTACCCTTCCTCCATTTGTAACCAACTGCCCATTTGCTTCTTTAATCCCTGCTTGAAAAACCATCAGATCGGTGTCGGACAAATTTGCCATACCACTAATTGTTTTCCCCCGTTCAAAATCACCGGGATAACCTCCGCTGACTAATACAACCGTTGTCGCAGTTCGCTCATCCATCAAAACAGGTGTTTGTCCAAGCTCCCCGGCAGACATATCCAAAAACAGCTGAACCAGGTCTGACTGTAGCCTTGGCATGACTACTTCAGTTTCAGGATCACCCATCCGGCAATTATATTCTATCACATAGGGTTCTCCTGCAACATTGATCAGTCCGAAAAAAACAAACCCGTTGTAAACGATTTTTTCAGCAGACAGGCCTTCTATAGTGGGTTTCACAACTTTATCAATAACCTTTTGCCTGAAATCTCCGTTATAAAACGGAACAGGACTGATTGCTCCCATACCACCGGTATTCGGACCCGTATCACCCTCTCCGATTCTTTTGTAATCCTTGGCTTCCGGTAGCATAACATAAGAGCTGCCATCCGTAAGCGCAAACGCACTCATTTCAATGCCATCCAGAAACTCCTCAACAACCACTTTTTCACTGGCTGAACCGAATTTCGACTGCTGAATCATCTCTTCAAATGTGACCAGGGCCTCTTCGTGTGTTTGTGCAATAACGACACCCTTACCCGCAGCAAGTCCGTCTGCCTTCAAAACAACCGGCAGTTTATGCTGCTGCAGGTATTGTACGCCCTCATTATAATTGCTACGATTAAACTCCCTGTAAGATGCTGTTGGAATGCCATGACGCGCCATAAACGCCTTGGCAAAAGCTTTGCTGCCTTCAAGTTGTGCTCCGGCTGCAGACGGACCAACAACAATCAGTCCAGGTAATTCGGCATCCTGTTTAAGAAAATCATAAATACCATTAACCAGTGGATCTTCCGGCCCCACCACAACCATATCAACCTTTTTTTCCCTGCAGAAAGTTGCCACCGCCTGGAAATCTCCGGTGTTCAAAGCGATATTTTGTCCTACTGCACCAGTACCCGGATTGCCAGGGGCAATAAAAAGTTCTGAACACAAAGCACTTTGAGCCATTTTCCAGGCCAGCGCATGTTCCCTGCCACCTGAACCCAGGAGAAGTATAATCATGGATTAAAAGTATTGTATGATGAAAAAAGCACGGCAAAGATACAAATTGCTTATTTTAGGTAAATCAACAAATCTAATTGCATGTCTTCAAACCAAAACAAACATCCGAAAGGGCTGTATGTGCTCTTCGCTACTGAAATGTGGGAACGTTTTAATTACTATGGCATGAGAGCCATTTTGGTGCTGTTCATGACAAAAGCACTGCTTTTTTCCAAGGATTTCTCTTCTCAACTCTATGGAGGATATACCAGTCTTGTTTACCTCACACCGCTAATCGGGGGTTATTTTGCAGACCGCTTCTGGGGCAATAGGCGTTCAATTATCATAGGCGGACTTGTAATGGCTGTGGGTGAGTTCATCCTTTTCTTTTGCGGTAGCCTTTACAGCTCCAATCCTGAATTATCAACCCTACTTTTCTTTACGGGGCTAGGCTTCATGATATCAGGCAATGGATTTTTCAAACCAAACATTTCGGCGCTCGTCGGACAACTCTATCCCAAAGGAGACCGCAGAATTGATGCTGCCTATACCATATTTTACATGGGTATCAACGTGGGTGGTGCTTTAGGTCCGTTTATATGCGGACTGGTGGGCGATACCGGCAATCCAGCTGATTTTAAATGGGCTTTTATGGCAGGAGGTATTGGTATGTTACTGAGTGTATTGATTCAGGTAATTTACCATAAAAAATATGTAACAGGGCCAGATCAGCAGACACTGGGATTGGTTCCGGAGAACGCACCTGCTTACAGTAAAAATCCTTTGTTCGGACTGATTGTGTTTCTACTGCTTATTGGCGTTTCAACAACCCTTTTATACGTAGATTCCGGACTTGCTCAAATCAAACATTGGGGCTTTAATATCGGCAGTTTTAATATTTCAACTGCCTTGTTTACAAACCTGGTCTTTTTGCTGGTAGCCTGTATCCTCGTCATTGCACTGATTATTTTTACGGATAAAACACTTACTAAACTGGAAAAAAGCAAGGTTGCAGTTATATTCACCGTATCCTTTTTTGTAGTCTTCTTCTGGAGCGCATATGAACAGGCAGGTGCATCACTCACGTTTTTTGCAGACGAACAAACCAACCGCGACCTCGGATTTTTCGTTGTTCCAGCCAGTTTTTTTGCTTCTCTCAATTCCATATTTGTGGTCAGTTTTGCACCCATTTTTGCATGGCTTTGGGTGAAACTTGGCAAGATGGATCCTTCCTCTCCAACCAAAATGGCCTGGGGACTCCTTTTACTTGCATTAGGATACCTGTGGATAGCATTTGGAGTCAAGGATGTTCAGCCAGGTATTAAAGTAAGTATGATCTGGCTGGTTGGTATGTATGCGTTGCATACGGCAGGAGAATTGTGCCTTTCTCCAATCGGACTATCCCTTGTAAATAAACTGGCCCCTGCAAAATTTGCATCCATGCTGATGGCAGTATGGTTTACAGCTAATGCCTTTGCCAATTATCTTGCCGGCGCATTGAGTAAACTCTATCCGGAAGAAGGAAAAACCAAATTTATCCTGGGATTGCCCATAGAAAATAACTTCAATTTCTTCATGGTATTTGTTGTGATGTCTGGTGTGGCAGCTTTTATTCTTTTCTTCCTTTCCAGCAAACTCCAGAAGTTGATGAAAGACTAATTCAATTAAAAAGTTAGCATATGTCTGATAAAAAATTTGTCCCTTTTATAGCCCCTGAAACAGCTATGAAAGAGTTTACACTCAAAGCTGTGGTTACAGGCGCCTGTTTCGGAATAATCTTTGGAGCAGCTACAGTTTATCTGGCGCTGAAAGCTGGACTAACTGTTTCAGCATCCATTCCTATTGCAGTAATGTCCATTGCGCTGAGTAAGCTTTTTCTGAAGACAACTATACTTGAAAACAACATCATTCAAACTACAGGTTCAGCAGGTGAAAGCATTGCAGCTGGAGTTGTATTTACCCTACCGGGATTTCTTTTCCTGTCTGAGACAAACAGCGCTGATTATTTCAATTACATTACCATTTTGGTGCTGGCCATCTTTGGCGGCATGCTGGGAACACTGATGATGATTCCCCTGCGGAGTGCACTGATTGTTAAAGAGCATGAAACGCTTCCGTATCCTGAGGGCACCGCCTGTGCATCAGTTTTGAAAGCGGGTGAAAGAGGCGGGAATTTTGCAAAGACAGCATTTGCCGGACTTGGCATTGCAACCGCGTATGCATTTCTACAGAAAATATTTCATGTTATTGCCGAAACGCCATCTTTCATGACCGCTCAGGCCAATAAATACCTTCCTTCGGCAAAAGTGAGTGGTGAAATAACCCCTGAATACCTGGGTGTTGGATACATTATTGGTCCGAAAATAGCCGGTATCCTTGTGGCTGGCAGTGTTTTGACCTGGTTTGTATTTAATCCGTTGCTAGCTACTATTGTGCCCGGTGATGTCATCGCACTTCAGCTGGTAAAATTAGGCTACCTGAAAGATATAACCACAGCTGGCGGTCCGGGTGGCTGGGATCCTTCCACACACCAGTTCAGTGATTTTTCCGTGGCCATTTACCGTGCATTTGTGAGGCAAATCGGAGCAGGAGCAGTTGCTGCAGGTGGATTCATCACACTCATCAAGACGATTCCAACCATTATTTCTTCCTTTAAAGGAAGCTTGGGAAGTTTACAATCCGGCAATGGAGAGCAGACTTCCATCAAAAGAACAGAAAAAGACCTGTCTGTTAAAATTGTTCTCTGGGGCAGTGTCGCCCTCATTTTATTGATGACAATTATGCCGCAAATACCCGGAGAAGGGCTGGCGAGCAAACTCCTTATTGGCATACTTGTTGTTTTATTTGGGGCTTTTTTTGTAACTGTTTCATCCAGGATTGTAGGACTGATAGGCTCATCCAATAATCCAATTTCCGGCATGACCATTGCAACCATTATGGGTACTTGTCTGGTTTTTATTGCAGTGGGCTGGACGGGCAAGGTATTTGAACCCATGGCGCTTTTAGTGGGCGGAATGATATGCATTGCAGCAGCCAATGCAGGTGCCACATCGCAGGACCTCAAAACCGGATACATCCTTGGAGCAACACCCAGAGCGCAACAGATTGCCTTATTCATTGGGGCCATCGTCTCTTCCATTGCAATTGGATTTACCATTAAAATTCTGGATACACCCACACAGGAAATGATGGCCGCAGGCATCAATCATGCCATTGGCACAGATTTGTATGCAGCCCCACAGGCTACCTTGATGGCAACATTGATTAAAGGCATTTTGTCTTTCAATCTCGACTGGCAATTTGTTCTTGTTGGTGTAGCCATTGCCGTTGTAATGGAACTTTGTGGCATCAAAGCACTCAGTTTTGCCATTGGCATTTACCTGCCACTCTCAACAACACTGCCCATTTTCATTGGCGGTGCTATCAGGGGAATTGTGGATGGAAAAAAGAAAAAACAAGAGGCCGCAGATAACGGGGAAGAGGAAGATTTACGCAAAGGAAATCTTTTTGCTACCGGACTCGTTGCAGGAGGTGCCATTGCAGGGGTTATTGTTGCCTTCCTATCAGCCAATGAAAATATTGCCAGGATGCTGAAAAAAATTAACCTGGAAGAACCACTTACCCACCAGTTAGGAGAACAGGGTTATTTTGTTCTGGGGAGCATTCTCTTTTTCGTCCTGGCCTTTATACTTTACAGGGTAGCATTGAGCAAGGAAGTAATTAACAATGAAAATAAATGATATGCCAGTCAGATCATTGAAATTCGCACTGCCCCTAAGCCTGTTTGTGATGGCATTTATCGCTTTCACAGGGAAAGGTATTGTAACATTTATTCCGGTATTTTATGTCTTCTTTTTAATACCGCTAGCCGAACTACTCATTCCTGCAAATCCGGAAAACATGAATGCTGCAGAAGAGCAGCTTGCCCGGGAAGACAGAACATATGACATCTGGGTTTATATAACCCTTCCCCTGCAATATGCCTTCCTGTTGTTGTTCTTATTTGCTGCAGGAGATCAGGGCTTGACAAATATGGAACTTGCAGGAAGGGTTATCAGCATGGGATTGCTATGCGGTGCTTTTGGGATAAATGCCGCACATGAACTGGGTCACCGCACCAAACCCTTTGAAAGGAATATGTCTAAGGCCTTACTGCTTACTTCCCTTTATATGCATTTTTACATTGAACACAATAAAGGTCACCATAAAAATGTTTCAACACCGGAAGACCCAAGCAGTGCACGGAAATGGGAGCCTGTCTATTTGTTTTATTTCAGGACAATTGTGAATGGCTACATCTCAGCATGGCAAATTGCTGCTGATGAACAAAGGAAAAAATCACGACCGGTTCTGCATTTCACAAATCCCATGATCCGTTATCAACTCCTGCAACTCATCCTATTGTTTACGATTTATATGGTTTTCGGAATCAATGTTACACTTTGTTTTATAGCAGCAGCCTGTATTGGATTTTTATTACTGGAAACAGTTAATTACATAGAACATTATGGGCTCCAGCGCAAAAAAACTGAAAATGGCTACGAGCGTGCCATGCCTGAACACAGCTGGAACAGCAGCCATATCCTTGGAAGACTGATGCTGTTTGAGCTATCAAGACACAGTGACCATCATTACCTGGCGAGCAGAAAATATCAAATCCTAAGGCATCATGAAGAGGCCCCACAAATGCCAACCGGTTATCCAGGTATGATGTTACTGTCTTTTATTCCCCCGCTCTGGTTTACCATTATGCATAAAAGAATTGATGATTTCAGGAATAGAAATCAACTGATCTTATCTGATCCAAAATAAGGTCTGAGTACCTCAGGGATGAGAATACCATCAGGTGTTTGGTAGTTTTCAAGCAGACTGGCCATAATACGCGGTAAAGCCAGTGAACTGCCATTGAGTGTATGCACCAATTGCGTTTTGCCATTCTCGTCTCGGGTGCGGATCTTCATCCGGTTCGACTGAAATGTCTCAAAATTGGATACGGAACTCACTTCCAGCCACCTCTCCTGCGCAGCACTGTATACTTCAAAATCATAGGTCATTGCTGAAGCAAATCCCATATCACCTCCGCACAACCTGAGGATTCTGTAAGGCAATCCGAGCGACTGGATAAGCTTTTCAACATGTACTACCATTTCTTCCAGTACCTCGTAGCTTTTATCAGCTGTGGTCATGTAGACAATTTCAACCTTATCAAACTGATGCACCCTGTTCAGTCCACGCACATCTTTTCCAAAACTGCCGGCTTCTCTCCTGAAACAAGGTGTATAAGCCGTCATTTTCACTGGTAATTCAGCAGGAGCAATGATCTCGTCTCTGTAAATATTCGTCACCGGAACTTCAGCAGTTGGAATCAGGTATAGCTCATCTGCTGTAACATGGTACATCTGCCCTTCTTTGTCTGGCAGCTGACCGGTACCATAAGCTGAAGCAGCGTTAACCACAAAGGGAGGGATATATTCAGTATAACCAGCATTGATATTATGATCCAGAAAATATTGTATCAGCGCGCGTTGGAGCTTAGCTCCTTTGCCTTTGTAAAGTGCAAAACCACTACCCGTGATTTTAACGCCCGTCTGGAAATCAACCAGTCCGTATTTTGTAATCAGATCCCAATGAGGTACGGCACCTGCATGCAGCTTAGGAATCTCACCATTTTGCCTTACAACTTCATTGTCTTCCGCTGACTTTCCTGCAGGCACCTGGGAATGCGGCAGATTCGGCAACCTGACCAGCATACCGTCTAATTTGGCTTCAACAGCAGTTAGTTCCTGGGCAAGCTGATCAATCGATTCTTTCATGGATGATACAGCTGATTTAAGCGCTTCCGCCTCCTCTCGCTTACCCTGCCCCATAAGTGCCCCAATCTCCTTGGATGAAGCATTTCTTTTGGCCAGCAGCTCGTCAGACTGAAACTGCAGTTGCTTCCGCTGGTCATCAGCAGCAATTATCTTTTCAACCAAGTCGGTATCCTGAAAGTTTTTTTTCTGCAGGCTGGCAACAACAAGTTCGCGGTTGTTACGAATAAACGATAACTGGAGCATCCCTAAAAATTTATGCAAAGATAAGCAATCGGTACAGATGCTTTAAATTTGCAGCATGATGATAGCAGATGACCTACAAGCACGCTGGTGGAAGCTGGAAGAAAAAATGATTAACCGATTCGGGAAAAAGCCTGATTTGGAATCAATCCTGTTTCTGATAGGGATTCAGGAAGTAAGGGGAGCCGGACACCAGTTTACAAAAGAACAAAAACAGGACCTTATGCACGTGGCGGTATGCACAGTTCTGACTCCAAGCGGATATTATGAGCATGCAGGTTGGGATGAAGATGGGTGGCCACACTTCAACCAGAAAAAAGAATTATCCCCCATGAGTCTGATTGAACAGGAAAACTTCATGAAAGACCATGTACTGTTTTACTTTGATCAAAATGAATTCTGATGAAAAGGAAACTCCTTATAACAGCCATTTTATGTTATTTGATAACACTGTTTTCAGCAGTTCAGGCACAACCTGCTACCAAACTCAGGAAAAAAGATTTCCGCGGTGATATCCGCATGGTAACTGATTCAGGCATACTGGTGCTAAGACTGAATGACTCCACGCCAACTCACCGGAACAATTTTCTCAGGCTGGTCAAAGACCACTATTACGATGGCATCAGTTTTCACCGCATCATCAGCGGCTTCATGATTCAGGCAGGCGATGAAAAAACAAAAAAAGACGCAGACAGTACAAAATTCCTGGCAGGTTATACCCTTCCCGCCGAAATCAGACCAGACCTGTTTCACAGAAAAGGGGTGCTTGCTGCAGCCAGATTGGGAGACAACGTAAATCCAACCAAAGCCAGCAGCGGAGTTCAGTTCTACATTGTGCAGGGAAAAATATTCAATGACAAAGCCCTCGATTCTGTTGAAACTTACCGGTTGAATGGCAGAAAAATCCCGGTTGAACAACGAAACATATATAAAACCATTGGAGGATCACCACACTTGGATCAGCAATACACCATCTTTGGAGAACTGATCAGCGGTTTCGATGTTTTAGACAAAATAGCCGGAGTAAAAACAACTGGCAGGCAGGGTGGAGATAAACCCATTCAGGATATCAGGATAAAGAAAGTGCGCCTCACCCGCAGGATAACCTGATAAATATGAACCAATCATGTAACCGGACAAGAAAAATTATTCAACATAATGAGAAATTAAGCGTTAAAATTGCAAAAAATATATTCCCATGAATTTTCCAGATAACCTCAGGTATACCAAAGAACACGAATGGATTGCTATTGATGGAAATACCGCTACAATTGGTATTACTGAGTTTGCACAAGGTGAACTCGGAGACATCATCTACATTGATGTGGAAACCATTGGCAAAACACTTGACGCAGATACTGTTTTTGGAACAGTTGAGGCTGTTAAAACGGTCAGTGATCTTTTTCTGCCCGTTTCCGGAACCCTCACAGAAAAAAATACCCTCCTGGAAAGCCAGCCTGAGCTTGTAAACACTGACCCTTATGGTGATGGCTGGATGGTTAAGATGACAGTGAATGACCTGACACAGGTTGAAAATCTGATGGATGCAGCGTCTTACAAGGCATTGATAGGCGCATAATCAATGTATAAATTACTGACAAATAAATGGACGGCAGTCACCTGGACTGTCGTCATTTTTTTATTACTGGGATTGAACAACGAACATGTACCGGAAGTTGGCATGTTTAATTTCAAATTCCGGGATAAGATATATCACTGCATCGTTTTTGCAGCATATGCCTTCCTGTGGTTCGGAGTTGGGTACATAAACACGATGATAAGTCTGAAAAAACTTTTCCTGACAGTTTTTATCACCGGATTGATTTTTGGAATTGGCATGGAGTTTTTTCAGGAAGCATTTACAAACAGGCAGTTTTCCTGGTGGGATGGCTTTGCAGATATGATTGGTATTTTACTGGGTTTAGGGATAGCAAAAAAAAGCCCCTATGGAAATAGGGGCCGTAACCAAAACTAACTGCTTATGAGAAAAAAATTGTTTCTGAAGATTAGATGCAGGTTGATCTAGTTTTCCATTACCATTTCTGTTAATTATTTGCAAATGGCTCAACGTAATCACTGTTTCAAATCCTTACACAATATATAGACGAAAAAAGTACCCTGAAAATTGTTAAAGGCCCTATAAATCAATAAACTATTTTTTTACAGCATTATGGGCATGCTAAGAACTACTGGGTAAGCTTACTGGCATTTTCTGCAAATTGAAGTGCATCAATCAACTCACTGATACCACCGTTAAGCACTTCCTGCAGATTGTATAACGTCATCCCGATGCGATGATCTGTAACACGTCCCTGCGGAAAATTATAGGTCCTTATTTTGGCAGACCTGTCGCCTGTTGAAACAAGGCTCTTCCTGTGCCTCGAAATTTCATCTTCCTGCTTTCTCACCTGTTCCTCATACAATCGGGTACGTAACATCTGCATGGCTTTTTCCCTGTTGCCAAGCTGAGTCCTTTCTGTCTGACAGATTACAACGGTTCCTGTTGGCAGATGGGTAAGCATGACCTTTGTTTCAACCTTGTTTACATTCTGACCTCCTGCACCACCGCTTCGGGATGTTTCCATTTTTACATCACTTTCCCGGATTTCCACGTCAACTTCTTCAGCCTCAGGCATAACCGCAACAGTAGCAGCACTTGTATGCACCCTGCCACTGGCTTCTGTTTCAGGCACACGCTGAACCCTGTGAACACCACTCTCAAACTTCATTGTACCATACACCTCATCACCACTTACCTCAAGCTGCACTTCCTTATATCCGCCCATCGTACCTTCGTTTTCAGACAGGAGGGCTGTTTTCCAACCTTTGGTTTCACAATACCTGATGTACATACGCAACAGGTCGCCTGCAAACAGGGAAGCCTCATCTCCACCTGTACCCGCCCGAATTTCCAGGATGGCGTTTTTATCATCCTGCGGATCTTTGGGTATCAGCATATTCCTGATTTGCTTTTCAAGAACAACTTGCTGCTCTTCCAGACCTTCTGCTTCAGCCTTTGCCAGTTCCCGCAATTCGTCATCATCACCCATCAAAGCCTCACGGTTGAACTCTATGTCAGACAACAGGGTTTTATAGGACTGGTAAACATTTACAATTTTTTCAAGACTTCTATACTCCTTGGAAAGCTGACTGAATCTTTTATTGTCACCAACTACCTCAGGATTGGTTAACGCAACACCGATATCATCGAATTTTGCCTTGATGGCTTCCAGTTTATCAAGCATATTATAATCCCGGCATTGATCCGGCCTTTTTTGTTAATTTAGTGTGCAAAGTTACTTTATTTTAGAGCATGAATTACCGCAAATTAAAGGCAGACAGGATCTTCGACGGGTATAACCTCTTCGACGCACACCATACCCTAATCCTGGACGAATCAGGAAAAGTTGTGGACCTCACAATGGATGCCGATGCAGACAGTGATGCAGAAACTTACAAGGGGTTACTTTGTCCGGGCTTTATCAATGCCCATTGTCACCTGGAGTTAAGCCACCTCAAAGATGTGATTCCCGTGCATACCGGACTCATCCCTTTTCTGATGCAAGTTGTTGGCAAAAGGAACTTTCCGATGGAGTTCATTCTTGAACGAATAGCCGAGGCAGAACAGGAAATGTATGCCGGAGGGATAGTTGCAGTTGGAGATATCGGCAACACCGATAACACCCTGGCTACTAAAAAAAAGAGCAGCATTCGCTGGAATAATTTTGTTGAAATTCTGGGTATTGATGATTTGAAATCAGGCGAGTACCTGGAGCAATATGGAAAGGTTTTACAGGCTTTCGATTCAGCTGCCCCTGAATTGAGTCCCGGGCATTTTAAATCAGCCCTGGTGCCTCATGCCCCATATACAATAAGCCCTGATACCTTCCGAAAAATTAACGATGCCACTGCAGGCAGGGTGATTTCAGTCCATAACCAGGAAACCCCTGCTGAAGATGAATTGTACAGAACAGGGTCGGGAGATTTTCTGCAATTTATCAGGTTGTTTGGATTTGAGTCTTCCCCTTTGCCGGTAACAGGACGCTCTGCATTGCGCTCCTGGCTTCCGTTCTTCAACCTGCAACAACGGTTACTCCTGGTTCACAATACATTCATTCCGGAGGAAGACATACATTTTGCCATAGATTATGCCAGACAAAATCTAAGTGGATTGCATTTCTGTCTCTGTGTCAATGCCAATTTATACATAGAAAACAGCCTGCCCCCTGTAAAAAAACTCATGGATGCAGGTGCCCATATTGTTTTGGGAACCGACAGCTACAGCAGTAATCACCAGCTCAGCATTGCTGCAGAAATCAAATCAATACGTCAGCATTTTCCAACGGTCCCACTCGAAACCATACTGCAATGGGCCACCCTGAATGGTGCATCAGCACTGGGCAGGAGTGACGAACTGGGAAGTTTTGAAAAAGGAAAAGTCCCGGGCGTCGTATTACTCGATGAGGAGCTTGAACCAAGGCGGATTTTATGATCAATCGGCCCAAAGTGTTCTCAGCACCGGCAATGATTTCAAGCTACCAAATGGCTGCACATGTAACGCATAAAAATCTGAAAGCCTGTCGATGAGTTCATTGCGTATTTGTCTGTTCAGGTGAAACTGCTCAAGTTCCGCAATCTGCATCACCCTGAGCATTCCAGCTACCAGCTTACTGCCTGGTTTTTCAAGATACAAATTGTGAATAGGTACATTGTCAACAAACTGACCTTCATGCAAATCAAGTAAAGCGCTTGTGTTATTGAAATTATCCATCAACCTGAATCCGAAAAAATGGGAAAGGTGAAGCATAAAAAACAAAGGGATATTGGCCGTTTGTATGGGTGTTGCATCATTTAATCCGGCCATGACATCTTCAAGGAAATAAAAAAGTTCAGGATGAGGGTCCGGTTGTTTCAAACACTTCTGCAGCAATTCAACGATGAAAAGCAACACGGCATTACGCGACATATTTTCATCCAGATTAAGTCCGTGGAATACAAGTCTGCAATCTTTAATCCGTTGCAACGTTGCTCTTTCGTGGTGATAAACCACCATGTCCAACAGGTTACCCGGCTGAAGATGGCCTATGGTTATTGACGCAGATTTTTTCACAGACCTGACGCCGTTTACCATGTAAGACTGGACGCCGAATAACTCTGTAAAAACGGTGGCAATCAATGAAGTTTCACCATACTTTACAGTGCGCATTACGAGCCCTTTCGTTTGATGTAACAACGGTTTTGATTTTATTTGATGAAGACAATTTTACCGGCAAGTTGCATTTGATTGAGTTCATCCGCTACATATACCAGATATACCCCGCTGTTTACCCTTTGCCCCTGTAGGTTCTTTCCATTCCATACTGCCTGTCCGCCCAGCGAACGTGTTTCATGAACAAGTTTGCCATTCAGTTCTGTAATTTTTACCCAGGCCCTGTCTGGCAGATCCCTGAATGCTATTGTTCCTGTATATCCGGGTACCACAGGATTGGGAAAAATGAAGGGTTTTCTTTTTTCTAAAGCCGGAGCAGTTGCGGTACTTCGAAATGAAGAGATCCCACTTCGGGTCAGAAAGAATACTTCGCCTGTCTGATCATGAATGGCAATCGAAAAAACTTCGTTATCCAGCAATTTACTGTTAGAGCTGGTAAACCGATGTATTGTTTTTTGTCCGTCTGCACTCAAAAGCCATACCCCGTTTTTAGTGGCTATCCATTTCCTGTCTGCCTGATCTACCTGAATATCACTTACGTATTCTTCTGCCAGCAATAAGCCTGCGAAATTATCCTGTTTTACGATTGGCAAGGTGGCTTCACATAAACCAGTACTAAAAATATCCTCCCCGCATTGGATGATAGCCACTCCCCTGTCTGTACCAACCCAGATGAATCCGTTTTTATCTGCTGCCACGGAAAGTACACTTGAAGAAGGCAGGTTGCCGTTACCCCTTCCCTGTCTGAAAAGCCTCCACCGGTCATCAGCCGACTGGTCAGGCGTTCCTCCATCATCAAAGCAGATCAGTCCGCCACCGCCCTGTACAACAATCCACTTTCTGTTATCTATATCAATCGTTATTGCGCCTGGATCAGGTCTTTGAGCGAGTGGGATACTGAACTTCTTCCAGCTTCCATCCTGTTTCCGCAGCAACAAAGGTTGGGAAGTACCCGGATTGGAAACCCAGAGCTGGTTATCCAGGTCAAATGCCAAACCTGCTACCCTGAATTCAGCAGGACTATTCAGTGAAGGCTCAATCGGAGAACCATACTTGAGTAAGGCAATTTTACCATCAGCTGAAATCTGCGCCAGCCCTCCACCATAAGAACCAGCTAAAATATTACTGTTTACCTTATCTGAGATGACATGCATGATATCTGGTAAGCTATCCATTCCCCGGATGGTCTTGCTGTTCAGGTTCTTCCAGGAATCATTTTCAAAAACATCAATACCCGAATAATTTTTTTCAGGCACACCCGCTGCAGATACAAAACCTGAGGGGGCGATTATTTTACCTGCACTGAAAGATACCATACCCCTTGGAATACCTGCCGGGGCATCAGGAATAATCTGCTGACCAACACTACCGGTAACCTGAATGAGGCCATTGCTGCTGTCTCCAACCCAGTATACATTACCAGATACTGCGCATGCTGTAGGAAATACAAATAAATCAGATTCGATTTTTTTAGGCGGTAGCTGCAGCGCAGAAAAATGAAGGAGGCTGCCCCTGTTAAGCTGTGAGGTACCTACAAACAAATCCTTCCCCGAAGCCTGGATGAACGTAACAGGCTTGGCGGGAATATAGACCAATGACCAGCTGTCATTTTTCATGGCAAACAGACTATCCCCGCGCAACGCCATCAAATTTTTATCCCAGCTCACAACAGCATGGGGAGGATGAACTGCCCCCATGATGGTCACAGGCACCCAATTCCGAAAATCAGCCATCTGATTATCATTCAGCGGGCATTTTACCAATCCCTGTGACGTGGCAGCATACATTTCATTTTCATATATGGCAACCTGATAAACCTGTACGTCCCTGCCATCAGCCGAAGGCCTGTATGTTGCTTTAATCAGCCGCTTTTCTGTATCCAGTACCACAATACCCAGGTCAGCAGAGAGGTATGCTGTCTTCCCATCCCAAAGCACATGATTGATACCTTTTGGAGCACTGGTTCTGCTAATCAGTATATCCGGGATATTGACTATCTGGTCACCATCAACCAGATCGATGTTACTGTTTTCGTACACCACCAGTTGCTGGTTACTAAGCGGAGAGCCTGACATTGTTCTGATTTTCACTTCAGCAAGTCCGCTACTCTTAGACATGCGGGAAAATTCCCTGGTTGCAGGATCATAGCCAAATAATCCGAATGCCGTTCCCACATCCACCCTTCCGCCGTTGTTAACAACAGCCAAAACCTTTCGGAGCGGCAGGTGATCCCGCCAGTTTCCAAGAGCTGGTAATCCCTGCCCCGACAGGAAAATGAAAGATAACAGGAAGAATCCCAAACCCAAGCAATGCTTCATGGGATAAAATTAGCACATTCAAAGCTCACTATATATCTGAAAAAGATACGCTTGGGCAACTTAAAATCCTTTCCTTTGTAAAAAAAAGTAATTATGTGGCAGGCACTCGGTAAAGCCGTCTTGAAATACCGCAAAGTATTTATAACCATTATGGTGCTGCTGACAGCATTCCTGGGCTATCATGCCAGCAAAGTACAGATGAGTTATGACTTTTCCAGAGCCATTCCAACAGACCACCCCAAATACCTGGCATACCTGGATTTCAAGAAAACTTTTGGCGAGGATGGGAACCTCCTGACAATAGGATTTACAACAGATTCTTTTTTTACCACAGAAAAGTTTTCAAAGCTACAGGCATTCCAAAAACAACTCAAGGAAATCAATGGCGTAGAGGATATTCTGAGTATTCCAGGAGCTGTAACCCTTAAAAAAAATGACAGCAGCGGCAAGCTGGATGCTGTCAAAATATTTGATGAGCATAGCGCCAACCAGGCAATCCTCGACAGCCAGAGAAATATTTTCCTTTCTCTACCCTTTTACCGTGGCTTATTGTATAACAAAGAAACCAATGCTTTCCTTATTGGAGTAAGAATCAACAGTACCATTCTTGGAACAAAAGCCAGGGAAAAAACCATTGGAGCCATAGAAGAAGCCTCCGAGGCATTCAGGGCTTCTACTGGCTATGACATTCACCTGAGTGGATTACCTTTAATCAGAACAAATGTAGCAGTTCGCATTGCAAAAGAAATGCAGTTCTTCCTGCTCGGATCAATATTGCTCTCTGCACTTATTCTCTATATTTTCTTCCGGTCATTCAGCAATACACTGCTATCTCTTACTGTTGTAATTATTGGCGTTGTCTACAGTCTTGCTACCATACAGATGTTGGGATACAAAATCACTTTGTTAACAGCACTCATACCACCACTCATTGTAGTCATTGGCATTCCCAACTGCATTTATTTTTTGAATAAATACCACACTTCATTCCTGAAACTGGGTGATAAAAAGCAGGCAATAGTTGAGATGACAGGCAAAATGGGCATTGTCACTTTATTCTGCAATATCAGCGCAGCATTGGGTTTTGCAGTTTTCGCCCTAACAAAAAGTATTATCCTGAAGGAGTTTGGCATTGTGGCCGGTATCAATATCATGGCATTGTTTTTTGTTTCATTTATCCTGATTCCCATAGCCTTGTACTATATGGCAGCTCCGAGGGAAAAACACACCAGATACCTCGAAAATAAATGGCTAATCGGACTTCTGACACGCATCGAAGGCTGGGTCTTTGCACATAAACGGCTTGTTTACCTGTGCACTGCAGTTGCACTGGGCATTAGCATGATAGGCATATTGAAGTTGAAAACACAGGCCTTTATTGTGGATGATTTACCCAAAGGAGACAAAATATTTGCTGACCTCAAATATTTTGAAGCCAACTTCAAAGGGGTGCTGCCCCTTGAGATTCTTGTGGATACCCGCAAAAAAAATGGAATTGCAGGCTCCCGTGCACTACCTGTTTATGAAAAAATAGCAGCATTCGGAGAACAGGTTGCACTTCATCCGGAGTTGACCAGACCATTATCCCTGGCAGAGGGGTTAAAGTTTGCGAGACAGGGGTTTTATGACGGTGATAGCAACAATTACGCGGTGCCCAATGCATTTGATGGTGCTTTTATTGCAGATTACCTCAAACCATCAAAAGCAAAACAAACAGACCAGGGCTCACTCCAGAAACTGATGTCTTCTTTTATTGACAGCAGCCGCCAGGTAACCAGGATCAGCCTAAGTATGGCAGACATAGGCAGTTTACGTATGCCCGGTTTGCTTGATACCCTCGAATCAGAAGCAGCCAGCTATTTTGATACAAGCCGGTATACTGTTACGATGACCGGATCAAGCATAACCTTTCTGGAAGGCAGCAGATTCATCATCAAAGGGTTGAAAGAAAGTATCCTCTGGGCATTTCTGTTCATTTCCCTTTGTATGCTTTACCTCTTCAGCTCCTTCAGGATCCTGATTTGCTCGCTGATACCAAACCTTATTCCCCTGGTAATGACAGCAGGACTGATGGGATGGATGGGTATTGCCATCAAACCCTCGACTGTACTGGTTTTCAGTGTAGCACTGGGGATAGCCATTGACATCACTATCAGGTTTCTGGTCAACTACAAACAGGAATTACCCCATCAGGAAGGAAGGATTCACGATACTGTAGTACAGACTATCCGTGATACCGGAATCAGCATCATCTACACCTCACTTGTACTTATCGCAGGCTTCGTCATATTTGTATTCAGTGGTTTTGGCAGCACTCAGGCCCTCGGCTGGTTAACTTCCTTTACTTTGCTCGTAGCCACCCTGACTAACCTGATTTTGCTACCCGTATTGCTTTTGTGGATGGGGAAAAAGAAAATATAAAAAAAATGTGTTCAGGCATTTTAGTACATTATAAATAATATAAATAATTTATTTGATTTTATCAAATAAATCTATCTCCCTATTGAATAGAGGACTACTTTTTCACGTTTTATCAAAATAAATTGCTAAAAGCCGATATTTTTAAGCTTTTTCAACAAAAACCTTGTTTTGGTTGTCATGTTTTACATTCGCATAATGTTAACAAAATCTTAAACCAAACAAAAAGACATGAGAAAGATCTTGCTTTTGTTGTGCGGCATGCTGTTCATGGCTGGACAGCTGACTGCACAGACCCGGACTGTTTCCGGAAAGGTCTCTGATGCCACTGGAACACCGGTAGCCAATGCTTCCGTGATTGTCAAGGGCACACGAACCGGAACTACTACCAATGCCAATGGAAATTTCAGCTTCACAATTCCTTCGGGAGCTAAATCACTGGTAATTTCCGCTATCGGATTGGCACCATTGGAAATCAGTATTCCGTCTTCAGGCACCATTAATGCTACCCTCCAACAGGACGACAGAAAGATGGACGAGGTAATTATCACCGGTTACCAGACCCGTAGAAAGAAAGATGAAGCTGGTGCAATTTCTACTGTAAGAGGTAAAGAAATTGAAAACCTGCCCAACCCCTCACTTGATAAAGCCTTGCAGGGCCGTGCTGCCGGTGTATTGGTGCAATCCAACAGTGGTATCCCTGGTGGTGGAATCAACGTACGAATCAGGGGAACGGGTTCATTCCTTACCGGTACTCAACCCCTTTATGTAATTGATGGCGTTCAGTTAAATACCAGGAGTGATGCCAATTATACAGAGTCAAACCCACTCGCTTTCTTGAATCCCAATGATATTGAATCCATTGATATCTTAAAAGATGCAGCCTCAGCAGCAATCTATGGTGCGCAGGCATCAAATGGTGTGGTGATTGTGACGACGAAAAAAGGTCGTGCCGGAAAAACCAAATTCCAGTTCAATAGTTACGTTGGTCAGGCTACAGCCCTTAACAAGCTTAATGTACTGAATTCTCAACAGCTCTTTCAGCTTCGGGCAGAAGCAATTGGGAATACTAACAATCTTGCAGCAAATGACTTGCTCATTAAAAGAACTGTTTTAAATGAATACCGCATTCCCATAACAAATATCACTACTGATAAAGCAGCTGATGATGCCATTGCTGCATTGCCTACCTATGACTGGCAGGATGCTGCCTTCCGATCAGGAGCTATTCAGAATTACGAATTCAGTGCAGCAGGAGGAAACGATAAAACTACCTTCAGGATTTCATCTTCGTATAACTTGCAGGAAGCAATTGTTACAGCTGCAAATTTTGAGAGGGGAACAATCAAGCTTGACCTCTCCAATAAAGCCACAGACAAACTGACTATAAATACCTCAATTAATGCAAGTACGTTCAATCAGAATGTACCATTTGCCACAAGTGGCAGCTTCCTTGGCAGCCCCGCATTCGCTTCAGCTACAATCTTTCCCTTTAATCCCATTTACAATCCAGATGGCACCTACTTCGGTGTGCCACCTCAGAACATTGCAGGTATTCTGAATCAGAATGTCATTGCAGTAAATGAGTTCAACAAAGGCTTCAACAGAACCAACCAACTTGTTGGAAATATCAGCGCAGATTACAAAATTAATCCCTGGCTGACTTACCGTCCGTTTTTTGGTGTCGATTACCGCCTTGTACAAGGTAAACGTTTTACTGACCCAAGGACACCCGATGGATTTAACAGAAAAGGATTTGGACAGGTTGAAAGTGAGTGGAACACCAATATCATTTCAACACAAACCCTCAATTTCAATTTCAATATTGCAGAAAAACATAAAATTGATGGTTTAGTAGGCTATGAGTATAGAAGAGAAAATCAGGAGGGCATCGGAGCCACTGCTGAAGGTTTCCCAACTTACCAGTTTACTACGCTCAATACCGCTGCAACCCCTCTTTCCACTACTGAATTTTTCACTGGATATAGAAGGCAATCTGTTTTTACTAACCTTAACTATAACTTCAACGGAAAGTACATCCTGAGTGGCATTATGCGTTACGATGGTTCTTCCCGCTTTGGAGAGAATTACAGGTATGGTTTATTCCCGTCAATAAGAGCAGCATGGAATATCGATGAGGAAAACTTCCTGCAGAATGCAGACTGGATTTCTTCACTCAGATTCAGGGCATCTTATGGAATTACTGGTAATGATCAGATTGGAAACTTTGATGGATTGGGTTTGTATGGCGCAGCCTCCCCTTACAATGGGTCTCCTGGTATTACATTCAGTCAGCTTGCAAACCCGGAATTGCGCTGGGAAAAAAACAAGACTGCTAACTTAGGCCTCGACTTTTCTTTTTTGAGTAACAAGATTTTTGGATCAATAGAGGCATATGACAGGTTAACAACAGATCTGCTGCTTTCTCAGCCTGTTCAGTTTACCTCAGGTTTCGGAAGTATCACCAGAAATGTAGGCTCTATCTCCAACAGAGGTATTGAACTCACGCTGGGCATTCAACCTGTAAGGTCTGCAAGACAGGGTGGATTCAATTGGACATCGACATTCGTATTCACCTACAACAAAAACAAGGTTGCGAAATTATACGACAACCTGCAGGAACTACCAGGTGATCCGGGAACACGAGTAGGTAGAGAGCTTGGATCAGTATTTACACAACAATATGCTGGTGTCAATGCTGCAACAGGAAGACCAATGTGGTATGATTCACTCAAAAACATCACCTACCAGCCTCAAAACAAAGACCGTGTGTACATCGGTGATGTTCAACCTAATTTTTGGGGTGGTTGGACAAACAACTTTACTTACAAAGGATTTACATTGGATGTTTTCTTTCAATATGAGTATGGAAGAATGGCCAATGATGGACAAGTAAACTTCATGCTTGAGAATATCGCTCGCCTAAACAGTTTTGTTGATGTGTATGATAACAGATGGACTACTCCAGGACAGATTACATGGTACCCACGTATGCGTTCGGCCGGGGCTGAGCCCAAAGGATCAGCAGCACAATCAGGAAGTAGGATGTGGTTCAAATCAGACTATATCCGTTTGAAAAACGTAACCCTATCATACGACCTGGAAGGAGACGTAATCAGAAGACTTAAGCTGAGCAATGCACGGTTTTACTTGCAGGGTACTAACTTGTGGACTTCATCTGACTGGTTCAGCTATGACATTGAATTTGTTGGCACCGCAACCGGTATCGTACCTCAAAGCAGGAACATAACCGCAGGTATTCAGCTTGGATTCTAAACCTAAAAATCTACGATGATGAAAAATATAATATTAAGATTTAGTTTATTGACTCTGGTTGCTACCAGCTTTAGCGCCTGTCGCGATGCGCTGGTTATTGAGCCCAGGCAGTCAATAGACGCTGTTACTGCCCTTACCAGCAAAGATGGTATCAGTGCGGCAGTAGTTTCTGTTTACTCTCGTTTCAAAAGCGTAAGGCTCTATGGCAGAGACCTTATTGCACTTCCGGAGGCATTAGCAGATAATGGGTTTGCAACAAACAAATCAGGTAGGTTGTTACCTGAAGCCAACAATGTTTACAGGGCTCATTTTGGTGACGCATTATGGTCTGCCAGCTTTAATGGTATCAATCAGGCTAACCTGATTATCGAAACTGTACCGGGTGTGAATGCTCCAGGTATTACGGCAGCTGACAAAACATCCTGGCTGGCCCAGATGTACTTTTTGCGCGCTTTGTACATGTTTAATATGGTGAAAGTCTATGCTTATATGCCCGGTGCAGTTGTTGCAGCTCAGGATAAAGGTGGAATACCAATCATCACTAAGGGAATTAATACATCTGAAGGCGCCCTTGCATTGAAACCGACCAGAGCAAGTATAGATGATGTCTACAAGCAAATTATTGCAGATTTACTGGCTGCCGAAAGTACATTAACCACTGCTGGTCCTACTTTCGCCAACAAAGCTGCAGCCCAGGGCTTACTTTCCAGGGTATACCTGTACATGAAAGACTATGCCAATGCAAAAAAATGGGCTGATGCATGTATAGCAGCAGCTGGATCAAAGCTTTCAAACTCATCAACATATGTAGCACAATGGAGAGGAGCAACCCACAATGAAACACTTTTCCAGTTTACGCTCGCTACCAATGCAGAAAATAATGGTGTGAATGAATCTCTTCAAACTTCATTTTCCACACTTACTGCTCCAGGCAATACAGTAGTTACAGGTGGATTCGGAGACTTGGTTCCTTCCATCTCTCTGTTGAACGAATTGGGTATCTCATTGACAGGGGGAAACACAACTGCAAACTTTACCACCGTCAATGCAACAGTTGCATCACGTACAAGTGATGTTAGAAACCAACTCTATGAGCCCGGAACAACTGGACGTGGTAAGGCTTATGTTGAGTGTACCAAATACTTAGGTAAAAATGGCTTCATCAACCTGGATAACCTTCCTGTGATCCGCATAGCTGAGGTCTACCTCAACAGGGCTGAGGCAATGTCTACTGAAGGTTCTCCTGTGTTCAATGAAACGGCAGCCCTGGCTGACCTTAACACACTTGCTACAAATCGTGGTCTTTCTGCTTTTATATTAACAGGTTCGTCTCTTTATGAAGAAGTGCTAAAGCAAAGAAGACTTGAGCTTGCATTTGAAGGACACCGCTTCTTTGATCTCAAGCGTCTTGGCAGGGATATCGTTAAGGCACCTCATTACAATCCTGTAGCTTTTACTGATGTCAGAATCCTGGCTCCCATACCTACCAGAGAGGTAGATGGTAATAAGAACCTTTTACAAAATTCAGGATACTAAAATCAACGAAACATGAAAAGAATATATTCAATCATTTTAGGCTTATTGACCATTGCATTATTAGATGGTTGCGTAAAAAATGAGCTGCCGGTATTCACTGATGCTGTAGTTGAATTTGATGCTGCTGCATGGAACGCAAATGGTGCAGGCCTCACCTATCCCATACTTACAAGGGTTGCCGGGTATGGCAGAACAGCTAATACCTCAGACCCAATCCTCAGCAGAATAAATACAGGTGTAAAAAAATTCAGAATAAATCTGGTAGGTCAACAGCTTTCCACCGATACAGATGTTTTTGTTATCCTGGGAACTGGAACAACAGCCCAGGCTGAAAAACACTTTAGGGTAAAAACATCCCCTGTTAAAATTCCGGCCAAATCCAGCTTTGGTGAAATCGAGATTGAAATCCTCAATCCTGGTACTGCTTCATCAACACCTGTTGATTTGAACCTTACCATCAGTGGAGGAACAAATAACATCAAGGTCAGTGAAAACTACAAAACAATTGGTCTGAGAATTTCTCAACTTTAATTGCAGTTTATACAAATGATAAGGGCCGGATCTGCTGATCCGGCCCTTCCTTTTTTTAAATAGTCTGTAGTTATTTCAAAACTTCATTGAGCTTGGCATGAAGTTCAGATCCCCTAAGATCTTTGGCAATAACTTTTCCTTCGGGGTCAAGTAACACGTTAAAAGGAATCCCTTCAATACCATAAAGAGGAACCACTTTACTGTCCCAGAATTTCAAGTCACTTACATGGCTCCAGGTAAGCTGATCATCTGCGATTGCTTTTACCCAGCCTTCCTTTTCCTTATCCAATGACACACCCAAAATCGTGAAATTTTTGTCTTTAAACTGCTGATATGCACTGACTACATTAGGATTCTCATTTCTGCAGGGCTTACACCAACTTGCCCAGAAATCAACCAGTACAAACTTGCCTCTTAATGACTTAAGAGACATCATCTTCCCATTTACATCAGGCAGTTCAAAATCAGGAGCTTCCTTTCCCACCATATCACCCTGACTGGGACGGGTAAGTGCTACATTAAAGTCTGTTGCCAGTTTAGTAATGCGCGGGTACTTTTCAAATCTTTTAGCCAATCCTTCCATCACAGGTTTTACCTGTTCTGGAGAAACCAGATTTTGTGACATGCCCAGCGCATACATCGCAACAGCAGGAGATGCTGTTGAATCGGCATAAGCAAGCAAAAAAGATCCTGCTGCCGTTGCATATTCCCTGAACTGATTTTCCATTGAAACCCTTGCACTATCCATCACTTCACCTTTCGCGATAATCAGGTTCTTGAGGGAATCAATTCCTTCCAGGCGAGCGTTAAATCCTGCAAGCAGGTTTTTAAAAGAAATACTTCCAGCTGAATTGGTGGAATACTGGTCTGCTTTGGTCCAGTCAACATCCATTTCTATCTTTTGCCTGTCGGGAATAACCAGGAAATACATCTCATCTTTTTCAAAGCGAATCCTGTATAGTGATTCAGCATCCTGTGCTCCACCATTCAGCTCAAGACTCACATCACCCTGTGCAGCAGTTACCGTATCAAGGGTCAATGGTTTTGCCTCGAGATCTATCACATCAAGGTAAACAGCCTGTGCCTTTGGCAGATTTTTGATATTAAGCTTTATACTGACATTCTTTTGTTTATCAGAGCATGATAACAAGGCCACAAGCAATAAAACAAGTGAGACCAGCGGGATTTTCTTCATATTATTGTTTTTCGTTTAATACTTTGTTGAGCAGTTCTGTACTGCGTTTGGGATCGGCCTTGCCTTTGGAAATCCTTTTCACTTCTCCTACAAATAATCCGATAAGTCCTTTCTTCCCCTTCCTGTATGCTTCAACCTTATCTGGCATAGCCATGATAACTTCGTTCACCCATTGTTCAATTTCGGTTTCACCTGCATCCTGAAGTAAATTCAATGATGTTGCCAGTTGAACAGGATCAATCTCTGTATTGCTGAGTAATTCCGGTAATAATTTTTGTGCTGCAACCGAAAATGATATTTGTCCACCGGCAACCAAATCCAGCAAACCATACCATTGAGATTTACTGATTTTTAATGAAGACCATGGCTTGTTCTGGCTATTCAGATAGGAGCGAATTGGACCAATTAAAAAGTTAACAAGTGATTTCCGGTGTGCTGTTCCGGCAGCTAATCCCTCAAAAAGTTCATTTAACTCATAATCTTCTGTGAGCTGGATGGCATCATATTCACTGAGGCTATATGCCTCTGTATACCTGGACTGCTTTGCATCAGGCAGTTCCGGCAGTTGGTTCTTAATTTGCTGAATAAATTCCTCCGAAAATTGAAAAGGTGCCAAATCTGGTTCAGGAAAATAACGGTAATCTTCGGCGTCTTCTTTGGTTCTGATTGAAAATGTCACTTCTCTTTCAGCATCATAACTTCTTGTCTCCTGAACGATGCGCTCTCCCTTGTCTGAAAGCGCTGAAAGTCTGGCAATCTCGAGTTCTACTGCATGGCGGAGATGTTTGATTGAGTTCAGGTTCTTGACCTCCACGCGTGTTCCCAATTTTTTTTCACCGACTGGTCTTACTGATATGTTGGCATCACACCGCAAACTACCCTCCTCCATATTGCCATCACATATACCAATCCAGCGAACAAGTTGGCGGATTTTGGTCAGGTAAGCTGCTGCCTCTTCTGCCGTATGCATATCAGGCTCAGAAACTATTTCAATAAGTGGAACGCCGGCTCTGTTGTAATCCAGGTAAGTAAGTTCCGGACTCTGATCATGCATGCTCTTGCCTGCATCTTCCTCAAGATGAATCCGGGTAAGTTTTATATCCCGTACACCTGAAGAGGTGGAAATCCTGACTATCCCGCCTGCACATATGGGTGTAGTATGCTGTGAAATCTGATATCCCTTCGGTAGGTCGGGATAAAAATAATTCTTCCTGGCAAAGTAATTGTACCGTGCAATTTCAGACTGACAAACCAGTCCCATTTTGATAGCATGTACGATTGCTTCCTTATTCATCCTGGGCAGGGTTCCGGGGTGCCCCAGCGTAATAGCACTCACGTGGGTGTTTGGGGCACTTCCAAAAGCAGCAGAATCGCCTGCAAATAATTTAGTAAGGGTATTCAACTGAACATGAACTTCTAAACCAATTACCGCCTCGTAATGACCCTCATGCTGATCTGACATGAACTAAAATTTACTGCAAATTAACCATTCTGCAGTTACGGGTAAAAAAAGACCGGAACTGTTGTTCCGGCCGACTGAATTATTGGATTTTTAAAACCTCCCTCGGTTAAGCGGCTTTGATATCTTTACAATGATTTCAACTTTCTTGCCCGCTCTTGAAACATCCACCCTCAATTCTGATTTATCCCCGGCAAGGGCCTCTCTAACATCGTCAACTGTACTTACTTCCCGATCGCCAATTTTATTAATGATATCATCCTTTATGAGTCCGGATTTTTCAGCGGGAGAATCAGGATCCACTTCTAAACCTTATGACCATCTTTTCTCCCTTGTCGTTTCCCTTGATGATGATCTCTTTCTTTTCTTTCCTGGATTGTGCTTCTGCATGCTGTACTTGCAAAAGAATTAAGCATGCTGTGCCAATAATAACAACTTTTTTAAGCATAACTTTTAAATTTTTGACAAGCGCAAGCTAAAAAAACCACAAAAATTTACAAATGCTAAAATTGTTAAAATGGATGAACGGCATCAGCTTAAAACTGAACGAACAGCCTGAATAGCCGGTTCTATGCCATTCAGATCCTGACCTCCCGCTGTTGCCAAACCTTTTTGTCCGCCGCCACCTCCCTTGATTAAGGTAGAAACCTTAGTTTTAATCAGGTTAGTTGCATCAATAGATTTGTCTGCGATAAGTTTATCCGAAACACCAATTGCCATAGCAACCTTCCCGCCAATTTTTGCAGCGAGCACAATTAGTAAATTATCTCCTGCCGTACGCAGTTCCTGTGCTATTTTTTTCAACATATCTACAGAACCAGTTTCAATAACTGCACCAACAAAAACATTGCCGTCAATCTGCTCAGCCTGCTTCAGTAAATCCGATTTTACAAAGCCGGAAAGCTGGTTTTCAAGCTGGTCAATTTGTTTTTTTGCAAGAGCAAGTTCCTCAACCTGAGTTGCAACTGCTTTATTGATATCTCTGGGATTTTTTAGCTGCTCCGCAACCTGTCTGATCAGGATCTGTTCACCCTGATGCTGCAGTTCAGCAGCCATTCCGCAAACAGCTTCCAGCCTTCTAACACCAGCCGCAACACCAGATTCAGCCGTAATCATGCAAAAACCTAGATCACCTGTTCTGCCAGCATGGGTACCGCCACAAAGTTCGACAGAATAGTCTGGATCAATGGTAACGACCCTAACCTGGTCGCCATATTTTTCACCAAACAAAGCTGTAGCTCCGGAGTTTATGGCTGCTTCCTTTTCCATTACCCTGATAACTACAGGAATATTCTGTCTGATGCGTGCATTGACTATGGCAGTGACAGCATCCATTTCTTCCACTGTCATCTTAGCAAAATGTGAAAAGTCAAAACGCATCCCCTGATCTGTTACCTGAGATCCTTTTTGTGCCACGTGAGTCCCCAAGACTTGGCGCAAAGCTGCATGGATTAGGTGCGTAAGTGTGTGGTGTAAGCTGATTGCTGACCGCCTCTCCTGGTTAACTGAAGCGGTTACTATAGGCTCAACAACAGCAGGCATCTGCGCAATGGTATGTACAATAAGGTCATTTTCTTTTTTGGTATTCAAAACTTCCAGGACCTGATCTCCCATCCTGATAACGCCGGTATCTCCAACCTGCCCGCCACTCTCAGCATAAAAAGGTGTGTTCTCCAAAACTACCTGAAAGCTGGTTCCGTTTTTGGTTGATACACTCCTGTACCGAAGCATACGGGTGTTGGTCTCAAGCGTTTCATAACCCACAAATGAGGTAGCTACTCCAGCACCCCCTGAAACTTCAACCCAATCTGCCACATCTGATGCAGTTGCAGCTCTGCTGCGATTCTTCTGTTGCTGCATTTCCTCCTCAAAACCCTGCTCATCAACACTCAGTTTATTCTCCTGTGCAATTAACCGGGTAAGATCTATGGGGAATCCATAGGTATCGTACAGTTCAAATGCTGCTTTGCCGGGTATAACTCCAGAGGCTTTTGCACCAGCCATCAGGTCATCCATTTTCTTTAACCCCTTACCGAGGGTACGCAGGAAAGTTTCTTCCTCTTCCCTGACCACTTTGGCAACAAAAGCTGATTGTGCCTGAAGCTCTGGGAAAACATCACTGAACTGTACCGATAATCCGGGTATAAGCTCATGCAACATGGGCACCTTCACATCAAGGTAGGAGTAATAATAGCGCACGGCCCTTCTCAGAATCCTCCTGATAACATACCCCGCACCTGTATTGGAAGGAAGCTGACCATCTGCAATGGTAAAAGCAATAGCCCTGATATGGTCTGCCAGAACCCTGAAGGCAACATCCTGCCTTGAGTCACCGGCTGTATATTTCTTCCCGGAAATTTCTTCGGCCCTGCTTATCGACCCAGTAAAAATGTCTGTATCGTAGTTGGATGTCTTTTTCTGGAGCACCCTAACCAGTCGTTCCAATCCCATCCCAGTATCCACATGCGTAGACTCAAGCGGCTGCAGACTGCCATCCTTCAACCTATTATACTGAATGAATACATTGTTCCAGATTTCAATCACCTGGGGATGATCCTTATTTACTAGAAGATGGCCTGGAACCAATTTCCGCTCTTCATCAGGTCTACAGTCTACATGGATTTCGCTACAGGGGCCACAGGGACCAGTTTCTCCCATCTCCCAGAAATTGTCTTTTTTATTACCCATGACGATATGGTCTCCAGGTAATAAATCCTTCCAGATAGAGAGGGCAATGGTTGAGGCCGGTATATTCTCTTTGGGATCCCCCTCAAAAACCGTAGCATATAACCTGTCTTTATCAATGCCATATACAACAGTCAGCAATTCCCAGCTCCAGGTTATGGCTTCCTTTTTAAAATAATCGCCAAAACTCCAGTTCCCCAGCATCTCAAACATGGTATGGTGATAGGTATCCACACCTACCTCTTCCAGATCATTGTGTTTGCCACTTACCCGGAGGCATTTCTGGGTATCAGCTACCCGGTTATTGGGAGCAGGCTTGTTGCCCAAAAAGTAATCTTTGAACTGATTCATACCGGCATTGGTAAAAAGCAGCGTTGGGTCATCCTTTAACACGATAGGGGCTGAGGGGACAATCCTGTGCCCTTTTTCTTCAAAAAATTTCAAAAATCTGCTACGTATTTCAGCTGATGTCATTTTAACCCTTTTTTAAGTAGTCAAAAAAGACGGCAATAGTATATATTTGCCGAACTTTTAGCGTTGCAAAAGTACATTTTTTAAGGAAGTAAGCAGGTGAAGAAAATCAGATATTACTATAACATCAATACACTCCGCTACGAAAAACAGGTAGTGCCTCTCCGTGTGACCCTGTTCCGGATACTTACTTTTATTTCAGCTGCGGTGGTAACAGGATTGCTTATTGTGACCTTTGCATTTAAATTTCTTGACTCCCCCAAAGAAAAACTTCTGAGGGTTCAAATAGAGAAAGCTGAAGAACTAAACCGAATTTACGCTTCCCGTTTTCAGGATATCGATGAGCGGATGAAAGAGCTGGAAAACAGGGACAATGAAATTTACCGGACTGTTTTCGAGGCAACACCTATACCGGACAGTGCCCGGGCTAAGAATCTGGAGGAGCGGGAGCATTTGGAAAATGTGGCCAGAATGGACAACAACGAAATGGCTGCAGGTATCTTTTCATCTCTCAACGCACTCTACAACAGACTGGATATACAGGAAAAGTCATACAAAGAGATTGAGGGAATGATTAAAAACAAAGAGAAACTCCTAGCCAGTACTCCTGCCATCCAGCCACTCAGTAACAGAGACCTGAACAGACTATCGTCAGGTTTTGGATATCGTATTGATCCGGTTTATAAAATGGTCAAATTCCATCCTGGACTTGATTTTACCGCTCCGCAGGGCACACCGATTTATGCCACAGCCGATGGCACGATTGAAACTGCTGGTAACCTGGGTAACGGATATGGCAATCATGTGGTTGTTAACCATGGATATTCGTATAGAACATTATACGGACACATGTCCAGACTAAAAGCCAAAAGAGGACAAAATGTAAAACGTGGAGAGGTCATTGGTTATGTAGGATCAACAGGAAAATCAACCGGTCCGCACCTGCATTACGAAGTGTTCAAGGGCAAAAAACGATTGGATCCCATTTATTTCTTTTATAACGACCTTACACCGGAACAATACCAGCGTATCCTCAAACTCGCTGCATCCAGGAATCAATCGTTTGACTAACCCCCAATGTGCATAAAAGTTCTCCTCAACCGTCTTATTTGGCTGTAAATTTGCCCTATGTTGCACCAATTGGATCTATTTGGAGGAGAACCTGTTAAACTCGAGGGAAAACCTCAGCCTGCAGCTTCACGGAGTGCAAAAACTGCCAAAGAAAAGAAATCTGCAAGTGAAATCCCAGAAACTGCAATTGCATTGGAGGAACCAGCCACTCCTTTTCTTAACCAGCCTGATTTATTCTCTGAATTAGATAGTACAGAATCAACAGGCAACATCCCTGAAGTTGAGAAACAATCAACTATTCAACCTGAAACTTCAGCTGTTGCGTCAATTAGCGAACCTGTAATTACTGCTCAGGCAAATGATTCTGATCATCCCTTACAAGCTGTATCAGCAATAAGAAACACATTTCCGGTAGAGGCTGAGCGAACTAACCCAAAACCAAAAAAATCAAAACAAGCGTCAGTCCTGTCTGAACAGATAAAACCGGTAACACCCGAAATCCCGGCTGATGAAACGCTTTTTTCCAAACAATATTACCCGATCAGTGAAGTGGCTGGTATGTTTGGTGTAAACATTTCACTTTTAAGGTATTGGGAAAAAGAATTTGACATCATCAAACCCAGGAAAAACAGAAAGGGAGACAGACTATTCAGACCTGCCGATATCAAAAACCTCAAACTAATTCACTTTTTGCTCAAAGAGAAAAAATACACCATCAAAGGAGCAAAAGATTTTCTTAAAAAAGGCAAATCTGTTACTGAAAAGTTTGAAGCTGTTGCTGTTTTGAAAAATATTCGTACAATGCTCGTAGAGCTAAAATCAGCATTAAGTTAGAGATATAATTCAGCATTAAAGGGGCTTTCTTACTCAAACAAAAACAATTCATTTACTTATTCTTGCTCAGCACCTCATCAATATAAACGGGATGATGGTGCGTTGTTTTCATGAATGATTTTTTTGCTTTTCCCAGCTGTAATGAGGCCAACAGCTGTGAAATGAGAAACTGCGGTAATCCCTGTAAGGCATTTTTATACCTCATCTCATTGGTTTTTAACCTGACAATCAGCATGAACCCAAAAACAAAGATGAACAGGCAAACAAACCAATATAAAGATAGCCAGGGTCTCCAAAAAATATCCACAAGCATAAAAAGGATTGCGGCGCCAATGGTCATAAACAGTGGCGGCCTGATATTGGCAAATCCAAAGTATATCCTGTTAATATCAAGCTTAACAAGAGCCCGCAGAAAAAACTTTAAATTCTGACGCATGTATTTCAACTGCGCACTGATCCATCTGGTTCTCTGACGCTGCAATGCAGCGGCATCAACGATTTTCTCATCGTACAAAATAGCCTCTCTGGCAAAAGCTATTTTCTCTACAGCAGAAGCCAGGTGAATCTGTAATTTTTTATCAAACCCACCCAGGTTATCGAGATAGGAAATCCCATCATAAAGAGCTCTTTCAAATGCTATACCCGCTCCCCAGATAGCTGAAGAAAATCCAAGCTCCATCCGCATTTCACGATCCACAAAAAAATTGTACAAATCCCCAACGGCATCCATAAGCGCAATAGGTGTTTCCGTATTTTTTGCTTTGAAATCAGATTGTACAACCTTGAATCCTTTTTGAAAATAATTATTCATCACTTCCAGATATGCAGGATGCAGCAGGTTATCCGCATCAAGAATGATGACAACCGAATGTGGATCTTCAATATGCTTCATCGCAAAGGCGATAGAATCAATTTTAGAATTGAGTGGTACTGAAGGGTGAAGTGTTTTAACCCGGTCTGCATCAAAACTTACAGAAAGCGGGATTTGATCGGCAACCACAAAAGCTTGAAAGCCTTTATAGGTCTGCTTCTGAAGTGAATCCAACAATGGATTTATGAATGCAACTTCCTGATGAGCTGTAATAATAATATTGAATTGAAAATCATATTCCGTTTTAACCGGCATGCGATGGATTCGTTCTCTTAAACCCAATTTTCTTGAAATCACATAAACACAATAAAAGGCAAATGGTATCAAAAGGTAAGCAGAAAAAACCAGTTGTAACGCTACAATCAGATTACCGGACAAACCATTTAGATCATGCATTTTATGTTTTTTTAATCAGCCAGTTTATTCATTCCCACCGGAATGTTATAAATCACAATTCCACTTTGCCCTAGGATATAGAGTCTTTGTCCGCATACAACAACCTGATTGTCTGAACCAATTGTCAGATCATTCAAGTCCAGTAATTCCATCGTTTTTAGGTTTTTCAAATGATAGCCCATTAGCTTACTCCCCTGAATACCAATCACAATTTCGCCTATTCCGTGCACATTGTTCCACCCTTTTAAAGGAATGGTATTGCGGTAAGCACCCAACTGATCAAACAGCATGAGTCCGTTTACTTCATCATACATGCACACATACTTATACAGTTCAAAAATAACATCTGGATTAGGATTCAACCCCAGTAAAAGGCGAAGGTCAGTGGTTTCAAGTTCAATAACACCCTGATTAGTCAGTTTCTTCAAGCGGGCATCCAGCTCATCAAATAGCCAGATTTTATTATCATAACTCTGTGCAATCGCATTTACCTGAAAAATATTTGTCCTGCGTAAATCGATTCTATTCACTACCTGCATAAAACGATCCAGCATCAGGATGGTTTTGTATGACTTAAAGTAGAGTAAGGTTCGTAAGGGGTTATCTGTTTTAATGCTATGCAACTTACCGAATCGTTTTACTTCATTGAAAACACCCGTAGAGTCAAAAACTGCATTGTATTTTTTTAGTTGTCCACCCTGAGCAAGGGTAAAAATGTTGCCGAGCAGGTCTGGCTTCATGTAAATGAATTCACCTTTTATCTCACCTACCTGCTGTGGCGTTGCAACCTGCTGACCCCTAACCTGCCATTGAAGCATACTGATGAAAACTGACAAAATAAAAAGCCTATGCCTCACTGGGATAAGTTTTCAGGTTGATGGATGACCCGTGAAACTCTGCGTAGGTAAAATACCTGATCCAGTCTCCCAGATTAATATATGTTGAATCTTCGCTAAGCTGAAATAAAATAGGAAGATGCCTGTGACCAAAGATGAAGTAATCATACTGTTCACTTTTCAGCTGCTCTTTGCAATAAATGATTAACCACTCTTTATCTGCTCCAAGAAAAGTAGCATCCGAATCACCTGTAGCAGACCTGCTGCCTTTGCTCATCATACCTGCCAGTCCGATTCCCAAAAATGGCGGAATCAAACCAAACAGGAATTTACAGACGGGATTTCTGAAAATTTTCTTGAGGAATTTATACCCATAATCACCCGGGCCCAATCCGTCTCCATGACCAATCAAAAACTTTTTACCATTAAACTCAAAAGTCTTGGGCGCGAAGTACACCGGAATGCCGAGTTCCTGTTCAAAATAACCAGACATCCACATATCATGGTTGCCAACAAAGAAATGTATCTCAATGCCAGCATCCCTGAGCTCAGCCAGTTTCCCCAAAATACGAACATACCCTTTTGGAACGACTGTCTTGTATTCAAACCAGAAATCAAAGAGGTCTCCTACGATAAAAAGAACGGCTGTTTCTTTTCTGATACTTTCCAGAAAGGAAACTATTCTTTTCTCCCTGACTAAACTGGACTGGTGATCAGGAACTCCTAGGTGGAAGTCTGACAAAAAATAAACTTTTTTTCCTTCCGGGATGAGCATGCACAAATATAATCAGATAAAAAAACAATGCACACAGGTCACTTGTCCAGCAAGAAACAATATACCTCTTTAGGACCATGAACGCCAACAACCAGTGTTTTTTCTATATCTGCAGTCCGGCTCGGACCGGTTGCAAAACTAACCATGGACGGCATTTTATTTCCATATTTCAGTTGCATGGCTGCCAGGGCATCTTTCACATCATAAACAAGCTGGCTAACCCTGGCGATACAAATGTGTACAGGAGTATATACGCTTGTGGTTCTGCCTGAAGAAACAGCACTGCTTAAGACCATGCTTCCCGTTCTAGCAACCAGAAATTCACATTGCGTAACGGCTACATCTGAATCTGCCAGCGGTGCTGATGAAAATGTTGATAGTCCATATGAAGATAAAATGGTCCTGATATTTTCATCCACACAGTATATTTCTTTCCATCCCTGCTGACTTATCAGATCTTTCAGCTGAGTAGCAAGGTCTTCTTCATCTCCACAAAAAGAAAACTTACCGAGCAGGGATGTGAACTTTTCTGCAAAAATAACAGCGAGATCACCATCAGGCTGCTCAAAAGCAAACTCAGTTCTGTCAATCTCAGGATAGGGCTGAGGCACTTTCTGTGTCAAAGCCTTGCGCACATTCTTGAGTATGGTTTCCCTGGCTGCTGATGATTCCATAACTTATTCTGCTGACTTTGTTTCAGTTTGATCAGGAGTAGTTGATTCCGCTTCAGGTACTTCTGCCTGTTTTTCAGCAGCAGCATCATCAGCAAAAATCTTTTTTTCTTCGTATGGTCTTTTTCCAATCAAATCTTCAACATCCTGCTGATGCAACACTTCACGTTCGAGCAGTGCCAATGCAATTTTTTCAACAGCATCCTTTTTTTCAGTCAGCAATGTTAGTGTTCGCTGATAAGAGTCTGCTACAAGTTTCCTGACTTCATCATCAATCAGTTTACCCGTTTCCTCACTGTAAGGTTTTGTAAATGAATTGTCTTGTGAAGGATCATAGAAACTCACGTTACCCACCTTTTCACTCATTCCATAAACGGTAACCATGGCATAAGACATCTTTGTTACCTGCTGAAGGTCATTTTGAGCTCCTGTAGAAATTTTTCCAAAGAAAATCTCCTCACTTGCCCTTCCCCCCAACGTCATACACATCTGGTCACTGAGTTGGTCTGTATTGTACAAATATTGTTCCTTTGGTGTGTATTGTGCATAACCTAAGGCAGCTACTCCCCTCGGTACGATGGTTACCTTCAACAAAGGATAAGCATGCTCAAGGTACCAGCCGCAAACGGCATGACCGGCTTCGTGATATGCGATAATCTTCTTTTCCTCGGGAAGGATAATTTTATTCTTTTTCTCAAGACCACCAATCACCCTGTCGATAGCATCCTGAAAATCATCCATATCAACCTGCTCTTTTCCTTTTCTCGCAGCGATCAAAGCAGCTTCGTTACAAACATTGGCAATATCTGCCCCAGCAAATCCCGGAGTTTGTTCAGCCAGCTTGTGTATATCAAGCTTATCAGAACGTTTGATTGGCTTGAGGTGAACCAGAAAGATTGTCTCTCTTCCTTTTACATCGGGCTTATCAATGCTTATTTGCCTGTCGAACCTGCCCGGCCTCAACAGAGCACTGTCAAGTACATCAGGCCTGTTAGTAGCAGCCAGAATGATGATACCACTGTCTCCACCAAATCCGTCCATCTCAACAAGCAACTGATTGAGTGTATTTTCACGCTCATCATTGCTCATCATCATATTTTTTCCCCTTGCCCTTCCGATGGCATCAATCTCATCAATGAAAATAATACATGGAGCTTTTTCCCTTGCCTGCTTAAATAGATCCCTCACCCTGCTGGCACCAACACCCACAAACATCTCCACAAAGTCAGAACCTGACATAGAGAAAAACGGTACCTGAGCTTCACCCGCCATGGCTTTGGCCAGCAAGGTCTTTCCTGTTCCCGGAGGACCAACCAGCAATGCTCCTTTTGGAATTTTACCACCCAGTGCTGTGTATTTTTTGGGATTTTTAAGGAAGTCTACGATTTCCATCACTTCCTGTTTGGCTTCATCCAATCCGGCCACGTCAGCAAATGTGATGTTAACCTTTGTTCCCTTATCAAACAACTGGGCTTTGGATTTACCGATATTGAAAATACCTCCGCCACCGGAACCGGCTCCGCCACCTCCCATTTTACGCATCATAAGCACAAAAAGCAGTCCGAACATCAACAACGGGAAAAGAAATTGCAGCAGCGGACCAAAGAACTCAGGGTCACTCACCGGATCAACTGGCACCGGCTCAACCTGTGGATGTTCGGTAAAATATTTATCCAGATTCTGCTGATAATCGTCAACTTTTGAATAGCTGAACTGAAAATGCGGCCCCTTGGACTGTTTTGCATAAACAAGTTTATCTCCGAGCAACTTCTGGTATGCGGGTTTGGCAAGGCTGTCTGGCTTGATAAACACCCTGATCACGCCCTTGTTTTTGACAGGCTCCAGTTTGGCTACATCATTTGCAACAAGCATTTTTTGCTTGAATTCCAACTCGGTGATATTCCTTGCATCCGGGGTTACACCCCGCATGACCTGGTAACCGATGAGCATGACTGCAGCAATTATATATATCCAGTAAAAGCTGAATTTGGGACCTTTTGGAGCCGGTCCGTTTCCACCATTTTCCCTGATTCTTTTCAATGATGAAAAGGGATTGGAACGCTTTTCACTGCTGTTATCTTCCTGATTCATATGTAGCGCTTTGTTACTTTTAATTTTTTGATTTCACGGTTTTACCGGATTTCTTTACCGTATCAATTATTTGCTCTTCTTCAGCATCTCCATCACCCCACATTTCCTCAAGTTTGTAAAACTTCTTGGTTTCGCTGAGAAAAACATGTACAACAACATTAACATAGTCAACCAGAATCCATTGTGCTGCAGAATGCCCCTCGTGTTTGTAGGGAGGCTCACCACATTCTTTCTTAACCTGCACTTCAACCCAGTCTGCAATAGCTTTTACCTGTACGGTAGAAGATGCTTCACATACAATGAAGAAATCCGCTACAGCCTCAGGAATTTTCCTCAGGTCGAGTGAAATTACATGTTCTCCTTTCTTGTCTTGTATAGCGTTGATAATAACCTTAAGTAACTTACTGTTTCTATTCAGCCTGGTTAATTTCGCAGGGGCGGGACTTTCTTCTGATCTTACTGACAAAAGTTGTTTTTTTTAATTGTTCAATGACTATATTGTCAAAATTAAGGATAATTTTAATGCTTTTGGTACACAATACATGATCGGCAAGCCCTTTAACATATTACCCGTTATAGACAATACCAATAACCATGCCATGCGGCAAATCAGGGAGGGACTTGTAAGTCATGGAGAAGCCTATTTTGCCTTTGAACAAACTGCAGGAAAAGGACAAACAGGAAGGAGCTGGACGAGTGAAACTGGCCAGAACATCATGATTTCTATAGTTTTATCAAAGAACCTGCCCGAAATAAGCAATCAATTTCGACTTTCCACAGCCACTGCACTGGCCTGCCATGATTTATTCAACACTGAAACTGCAGGAGATACAACCATCAAATGGCCTAATGACATTTACTGGTGTGACAGAAAGGCAGGAGGGATTCTCATTGAGAATGTCATTTCAGGTAGAGTTATAACCCATTCGGTTCTTGGCATCGGACTAAATATCAATCAGACACAATTTCCTGATGTCGGAAAAAAAGTTGTTTCCCTTAAGCAGATAACCGGCAAAACATACGACCCGATTGATCTTGCAGGAAAATTATGCAGCTTCCTGACTCAAAGGCTTGAAAATAGCATTGATAGCAGATTTGCAGCACAACTCGAGGAATTCAATACGCATCTTTTCCGCAGACATGAAAACGTCAGGTTTAGGCGCAACGAGAAGGATGAAGAAGGTGTTATCAGTCATGTTACTGAAAAGGGGAAACTCTGTATAAGACAAGAGCAATCATTGTATGTAAGCCTGGGAGAAATTACCTGGTTACTATAATCCAAACCCCGCCGCAATTTCTTCAGCATGAACCTTGACCTTGGGCTTGGCAATAATTTTAACCAGTTTGCCATCCTCTCCGATCAGAAATGTGGTTCTGATTATGCCCATATACTTATTCCCATATAATTGTTTTTCTCCCCAGACGCCGTATTTTATTGCTAATTCTTTATCAGTATCAGCAATAATCCGGAATGGCAAACCATGCTTGCCAATGAATTTGAGATGGGATTTGGCATCATCAGGACTAACCCCAATAACCACAATACCTTTTGACTCAAGGTCTCCGAACCCGTCACGCAGGTTGCATGCCTGAACAGTACAGGTACTGGTATCGTCTTTCGGGTAAAAATAAAGCGCAAGTTTTTTTCCTTTGAAATCAGCCAGTGTAATCTTGTTACCGTCCTGATCAACAGCCGTGAAAGCGGGTGCTTTTTTACCTTCAGTTAATTCCATTTCGTTTAGTTTCTGGTTACAATCCAATCACGGGTTGTGGTATTGCCCGCTTCATCTTTAACAACAGCTGTAAGTTTATGTTCACCTGCCGGAAAATTTTCATCAACGGTATATACATAACCACTCCATGTCTGCTGCAACAAAAGCCATTTATCATCAACCAGGAGGCGGATTTCACTAATCGTATTCAGGTTATCTGTTGGCTTTAAAATGATTCTGAATCCCTGCCTGATCAACATACCCTTTTGCAAATTCCCGGCTATAGCTGGAGGCACTTTGTCTTCTATCAACTGAAAGAAACCAAAATCCCTGAATGATGCATTGAACCAACCTTTTTCTGCAACTGCCTTTTTCACTTCTGCCTTTGTTCTGTAAGTCCTTCGTATCACCACCCTCCCTGTATCAATAAGACCCATATTCCTGTTGGGCTTCATGCGAACGGCAAAAGGATTGTTAACGGGAATGTATTCTGGCAATGCCTGGAAGGTAGAAGACAAAAATGCAGCTGTCTGCGTAAAAATTGACCTGACCTGGAAATAAAAATTATCGTAAAAAGTATACCCCGGAAAAACAAACTGGATATGTTCGTCCTCATATACGTTCACCTGCCTGGGTTGAATCAGCATACCCTGCTTGGTTGTTGGGGTTTCTGGCACAACCAACTTACTAGATAATCTGAAGTCGACTGCCGAAATATTTCCACTTACATCAGAAACCCTGATCTGAAATTCTTCTGGTGCTGTCGGAACTTCAAGATGATCAGACAATCCCTCCCCCGAATAAATATTGAGTCGGTATGCCCGTGGAGGGAAAATCATCTGGTAGTAGGGGCCACCCCTGAATCTGCTCAGGTAATCGATGTGCCCGTTTAAGGCACGCGTCTGATCATAGCTAATATCATTCAGTTGGAATGCAGATAACATTCTGCCCGCATGGTGTATCGATGCTCCGTATATACCATTGGGATTCTGGAAACCTGTTATCCGGTCAGTTGCCTGAATCGCTACCATGGCCCTTTCAAAAGGGAGCTGGATATTCCCAGCAACATATCCTGTACCTTTTTTAATTACGGGTACCAGTACCGGCTTCTGCTCATATACACTCTTGTCCCTGTCATAAAAAGCCAGTCTGATAACGTCTGGGGGAGTATCATCCCGCAAAGGAAATCGGTAAAAAAGTGGATTAATACAGTTTTCAGTCTTCGTATCCCGGATTTCAAAATGAACATGTGGCCCCTGCGAAGCCCCTGTGTTGCCACTATATCCAATAAACTGACCTTTTTTAACAGGAATCAAATCCGGAGGTAAAGTAATGTCGGTTTTCCATTGCTGCAGGGCATACTGCTGAGCTTTCAGGTATTGCTCAGCTTCAGGCAGAAACCTATTCATGTGTGCATAAAGGGTTGTTGTGCCGTTGGTATGATTGATATAAATAGCCCTGCCAAAACCACTCAACTCAATTTTCATTCTGCCCACATATCCATCTGCAGGAGCGTATACGGGGATATTTTCTCTTGATTCAGTAGCAATATCCAGCCCCATGTGGAAATGGTTATTGCGCATTTCCCCAAAATTGGCATTCAAACGAGGTGCAATGCGTAAAGGGAAATCGAAATAATCAACACCCCCCGGCACCTGAGCCACAACTATTGAATTAAACAAGGCAAGCAACAACAATCCTCCAATCAGATTTCCGACATTCTTCATGCCGCAAAACTAATTAAGATTGTTTTCCATCTTGTACTTTTGGGGGGTTCTCCGTATAAATGGGTATATTTTATAAAAAGTCACTTATCCCATACAACATTTTGACAAAAAAAGATGTCTAACAGATATATAAATCCTGTGATGAAAAAATTAATCAAACTCCTTTTCCTTTCATTGGCTGGCATCATTACAATTTTTGGTCTTTCCAAAAAGGAAAAAACCAATGGTGAGCGGGATGCAATCAGGCTACCGGAGTTAAATGAAACTGCCATTGTAGAAGATTACGAGATGGCAGCCTACCACAATCAGGCCTAAGAAATTGTCCTGATTGTGGCACTGTAAACCTTTCCCAATAGTTTAATATTTCTTCGGAAAGTTGATACGTACGCATTACCTTTGCGCTCCGGGTACAACCCGGTTTTTTTGTGCCCTTTCACACAAAACCACAAGGAATCAATATGCCTAAAGACGTTTCAATCCAATCAGTACTTATCATCGGTTCAGGTCCAATTGTCATTGGTCAGGCCTGCGAATTTGACTACTCCGGTTCACAGGCGGCAAGAAGCCTGCGTGAAGAGGGTGTGCGGGTAATCCTGATCAACTCCAATCCTGCCACTATCATGACAGACCCGATGATGGCAGACAGGGTTTACCTCCTTCCGTTAAATGTTGAAAGTATTGAACAGATTCTGCAGGAAAATCAGATTGATGCGGTTTTGCCTACGATGGGCGGACAAACAGCGCTGAACCTGGCAAAAGAGGCTGAGGAACTGGGGATTTGGGAAAAGTATGGTGTCAGACTGATTGGAGTAGATATAAAAGCAATTGATAAAGCTGAAGACAGGGAAAAATTCCGGCAATGGATGATCCAAATGGGTGTACCTGTTGCGCAGGCTAAAACAGCAAACTCCTTTCTTGAAGGAAAAGAGTTTGCGCAGGAAATAGGTTTCCCGCTGGTAATCAGACCGTCTTTTACCCTGGGAGGTACCGGAGGCGGATTTGTACACAGCAAAGAATTCCTGGATGAAGCACTGAACAGGGGATTATCTGCCTCGCCGATTCATGAGGTGCTGGTAGAAAAAGCAGTATTGGGTTGGAAAGAATTTGAACTTGAGCTGCTTCGTGATTCAAAAGACAATGTGGCCATCATCTGTACCGTTGAGAATTTTGATCCGATGGGTGTACACACAGGTGATTCCATCACTGTTGCCCCGGCCATGACACTGAGCGATACAGCTTTCCAGCTTATGCGCAATACTGCCATCAATATGATGCGTGACCTGGGTAATTTTGCTGGTGGCTGCAATGTTCAGTTTGCACTTAATCCAGAAACTGAAGAAATCATTGCCATTGAAATCAATCCCCGCGTAAGCCGCTCCTCAGCCCTGGCCTCGAAAGCCACTGGCTATCCTATTGCTAAAATTGCTGCGAAACTGGCACTGGGCTTTTCATTGGATGAATTGAAAAACCAGATTACAAAAACCACTTCAGCCTATTTTGAACCTGCATTGGATTATGTAATCGTCAAAGTACCTCGTTGGAATTTCGATAAATTCAAGGGCGCAAATGATACCCTGGGCTTGCAGATGAAATCCGTTGGAGAGGTTATGTCTATTGGACGCAGCTTCACGGAAGCCATTCAAAAAGCCTGTCAGAGTCTGGAAAATAATGCTGTAGGTCTTGGCTACTATGGCAAAAGCATGATGCATGCAGATGAACTGGTTGAATACCTTAAAACACCCAAGTGGGACAGGATTTTTAGGATTAAAGATGCTCTGATGCTTGGGATAAGTGTAAAAACCATCTGCCAGGCAACACGAATCGATCGCTGGTTCATCTATGAAATCCAGAAGATTGTGGACGTTGAAAAGGAAATAGCCAGATACAGGTTTGATACCTTACCAATTGATCTCATCAAAAAAGCAAAACACCACGGCTTCAGCGACGCCCAGATTTGCAAAATCATGCAGGATGGCAATGAGGATGCCTTATACGAAAAAAGAAAGGCAGCTGGAATCAAAAGGGTATATAAAATGGTGGATACCTGTTCTGCAGAGTTTGAAGCTAAAACACCCTATTTCTACAGCAGCTTTGAAAATAACGGCACCAATGAAAGTAAAGTAAGCGACAAAAAGAAAATCATTGTGCTCGGTTCCGGACCAAACCGCATTGGTCAGGGGATTGAATTCGATTATTGCTGTGTACATGGATTACTCGCCATCAAAGAATGTGGTTTTGAAGCCATCATGGTGAACTGCAACCCGGAAACCGTTTCCACAGATTTTGATATTGCAGATAAACTTTATTTCGAACCCGTTTTCTGGGAACACCTTTGGGAACTCATTGAACATGAAAAACCTGAAGGGGTTATTGTTCAGCTGGGCGGACAAACAGCTCTTAAACTGGCTGAGAAACTGCATAATAAAGGAATTAAGATTATCGGAACTTCCTTTGACAACATGGATATTGCTGAAGACAGGGGCAGATTCAGTGATATGCTGAAGAGCCTGAACATACCCTACCCCAACTATGGAACTGCTTTCACCGTTGATGAAGCAGTTGAAGTGGCTAAGGAAGTAGGATACCCTGTTCTGGTGAGGCCTTCCTATGTTTTAGGCGGACAACGCATGCGGATAGTGATCAACGATGATGAACTTGAATCGGCAGTAGTGAGCCTGCTTAAGCACCTCCCTGACAATAAAATCCTGATTGATCACTTCCTGGATCGCTGCCAGGAAGCTGAAATAGACGGGATATTTGATGGCGAAAACTTCCACGTCATGGGCGTGATGGAACACATAGAACCAGCCGGTATCCACAGTGGTGACAGCAATGCTGTACTCCCTGTGTTCAACCTCTCCCCCATGGAGGTTACCACCATGGAATTCTATGCTGAAAAAATTGCAAGGGCATTGGATATCAGGGGACTGATAAATATTCAGTTTGCGATCAAAAATGGTCAGGTTTTTGTTATCGAAGCCAATCCCAGAGCATCCAGAACTACCCCATTCATCGCCAAGGCATACCAGATTCCTTACCTCAATATTGCCACCAAAATCATGATGGGTACGCACAAACTAACCGACTTCACCTACGAAAAGAAGTTGGAAGGTTTTGCCATTAAAGAACCTGTTTTCAGTTTTGATAAGTTCCCTGGTGTGAGCAAAGAGCTCGGACCAGAGATGAAATCAACAGGTGAAGCCATCAGGTTTGTCAAAGACCTCAGGGATCCTTATTTCAGAACCCTGTATAAAGAGCGGAGTATGCACCTCAGCAAATAAACCAGGTGGACCGTTTTGAGTCCAACTTAGTAAATTTGCATCATGTCTGTACTCACCAGGTTCGTAGCAATGGCTTTTTTGTTGCTGCCACTGAAAGAACTTAACGCACAAGGAAAGCTTCTCAGGGGATTTATCAAGGATGATCACGCTGATGAGGCTGTGCCGTTCGCAACCATATCTTTTGCAGGTACCCGTATAGCCAAGCTGAGCGACTCATCAGGAAAATTCACCTTTTCCTTTTCAAGGTGGCCCTCTGATACAATTCTGGTAACCTACGCCGGCTTCGAAGGCAATAAAATTGCGCTTGACACCAATATAGCTGTGATTGAAGTAGTTGTGCGCATGCAAAGGCAAAGGAAAGTAGAAGGTGTTGTTGTGAAAAGCAAGCTGAACAGGGGGCTCATCTTATGGCGCAAGATAGTTCGCAATAAACCCCTGCACGACAGGCGCAGGTTCTCCAGTTTCGGTTATGAGTTGTATAACAAAATGGAAATTGACCTCAACAATGTCAATGCCGAAAAAATGCGAAAAGGCATATTGCCACCGAAGCCATTTAAATTTATCCTGAATAATATAGATACAGTTTCTGAAGATAAACCCATTCTTCCCATCTACCTTATAGAAACGATTTCAGATTATTATGTACAGCAAGAACCGCACCGCACGAAAGAAATAGTAAAAGCCAGTAAATCAGTTGGACTCAAAAATGAAAGTATCAGTAAGTTTCTGGGAGGAACCTACCAGAATATCAATGTATATAAAAACTTCATTTCCGTTCTCGACAAAGACTTTGTTAGTCCAATCAGCGACGATGGAGACCTTTATTACACCTACAAAGTTCCTGACACCCAATATATTGCAGGTAAACGATTCTTTCATTTGGTTTTTGAACCGAAAAGGAAAGGTAGCAACACTTTTTTTGGAGATGCCTGGATTGCCGACTCCAGCTTTGCAGTTCAAAAAATGAATCTGCAAGTTTCGGAGGCATCCAATATCAATTTCATCGAAAAACTCAGTCTGGTGCAGGAATACCAGCTGATCAAAGACAGCATCTGGTTTCTTTCCAAAGATAAATTCATTGCCAACATAAAACTAACCAGAAAAAACACACTCAGTTTCATTGGAAGAAAAACCACAACCTACAGCAAGATAACCATCAACAATGATGAGCCGCCTGCAGGCATCAACAGTGAAATACTTGCAGATAAAAGAGTTGAGGTAATACAGCTGGCAGACAGTGCCCTTGAGAGAAAGGAAGCATACTGGATTGAAAACAGACATGAATCACTCAACAAGAATGAAAACAGTTTTTACCGGATGGCAGACACCCTGTTGAAAATGCCTGAATTCGACAGGTATTCTGAGTGGCTGAAGTTTATTGGCACCGGTTACAGACTTGTTGGGAATTATGAAATTGGTCCCTGGATGAACTGGATTAGCGGGAATATTCATGAAGGAATGCGTTTTCGCTTTGACCTGGGCACGAATTACAAATTTAACAGGAACGTATACCTTTCTTCTTATCTGGCTTACGGTACCAGGGATAGGCAATGGAAGGGAAAGGTGGAAGCACTTTTTATGCTGGGTAAAGACCCGAGAAGCAGCATACGGGTACTCCTCAAAAAAGACATGGATTATGGTCAAACTTACTATGATGAAATTGGCTATGACAATCTTTTCGCACTTACTTCCAGAAAAGCTGCCGTACCCATCAAACTGATCAGCATCGAACAGCAAAAACTGGAATACTTCAAGGAGTGGCGTTCCGGATTATCCATCACAGCAAATCTGCATAGAAAATTATACGACCCAATCAGAAACCTGCCATTCAAAACCGACTATACCAATGCTGATAACGCAGGAAATTTCAATGATTTTCAGTTCAATGCCAAAATACGTTTTGCATACCTGGAGCGCTTCCTGCAGGATGATTTTTTCAGAACAAGTCTTGGGAGCGACTACCCTGTAACTGAGCTCTATTTCACAAAAGGCATCAAGGGCGTTCTTAACAGTGGATACAGCTATACCAAGCTTACATTCAGCCTGAGTGATTACCTGAAAATTCCACCACTTGGTAATATTTATTATAATTTTTATGCTGGCAGAGTCAATGGCCGCTTACCCTATATGCTGCTGAATATAGCCCCGGGAAATGAAATTTACTATTACAATAAATACGCATTTAACCTGATGAACAGGTATGAATATATTTTTGACAGGTACTCTGGCTTAAATATCGAACATAACATTGGCAGCGGTATTTTCAGGCTCTTACCACAAAACAAATTATTCAAATTCAGGCAGTTCTGGAATATCAAAATGTTATGGGGAAGTCTCAGTACAGAAAACAGTACCCTTAACCTGAAAGGTGATTTTCCATTCACCAGTCTGAATGGGAAGACCTATATGGAACTGGGAACCGGAGTGGATAATATCCTGAGGTTTTTCAGGATTGATCTGGTCTGGCGAATGGCTCCGAAACCCTTACCAAGTGAAGGTTATAAACGCTTCGGCGTTTTTGGAAGCTTCCGATTCAGCTTCTGACATCATCACAAACAGCCAGAATAACATCGCAGGCATGATTGATTTCCGCTTCAGTTATTATTAGTGGAGGTGCCAGCCTCATTGAAGCTGATGCGAAGAGAAACCAGTCTGTAAATACGCCTCTCGCAATACAGGTATCAATAACCAGCTTGTTCAGATCCCAGGAACCAAAATCAATAGCCATAAGCAATCCGGCTGAACGGAAATCCTGAATCAGTGGGTGCTTCAGACGTTGCGCAAAAAGCTGCGCTTTTTGCGCAACGCCGTTTATCAGCTCTTCATCCAGCAGAAACTGAAATGCGGCCAATCCAGCTGCGCAGGAAACCGGATGCCCCCCAAATGTGGTTATATGTCCCAACACCGGATTATTCGTAAAGGCATTCATTCTTTCTGTACTGGAAATGAATGCCCCAAGCGGCATTCCACCTCCCAGCGCTTTTCCAAGCAACAATATATCCGGAACAATACCAAACTGCTCAAAGGCAAATAAGGTTCCGGTTCTGCCCATCCCTGTTTGTATCTCATCCAGTATGAGCAAGGCCCCTGTTTCATCGCACCGCTCTCTGAGTGCCTTCATCCATTCAGTTGAAGGCACTTTCACCCCACGCTCTGCTTGTATGGGCTCCGCTATCACACAGGCTGTATCCAAGTCGATTTTCTCCAGTTCCCTGCTATTATTGTGTTCCAGATGAACCACACCTGGTAATAATGGTCTGAATGCATTTCGCCAGTATTCATCGCCCATGACACTCAATGCGCCCTGGGTGGATCCATGATAGGAGTCCTTGAATCCAACAATTTTTGTTCGCCCAGTCAGCCGTTTTGCGAGCTTCATAGCTCCTTCTGTGGCTTCAGTGCCGGAATTAGTAAAAAAAACAGATTGTAAGTTCTCAGGTAAATATGATGCCATCCTGGCTGCATACTGCACCTGTGGAGAAGAAATCAATTCTCCGTAAACCATCAGGTGCATGTATTGTTCTGACTGCTTTTTGACCGCTTCTATCACCATCGGATTACCATGACCTACATTGCACACACTGATGCCACTGATCAGGTCAAGGTATCCCTTACCTGCTTTATCCCACATCATACAACCTGATGCCTTTACAATTTCCAGAGCAAGTGGTGCTTCAGAAGTCTGGGCAACATGTCTCAAAAAAAGTTCACGCTGATTCATCACTGCAAAGTTCCGCTTTATGCAATAACTTCATGAAAAAAATATGCCCGTCATTCTCCCGGTTAAAGGCGTCCACCCAACTATTCCTGATGATGCATTCATTGCTCCCAACGCAACTATCGTAGGAGACGTAGTAATGGGCTCATCCTGCAGTATCTGGTTTAATGCCATTGTTAGGGGTGATGTGAATGCCATTCGTATGGGTGATAAAGTAAATATACAGGACAATGCCGTTATCCATTGTACTTATGAGAAATACGCAACAACTATTGGCAACAATGTTAGCATTGGACATTCAGCGATTGTTCATGGCTGTACAGTGGAAGATAATGTGCTTATTGGTATGGGTGCAATTGTAATGGACAGGGCAGTAGTTGGCAGTAACTCAATTGTTGCAGCAGGTGCTGTTGTGCTCGAAGGAACGGTAATTCCTCCGGGGTCTATATATGCAGGAGTACCCGCCAAAAAAGTAAAAGATATTTCACCGGAAAAAGTAAGCGGGGAAATTGAAAGGATTGCCAACAATTATACACTTTACAGCAGCTGGTTCAAATAATTTTCACCAGACCTTTCCCCTGATACTGTCTAAAATTGAACAGTAGCTGACATACCTTTCTTCATGAATTTTTCCTTGCACTACAGCGTTTTTAATGGCACAACCCGGCTCATTGAAGTGCATACAGTTGTTGAACTGGCAGTCATTCAGCAAGGCCCTCATTTCAGGAAAATAATGAGATAACTCAGTTTTTTCAATATCCGCAATGTCAAATTCCCGCATACCGGGTGTATCAATAAGTCTGCCTCCACCGGGTAAGTCATACATCTCTGCGAAAGTAGTGGTATGCATGCCTTTCCCACTCCAGTTACTGACCTCACTGGTTCGGATATTGGCATCTTCTAGTATTTCATTGATTAAACTCGACTTGCCTACACCCGAATGTCCGCTTATCAGTGTCACCCTATTTTGCAATACCGCTTTTAACGTACCCAGACTTTCAAACTGTTTTATTGAAGTTAGCAAAACAGTATAGCCTATTGCTTCATACATGTTTTTCCTATCTGTATACAACACCATATCTGCTTCATCATAAATATCCGCTTTATTGAATGCTATGACCGCAGGAATATGAAAGGCTTCACAGGTGACCAGAAACCTGTCTATGAACCCAACTGATGTCCTGGGATCACGGAGTGTAGCCACCAGTAGCGACTGATCAAGGTTGGAAGCTATGATGTGGTGTAGCCTTCTGTTTGCAGGCGATACCCTGTTCACATAATTCCTCCGGGGGGAAAGCTCATGAATCATCACCCTGTTTTCTGCTTCATCCTCCATCTCAAAGGCCACTGCATCACCTACGGCAATGGGATTGGTAGACCGGATTCCATCGATTTTAAACCGGCCTTTCAACCTGGCATTGTAGAAGTGTCCGTCCTCCGATTTAACCACATACCAGCTTCCGGTCGATTTATATATTACGCCTCTCATGACAGGTATTTTGCCACAATGGGGATTCTCCTGCCTGTACCAAAAGATTTGGTACTCACCCTTATAACCGGACAGAACTGGTTCCGCTTGTATTCATTAACATTAACCATTTTTAATACCCGGTTTACGAGTGCAACATCAGCACCAAGTTCAATAATTTGAGCCGGCCCCATCCTGCGTTCAATGTAGAGATAAAGAATCCTGTCCAGGAGTTCATAATCAGGCAGGCTGTCACTATCCTTTTGATTCGGCCTGAGCTCGGCAGAAGGTGCTTTTGTAAGGATATTACCCGGTATAAGCTCTCCATTCAGATTTAAAAACCTGGCTAAAGCAAATACCTGTGTTTTGTATAAATCACCCAATATACTCAGTCCGCCCGCCATATCCCCATAAAGCGTTCCATACCCTGTAGCAAGCTCACTTTTATTGGATGTATTGAGCAACACATGTCCAAATTTATTGGCCACAGACATGAGGATGTTCCCCCTGCTTCTGCTCTGCAAATTTTCTTCAGCCAGTCCGAATGAAGTTCCCTCAAAAAGTGGAGAAAGTGTATTTAAAAACGTATCATAAACCGCTTCAATGGGGATGATATGATATGGATTCCCAAGATGCTCACTGAGCTTTACTGCATCGTCAACAGAATGACTACTCGAAAAACCTGATGGCATCAGCAATGCCGTTACATTATCCTTACCCAGCGCCTCTACCGCAAGTGTTAACACAACAGCTGAATCTATACCGCCGCTGCTTCCAAGAATGGCTTTTTTAAAACCCATCTTGGAAAAATAATCAGAGATACCCAGCTTCAGTGCCTCCTTTATTTGCGCCATATTGGATTCTCCAGTCAGGTACTGCATAATACTGTCGGGGTCATTGGCCCTTGTCACGCGCATCTCTTGATTGAGCAGCAGATAATCTGCTTTGCCCTTCGGGAAAGAAGGCCTGATCAATTCATCAACATCAACAAGGCTGTAATCCTCACTGAAAAAATCAAGTGTGTTGGCTATTTCTCCGTTCACATTACAAGCCATGCTGCCGCCATCAAAAACAATTTCGGTCTGAGCACCCACAGCATTACAATAAATCATGGGGACTTTGTATTTCTCTACATTCCGCCTTACCACCTCTGCCCGGTCCTTATCGTGATCATAATCAAAAGGTGAAGCGGAAATATTAATCATAAGGTCTGGCCCCTGCTGAATAAGCTGGTCCATGGGGCATATCCGGTATAACGGATTATCTCCCAGGTTCCAGATATCTTCACAAATCGTCAGTGCAATTTTTATTCCCCGGAATTGGATAACCCTCCAGTTGCTGGCAGGTTCGAAATAACGGTATTCATCAAAAACATCGTAGTTGGGAAGCAGGGTCTTGAAAGCCTGTCCGTAAACCTCCCCCTGATAAAGCAGCAATGCTGCGTTTAAAAGGTCTTTCCCTGCTGCATCAGGATTCCTGACCGGACTCCCAACAATAACCCCCAGATTGTCTGCTGCAGCTGCAAGCTCCTGGACGGTTTTCTCACATTGCTCAATAAAATCGGTGAACTCCAGCAGGTCTCTCGGGGGATAACCGCAGACAGAAAGCTCTGAAAAAACAACGAGATCTGCACCCTGGTCTTTGGCTTTTGCAATAGCATCCAGCATCTTTGCCTTGTTAGACTCGAAATTTCCAATGTGATAATTCTGCTGCGCAATGAGGACCTTCATGCAACAAAATTGGGGAATAAAGATGAAACTTAATGAAAAACAAAATGTAATTCCAGGTATAGGCAGCTTTGTTTTAAATTTGAAGTCCAATAAAATCAATATGAAACGCGGAACATCAGCAAAATTTTTCATTGCATTTTTAGGTATGGTTATAATCTGCCATTCGTGTAAGGAAGGTCCTGATAAACCCGATGTTTCCGGTATAAACATCAAACTTGATGTGAAACGGTTTGAGAAGGAGTTTTTCTCCTTGGACACCAATAATCTCGATCAGGGTTTCGAAGTGCTCCGATCTTCTGAATACCATAATTTTCTCATGGATTTTACAGGCAGGCTACTGGGGCTTAACGGAATTGATACGGCTAAATGGGACATGCTAATTAAACAGTTTATACGGGAATACAAACCCATATATGACTCCACGGTGGTATTGGACAAAGAAGTGGAAAAAGCTGCACAGGATGTAAAACTGGCATTACGTTACGTCAAATATTATTTCCCGAAATACAAACTACCTGAGCAGTTTATCACATTTGTGGGTCCGATAGATGCTTTTGCTTATGGAGCAACTGGCGGATCTGGTGAAATCATCACGAATTTTGCCATTTGCGCGGGGTTACAACTCCACCTGGGCAGTAACTCGATGGTCTATAAAAGTCAGGCTGGCCAGGAGCTGTACCCGGAATATATTTCACAAAGGTTCACAACAGATTATATTGTTGTCAACAGTATTAAAACGATTATTGATGACATTCATCCATCATTGCAACCTGGAGCTAAAATGATCGATATCATTGCTGATCATGGAAAACGCATGTACCTGTTAGACCTTATCCTGCCTGACACAAAAGAAACATTGAAGTTGGGCTATACCGAGGCACAGCTCAAGGGTTGCAAGGAGTCGGAAGGATTTATTTGGAACTACTTTACTGAGAACAATCTTCTTTTTGAAACAGACCTGTTGAAAACACGTTCTTTCCTGAATGATGGACCAACAACGCCAGAGTTCGGACTGGGTTCACCAGGTTTTATTTCCCTTTTCACCGGCAGAGAACTTATTCGCGCTTACATGAAAAAAAATCCAAAGACAACAATTGATGAATTGCTGGCTTTGGATGGTCAGAAAATATTAACAGGTTCGGGATATAAACCCAGGTAAATTAAGGTCGCTGCCCCATCTGATGCATAAAGCGAACATGAGATGCGATTGCTGCCCTTGTTGAGGGGAAATAAATGTAGTTGAGTTCAAATTGCTCACATGTTTCACGTACAATCCTGCTGATGGCCGGATAGTGGATATGACTTATTCTTGGGAAGAGGTGATGCTCAATCTGGTAGTTCAAACCGCCCACAAACCAGGTTACCAGCTTATTTGAAAAAGCAAAGTTTGCAGTAGTTTTGACCTGATGTATCGCCCATTCGTTTTCAATTTTTACAGGATCAACACCGGCTGATTCAAACTCAGCATGTTCCACAACATGTGCCAGCTGAAATACGAGCGCAAGCGTCAAGCCCAGTGTACCCTGACTAATCACAAAACCTACCAGCCAGCCCTGCCAGCCAAGTAGCATTATCGGCAGCACAATATAAAATGCGATAAAAAACAATTTACCTCCCCAGAATATAACATGATCCGTAATCGTCATTTTTTTCAAAGGGGTAGTATATATCTTCTTTGAGAAATACTTGATGTAGTCCATGAAAAACATAAACAGGGATGTAAATCCGTAAAGGATAAACATGTACGCACTCTGAAATTTGTGCATGGGCTTCCAGGGCTGTGAACTGCACTGACGCATGAAAGGCATGTTGTTGATATCGTCATCCACACCATCCACATTCGTATAGGTATGGTGGATGATATTATGCTTCAGTTTCCACATGAATGCGTTACCGCCAAGGAAATTATTGGTGAGACCGAATATCTCATTTACCCAGCCTTTTGTCGAGAAGCTTCCATGACAGGCATCATGCATCACATTGAATCCAATAGCAGCCATATTCAGTCCAAATATAAACCACAGGAAAGTTGACAGCGCCCAGTGCATATCCAACATCATCAGTGCCGTATAAATACCAACGGCTCCAGGGATAAGAATCATGGTCTTACCATAAAGCCTCCAGTTACCTGTTTTTTGTAGATTATTACGCTCAAAATAGGCATCTACCTCAGCTTTCAGTGCGTTGAAGAATACCTTGTTTTTGTTGTTGAAAGTTACTTTGTACCCCATTTTTCAGTGCCTTTTCTTTATGAAGACATGTAAAGTTACATCATGCTGCAATAGAAAGGTCAATTTCTTTTAAATGGAGCCTCCATCTGGAAAACAGGTATTTTAACAGAAAACTGCTCCCTGCTGTGTACATTCACCATCAGATATGTACCGAACATTTGTCCGATTTCAGACTTCAGGTTACAACCTGAAATATATTGATACTGTGATTGTGGCGCAATGACAGGCTGAACACCTATCACACCTTCTCCTTCCACTTCACGTTGCTCAGTGTTACTGTCCTGAATAAACCAGTGTCTTCTCAGCAGCTGAACCGGGAAACTGTTGTTATTCTCAATGGTAACCCGATAGGCAAACATATACTCCTGCTGAACCGGATTCGAATAATCAGGCTGGTAGAATTGCTCCACAATAACTTTGATGCCCTCAGTGATTTTTGAAACCATATAGAAGGATTTATTCAAATATAAAAATTATCCGTTTCAATGACAAGACGATAATTTTCGTAAATTGAATCATAAACAATTCAACAAACTAACAGACAGGATATGAAAAAGTTCTTTTTGCTTGCTTTATCTGCATCCAGTATTTCAGTTGCATGCTCCCAAGGTCGCACCGGTGACCCGAAACTTTCAGAATTATGGGATCCCGTGCCTACCATTGTAAAACCAGGTGCTACTGCACAGGACGCCCCTTCTGACGCCATTGTTTTATTCAACGGAAAGGATTTTTCATCATGGATAGGACAAGGAGGAAAAGCTGTAGAGTGGACACTCGAAAATGGTGCCATGACAGTTAAACCAAGGTCGGGAACAATCTCAACCAAACAGGGCTTTGGCGACTGCCAGCTGCACATAGAATGGAGAACGCCTTCAGTTGTTAAAGGTGAAGGTCAGGGACGTGGAAATAGTGGTATTTTCCTGATGGGCAAATATGAATTACAGGTACTGGACAGCTATGAAAACAAAACCTACTCAAACGGTCAGGCTGCGAGCATTTACAAACAGCTCATTCCTCTGGCAAATGCCAGCAGAAAACCCGGAGAGTGGCAGACATACGATGTAATTTTTACAGCTCCAAGGTTCGCAGCTGACGGTAAATTACAATCTCAAGCCAGGATAACAGTTATTCACAATGGCGTGCTGGTTCAGAATAATGCAGCCCTCTGGGGAGGTTCTGAATATATTGGCATACCTGAATACAAGCCCCACAGCATGAAAGAACCTTTGATTCTGCAAGATCATGGAGATCTGGTAAGTTTCAGGAACATATGGATCAGGGAGTTATAAAACTCCCTTTTCTTTTTCTTCCCTGATTGTATTTTGAATGGCTGCGAGGATATTATACACCTGTTCCATACCAGAAACATGCTCTGTTATCAGCATGAAATTTTTCCCAACCTGCTTCAGGTGACTTTTATTGGTTCGGTGTTGGAGATGAAACAGCATGGCATTAAAAGTATCTGATGTGAAATAGGGAGAGTCCGGGTTATTTACAAAATAACACCTGAATGTCTGTTGCTTGAGTGTTAAACGTTCAAATCCCATTTCAACAGCCATTCTTCTGCATCGTACAGTTGTAAACAAATCTTCAACACAATCTGGCATTGGACCGAATCTGTCAATCATCTCCGCATGAAAACGTTTTAATTCTTCTTCATCACGGCAATTATCAAGCCTGGTATACAACAATAAACGCTCTGCAATCTGATCAACATATTGATCAGGAATCAGGATTTCAAGATCCGTATCAATGGTACAATCCTGTACATAATCATCCTGCCTGCTGATCTCTTCCTTAAATACATCTCTAAAGGAAGTACGTTTTAATTCACGAATAGCCTCATCCAGGATTTTCTGATACATTTCAAATCCAATTTCAATCATGAAACCACTCTGCTCTCCACCCAGCATATTGCCTGCACCGCGTATGTCAAGATCGCGCATGGCAATCTGAAAACCACTGCCTAGCTCAGCGTGTTGCTCCAGTGTCTGCAACCTTTTTCTTGAGTCTGATGGCAGGGTGCTGATAGGTGGTGCCATGAGGTAACAAAATGCTTTTTTATTTCCCCTCCCTACCCTGCCACGGAGCTGATGTAAGTCACTCAGCCCGAACTGATGTGCATTGTTGATGATGATAGTATTTACATTGGGAATATCCACGCCACTTTCAACAATATTCGTACACACCAAAACATCATACTTGCGGTGAACGAAATCAAAAATCCGCTCTTCCAGTTCATGCCCCTCTAACTGGCCATGTGCAAATCCAACACTAACATCCGGGCACAGCCTCCTGATGATCGCAGCCATTTCTGAAAGTCCGTTAACCCGGTTATGAATGAAAAAAATCTGACCGCCCCGCTCTGTTTCAAAGTAGATGGCATCCCTGATAAGGTCTTCATTGAACACCATCACCTCAGTCTGAATAGGCTGCCTGTTTGGAGGCGGGGTATTGATGATACTGAGGTCCCTGGCCCCCATGAGGCTGAATTGCAGGGTCCTGGGAATAGGGGTTGCTGTAAGAGTAAGACAATCTACATTGGTTTTGAATGTTTTGATTTTCTCCTTGTGTGCCACCCCGAATTTCTGCTCTTCGTCGATAACCAGCAATCCAAGGTCCTTGAATTTGATATCCTTGGCCAGCAGTGCATGCGTGCCAACGATAATATCAACTTTCCCTTCCTCTACCTTTTTAAGCGTTTCCTTTTTCTCTTTGGCTGATTTGAAGCGGTTGATAAAATCCACTGTTACCGGAAAATCCTTTAGGCGCTCACTGAATGTTTTGAAATGCTGATGGGCAAGAATGGTAGTTGGCACAAGCACTGCTGCCTGACGCCCATCCAGACAGGTCTTGAAAGCAGCCCTGATGGCCACTTCCGTTTTACCAAATCCAACATCTCCGCAAACCAGTCTGTCCATTGGTGATGCCTGTTCCATATCCTTCTTGACATCAGCAATGGCCTTACCCTGATCGGGTGTATCTTCATACATGAAGGATGCTTCCAGCTCTACCTGCATGTAATTATCAGCACTATGCGCAAATCCCTGTTGGGCTTTTCGCTCTGCATAGAGTTTTATCAGGTCAAAAGCGATCTCTTTAACCCTGCCTTTTGTTTTCTCCTTGAGTTTTACCCAGGCATCGCTGCCCAGCTTATTCACTTTGGGAACATGCCCTTCCTTGCCTGTGTATTTGGCAATTTTGTGGAGTGAATTGATGTTTACATACAGGATGTCATTATCACGGTAAATAATCCTGACCGCCTCCTGTGTTTGTCCACCTACCTGAACTTTCTGCAAACCACTGAAAACGCCTACCCCGTGATCCACATGCACAACAAAATCACCAGGCTGAAGCTCTTTCAGCGCACGTATTGTTATAGCCTTGCTCTTGTTGTAAGCCTGCTTGATTTTGTACTTATGGTATCGCTGAAAAATCTGATGGTCTGTATAAACAACAACACCTTTTTCCCTGTCTATAAATCCTTGGTGAATGGCCCGTGGAACAGGCACGAACTGGATTTCAGCTTTCAGGTCAGTAAATATGGAATATAACCGTTCAAGCTGTTTGGGATTTTCGGCAAATATATAGATCGGGTGTTTCGCCTGCTCATGCTGTTTGAGATCTTTAATGAGCATTTCAAACTGTCTGTTGAATGTGGGCTGTGCCACCACATCAAAAACATGCGTGGCTACAGGATCAGGAATGGTGCCTGACTGAGCAAGCTCGATGCATTTTTTCTGTGTCAATGCATGCTCAAAACTTTCAGGAAGAGTAAACTGATCAGCCGAAGTTTCAACATTTTTTTCATCACCATCCCGTCCACCTGCATGAGTGTCGGCTTGCTGCAGAAAAAGCAACAGGTGATCATAATGGTCTTTGAAACGGTCAATTAACAGCTGCCAATTACTGGTATAAACTATGGTGTTGGCAGGCATGAGCGTCATCAGGTCAATTTTCTCTGCTGCAGATTCCGTAGCATCTGCATTGGGGATGATATTAACCTGTAGCAGTTTTCGCTCACTTAACTGACTCTCAGGATCGAAAATACGGATAGAGTCAACCTCCTCGCCAAACAATTCAATCCTGTAGGGCTTTTCATTGGCAAAAGAGTAAATATCAAATATTCCACCCCGCATCGCAAACTGTCCGGGTTCGTATACAAAATCTGTTCGCTCAAACCCATAACCAACCAGCCTTTCCATCAGCAAATTCGTTTCCAGCCGGTCATTTACCTTGATAGAGATGATATTGGAGGATAAAATTTCAGGTGAAGCTACCTTTTCCATCAGCGCCTCAGGATAGGTCACCATGATCTTTCTGTTTCCTGGTGCCGCAAAACGGGTGAGTGCCTCTGTACGCAACATAACATGGCTGCTGCTCTGCGTCCTGAAATTCTTGTTTGTCTTAAACGAAGACGGAAAATAAAAAAGATCAATAGGCTGGATGAGCTGCTCCAGGTCATTGTGGAAATATGCAGCTTCCTCTGCGTCTTCCAAAATAATCAGGTGATTGCTGGCGTTTAACTCCTGTCTGAGATAAAGTGAGGAAAAAACTACAGCTGCAAAGGACCCGGAGAGATGCTTAACAAGAATTTTACCCGGACCGGGCACTACAAGGTCAGCCGCTATAGATGTTATGCGGGGAGATTGTATGTAACTATCCAACAGATGCTCCAGATTCATGCCTTCACAAGTGACGCAAAGATACGGTTAAACAAAGGCAAGAAAATACCGTCAAAGCATTTTGACACAATATTTAAACCAAGACCATGAAAAATTGGTTAAATTGCTCATATTGATAAACAAGCCAATGGTAACAAAAAAAGTACTCGTACCCCTAATCGCCATAACTGCAGTTATGGCAACATGGATTATTTCCACAAATGATACCCCTGCAGGAAAACAAAAGATGAACTTCAAAATCCTGGTTGATGAGGAGGAAGGAGAAGAAGACAGTAAAATGGAGGCTGAAAACTCCCGCAAGCGTTCTCAATATGAGTGGCTGCTGACCCGTGATCCCAAAACCGGACAAATCCCGGAAGGAATCAGGGCACGGGAGTTGGCACAGATGCGCGCTTTACCAATCAAGCAAAACGGCATTTTCTACAGCGCCCAGGTCAACAATACCTACGCTGCTGTTGGCCCAGCTCAAAATGGCGGCAGAACTCGTGCTATTGTATTTGACAAACGATACAATGGTACAACCAATCAGGTCATTATCGCTGGTGGTGTAACCGGTGGCTTATTCCGCAGTATAGATGGGGGTAAAACCTGGAAATTCGTCCACCCCGCCAACCAGCTCAGGAGTGTATCCAGCATAGCACAGGACCCCAGCAGTCCGGATACCTGGTATGCCGGCACCGGAGAACCAATAGGTGCTTCTGTTGGCTATCCCAATACCTTTATCTACGGAGAGGGTATGTTTAAATCCTTAGACAATGGCGCCACCTGGAGCAAAATCGCCTCAACCAATGTTGCAGATATCGTAACATTTTCCTCACCTTGGAGTTTTGTGCATAAAGTTGCAGTACACCCCACAAATGGTGATGTTTATGCTGCTGTTCACCGCAGGATTTTCAGGTCGAGTGACGGTGGGGGTAGCTGGACAGAAGTTTTTGGAAGCACTGTGCCTGCTACAGCAACTGGAGGCATAGCAGATATTCTGATAAACAACAACGGCTCAAGAATCTATGTTGCCATGAGTGGAAGGAATGCTGACAGAAATTTGGCAGGTGTTTTTTCATCCGCTACCGGTAACGCCGGTTCATTCACACGCATAGCCGGAGGTATCAAAGACGCTGCCGACTCTGTTGCAGGATGGAGAGCATTTGATAACGCTACTGTTGCAGGAGAATATGTTTCAGGCTGGGGCAGGATTGTTATGGCACTGTCTCCCTCTAACCAGAACCTGCTGTATGTAATGGTGGAAAATGCTGACTTCGCAACTGACAGCAAACCAGAGGCTGATCTGTTCAAATGCAATATGGCTACAACACCTTTCACTTGGAGCAGTCATGGAAAAAACCTGAATGCCAGCCGAACCCCTGAGGGTAGCACTTCACCTACCATCAAATATATGGAACTGCAGGGTGGATACAATATGGCACTGGCCGTGCACCCCACCAATCCCAACCTAGTGCTGGCGGGAGGTGTAAATCTATTCAAATCTACTGATGGTTTTGCCACAAGTGGTGCAACCGGGGCCACTTCATTTATCGGTGGTATCAGTTCTACAAGCTATACAGATGATTTGGGCACCAGCCATGCGGATATCCACACCTTCGCTTTTGACCCAACGAACCCCAACAGACTTTTGGTAGGGTCAGATGGTGGAATGGGACTCATAGAAAATGTTTCAGCATCACCCGTTGTTTGGGGTTTTCATGATGCCAATGCAAATCGTACATACAATTCTCAGTATCAAACACTTCAATACTATCATGTGGGCATCGATCCCACAACAGGTTCAAGGAATTTCTTTGGAGGAGCACAGGATAATTCAACTACTTTCCGGGATCGGACAGGTATAATCGGACAAACACCTGACAGCAATGACCATTATATCCTGCTGGGTGGTGATGGTTGTGCCGTTGGTATGACCAAAAAGAATGCAGCAGGTAACCAGCACCTTTTTTGTGCGGCACAAAACGGACAATTCTATCGCATGAACCTGTTCGGTTTAAGCGGAAGTGGAAGTCCGTTTACTAAAATCAAACCCAACAACACTGGAGAAGGAGAATTCGTAACCTATTTCCACCTGGACCCTGACAATACGGATTACCTGTATTATGCTACCATGGATAGCCTCTACCGTACCGGTGATGCGACCAATGTGACTTCTACCAACTGGACATATATGGATGGCGTGGCACCTGCAGTAAGCGGCAGTATATTTTCCCTTGAAACTACACGTGGACCTTACTCTGGCAATAACCACCTGTTCATTGGTACTTCTCAGGGTAAAATTTACAGGCTGAGAGATCCCCAACAGGGTCTTACGAATAACCAGCCAGTAGATATCACTCCAGTTGGTATGTCCTCTAGCTCAGTAGTAAGGGATATTGCGGTTAACCCCAGAAACCAAGACACGGTTATTGCTGTTGTTTCAAACTACAATGTGAACAGCATTTTCTGGACGGGCAACGCTACTTCCTCTCAGCCTACCTGGCAAATCATTGAAGGAAACCTCACCCTTCCTTCAGTTCGTGCCTGTGAAATCATCGCCAAAACTACCGGTATTGAATATTATGTAGGTACATCAATCGGATTATACAGCACAACATCCATCAATGGATCAAGTACTGTCTGGGCAAGAGAAACAGGAGCGGCAGGCACTCCTGCAGAAATGCTCAACAATGCCGTAATCAACTCGCTCGCACACAGGTACACAGATAACACGCTTGTTGTAGGAACACATGGTAACGGCATGTTTGCAGCCTCCCTTGGCAGCGCGATTACAATCACTACTGCCATAACTAATCCCATTCGCAACAATTCGGATTTCATCAGCAGGGTTTACCCAACACTGACCAGAGACAGGGTAAATTACCAGATTGGGAACATGTATACAGTTAAAAAGTTGGGCATTCAGGTAACGAGCACCTCTGGAGCTGTGGTTTACAGAAAGGAAACAGGTTATCAGAACGGCGCTGTGGAAATGGGCAACCTACCCGCAGGCACGTACATTGTCACCATTACGAGTGGAGACCGAAAATACCAATCCACAAACAAAATCGTAAAACAATAACAAACATAACTCTCATAAAAAAAGACCGGCATGCCGGTCTTTTTTTATGTTTCGAATACAAAAATCTTTTACATTTTACTTTTGATGAACGCAACCAGACCTTCAATCGGAATCCTTTCCTGTGTCATCGTGTCACGGTAACGAATGGTTACCGTATTGTCTTCTTTAGTCTGATGATCAATAGTAATACAGAAAGGAGTACCCAGCGCATCCATCCTCCTGTAACGCTTGCCAATGGTATCCTTTTCCTCATAGAAGCAGTAGAATTCATTTCTACACGCTGCCATGATTTCACGGGCAATCTCAGGCAGTCCCTCTTTCTTCAACAGCGGTAAAATAGCAAGTTTAATTGGAGCAATTTTAGCTGGTATTTTCAGCACAACCCTGCTGTCTTCTTTTCCGTCTTCCTTTGTCCAGTGTTCTTCCTGGTAGGCATGGCAAAGTGTCAACAGGAACATACGATCCAGTCCTATTGAAGTTTCAATGACATAAGGAATATAATTCTGGTTGATCTCAGGATCGAAATACTGTAATTTTTTACCACTGTACTGCTGGTGACTCTTCAGGTCAAAGTCTGTTCGGCTGTGAATACCCTCCACTTCTTTCCAGCCTATCGGAAATGCATACTCTATGTCAACAGCGGCATCAGCGTAATGTGCAAGCTTTACATGGTCGTGATAACGGTAATTTTCAGCAGGCATCCCCAAAGAAGTATGCCATTTCATCCGCTCTTCCTTCCAATAGGCATACCATTCTTTTTGTGTGCCAGGCCTGATGAAAAACTGCATTTCCATTTGTTCAAACTCCCGCATACGGAATATAAACTGACGTGCTACAATTTCATTGCGAAAAGCCTTACCAACCTGTGCAATACCAAACGGAATTTTCATCCTGGCCGTCTTTTGCACATTGAGGAAGTTGACAAATATACCCTGCGCTGTTTCCGGTCTCAGGTAAATTTCACTTGCATCTTCTGCCACTGATCCCAACTGCGTAGAGAACATCAGGTTAAACTGCCTGACGTCTGTCCAGTTGCAAGTTCCACTGACCCCACATTTCATTTTATTATCCTCAATGAGTTGCTTCAATCCGGCAAAATCATTGGCTGCGAGAAGTGCGTCCATAGAAGCAATAAGTTGTTCTGCCTCTGCTGTTTTCCCTTCTTTATTCAGGTTATCAGCAACACCTTCGATGAGGTGATCTACCCGGTATCGCTTTTGGGAATCCTTGTTGTCAATCATCGGATCACTGAAATTATCCACATGACCGGAAGCCTTCCAGGTAGTAGGGTGCATGAAAATAGCCGCATCAATACCTACGATGTTATCGTGCATCCTTGTCATTTCATTCCACCATGATTCCCGGATATTTTTTTTCAACTCACTACCCCACGGACCGTAATCGTACACGGCACTAAGGCCGTCGTAAATTTCACTGGATTGAAAAACAAATCCATATTCCTTAGCATGGGAGATGATGTTCTGAAACTTTTGCTGGTCATTAATGATCATAATGCCGCAAAGATAAAAGAAATAGTAAATAGTGATAACTGATTAGTGTGCAGCGCATTCACATTTTAACCTGCTATACAAATCTGGCAAAAGCAGCATATTTAGTCTTCAGCGAGTTTTTCGTTTTGCCTGTGACGGTCAGCATCCCGTACTGTTTTCTTTTCCATATTCTTCTTAAATGCCTCAGTAAGGTCTACACCTGTCTGATTGGCCAGACAAATTAAAACCCAAAGCACATCGGCCATTTCATCTGCAAGTTGGTCTGCCGATTCATTTTTTTTAAATGACTGGTCGCCATATTTCCTGGCCATAATCCGGGCAAGCTCTCCCACCTCTTCTGTCAGGATGGCCATGTTGGTCAGCTCGCTAAAATAGCGCACGCCAATTGTCCTGATCCACTGATCTACTTGTTCCTGTGCTTCTTTCAGCTCCATTACTCCTTGTTTTTTGTATCAATAATGATTGTAACTGGTCCGTCATTCACCAGCTCCACCTGCATATCTGCTCCGAAAACGCCACATTGAAGCGGCTTACCCAATACACTTGTAAGCACATGCCTAAACTCATCATATTTTACGATTGCCGTTGCAGGTTTGGACGCCCGGATATAGGAAGGCCTGTTGCCCTTTTTAGTGGATGCATGCAGGGTAAACTGACTAACAAGGAGGATATCACCACCCTTTTCAAGCAGGGAAACATTCATAACACCCGCCTCATCATTGAAAATCCGCATATTAACAATCTTGGCAGCAAGCCATTCCATATCTGAAACGTCATCGGCATCTTCAATACCCAACAGCACGAGTAAGCCATTGCTGATACTTCCTGTAATTTCACCACCTACGCTTACTGACGATTTAGCAACACGCTGTACTACTGCTCTCATAATCTTTGCTGTTAAAATCTGAACATGAAGTTATGTAATCGGCCTGAAGTTGGGATAAACCTTATTTTTGTGGAAACTTATACCCTTGGCAGGAATACGGCAACTCGCCAGCCAGACTATCTGGTTCGGACTCAGCAGCATTGCAGGCAGGTTCATCAACTACCTCCTTAACCCTATCCTCACACTTATTTACGCAGCCGGACCTTTTGGCGAAATCTCTATCCTCTTTGCCGGTGCAGCATTTCTGAATATTGTTTTCACCTTTGGCATGGAGACCGCTTATTTCAGGTTCAGCAGAGACCACGAAGTCAGGCAGGTATTCAACAATACCTTTGTGATTCTACTGGCAACAACAGCCCTTTTCACAATTCTCCTATTACTCAACAAGGATACGATTGCTGCATTCATGGGTGTTGGCAAACATCCTGAATATGTGCTATACATGGTGCTGATTGTTGCGCTTGACAGCCTTGCCGTGATACCATTTTCAAAACTCAGACAGGAAGGCAGACCTAAAAAATTCGCAGTCATCAAACTGTTGAATATCCTGGTTAATGTTGGACTGGTCATTTTCTTTCTTTACTACTGCAAAGGAGCAGCTGAAAGGGGCGAAAAAAGCATAATTGCCTCCTTATACAAAGCAGAACTGGGAATCGGTTATGTGTTTATTTCACAACTGGTGGCGAGCGGACTAACATGGATGTTATTACTGAAAGAATGGAAATCCTTCAGATTTGAGCCTGACAGACAACTGATTACAACAATAGTCAGGTATTCACTCCCCATGATAATTGTTGGGTTCGGCGGGATGGTTAACGAGACAATCGACAGATTCTTGTTGCTGAAAAGATTTCCGGATGCATTACATGAAATGGAAGCAGTAGGGATATACACTGCCAATTACAAACTGGCAGCGCTTATTGTAATTTTCATCCAGGCCTTCCGGATGGGAGCAGAACCTTTTTTCTTTAAAAATGCAGATAAGACAAATGCAAAGGAAACCTATGCCCGCATTATGAATTTCTTTGTGATAGCCTGCTGCATGTGTTTTTTGGGTGTCTCCCTGTTTCCTGATATCTGGAAACATTTCATGGGTGTGAGCAGACATCCGGAATACCTGAAAGGGCTCTTTCTGGTTCCCATACTGATGCTGGCGAAAATATTTTTGGGAATTTATTATAACCTCTCAATTTGGTACAAGCTGACAGACAAAATCAGCACTGGCGCATACATCACAATCGGAGGAGCACTGATTACAGTTGCAGTCAATTACATCCTGATTCCGCACCTGGGTTATCTGGCTTCTGCACTGGCTACAGTGGCCTGTTATGCCAGCATGATGCTGGCAAGTTATGTACTCGGACAAAAACACTATCCGGTTCCTTATGATGTGAGGCGGTGCTTTGGTTATATCGGACTTTCGCTCATACTTTTCGTCATCCACCATCAGCTAAGAAATACATACAAGGATATACTGCTGCTTCATTCAGCTGCAATGTTACTCATTGTTTTGTTCACTTTCCTGGTGCTGAAAATGGAAAAAAGTGAATTTGCAAAAATCCCTTACCTGAACAGCATTTACAGATTCATCTAACCCAACGCAGGCACATAAGGGTTGTGCCTTTTCTCATGTCCTATTGTTGTTGATGGTCCATGCCCGGAATACACTTTTGTTTCTTCAGGCAAAGCATATAAAATATTCCTGACAGATGCTTCCAATACATCAGGATTCCCTCCTGGAAGATCCGTTCTCCCAACACTCTCCCGGAAAAGCACATCTCCTGCGAGGAGGAATCCCTGAGCAGCATTGTACAAACTGACGCTTGCCGGAGAATGTCCTGGTGTGAAAAGTAATTCAAAGGCATATTTGCCCAGATGAAGCGGTTTAGACATGTCAAAAAAATGCAGCGGACCCGCATAATTATCAAAAGGCACATTCCACATCAACCCACTAGCCGGTGCCCGATCAAGCATCACCTTTTCTCCCTCATGGATGTGCAATTCCAACCCGTACGTTTCGTGAATAAATTTATTGCCAAAAACATGATCAAGGTGACAATGCGTATTCACCAGAAGTAGCGGCTTCAGTCCCTTTTGAGTGATAAATGCAGCCAGTTTTTCCCTCTCTTCATCAAAATAACAACCCGGATCTGTTATCATACAGTTGCCGTCTTGGTCATAAACCAGGTACGTGTTCTCCTGAAGCGGGTTGAAAGTGAAAATTTTAACGTTTAGCATTCCCCTTATTTCTTGGTTAAAAGCATTAATTTTATTGCATAACCATGCCTTGCATGTGCCATACAAAGGTATCCATTCAATTGAATCATTCAACCATGCGAAAAATATTCCCGGCACTTGTTGCCGTCATACTCTTTACCCTTCAGGCTGAAGCACAGGTCAGCACCGTAGAATTTGGAAAAAACAGGGTACAATACAAGAAATTCAACTGGCAATACCTGCAAACAAGGAACTTCAATGCCTATTACAGTGATGAAGGGCTGCAACTTGGCAAATTTGTAGCACAGGTTGCAGAAGAAGAGCTTGGCAGTATTGAAGAATTTGTGGAATATGGCTTGCAACGCAGGGCAAATATCATCATCTACAACAGCTTTACAGAATACCAGCAATCTAATATAGGACTGGGAATTGACTGGCAGAATACAGGTGGTGTTACGAAGCTTGTGAATAATAAAATCATCATCTATTTTAACGGCAACCTCAATGAACTGAGAATTCAAATCAGACAGGGTATAGCAAAAGTATTGGTAGAAAATTTATTATTCGGTGACGACCTTGGAGAGTTTGCCAGTAACCAGGCATTGCTTGACTTACCCAAATGGCTTATAGACGGCTATGTGGCTTACGTTGCGGAAAATTGGAGTCCTGCTCACGACGACAGGTTAAAGTCGGCATTACTTTCCGGCGACTATAAAACTTTTTATCAGTTTGCATTCGGGGAGCCACTACTTGCCGGCCATGCCTTCTGGAAATTTATAGGAGATCAATACAAGAAAGATAATATTACCTATTTCCTTTATTTATCCAGAATCTATAAAAGCCTCAATGCATCTAGCCTCAAAGTAACCAAGAAGAAATTCAAGGAACTGCTGAAAGACTTCATGCAAATGGAAGCAGATAAGTATGAGGATGACATGAGGGGACGCAAAAACCTACCCAAAGGCAATGTGGTAACTGTTGAGGAAAAGAGTAACGGCACCGACTACTTCAGGTTTCAGGCTAACCCCATTGCCAGGAATAATTCCTATGTGATGGTGCAATACACCAAAGGGATTTACAAAGTTATTCTTGAAGACCTATCTGATGAGCGAAAAACGCTGCTGAAGGCAGGTATTCTGAATAACCAGGATGAACTCAACCCCAATTACCCCATTCTTGCCTGGGACCCCAAAGGGTCCAGGGTACTTGTTATTTATACCGCTGAAGGGAAAATTAAAATGTTCATTTATGATGCTGTAGCACGCATCAAAACCTTCAAACAGGAACTGGAAGGTTTCCAGTTAATACAGGATGCCAAATTCATGCTGGACAATAATACGCTAATTCTGAGTGCAGTTAAAAACGGACAATCAGATATTTTCGTTTACAAGGTAAAGGAGAATGCTGTTCAGCAGATTACGAACGATGTGTACGACGACCTGGATGCTTCTTTTGTTGCATTCCCCAATAAAACAGGAATCCTTTTCTCCTCCAACAGACCTGCAGCCAATGCACCAAAATCAGATACTGCGATTGCGTCCAGAAACCACTTCAACATTTTCATGGTAGACAATTGGACCAAGAGCGATTTCAGGCAAATTACCCAGCTAACAAACCAACCCTTTGGAGAAGCCAGATACCCCCTGCAGTATAATGTCAACCACTTTACTTTCGTCAGTGATGCCAATGGCATAGGAAACAGGTATGCAGGATTTTTTACTACCCAAAGAGCCGGTCTCGACACCATATACAGGATAGGTGATGACTTTTTACGCAATCCTGATAAAAAAGAACTTGACTCAACATTGAAATTCTGGCAAAGGGAAGAACCAGATTCAGTGGGATATATTTCTCTCACCAACGACAGCACTTATGTCTTCCCCATTACCAACTACGAAAGCAGTCTGCAGGAAACCAGAGGTGCAGGAGACAATAACCAAGTCAGTGAACTCAGGCAGGAAGGGAATCTTAAATTTCTGTACAAACTGAAGATTAACGAGGCTGTGCTAAACAAAAGAAATATCAATGCCAAGCCTACACTCTATATCAGACAACTGATGGAAGAGGAAAGAAAGAAGAAGACGGCAGCCATGAAATTCCAGCAGGAAATAAAACAGGATGCAACAGGTGAAAAGAAAGCACAATTGTTTCAGACAGAATTTGATAATGAATTAAAAGACTCGGCCAGACCCGTGGCAGAAGAAATTGAAGTGCCACAAAAAGAAGACTACCTGAAGAAGGCAAAAACTTTCAATTATAAACTGAAGTTTGCATCAGATTATCTTGTCTCCGGCTTTAACAACTCTGTTCTTGTAAACCGGTATCAACCCTATGGCGGCGGGTCAGGACCCATTTATCTTTCTAATAATGATAACCTGAATGGCATTCTTCGAATGGGTATATCTGATATCATGGAAGATAAAAAATTCATTGGTGGATTCAGGTTGGGTACCAACCTGAGAGACAATGACTACCTGGCATCTTACCAGAACCTCAGGAGAAGGTGGGACTGGGGATTAACCTATTACCGCAGCAACCAGGAGAACTTCCCGATTTTTGATCCCAATGATATAAAATCACAGCTGAATAATAAAATGGCATCCAATCTTTACCAGTTTAATATCAGCTATCCGTTTAATGAAGTGAAGAGTTTGCGGGCAACAGCTGGATTCAGAACAGACAGGGTAGTCATCAACACCAATGCCAATTATTACCCGTCTTTGACAATGACTGATACTGTTTTAAAGTATGCCCTCGTCAGGCTCGAATATGTTCATGATAATACCATCAATCCAACCCTTAATATCTGGAACGGCTTCAGGTATAAGATCTACACGGACATCAATTCAAGACTTGTCAATGCCGAAAATACCGGAAAATTCATGTTCAATGTTGGCACAGATGTCCGTTATTACTACCCTATTTACAGAAACTTCATCTGGGCTGGACGCGGTGCTGCAGATTTTTCATTCGGTTCCCAAAAACTGATTTATTACCTGGGTGGCGTAGAAGGATGGTTAAGTCCAAAGTTCAACGACGCCATTACACCAGCACCTGATGTGGATTATGCTTTCCAAACCCTGGCACTGAACCTGCGCGGACACAGACAGAATGTGGCTAATGGAAATAACAATATTGTGCTGAATTCCGAGTTCAGGCTCCCCATCTTTACAACATTCTTCAATAGACCCATCAACAACGCTTTCCTGAGGAACTTTCAACTTATCCAGTTCATTGACATGGGTACTGCCTGGAATGGTAAATTTAAGCAGGTTCAACGCCCGGGATCTGTATACGGACAACCTCCTGTTCAGGTTAATATCCGCACAGGTGGTGTTGGTCCTTTTGTTGGCGGCTATGGCTTTGGCGCCAGGAGTACACTGCTGGGTTATTTCCTGCGTGTGGATGCCGGCTGGCCAATGGGCAAATTCTTCAGTGGTAAGCCAGCTTGGTACTTTGCACTGGGTCTTGACTTCTAAATCACTTTTATAAGCTTTGACTAATGCTGTTTTTTAACAGGAGAAGCCAGTTTTAAAACTGGCTTCTCCTGTTAAAAAACAACCCAGTAGACATTTAGCTTCAGCTATGTGCAAGTAGCTTTACTATCATGCATATTCACCAAAAATATCCATTCCTAAGAATCCTGACAGGAGTGGTTTGCGGCATATTGGTTGAGGAAAATTTTTCACCCGCCAATTGGATTTGGATTGCTGTTTCCTGCTTTGGCATATTCATTCTCTTGTTACATCAAAAGCTAAATGATGCAAGAAAGTGGCAGTTCAGATTTGCACCTGGCGCAGGCATGACACTGATGTTAATTTGTCTTTGGGGATATATTACCATGCTGGCAAAAAAGAACAATGAACCCTCCCTTTTATCCAACTCTACTGATTATATAGTCTATAAAATAATAGATGGCCCATCCAAAACAAAAACAGGAAGTCGTTATACAGCCCGGATTTATGACATAGAAAATCCAAAACTATACAACAACTCCCATGTGTTCATTTACATCAACAAGGATACCAGTGGCTCATTTGAACCAGGTGATATGTTGCTTGGCATGAATCAGCTGAATATAATCAAACCATCAAAAGATGCACTGGCATTCGACTTTTATACTTATGCTAAAAGAAAACATGTTTACTTTACACTACACTGCGAAAAATGGCAACTGGTAAAACTATTGAACTCAAGGTCTTACCTTTCAGCAATAACATTCAGGCTCAGAATTTTTTTCCTGGAGACACTCAGAAAAAACATAGCTGATAAGCGGCTATGTGGACTGGCAGAAGCGATGTTAACAGGATACCGTGAAGACCTAGACCGCGACATACTCAAAGCCTATACAGACACAGGGGTTGTGCATATCATAGCCATTTCAGGATTACACCTCGGTCTTATCTTCTGGCTGGCAGATTTATTCTTACGTAAGCTTGTACCAAAACGATTTGTGCCGTTAGCCGGACTGCTGATTATTTTACCCATGCTCTGGATCTTTGCGGTGATGACAGGATCTTCAGCATCCATCATGAGAAGTGTAATCATGTTTTCAATATCCATATGTGGTAATGCTTTGGGTAAAAAAAACAGCAGCATGAATGCACTACTTTGTTCTGCTACGCTACTTTTACTTACAGATCCACTCATCATTTATGATATTGGGTTTCAGTTAAGCTATGCAGCAGTTGCATCTATTTTAATTTTTGAACTTCCCCTGAGAAATTTAGTTTACCTGAAAAATAAAATTGCAGTCTACTGCTGGTCGATGTTGAGCATAACACTGGCAGCACAAGTGCTCACAACGCCATTTGTCATTTATCACTTTCATAGATTTCCAGTTTTGTTTCTCTTTAGTAACCTGGTAGCTGTACCGCTTTCAAGCATCATCCTGGTTCTTGAAATTATACTCTGCTGTGCTGAAACCATTCATCTTGGTGCGCCTGCAACAGGACGAATCATTGCATACCTCATGACGGGGATGAACGATTATGTTTCCCTGATGCATCAGATTCCATTTAATCTGGTAACAGGAATCTATGTGGATTTACTAATCCTGTTACTTACAATCGTTACAGCTGGGTTGCTGCTTCAATACCTTATCAAACCCTGTAAATCTGTATTACGTGTTTTTGGGGTGATGATGGTTCTAACTTTAGTCTTTAGAATCAACAGCATTTACAACCATGAAAGAAAGCACAATTGGATCATTCTTCAGTCTGCCGGCAATACCCATATCATACACAGACATGGAAAAAATGCAACCATTCTGATAAAAAACAGCAAATCGAAAGAACTCCGGACACTAGAAAGAGAAATTGAGCCGGCAATCAACGCACTCGCCATTGAAAAGATTAACTGGAAACAGCTGCCCGACTTTCCCTTTGTTGTGGAATTACCCTATGTTGAGGACAGTGAAAAGAAGAGCGCCCTACTCATTTCAGGTGTGGCTGATTTGAAATTAAAAGCCATTACAAACACTTTAAAAAAGCCAAGCCTAATGCTGTCTGACGGGACCAATAAACTGTGGAAAATTAGGCAATGGGAAAAAGAGTCACAAGAACTAAATTTGCGCTTTCTTTCAACCTCCTTAACAGGATCAGTAACGATTAACTGCCATCATTAGCCTAATTCCCAAAACATAACCTGCATGGAAAAGAAGATAAGTTCTGCATTGATTTCTGTTTTTTACAAGGACGGACTGGAGCCTTTGGTACGTTTGCTCCACAAACATGGTGTAGCTATCTATTCTACCGGTGGAACACAACAGTTCATTGAGCAGCTTGGGTTACCCTGTATTCCTGTTGAATCGGTAACAAATTATCCTTCTATCCTTGGAGGAAGGGTAAAAACTTTACATCCCAAAGTATTTGGTGGCATCCTCGGCAGGCGGGCAGTTGCGCAGGATCTGGAAGAAATGAAGTCATTTGAAATACCTGAAATAGACCTGGTAATAGTTGACCTATACCCATTTGAAGAAACTGTAGCCCAGACCAGTGAAGAAAAGTTGATCATTGAAAAAATAGACATAGGCGGACCGTCTATGATCCGTGCTGCAGCCAAAAATTTCAGTGACCTCTTGGTTCTGGCTTCAAAAGAAGACTATCAGGAAGTCCATGACATTTTAGAAAGTCAGGCTGCTTCAACAACACTCGAGCAGAGAAAGCGTTTTGCCGCAAGAGCTTTTGAGGTTGTCTGCAATTATGATATTGCTATCTCGCAATATTTCAACGCAGATTCAGGAAAGACATTCTTACATACACAAGGGCATCAAAACCCCATGCGATATGGAGAAAACCCACACCAGCAAGGTGTATTTTATGGTAACCTGAAAGAACTGTTTGAACAACTTAACGGTAAAGATCTATCCTACAACAATCTTGTTGATGTGGATGCAGCCATGCAATTGATTTCAGAATTCAGTGACGAGAAAACACCAACTTTTGCCATCATCAAACATACCAATGTTTGTGGTATCGCATCGAGGCCTTCTGTATCCGAAGCCTGGAAGACCGCACTTGCAGCAGATCCGGAATCCGCTTTTGGAGGTGTGCTGGTTTGTAATGAAAGTATCGATGCTGAAACTGCTGACCTTATCAATGAAATTTTCTTTGAAGTACTGATTGCTCCATCATTTGATGATGCTGCACTCGATATCCTCAAATCCAAAAAGAACAGGATACTCCTGCAACAGCATGCAAACCATCAGCCTGGCACACAGTTCAGGGCGATATTGAATGGGGTATTGGTTCAGGAACCAGATCTGGGCGTGCATGATAAATGGGAAGAGGTTGGAGGCAGAACAACAACACCTGAGGAAAAAGCCGACCTTGATTTTGCCAACCGCATCTGTAAGCATCTTAAATCCAACGCAATTGCACTCGTTAAAAACAAACAGTTGATTGGCAAAGGATGCGGACAAACCTCAAGGATCGACTCCTTGAGACAGGCTATTGAAAAAGCAAAACAATTCAATTTCGAACTCAGGGGTGCGGTGCTTGCGAGTGATGCCTTCTTTCCATTTAATGACTGTGTAAGCATGAGTCATCTTGAAGGAATTGAAGCATTCATTCAACCTGGTGGATCAATCAGGGATAAAGACTCGGTTGCATACTGCAAAGAAAACAACCTCGCAATGGTTATGACAGGAATGAGACATTTTAAACACTGATTATTTTAATCGGAATATGCGTACCTGGAGGATTTTAAGGGTAATCATCAACAGAAGAGAATCCTCCCGAAAAAAAAGGAGAAGAGCCAACAGGAGAAAGGCCATGTGGGCTGTTGCACTGGTTTGTATTTTATGGGGGACAACCTGGATGGCCTCAAAAATAGGTGTCCAACATATACCAGCTCTCCAGCTTTCAGGCTTAAGACACCTGATTGGTGGCGGGTTATACGTTGCCTATTTCACCTTTGTAAGAAAAATGTTTCCACAAAGACACCAGTGGTGGCGGCTGCTTTGGATGTCTGTTCTGATGTTTGTATTGAGCAATGGGCTCAGTGTGCTTTCAGTTGTTTACATGCCAAGCGGACTGGGCTCAGTTGTAGGAGCAATCGCACCCATATGGGTAATCATATTCAGCTTTTTCATCTTTAAACACATCCGCTTCAAAAAACAAACCATTGCTGGCATTTTACTTGGTTTTACGGGCGTTGTCATAACTTTTTCAGACTACTTTGAACATGTTATGTACACTGACTTTTCTTATGGAATTTTGTTTGGCATGATATCTAGCATGACATGGGCTGTTGCTACATTACTAACAGTTAAACAGGCCAAAGACCTTGACCCCTATTTTTCTCTGGGTTGGCAAATGTTTATCAGCGGAATTATCCTTAACACCTATTCTTATGCTTCAGGGAATTTTGTAAGCCTTTTTTCAATCCCAACAGATGCATGGCTTTCAATAGCTTATCTTGTTGTAATAGGTTCAGTGATTGCTTTCGGAGCATACATTTATGCACTCAAAAGGCTACCCGCTACCTTGGTCTCCATCCACGCATACATAAACCCCATAGTAGCAATTTTGCTTGGAGATCTGCTGATGAATGAAAAGCTAACACCATTTGTCATTGTAGGAACAATAACCACACTGCTTGGCGTTTATCTTGTAAACAACAGTTTCAGAAGGAAAATCAGGCTCAGGAAATCATCTCCCGCCATTGCTGATTAAAGGACTTGGCAGGGAATTTCAAATCCGCCCTGTGGCCCGTCCACCCCTTAAATAATTTGTTAACCATCCAGTTTTTTATCCGGTGATTCCCCATGTTCATCATTTTCCGGTGAAGCATACCAGTTTGCCAGGCTTTCCATGCTATACTTTCCATTGCAGATCCCTTTCCGGATGTTACTGTTTCATGTCTGTTATGCAGCAGCAATTCATGCAGGTTAATTTTTACGGCACATACCTCTGTACAGTTACCGCAAAGGGAAGATGCATGACTCAGGTGATTCCATTCACCCAATTCCTTCAGGTTAGGGGTGATAACACTCCCGATTGGTCCACTATACGTTGTACCATACGCATGACCTCCGATATTCTTGTAAACGGGACAAGCATTCAAACAGGCACCACAACGGATACAATAAAGGCTTTCCCTGGAAACTGGGTCTTGTAAAACCTGTGTGCGTCCATTATCCAACAGTATAACATACATTTCTTCAGGTCCGTCTGATTCTGTTGATTGTTTGGGTCCGTTTATGATTGAATTGTATACTGTAACCTGCTGACCAGTTCCAAAAGTTGAAAGCAATGGCCAGAAAAGGGCAAGATCATGGATACTGGGGATCACTTTCTCCAGACCAACAACAACTATATGTGTTTTTGGCCAGGATGCACTCAGCCTTGCATTCCCCTCATTCTCGGTGACGGCAATGCCTCCAGTATCAGCAATGATGAAGTTAGCTCCTGTAACCCCAACTTCTGCTTCTCTGTACTTTTTTCTCAATTTTTCCCGGGCAACCAAAGTAAGTTGTTCGGGTGTAAGGTCCAGCGGGGTTTGCAGGTGTTCATGAAAAACACGCGCAACATCCTCCTTGCTTTTGTGCATGGCAGGAGTAACGATGTGGTAGGGAGGTTCATTATCCAGCTGCTGTATGTATTCACCTAAATCCGTTTCAACGCTCTCAATACCATTTTGTTGAAGGAAATCATTCAGGTGAATTTCCTCAGTAACCATACTTTTAGACTTGACAAGAGATTTGCAATTACGTTCCCTGCAAATCTTTAAAATTGCTTCACAAGCTTGTGCTGTATCCATAGCCCAAATGACTTTACCACCTCTTGCAAGCAGGTTATTCTCAAATTTCTCAAGCTGAATATCAAGTGTTTCCAAGGCTTTCCACTTGATATTCTTAGCTTTTTCTCTGGCAAATTCCAGGTCTGCAAACTGTCGCATTCCAACTGGTACAACCGCATTGTATTTACCAATATTGTAATTAATGGTTTTACGGTGCTTGAGGTCAGCAGCCTTGACGGCGCTTTTCTCCTTGAATGTGGAAACGACTGATGACATGATTACTTATTTTCTTCTTTTTGATTAACTTTAAAATAATCCTTTGCTACCTGATCCAATGTATCGTAAAAACCTTCTCCGTAAGCCCTGATCAGTGCATCTTTGAGAAATTTGTAAACAGGCACTTTCAGCTCTTTACCCAAAGCACAAGCCGGACTACACATACCTTCCCTCGGATCATAATTGAGCAACTCATGTGCAGAAAACCTGCTCTTACTTCTTTTTATGGGATAAAGATGACAGGATATGGGTTTTTTCCAGCTAATTAATCCCTTGTTATAGCCTTCTTCAAAAGCACACTTGATAACACCCTGCTTATCCCTGAATCCATAGGCACAGATTTTGTCATCGACTGTAGGTGTTACCCAACCAAATTCCCGGTCATAGCGATAAAGTCCATTTCGCTCAATCTCCTTTATGCCCTCTTTGGGGATGAGGTGCATGACTTTTTCATAAGCCACTTTGACTTCATCCAACTCTTCATCGGTTAGGGGAGCACCAGCATCACCATCTTCACAACAACCTCCCTTGCATTTAGAAAGGTCACAGACAAACTGGTCTTCTACAATATCATCACTGATGAGAATACTATCAATCGAAATCAAGCTATTGAGTTTATACAAAAATAGCATTAAATCATGGGTCGGAATAGCCTGTAACTAAAAACTTACTAAAGACTCATCATTTCCTTGAAACGAACAGCCTGGCGTCTTGAAACTTCAATTTTTTCTCCCCCCTTTATTTCAAGCAACAGTCCACCATTGAAGAATGGCTCTACTTTTTCTATCATCCTGAGGTTGACAATATGTTTCCTGTTTGCCCGGAAGAAAATTCTGGTATCCAACCTTTCTTCCAGTGAATTGAGCGACTTCAGGATCAATGGCTTATTCGTACTAAAGAATACCCTGGCATAGTTACCTACTGATTCAAAAAGTCTTATTTCAGATAGCTTTACAAACCAGCACTTTTCACCATCTTTTACAAAGACCTGGTCAGATTCTGTAAGGATGTGCCTCGACTCATATCTGCCATCAGCAGCATGAATATCTTTTTCATCAAGCAGGAGTAGTTTCTGGATTGCGTCAGATAAACGCTTCGGATCTATCGGCTTGAGCAGGTAATCAAGTGCATTGACTTCAAATGCCTTGATGGCAAAATCATTGAATGCTGTTGTAAAAATAACGGAAGGAACCTTATCCAATTCTTCCAGCAATTCAAACCCGGTTTTTACCGGCATCTGTATGTCGAGAAAAATGAGGTCGGGATTTAATTCGGGAATTAATACCAGGGCTTCATCTGCATTGGCAGCTTCTCCAAGAATTTCAACTTCCGGGTAATCACTGAGCATCTTCCTGAGTTCTGCCCTTGCAAGCCTTTCGTCGTCAATAATGATTGCTGTCTTTTTCATAATGGTTGTTATTAATCAAGTGGAATGACTACTTCAGCAAGTACTTCCTTTTCATTCAACTGACTGATTCTGAAGGTTGCCCTGCCGGCAAAAATAAGTTGGAGCCTTGTTTCTGTACTTTGCAATCCGAATCCCTCTTTTTCCTTTTGCATATTAAGCTTTCCATCATTAACTACCTGCAAATAAAACAGGCCGTCATTTTCTAGTGCAACAATTTTAATTATACCTGGCTCCACACTTTTTCCTATTCCATGTTTAATGGCATTTTCCACAAGGGTTTGCAACATCATGGGAGGAACCGGATTATCCAAAGCATCCTCTTCTATTTCATATTTAACCTTCAGCCGGTCTTCAAACCGGATCAATTCAAGTGCGAGGTAATCCTCAACAATCTCAAGTTCTTTTTCAAGTGTGACTGTCTCCAGCTGGTCTGAGAGCATACTCGACCTGAGGATATTGCCCAATGAAGTCACTGAAACCCTTGCCCTGCTTGGATCTTCATCAATCAATGCCCTGATGCTGTTTAACGCATTGAAAATAAAATGTGGATTGATACTCGCCTTAATTGTCTTCAGCTCAAGAGACTTCACCATCGCTTCCAGCTTGAGGTTATCTACCTGATTTTTCCTGGACTGCTCCACATAATGGTAAATGAAATAAATGCAATTCCAGATAAAAAAATAAATGAACGAGGTAAAAATATTGGTACTGATTTTTTGCTGAAGCCCCATCAGTACTTCTTCCTTGTATTCCAGTTGCAGCAAACTGCTCAGAAAAGTTTCGAGTAGTCCAACCAATGCAGCAAACAAAACTGATAATAGAACAAACCCAAGAAGCTGATAATTTACCGGACGGTTCATCAGGCTTAATCGGTGGATTGCAATCCGCATGAGATGAGACATAACCAATCCCACCACTAAATAAACACACAGTCTGGTTATAAAAAGGTTGTCAAATAAATTATAGGTTATGGCAAAAAAAATGTTAATCCCAACAAACATTCCCCAGCCAAGAAGCTGAAAAAGCCAATATTTTGATATCCTGCCCAGTACGCGATCCATATTCTGTAAAATTACCTAACTCCCCGCAGTTCTGAATGCTTATTGTATGGGTGGTTTTAAGCAGCACCTCATCGGTATATAAGGGTATTTTGATTAACTTCACATGATAATTACCTTGGAATCACCGAACAAAAAAGTGCATCATTTGTTTCACAACGAAGTACACTTACAAAGGATACAACATGAAAATTGAACCAGGCAAACTGCTCCAGCAAATCGACTCACCGGCTGACCTCAAAAAGTTGGCCAAAGACGATCTGGTAAAAGTGTGTGATGAACTCAGGCAATACATTATTGATGTGGTGAGTGTGCATGGAGGACATTTTGGAGCAAGTCTCGGTGTTGTTGAATTATCGGTTGCATTGCATTACGCCTACAACACGCCTCATGATCAGCTCGTTTGGGATGTGGGGCATCAGGCATACGGACATAAAATACTCACAGGAAGAAGGGATAATTTTCATACACAAAGAAAGTACGGTGGCCTAAGCGGCTTCCCAAAACGAAGCGAAAGCGAGTATGACACTTTTGGGGTTGGCCATTCTTCCACTTCAATTTCTGCTGCCCTGGGTATGGCCCTTGCAGCTAAACATAAGGGCGAGACAGATCGCAAGTCGGTTGCAGTTATTGGAGATGGCTCCATGACAGCAGGGATGGCTTTTGAAGCCATGAATCATGCCGGAATCGCAGATGCAGACATGCTGGTAATTCTGAATGACAACAACATGAGCATCGACCCGAATGTGGGTGCTCTCCGGGAATACCTCACTGATATCAGTACCTCTCACACCTACAACAAGCTCAAAGATGACATATGGAAGACTTTGGGCAAATTGCCAGTTGGTGGTAACTTTACCAGGGAAATAGCAAGTAAGTTGGAACACAGCATCAAAGGTTTTATTAGCCGGAGAAGCAATCTCTTTGAATCTATGAACATGCGGTATTTTGGTCCGATTGATGGCCACAATATCACTAAACTCGTAGATACCCTGAAGGACCTCAGGGATATACCCGGTCCGAAACTCCTTCATATCATAACAACCAAAGGCAAAGGCTATGCCCTGGCTGAAAAAGACCAGACCAAGTGGCATGCACCTGGACTTTTTGATAAAGTAACAGGGGAGATATTTAAAAAAACATACGATACTCCTCAGGCTCCCAAATACCAGGATGTTTTTGGTAAAACAATACTTGAACTGGCCAGGAATAATCCAAATATTTTTGGCATAACGCCTGCCATGCCATCAGGATCTTCTCTAAAATTCATGATGGATGAGATGCCAGACAGGGCTTTTGATGTGGGCATTTGTGAACAGCATGCCGTAACCCTGAGTGCCGGTATGGCCACCCAGGGACTCAGGGTTTTCTGCAATATCTATTCCAGCTTCATGCAGCGCGCCTATGATCAGGTTGTTCATGATGTAGCCATTCAGAAACTGCCCGTGGTATTTTGTTTGGACAGAGCCGGTTTGGTTGGAGATGATGGTCCTACCCACCACGGAGTATATGATATTGCATACATGCGCTGCATCCCCAATATGATTGTTTCCTCTCCTATGAATGAAGAGGAACTCAGGAACCTGATGTATACTGCTCAGCTGGAAACAACAAATCTTCCATTTGTAATCAGATATCCCCGGGGTGAGGGTGTGATGCCCGAGTGGCAGACTCCACTGAAGGAAGTAACTATCGGAAAGGGACGAAGGCTGAAGGAAGGAGTTGATTTGGCCATACTCAGCTTTGGTCATCCAGGCAATTTCGCTGCAGCCGCGATCAGGGAACTTCGAACCGATGGTATAACACCCGGTCACTACGACCTACGGTTTGTGAAACCGCTGGATGAAGAAATGTTACACGAAGTTTTCAGCAGGTATAATAAGATCATCACTGTGGAAGACGGAACCATTGTGGGCGGAGTAGGTTCTGCTATCCTGGAGTTTATGGCAAAACACAACTACCAGGCCTCTGTGCGTATGCTTGGCATACCAGACAGAATAGTAGAACATGGCTCACAAAAGGAACTGCACAGGGAATGCGCTTACGATACGAAAGCTATCGTTGATACCGCCAGAGAAATGATGAAGGACCTGGTTCAGATTATGCAGTAAAATCATAAACGGGATCCTGAGGACGCTCATCATTGTATTCAATGATGAAATTATTCCTACCCTCTCCGATGATGATTGACATGTAATTCTGTTGCACCAGTTCCAGAACTGTCAGGAAAACAAAGATGGCATGAAGCCGATCCTGACAAACATCAAATACCTTTTCAAAAGACATGGTCTTTTCTTTGGAACTGACAAGCAACACATACTCCCTGCTTTCTTCCATCGTATAATTATACCTGTAGACAACATGCTGCGGTTTATTCTGCCTGTCATGTACCCTTTGCATGACCTTTTCAAAAAGCTTCATGAGCTTGAAAAGGCTGACCGATTGTATCTCTGTTCCTTCTGAGGCTTCTTCTCCAATGGCATGTAAATCCTGTTTGAGATTGCCACGTTTTACCATAAAAAGGCGCTGCTGCTCAAGCTCTGCCAACCTTGATGATGCCTCCTTGAATTTTTTGTATTCAAGAATCTTCTCAACAAGTTCCTGGCGTGGATCAATTTCATTACCCGATGCATCCAGCTCTTTTCTCGGCAATAACATTTTCGCTTTGATCCGCATCAATGTTGAAATAAATAATATGAATTCACTGCTCAGTTCAATATTATCATCTTCTGATTGTTTGATGAATGTCAGAAAGTCATCAATAATATTTTTGATGGGAATATTGTAAATATCCAGTTCATCCCTCTCAATAAAAAAAAGGAGTAGGTCAAACGGACCTTCAAACTGGGGTAATTTAATATGATAGGATGCTGTGTTCAATGTGGAATATTTTTATGCCGATGAACGACAAATATATGTATTCGCTTCAAAACAACTGGAATCTCCAACTGAAATTAACGACCTTCGCGACATAAACTGATTAAGAGATGATCAAATGGATATTGTTTATTTTGCTGTGTCTGATTTGGGGCAGCTCATTTGTGCTGATGAAAACCGGACTGGAAACTTTGAGCCCCTATCAGGTAGCTTCGCTCAGGATTCTTTTTACTGGAGTGGTGATGCTACCCCTGCTACCACGTGCCCTAAAAACAGTTCCCAAAGAAATCATCAGACCAATAATACTTTCAGGGTTTCTCGGTTCATTCTTTCCTGCATTTCTTTTCTCACTGGCACAGACAAAGATTGACAGCTCACTGGCAGGTATACTCAATTCCCTAACTCCGATTTTTACAGTTGCGATAGGCACAATGTTCTTTAAACTCAAGATTGGTTGGATAAAATGGGCAGGCATGATAACCGGATTCGCAGGCATGATGGTGCTATTACTTGGCAATACAAAAGGAATAAGCCTTCATTACCTGGGCTATGCTTTTTTCGTAATCCTGGCTACCATATTTTATGGGCTGAATGTAAATGTTGTTAACCAGTTGCTGCGCAATACCCAGCCATTGCATGTTACAACCATCGCATTCTCTGCTTTAACTATTCCTACGTTAATAATCCTGGCTACAACAGGCTATTTTACTGACCCCAACCTGCTGAATGGCAACTGGACACAAGGAACTATTGCTGCGGCTACCCTTGGTATTATGGGAACAGGTGTCGCTTCGGTACTTTTTTACAGCCTTGTAAGTAAAGCCGGACCAGTATTCGCTTCTACGGTAACCTACGGCATACCATTTGTTGCCATTGGCTGGGGATTAATTTATGGAGAACAAATTTCCCTTATACAGGTTGCGGGCATGTGTGTCATCCTCATTGGTGTAAGGCTGGCAAACAAATAATCAGACACTCATTACTTCCTTTTCCTTGGCTGCCAGTGTTTTATCAACCAGGGCAATAAATTTATTGGTGAGATCCTGTATTTCTTTTTCAGCGTCTGCAGCAGTATCCTCACTCAGGCCATTTTTTTGCAATTTTTTCACCTGCTCAATCGCATCTCTCCGGATATTTCTAATGGCAACTTTTGAATGCTCTCCCTCACCCTGAACACGCTTCACAATTTCACGCCTTCTTTCTTCAGTAAGCGGGGGCAGAAAAATCCTGATAATCATGCCGTCATTCTGAGGCGTTACACCCAGGTTTGCAGCAATGATAGAACGTTCTATGGCTTGTAACATGTTGCGCTCCCAGGGCTGAATAGTAAGGGTTCTGGCATCTGCAACGGTAATGTTAGCAACCTGTGCAACAGGAGTTGGTGCGCCGTAATAATCTACTGTGAGTCCGTCAAACATCTGAGGGTTTGCCCTTCCAGCCCTTAATTTCACCAATTCTGCTTCAAGATGGGATATTGCTTTCTCCATTGTTGAAGTAGCGTCCATGATATACATTTCCAATTCTTCAGACATAATTGTTTGTTTTGCAATGCAAAGCTAATGAATGAGGTCTATAAGCAAAAGATAAATTGCAAAAGGTTAATTGAGGGTATTCAATTCCTCAAAGGTGTCTGAGTTGACAATTCTAGTAAAGGTTTGAATTTCCTCTTTTTCAGGGGTGTATTGCGTGAGTGTGGATTTGCTTCTGAACGATACCCTGTTAATAACAAGTAAGATTATAAATGCTATTACAAACATGGAAATAATCAGTATGGTATTGCCAAAATGCTGAAAATTACAGGTGAACAGCACAAAAAGAGCATTTAATCCCAGAATAAAAAGCGTCACTTGCCTGTGTGTCATTCCTTTCCCCAAAAGCAGGTGGTGAAAGTGCTCCATATCAGGTTCAAAAGGAGATCTGCCATGAACCATTCTAATAATCACCAGTCTCAACATATCAGCCATGGGTATTAATAGCAAAGCGACACCAACAGCAGGAGAAGCGGGAAAATCTGTTTCCGGATTTAAAGCAGAAGAGGTTGAAATAAAGCGTATCACAAGTACTGCGTTGATAAGTCCGATCAAAAGCGAACCGGTATCACCAAGAAATATTTTGGCAGGACTCCAGTTGTACATTAAAAATGCAAACAAAGCAGAAGATGACACCAATGCTATCAGCGCATGGGTTTTATCACCCTGCAACCAGAACACTATACCCAGAAACAAAGTGGAAAACAAACCAAGTGTTGCTGCCAATCCATCAACACCGTCAATCAGATTGAAAGCATTAATAATGACCAGCATTGTAAATGTTGTAAATAAAAAAGCTGCTGCAGGAGACAACATCCCGATACCCAGAAATCCATCAAATGAATTCAACTGATAGTATCCCTGATAAACCAGCAGCAAAACAGCAACGAGCTGACCAGCAAACTTTTTTGCTGGCGAAAAAAAGAGGATATCATCTTTCAGACCTACAAAAAAAATGATTGTAAATGCAGTTAGAAAACCAGGCACCTGTGGTGAATTGTTGAAATCCACCGATAGCAAAAGTGTAATAAGTAAAGATGCAAACAAGGCAATACCACCCATTGAAGGTGTGGGTATTTGATGAATTTTCCTGATACCCGGAAAATCAAGCAACTGCCTCCTGTGAGTCAATTTGATGATTACAGGAATCATAAAAAAAGAAATAGAAAAGGCAAAACACAAAGTAGGCAATACGGACCCCATAATCATATTTTTTCATCATTTCACTTCAACACACCTCACTCAATACTTTGGGTTTTTCAAGTATATGAAATTAAATTTAATACCTGACTATTCATAGCAGGGGTCCCTGTTTTTATGCACATTGGGAAAAAAACATGAATCCCTGTTTAAAAACACACAAAAACATTAGTTTTGCCCGAAATACATTAAAATGGCAACCCTTCAGGAAACAGCTTCTCAAATCAGACGGGATATCGTGAGAATGGTACATGGCGTTCAAAGTGGTCACCCGGGTGGTTCTCTTGGATGCGCTGACTTCTTAACAGCATTGTATTTTAAAATCATGAAACATGATCCTGCCTTCAACATGGATGGTGTGCATGAAGATTTGTTTGTTCTTTCAAACGGACATATATCACCTGTTTTTTATTCCTGCCTTGCGCGCTCAGGTTACTTTCCTGTGAGCGAACTGGCAACTTTCAGAAAGTTGAATACCCGTTTACAGGGGCATCCTACCACCCATGAACACCTGCCAGGCGTAAGGATAGCATCTGGTTCTCTCGGCCAGGGTCTGAGTGTTGCAATAGGCATGGCACTGGCCAAAAAACTTAACAAAGACACTAACCTTGTCTTTTCATTGCACGGAGATGGCGAACTTCAGGAAGGACAGATCTGGGAAGCTGTAATTTTTGCAGCACATCATAAAGTCGATAACCTCATCACTACAGTTGATTGGAACGGACAACAGATTGATGGCACTACGGATCAGGTGATGTCTCTTGGTAATATCAGGGAAAAATTTGAAGCATTTGGGTGGACTACCCTCGAGATGAATGGCAATGACATGGAGAATGTTGTCAGCGTGCTGGAACAGGCAAAAGCTTCATCAGGGCAAGGAAAACCTATCGCCATCATGATGCATACCATCATGGGGAAGGGTGTTGACTTCATGGAAAACGACCATGGCTGGCACGGAATTGCTCCAAGTGATGAACAACTTGCCAAAGCACTGGCGCAATTGCCTGAGTCTTTGGGAGATTATTAATTGTCAGAACGACCTGAGCGTTATTTCTTGTTTGGACGCCCGAACTGAAGGCATCCAGGATGCCAGTGTTCCTATTGAGAATACTGTTACCAATACAAGTAAAATATCGGAAGCCAGCAGCTTTACCGGATAGTAATCAATAAGAAAAGTACTGCCTTCCAATGGCACCAGCTTGAATGTTATCTGAAGATAATAAATGAGTAAGGCAAGCATCAATCCTCCAAAAGTTCCGATACCGGCAAGCAAAATACCTTCTGCAAGAAAGATTTTGCGGATGATCCCGTCTTCTGCCCCCATTGATTTCAGGACCTGAATATCCTTTTTCTTTTCCAACACAAGCATACTGAGTGACCCAATCATGTTAAATGCCGCCACAAGCAATATCAGGGTAAAAATACCATATATCGCCAGCTTTTCAAGCCTGATGGTGGCATACAATGTTCTGTTTTGCTGGTATCGGTCCTCTACCCTGTAATTATCTCCAAGATATGCCTTCAACGCCTGCAATATTGCAGAAACATCAGAACCCTCCTTTAACTGTAATTCCAAAGCAGAAAACTCTGCCGGTTCAAAACCCATGTAATCTTTTACGAACTGAAGATCCGTTATAACATATTTGTTGTCAAATTCACTTTGGATCGCAAAACTACCCTGCGGATAAGCCAGAGACATGGATAAGGCTTCAGCAGGGTCTGCAATGGTTTTGATGTTTTTTTTGGGCAGGTACACAGAAACCGGTTCAATACTTCGGTCTGAAAGTAACCCCAGGGCCTGTTCAACACCTACACCCATGACCAGCCCGGGCTGGTCAGCATTACCAACCTCATAACTCCCCCTGTACATAGAACCCCTGACACCGGAAACATCAGCATACGCTGCATCAACTCCCTTGAGCTGCACAACAACCTGCAGACTACTATTTTGAATCAGGGCTTTGCCTTCAGCTGTTTTAGACAATCCACTAATGCCTTTGATATTAAGGATATGCTGAATTTGCTCCTGAGAAACAGTGATGACCTTCCCCCTGGCAGGACTGATTTTTACTTCAGGATAAAATGATGCGTAAAGTGATTTGACAAGCGATTCAAAACCATTGAATGCACTCAGGATGGTAATCAGTGATGCTGTGCCAACAGCAATGGCTAGAACACTAACCCATGATATTACATTGATGGCCTGAGTTGATTTTTTGGCTTTGAAATAACGCCACGAAAACCTGAGGATTCGGTTTAACCTCATTGTCCCTTTTCTTCATTGATTTTCTTAAAAATTTCTTCCATCTTAAACACGTGATCAAGTGTATCATCCCGGAAGAACCGCAATTCAGGTACCCTGCGGAGCTGTTGCTTAACCCTGAGACCCAGTTCCTTCCTTAATTCACTTTTCCTGTCTTCCAACCTACCCATGACGGCTTCGGGATTGGAAACCTGAAACAAGCTCAGGTATATTCTGGCTTCTAACAGATCAGGAGTAACCTTTACGCCTGCAATTGAAACCATGCCCCCGTCAATCATATTCAGCCCCATCCTACGGAAAATATCATTCATTTCTTCCAGAATCACTCCGGCTACCTGCTTTTGTCTTTTGCTTTCCTCCATAATGTATACCCTTGATGGCTGTAAAATTAGTTACTTTTGAGTCCAATTCGCTAAAAATCAGTTTTCATCACATGAGGAGTCTCCGTATCATTTTTTCATACATCAGAAAGTACCCCAAACTAGTTGTAGGTTATTTCTCACTAAACCTGCTTTCTGCAACTTTTTCACTGATCTCACTCACCATGCTTGCGCCTTTTCTGACCTTGATATTCGGTCTCAGCCAGGGTGGTACAGTTAAAGCATCCAGGTTCAGTATTGGGGAAGTGACTGATAATTTTTATGCTTACCTCACAGCACTCACTTCCACTGAAGGAGGCAAAATAACAGCACTTGGTATCATTTGCATCATTGTAGCTGGTACAATACTTATGAAAAATATTTTCCTGTATTTATCCCTCTTCCTGCTCACTCCTATCCGGAACAGCATCATCAATGATATGCGCACTGATATGTTCCGTAAAATCCTTGAATTGCCGATTGGCTTTTTCAACGAACAACGTAAGGGCGATATCATGAGTAAACTTACCAATGACCTCCAGGACGTCGAATTCTCAACTATCAGCTTCCTGGAAAGTTTTTTCAGAGAACCTCTCCTGATCACCCTATACCTTTTTGCGATGATTAGCCTGAGCCCTGAACTATCCGTTTTCCTGCTGCTTTTCTTACCGATAGCGGGACTGATTATCGGCAGAATCGGGAGATCACTCAAAAAAGTATCCACGGGTGTTCAAATTAAACTTGGGGAGATATTAAGTACCATTGAAGAAACCCTTGGTGGAATCAGGGTTGTCAAAGCTTTCAATGCCGAAGCCCAACAACTGAACCGTTTTCAAAGGGAGAACAATGAACTTTTCACCATTAAAAATTCCGCAAACAGACGGAGAGACCTGGCTATGCCCGTCTCAGAAACACTTGGCATACTGGCAGTGTGCTGCGTATTATATTATGGTGGAACACTTGTGCTGCAGAATGACTTCGGACTGAGTGGTCCGGATTTTCTCACCTTCATAGCCATATTCACCCAAATCATCAACCCACTCAAAGCATTCAGTACTGCATCTTATAATATCCGAAAAGGTGCTGCAAGTATAGAACGTATTCAACACCTCATCCAGGAAGAGCAATCGGTTAAAGAGGATGAAAACCCCATCAGCATCAAGTCTTTTAATGAATCTATCGAACTCAGAAATATCAGCTTTGCTTATCCCGACAAAACAATTCTGCATAATATCAACCTAACCATACAAAAAGGACAGACCGTTGCACTGGTAGGTGCTTCAGGATCAGGTAAATCAACGTTGGCAGACCTTATTCCGAGGTTTCATGACCCCTCTTCAGGCGAAGTACTGATTGATGGTGTAAACATACGTCGCTATAAGCTGAAAGACCTGCGCAACCTGATGGGTATCGTAACGCAGGAGCCTGTTTTATTTAACGATACAGTCAACGCCAACATATCCCTTGGTAATGAACAGGCTGATCCTGATGAAATCATAAAAGCTGCCCGGATAGCCAATGCCCATTCTTTTATTGAAAATAAGGAGGATGGCTATATGACAAGAGTGGGAGACCGGGGATCCAAACTAAGCGGAGGAGAAAGACAACGGGTTACCATTGCCCGTGCCGTTTTAAAAAATCCACCCATCATGATTCTGGATGAAGCGACTTCTTCGCTGGATACAGAAAGTGAAAAATGGGTACAGGACGCCATCAACAACCTGATGAAAGACCGTACAAGCATCATTATTGCACACCGGCTTTCGACAGTGAGACATGCCGACGAAATCATTGTATTGCAGGAAGGCTGTATTGCTGAAAGAGGTAAGCACGAGGATTTGTTACTGCAAAATGGTATTTACAGCAGGCTCGTGAACATGCAGGAAATGAAATAAACCTACTGATTAAAATTTGATCCGGGTCTGTTCATCTTGGTTTTTGCCTCCATGCTGAGTGTGGCATGCGGCACAGCACGTAACCTTGCCCTGTCAATCAGCTTACCAGTTACCCTGCAGATGCCGTATGTTTTATTTTCAATACGCATCAGGGCCTTTTCAAGCTTTTCTATAAAGTCGATCTGGCGGCTTGCCATCTGACTGAGCTGCTCACGTTCCATACTCAGGCTGCCATCCTCCATGGTCATGTAACGACTGTCTGAGTCTTCGCCACTCATGGTGTCCTTGCGGGTGATGAGTCCGTTCAGGTAGGCAAGCTCCTGCTTAGCAGCTGATAATTTATTTTGTATCAATTCTCTGAATTCTCCCAGCTCCATATCTGAATAACGCTGTGTGGGCGTGGTTTCGATTACCTCTTCCTTTGTATCAAGGAGAGACCTGGTAAACTCAGGCTCATATTTGCGGGCAGACTTGGAATTTATTTTAGGCATTGCCACGGGTTTTGTGTCTTTCGTGGATTCTTTCGCACGCAATGCTTTACGTATTTCTGCAGGACTGGCTTTAACTTTGCTCGTTTCAGCAAAGCGAACTTCCTGAGAAGGTTGAGGAGGTTTTTTTGCCTGAGTCCTTGCTTTATCTTTTGACGGTGCCGCAGGCCTGGCTGGGGTTGCAGGTTTAGCTGATTTTTGAGGGGCTTTAGCAGGTGAATTCTTTACAGTTGCTTTGGCAGCCTGAGCCTGAACAGCTGGCTTAGCCGTAGCGGCCTTTGCCGCAGGTTTTGCTGCTGGCTTGGCAGGGGCTGCAGACTTAGCTACTTTTGCAGCTGGGGCAGCTGATTTCGCATTCTTAGTGGCAGCAGGGGCAGCTGATTTCGCATTCTTAGTGGCAGCAGGGGCAGCTTTAGTTGTTTTTTTCTCTGGAGTGGCAGATTTAGATGCTGATTTAACGGGTGCAGCCTTTGCTGAAACTGGAGATTTTGTAGCAGTTGCAGCTTTTTTAGCCGGTGTAGCCGCTTTTTTGGGTGTTGCTTTCTTTGTTGCCATAATACTTAACCTTTTTTTATAACATTGATTTTCAGCAACTTACCATTAATCTCCGTTTCTACACCCTTATCAAGCCCAGCTATAAGGGAAATATGGTCTGCTAAAATTTCCGCGCAAATATACGCTTTAAATTGCGTAAACGATATATCCAACTGATTATCAGATTGTATTTCAACAGAAATCAGATCGGTCAATGCCAAATCCAAATCTTTTCGTATTTTTTGGATTCTGTTGACCAGCTCTCTGGCATCACCCTCCTGTGCAAGCTCTGGGGTAATCGTTACATCCAGTGCAACCGTAAGTGCATGTCTCGATGCTACCATCCAACCCTGAACATCTTCACTCTGAATGTCAACTTCTTCTCTGCTAATCTCAAATAGCTCACCCTCAATGTTTAGCTGCAAGCTACCTGATGTTTCCAAAGTCCTTATTGCATCTTGTGAAAGTGAGGCAATCTGTGTTGCAGCAGCTTTCATTCTGGATCCAAGCCTTTTACCCAGTATTACAAAGTTGGCTTTAATGCGTTTTCTGATGAAATCATTATCTGCTGGCAGATACTGCATTTCTTTTACATTGACTTCTGCAAGAATGAGCTCTTCAACTTTCTTAAGCTGTTCCTGCATACCCGAACCGGTAACTGGAATCAGAATTCTTTGCAATGGCTGCCTGACCCTAATATTGACTTTCTTTCTGATGGAAAGCACAAGCGAGGATAACTCCTGTGCCATAAACATGCGTTCCTCCAGGTCCTTATCGATCCAGGCTTCATGAGCAACTGGAAAATCTGTATGGTGAACTGAAGTGTGTTGGGTTTTACCTGTTACAGCATTCAGGTTTCTGAAGACTGTATCTGTGAAAAAGGGCGAAATTGGCGCCGATAGTTTCATGATTGTTTCGAGACAGAGATAGAGTGTCTGATAGGCACTAATCTTATCACTTCCGTATTCTCCTTTCCAGAACCTGCGTCTGGATAATCGAACGTACCAGTTACTTAGGTGTTCATCAACAAATGTTTCAATGGCTCTGCCGGCCAATGTAGGCTCATAATCATCCATGTGCTTTCCTACCTCTTTCACCAGGCTTTGAAGGCTGGAAAGTACCCAACGGTCTATTTCCGGCCTGTCTGAAAAGGGAATTTCTGCTTCGCTGTAATTGAATCCATCTACATTGGCATACAGTGAGAAAAACTGATAGGTATTATAAATTGTACCAAAGAATTTACGCTGGACTTCTTTAATACCCTCAACATCGAATTTGAGGTTATCCCAGGGCGAAGCATTGGTTATCAAATACCACCTGGTGGCATCAGCACCATACGCATCAATGGTAGCGAAAGGGTCAACGACATTGCCCAGACGCTTACTCATTTTATTTCCATTCTTATCAAGTACGAGTCCGTTTGATACTACTGTCTTGTAAGCCACACTGTCAAATAGCAGTGCACCCAACGCATGCAGGGTATAAAACCAACCACGTGTCTGATCAACACCCTCAGCAATGAAATCTGCCGGGAAGGCCTCCCCTGCTTCAATCATAGCCCTGTTTTCAAAAGGATAATGCCATTGTGCATATGGCATGGCTCCACTATCGAACCATACATCCACCAAATCTGGAACCCGCTTCATGGGTTTCCCCGTGGCACTTACCAGTATTACTTCATCCACATAGGGCTTATGCAGATCCTGAATGCCGTTTTCCAGAAAGCGGGCATTGGTGTCACCACCAAAAATCATGGCAGCATTCCGGATGCCTTCATTAAGTTCTGCAATTGACCCAATACAAAGTTCCTCAGAACCATCTTCAGTTATCCAGATTGGCAATGGCGTTCCCCAGAACCTACTCCTGCTGAGATTCCAGTCTACCATGTTTTCAAGCCAGTTTCCAAAACGGCCTTCTCCGGTAGACTTAGGCTTCCAGTTGATGGTCTTGTTCAATTCCACCATCCTTTCCTTCAGCGCTGTAGTTTTTATAAACCATGCATCAAGCGGGTAATACAATATTGGCTTGTCTGTTCTCCAGCAATGCGGATAATTGTGTTCATATTTCTCAACCCTGAAAGCCTTACCGTCTTTTTTGAGCTGAACACAGATATCTACATTGACATCGGCATAAGGCTCTTCATTTTTGTAGTTCTTTACGAACCTGCCGCTGATGTCACCCAATCCCTCAACAAATTTTCCTTCCCGGTCAACCAGCGTAAGAATACCCAGGTTGTTTTTCATTCCCACTTTAAAGTCATCCGCACCAAACGCAGGTGCCGTATGCACTACGCCGGTTCCATCTTCCGTGGTTACGAAATCTCCCAACACAATTTTAAAAGGATCTGCATCCGGGAAAATGGAAAGAATACTTTCCATGTTATTAGCAGGATATGGAATCAACTGATCATAATATAGCCCTTCCAGTTCGGCACCGCTTATTGTTGTAACGATATGCCAGGGTATCAGTTTATCACCTGACTTGTAATCTTCAAATGGCAATGCAGCAGCTTCCTCTTTGAAAAACTTATGGAGCAGTGCTGATGCAAGCAAAACCTGCACCGGGGAGCCAGTATATGGATTGAATGTTTTTACCAAAGCATATTCAATCTGACCACCTACTGTAAGTCCAAGATTGGAAGGAAGTGTCCAGGGTGTAGTTGTCCAGGCCATGATCTGAATAGACTGGCCAGCTTCTCCCTTTTCAATTAATTTCTTAAACCCTGTATGGTGTAAATTTCTGCTTTCATCAAGACTGAAAAGCGCTACAGCAGAGGTATCTTTTACATCTTTATAAGTACCCGGCTGGTTAAGCTCATGCGAGCTCAGTCCTGTTCCGGCAGCAGGCGAATAGGGCTGTATACTTACACTTTGGTATAGTAGTCCCCTTTCATACAACCTGTGCAAACACCACCAGAGTGATTCGATATATTCGTTTTTGAATGTAACATAGGGATCTTTCAGGTCTACCCAATAACCCATTTTACGGGTGATTTCATCCCATTTGTCTTTGTAACGCAATACGGCTTCCCTGCATTTCTCATTGTATTCAGCAATGCTGATTTTTTTGCCTATATCTTCTTTTGTAATGCCTAGTTCCTTTTCTACACCCAGTTCTACAGGTAATCCGTGGGTATCCCAACCGCCTTTGCGTTTTACCTGAAAACCCTGCATGGTTTTGTATCTGCAAACCAGGTCTTTCAGGGTTCTTGAGATAACATGGTGGATACCGGGCATCCCGTTGGCGCTGGGCGGACCTTCATAAAAAACAAAGGGTCTGGAACCTGAACGATTGGTTATGCTTGTTTCAAATGCTGATTCACTGTCCCATTGCCCGAGCATTTCCTTTTCAAATGCCGGGAGATTGAGGTGTTCGTATACCTTGTAGCTTGCTTGCATAGTATTTTCAAAGGCGCAAAGATAGAAAAGTTTAAGGGGTTTGTAAGCAAACTTACAAACCCCTTACAGGTAAAAAGCTAAATCAGAGCCTACTTAAAGTTGGTTGTACCGTCTGCCTGATAGGCGAATTTGAAGGTAAAATATCGCTGTGAAAATATTTTGACATTATCTGGTGCTGTTGCAGCAGGGGTTACGCCTCCTTTGTAATAATTCAGGATCTCCACTTTGGCATATTTACCACTTGCTGTTTTGAAAACCAATACCCTTCCTGGAAGTGGGGTAACCAGGTTTGTTTGTGGTGTGTAGAGATACCAACCTTTGTTGCTGCCGGCAGTGATGGCATAGTTTGGAGCAGCATCAACTCTGAATGTGGAGTCTGCAGGCACTTTGGTAAGCTCATCAAAAGTTCCTACATAAATAAATGCAGCGCCTTTGCCCGGACCGCTGGTACCACCATTGGTGATGATAGTAGAACCTCTCAAACCAATGTCCCATTTTGTTGAGTTAGAATCAGTATTGGGGATTACTGCATTTGTTTCCAGGCTATAGAATGTAAACTTACCTACACCAACAGGCTGACCTATTGGAGATAACCCAACGATGGTATCTGCCGGAATATCTTTAACGATGCTTTGGATCAGGGTAACCTGAGGAACTGCTGTTTCTTCTTTGGTGCAGGACTGGAAAATCACAACTGCCGCTAACACACTGCCGATAATACTTCTTGTTTTCATTTGATTTGATCTTTATGGTTATCTGTTAAAAATTAAATTGTATATCGATATACCCTACCCTGCCAGGAGTCCCCGGAAGGTTAAGTATATCCTTGTAATTAAGCAAATTATCGAGTCCGGCCATCAGCTTCCAGTGCTTCCTGAAGCTCAATCCGGCACTGGCATTCACGTGCAAGAAGCCTTTTGCGAACTCATCAGACCTATTTATAATGCCATTACCATCCTGGTCAAAAGTGCCCCATCTGCCACGATAGAACAGGCGGGTTGTAGCAAAGAAGCCTTTTGCAGTTTCATAAGAAAGCTTGAGGTTGGCTGAATGTTTTGACCTGAGTGGCAGACCGGCGTAATCTGAGGCTTTCATTCTGACTGAAGACCCGGATGTAAGTTCACGCTGAAAGATTTCTCCTTTGCGTATCTGTGCGAGCACATCTTTATCTGCCGTGTAGAGATACTGATAGCCTGCCTTTAATGTGAATGTCTTGGAGATTCGCTTGTCGAGATCCAACTCAACACCCTGCGTCAAGGCACTTTTCAGGTTGAAATAACTGTAAATCTGTCCCCCATTCTTTTTAAAAGCCACGATATCAGTTACGATCATATTGGTGATGTCATTTCTAAACAGATTGGCACCAATCTGCATACCATCTTTTAACTTAAGCCTGGCACCGAGGTTTAATCCGCCTGAAATTTCGGGCCTCAAAGCTGTCAATCCACCCATCACACCGGTTACCTGGTCAATTTGTTGCAATGCAGAAAGTCGCTGCAATTCTGCTGCGGCTACTTCTGATCCAAACACAGAATAGGCTCCTGCTGCCAGATTGGTAAAGTTCAGGTACAACTGCCTGAAATCAGGAGCTTTGAATCCCCTACCATATGAAATGTTGATTGAAATTTTTTCATCTGGCTTGAACTGTAAAGCCATTTTCGGACTCCACACAGAGGCATAGGCTTCATTTGCATCAAACCTGAAACCACCGATAGCTGTGAGTTTGCGCGTCAAACGTTCTTCATGTTGTGCGAAAAAATAAGAAATTGAATTTTTCCTTTTTGTAGCAAGGGAATCATACCTGTTAGATGCCACAGACTCTTCAATATGACCTGCACCAAAGGTGAAAGCCGATTGCTCCCTTATCTGCCAATCGGTCTGATTTTCAACCCTTGAAAAGAGTTGATCAAACCTGTCGTTGTAAGTATTTGAAGACCCTTTGACACTAAGCAGTTGTTCAGACTCGAAACCTGTGATGTAACCCCTTAAGGTGGTTCTTACTTTATTACCCTTGTACTGGAGATAAGGTGTTATGTTGTACTCGTCATTCCGCTCAAAACCCTTTGATAAAACTGCTATACCCTGATTGGAGACTTCAATTGTATTGTCAATATAAGTTACATTTCTCCTGAATCCACTTCCAAGCTTCCAGTTCTCACTAAGCTGGTGATTCAGGCTCAACTGCTGGACTGTTTTCCAGAATGGTTCAACCGTTTTTTGCTGCTGATTCGGCTTTAAGCTATAACCAGCAGACCTGTTGTAGTTGACTGAAGCTGTTACATCAGTCTTTTTAACCCTTCTTGAAAAATTAAATGAACCGTCGATGGTATTGAAACTGCCATAACGCAAACCAAAATCCGACTTATTTACTCCGGAACCATCAGTGATAATGTTGATGACACCTCCCATAGCCTCAGATCCATATAAACTAGAAGAGGGACCTTTTACTATTTCAATCTTACGGATATTTCTTACTGAAATTCTGGAGAGGTCAAGAACGCCACCTGTTCTTCCGATCAGTGGTTCACCATCAACAAGAATGAGGGTGTATTCTGATGAAAGCCCCTGAACCTGAACTCCTTTTCCAAAATTATCAACAATGTTGATTCCTGTCTGCTCCGCCAGGATATCATTCAGCCGCAGGGATCCTGCCTGATAGAGGGTTTTGGTGTTAATTACCGAAACCGGAATGGCTACATTGCCCATCAGCCTTGGCGTACGGGTTGCTGTAACCACAACATTGTCAAGAGATTGAGAGAAAAGGGAATCTTCTTTGAGCTGTCCCTTACTGTAAATAAAAAGGACTGATGAGAATAAATATGTCAGGAATAATTTCAAATTTGGGAATTGGATTGCAAATTTCACTCCTTAAACGCAGGAACATGCCATGAAATTGTCAGCAAAAGTCAGAGAAAGCGATTATGACAAAACAATGACATGACTGAAGTCAGTTTATCCCCGCAGTAACTCGCAGGGTTTGAGGCCTGTATGTTTTTTAAATGCAGTCGAAAAATGGGAGATAGAAGAATAACCAAGCTGTGCGGAAACCTCTGAAACTGTCATCCCCTTTTCATAAAGCAGGTAGCGCGCATGCTCCATACGCTGGTCCTGGTAAAAATCAAAAATTGTAGTGCCAAACATCACTTTAAACCCCTTTTTCAGGTAACATTCATTGATGGCCACCTTCCTGCTGAGTTCTTTTATGGTAATCGGATCACCAATATGTTCGAGCAAAATAGCCCTTGCACGGATGATTTTTTCCCTTTCTTCCATGTAGGAAAGAAATTTACAGGCCGGAACTTCATCTTCCCGAAGGGTATTCATCGATTCAAGGCAGTAAAGCAATAATATTTGGGTCTGTGCATTGATGAAAATATTCTCCAGCTTGTCTGAATAGCTGTTATTTAAAATAGATTCCAGCGTTTGCCTTATGTTATCTGTTATCTGAAGAGGCCTTGAGAACGTATGCTGATGCCTGAAATGGAGTATGGCATCGGACTCTGCATCCATTTCCTCGCCCCGTAGAAGGTTTTTTAGGTGGATAGGTTCGAACCTGAAAGTGATCAGGTCTACCGAATCTCGCTGTTCCAGGCAGCGTGAATTCTTCTCTAGCCTGCAACTCTCGCAATTTACATGGGCCTGCTGGCAATATGCCTGACCAATGATGCAAAAACTCAGCTCAAGGAATCTGTGGACCGGCTCACCATGATAATTGTAAAAAAGTATCGCCTGCTCATTAACCTGCAGGTAAACATCCCGCTGATGCCTGTTAATGGTGTACTGCCAGGAACCCGGTATCCTTCTCTCTGCGGAAAAAACCATGGGTATAGAGGCAAACTGCCTCCATTCTGATCTCAACCGGGATTCATTTGGACTGTTTTCAACCATCAAATGCAAAGATACAGCATAAAAACGGCTACCGGTTCAGGGCCGTGTCAAATGAGGGTCAGGATTTTGTGGAAATCATCTTAAAAAAGAAAACCAACCTAAAAGCGTAATTTTAGCTTCGCTTCCCCCTATTTTAAGTAAATTTGCAGGCTTGAAAACAAGAAAAAAAGCGGAAGAAGATACCTATGAGTACAGAAAATCAAGACCAGATAGAAGATCAAAACAGTGGTTACGGTGCTGACAGTATTCAGGTGCTGGAGGGTTTGGAGGCAGTCAGAAAGAGGCCTGCCATGTACATCGGCGACATCGGTGTAAAGGGATTGCATCACCTTGTTTACGAGGTGGTAGACAACTCCATAGATGAAGCCCTGGCAGGATATTGTAACAATATTGTTGTCTACATCCACGAAGACAACTCCATTTCGGTTGAGGACAATGGCCGGGGAATTCCAACGGGCATGCACCATAAAGAAAAGAGAAGTGCCCTGGAAGTGGTTATGACTGTGTTACATGCAGGAGGCAAGTTTGACAAGAATACCTACAAGGTTTCAGGTGGACTACATGGTGTAGGTGTAAGTTGCGTGAACGCCCTAAGCACCACCCTGCTTGTTACGGTTAACAGAGAAGGTAAAACATTTGAGCAGGAATACGAACGTGGTGCACCTAAATACGCAGTTCGGGAGACTGGTACCAGTTCAACTACAGGCACTAAAGTACATTTCTGGCCAGACAAAACGATATTCACCACCCATACTTACAACAAGGAAATCCTTGAGGGCAGACTCAGGGAGCTGTCTTACCTGAATAAGCGGATCAAGATTACACTGAACGACCTGAGGGAAATAGACGATAATGGGAACACTTACCAACAGGTATTTTATAGCGAGGGCGGCATCGTAGAATTTGTGGAAATGCTCGACCGTAATGGCAAACGCACAGCCCTGATCCCCAATGTTGTATACATGGAAGGTCTTGACCAGGAGTCTAATGTGGCTGTTGAAGTTGCCCTTAACTACAACGACTCATACAATGAGCACATATTCTCCTATGTCAACAATATCAATACAATTGAAGGAGGAACACATGTTTCCGGATTCAGAAGAGCCATCACAAGGGTTTTCTCTCAATATGGCAAAAAGCAGGGACTTTTTGAGAAATCAAAGGTTGAAGTGGAGGGTGATGACTTCAGAGAAGGATTGAGTGCCATCATTTCGGTGAAAGTTCCTGAACCTCAATTTGAGGGTCAAACCAAAACTAAACTGGGTAATTCTGAAGTGATGGGCATCGTGGATGTGACTGTGGCCCGTGTTCTTGAATCTTACCTTGAAGAAAACCCGAGAGAAGCCAAAAACATCATCAGCAAGGTTATCCTGGCTGCTCAGGCAAGGGCTGCAGCTAGAAAAGCCAGGGAGCTGGTGCAAAGAAAGACGGTATTATCGGGAGGCGGGCTACCCGGGAAGCTATCTGACTGCTCTGAGCGTGATCCCAAAAAAAGTGAACTATTCCTTGTGGAAGGAGACTCAGCAGGAGGTACAGCCAAACAAGGCCGGGACCGGAATTTCCAGGCAATTCTTCCGCTTAGGGGTAAGATCCTCAACGTGGAAAAAGCCATGGAGCACAAGATTTACGACAACGAGGAGATCCGGAACATGTTTACTGCTCTGGGCGTGAAAATTGGCACTGCTGAAGACCCCAAAGCACTTGATTTGTCGAAGTTGCGTTACCACAAACTGATCATCATGACCGATGCCGATGTGGATGGTAGCCATATCGCAACACTGATCCTTACTTTCCTTTTCCGATATATGAAAGAAATGGTTGAACAGGGTTATGTATACCTTGCTCAACCCCCACTCTATCTGGTGAAAAAAGGCAAAGAACAGTTTTATGCCTGGAACGAGGAACAACGCAAGGGATATGTTGAGCGTCTTGCAGCAGGCAGGGAAGATAGTGTCAATGTACAGCGATACAAGGGTTTAGGTGAGATGAATGCCAGTCAGCTTTGGGACACTACCATGAACCCGGGCTCCAGAACATTGAAAAGGGTAACTATTGAAAGTGCGGCTGAGGCAGACAGGGTTTTCAGCATGCTGATGGGTGATGAAGTTGCCCCACGCAGGGAGTTTATTGAATCACATGCCAAATATGCCAAACTCGATATTTAATTTTCACAATCACAAATAAAAACAGACGACATGTCAAATGCAATTACAGCTTACAATGTAAAGACTAAGGAGAAGAATGTACCCATGCTTGATGCTGTTATCAGCAAAACTGCAAAAGGTGGATACATTGCCAAGGGACATGATGGGAAAGGCAACAAACTGACCTCTTTGTTGGGTGAAGCCAAGGCTTTGGCTGCCATTAAAGAAGGTCTTGCCAAACAAGACTGGTAGTCTTTAAAGACCCTCATATTAAAAAAGCTGTTGCATCATTTGTAGCAGCTTTTTTTTTGAATAGAAGCTTCAATCCTATCACTCAATCGCTATTATTTCACCTTGTACAGGTTCTTCAAAAGCCACTGTTTTATTTTTTCCCGATGGTCTCCCTGCACAATAATTTCTCCGTCTTTAGCGGAACCACCTGACCCACAAAACCCTTTTAATTGCTTCCCCAGAGACTCCATATCTTCCTGCTTTCCTATGAACCCGGTAACCAGTGTAACAGTTTTACCTGCCCTGTGTTTTGTTTCAAGGGAAACGCGAAGCTTCTGGAGTGCCGCAGGTAAAGTTTCAACAACCTCTTCCTCACCTCCAGTACTGAAAGCAGGATCAGTGCTGTATACAAATGGAGATCCGCTGTTTTTCTTTTTAGACATTGCCTATTATTTTACGGCTTTTAAACTTAAATCCAAACTAACTGCATGGTGTATGAGGGCACCTGCACTGATATAATCCACTCCTGCTTCTGCATAAGGAACAATATTCCCCAGATGCATCCCCCCGCTGGCTTCTGTTTCAAAACGTCCCGCAATCAGTGTAACAGCATCTCTAACCTCAGCAGGAGAAAAATTATCCAACATTATCCGCTGCACAATGCCTTGTCCATGTTTGCACAGTGTTTCAACATCATGTAGATTTCGGGTTTCAACCTCCAATGGGATATCCAGTTTTCTTTCAGACCTATACTTATCTGCCAATAGGATTGCCGGTAATATTCCTCCTGCAAAATCAATATGATTATCCTTTAGCATCATCATATCATATAATCCGAACCGATGATTCCGGCCACCTCCGATCCTGACAGCCTCTTTCTCAAGTAACCTGAAATTTGGTGTTGTTTTACGTGTATCCAGTAACTGTGTTTTATACCCATCCAGCAAAGCAACATATGCAGCTGTAAGGGTAGCAATACCACTCATCCGCTGCATGCAGTTGAGCAAAAGGCGCTCGCCCTTCAGCAGGGCGTGGATATTAGCCTCAACCCTGAAAGCCAACTCCCCTTTTTTCATTTTGTCTCCATCTTTTTTGATTGGCACAAAAACAGCATCTGCATCCAGGTGTGAAAGGATAGCAGCGGCAACTTGCATACCGGCAAGTATTCCATCTTCCTTTATCAGCAATTCCATTTGGCCCCGAACACCTTCCGGAATAACGGCAAGAGTAGAATGGTCTCCGGAGCCAATATCCTCCTGAAGGGCCAGACTGATAAAAGCCGATAACCTACTTTCACTTATTTCCATCTCATGAAGATAAATTGAAATGAAGTAATTTTGGAGCATGAATAAGAATAAATGTATACTGGTGATCATGGACGGATGGGGACATGGCGCAGTCAAGGAAAGCGATGCAATTCAACATGCCAAAGTACCTTTTGTACAATCACTTTACGCCAAGTATCCAAATACAACACTCACAACTTGCGGAGAACTCGTTGGTTTACCAGAAGGACAAATGGGCAACAGCGAAGTTGGACACTTGAACCTGGGGGCAGGGAGAATCGTTTACCAGGAACTGCAGCGCATCAATGTAGCTGTTCGGACAGGCGAACTGTCAAAAAATGAAACCCTCCTTTCGGCAATTCACTATGCCAAAAGAAATAATAAAAAGCTTCACCTGATCGGACTGGTTAGTGATGGCGGGGTACATTCCCACATCAATCACTTAAAGGCACTAACCGACATTTGCCAGAAAGAGTCTATGCAACAGGTATTTATTCATGCATTTACTGATGGCAGGGATACAGATCCAAAAAGCGGACTTGGTTTTATACAGGAGCTTGAAAACCACCTGAAAAATTCCGCAGGACAAATTGCATCAGTTACCGGAAGATACTATGCAATGGACCGGGATAAGCGCTGGGAAAGGGTTAAACTAGCCTATGATGCACTTACAAAAGGAACAGGTACTCATGCTACCAATGCTGCAGCAGCAATTGAATCTGCGTATGCTGAAAATATTACTGATGAATTTATCAAGCCTGTTATCATCACTGCTGATAATAAACCAATAGGATTGATAGAAGAAGGTGATGCCGTTATCTGCTTTAACTTCAGAACAGACAGGTGCAGGGAAATAACAGAAGTGCTGACGCAGCAAGACTTTCCTGAATTCAACATGCACAAGCTGGCACTGGAGTACACCACTATGACGGAGTACGACAATACCTACAAAAATGTTCATGTCATATTCAGGAATGATAACCTGACCCACACCTTGGGAGAGGTGCTGGAACAACATGGCAAAAAACAAATTCGCATTGCCGAAACTGAAAAATACCCCCATGTCACCTTCTTTTTCAGTGGCGGAAGGGAAAAACCCTTTGAAGGTGAATGCCGGATCATGGTACCATCACCCAAGGTGGCAACATATGACCTTCAACCCGAAATGAGTGCTCAGGAGCTAACCGAAAAAATCATTCCTGAAATTCAGGCAAAAAGTGCTGACTTTATATGTCTGAATTATGCAAATGCCGATATGGTGGGACATACAGGTGTTTGGGAGGCAGCCATAAAGGCAGTTGAAACAGTTGACAACTGTGTTGAAAAGGTTGTTAATGCCGCATTGGAAAATGATTACACCGTTTTCCTTACGGCAGATCATGGCAATGCCGATTACCTGAAAAATGAAAATGGATCTCCAAATACTGCCCACACGCTGAATCCTGTTCCGCTTTTTATCATTGATAAAAACTGGCGTGGCCAAATTATTCCCGGTAAACTAGGAGATATTGCGCCAACCATTCTTCACTTCATGGGCATACCCATACCGTCAGAAATGACCGGGGATCTGCTAATAAAGCCATAAAAAAATGATTATTTAAAAGGAATAGCCAATCAAATCAGAAGCCTCAGTATCATTTCTCTTAAATATTGCTTATTTTCAGAGAACAAATAGCTAACATGACAGAGGAACTAATTCTCCAGGGATGTCAAAAAAATGATCCGGCAGCACAACAGCTTCTGTATCAGAGATATAGCCCTAAAATGCTTTCCGTTTGTTACCGCTATGCAAAATCGCGGGAAGATGCTGAAGACATGTTACAAGAGGGATTTGTAAAGGTTTTCCTGCAAATTAATCGGTACGAGCACCGTGGCTCTCTTGAAGGCTGGATTTTACGGGTAATTGTACACACCTGCATCAACCACTTAAAAAAGTATAAAAAATTCAACGATGTTGTTGATTTGGCATATGCTTCTAATTTGGTTGTTACGGGAGATTATATCCCGGGTATCGTTCAGGCAAAGCAAATTGTTGAAAGTATCCGGGCCCTGCCAATAGGATACAGAACTGTTCTTAACCTGTACGCGATTGAAGGATATTCACACAAGGAAATAGGAGCAATGCTGGAAATCGAGGAGAGTACAAGTCGGTCGCAATACACCAGGGCTAAAAACTTGCTTGAGGAAATTCTGGGTAAAAAAGGAATCATTCAGGCAAAAGAAGAAAAACGTGTTTGGTTAAAACCAGTTAGCCAACCTTAAATTTAAATTGAATCTGAATAGCAGTATCATATGAGGTCAACAGATGATTTAGAGGATTTATTAAAAGAACGGTCAGATCAGTACCTGCTGTATCCGTCTGATGCAGTGTGGAATAATATACAGAAGGAACTTCATCCAGCCAGAATCTGGGCCTATGCGGCAGCAGTTTTTGTATTACTTTTCATAACAGGGGTGACAATGGTTGCAAAAAAAGAATCAGCGTCAGTAGTCAAACCAAGGGCTGGTCAACTGGCCTATCAGTTTATAAAACAAGCAGAGGGAACAAATGGATTTTTGTCTAAAAAAGTTCCTGAAGATGGCGCAAATACTTCACATGAATTTCAGAAAAAAATACAGATTGAGAGACCTGATATAAAAACCTGGGCATCTGTGAAATCAAATGATAGGGTAACAGATATACAGGCGCATGTTTCAACAGAAATTAATTTACCGGATCCGTTTGTTCCTTTACAAGCAGCTCCGAAATCAGTTCTTAAACCCAACCATGAAGAAAAGAAAAACGTGATCAGCAATGCCCTGGAGACTGTTTTTGAAACAGCAAGAAAACTCGGCAAACAAACCAGCTGGCAGGTTTATGGCGGGCCAACAGTCGGATATCGTTTTCTTTCGGGAGAGGCTTCCAGATCAAGTTACCAGTATACAGCATTTGCCCTTAGTACAAATGCTCAATTCCCCCGCAATGTAAAAGATGTTGTCAATCATCGTCCAGGTGTTGGATTTGAACTTGGAACAGCCATGTATATTCCCATTAGCAAAAGAATAAGTATCAAAGCAGGTCTTCAAGCCAACTATAATCAATATCAGATTGATGCTTATAGTTCAGTTCCTGAAATTGCCAACTATGGAATGAATAACCTGCGTACAGGTAATACACCAATCAGCACAGTTTCGTATTACAGCAATTCAGATGGATACAGGAGAGCAACACTTCGAAATGAGCACTATATGCTTTCAATGCCCATTGGCTTAGATTTCAGGGTGTTGGGCAACAATAAAATTAATTTTTCTGTAGGTTCGAGTATACAGCCAACCTATGTTTTTGCCAACTACGCTTACCTGTTATCCACAAACCTGAAAAATTATGCCAAGGCGCCTAACCTGAACAGAAGATGGAATGTTAATTCAGCTGTTGAAGCAAGCCTTAATATACAACAAGGTAAATTTAAGTGGAGTGTAGCACCTCAATTCAGGTACCAGATACTTTCCAGCTTTAAAGACAAATACCCAATCAGGGAAAACCTGACTGATCTGGGCGTAAAAGTTGGTATTATCAGGACAATACAGTAAAAATTATAATTGGATCAGCAAACATTTTCTTCGCTGCAGCAAACGCTTCCGAATGCTCCTGGTATTTACAAGTATTATGGCGCCAGTAATAATTTGCTTTACATTGGAAAAGCAAAAAACATCAGAAAAAGGGTAAGCTCTTACTTTACTAAAAATCAACACGCTTATAAAACCATTGAACTGGTCAGACAGATTGTAACAATTGATTTTACCATTGTTCAATCAGAACATGACGCCCTTTTACTTGAAAATGCACTTATTAAGGAATACAAGCCTCGTTTCAACATAGATTTGAAAGATGACAAGACGTACCCATACATCGTTATTAAAAAAGAACCATTCCCCAGGGTTTTTTTAACAAGAAAAAAAATCAAAGATGGTTCAACCTATCTTGGTCCGTTCACCTCATCTTCAAAAGTAAGGGAACTACTTTCCTTCATAAAAATGCACATCCCGCTTAGAACCTGTTCACTGAATTTATCAACAGCAAATATATCCAGAAAAAAATTCAAGGTTTGCCTGGAATATCATCTCGGAAATTGCAAAGGTCCTTGTACTGGTTTACAATCTGAAGCTGACTATACTACTTCTTTGATGGAAATCAAACATATTCTGAAAGGTAACCTCAGTGGTATCATTTCCCGTTATAAAGAAGAACAAGCAAAGTTCATTGCTGAACTTTCATTTGAAAAAGCAGAACAGATTCAACAAAAAATCGAAGCACTTAAGAACTATACCGCTCAATCTGTCATTGTAAGTCCAAGATTAGGAGACCTCGATGTATTTGCAACAGCACAATATGAATCTGCTGTGGTTGTCAGTTACCTGGCTGTCAGAAATGGAACCATCATCAACTCCGCCAATCAGGTTTTTGAATCTGCACTTGAAAATACGGAATCTGCTGTTCTGCCCCAGGCCATATTCCATTTTTTAGACCTGTTCAGCAGCGATGCAACAGAAATCGTTGTGCCATTTGAGCTTGGGTATGGATTTGATGATTTTACCATTACCATTCCCAAAGCTGGCGAAAAACTCAGGTTACTGGAGATGGCTGAAACAAATGCAAAATTTCATGCAGGTGAATTGAAAAGGAAAAAAGTACTGGAGGCACATACTCCTTCAGCTGATAAGACACAATTGCTTGAAAAAATTCAGCAGGTACTATCTCTTGGCGCTTTGCCGGTGCATATCGAGTGTTTTGATAATTCTAATTTCCAGGGCGCTTATCCTGTATCTGCCATGGTTTGTTTCAGGGATGGGATACCCAGTAAAAAAGACTACAGACATTTTAATGTAAAGACAGTAGATGGCATCAATGATTTTGCATCCATGAAAGAAGCAGTTGGACGCAGGTACAAGAGATTGGTGATAGAAGGACAGGAACTACCACAACTTGTAATCATAGATGGCGGCAAGGGCCAGTTAAGTGCAGCAATCGAGGCTGTTCAGGAACTTGGGATTGAAGGGAAAATCACATTGATAGGGTTGGCAAAAAATGTTGAAGAAATTTTCTTTTCTGGTGATTCAGAATCGCTCAAACTTGGATTTAATAGCCCGGAATTACTGTTTCTAAGGAGAATAAGAGACGAGGTCCACCGCTTCGGCATTACATTTCACAGACAAAAACGGAGCACGGGGACATTTAAAAATGAATTGGAAAGCATACAAGGTATTGGCAAAGAAACTGCAAACATGTTGCTTGTCCATTTTCGTTCTGTAACCAATGTGAAAAAAGCCAGCTATGAAGAACTTGCAGCAAAGCTTGGAAAAGCCAAAGCCAAGATTATCACGGATTATTTTCTAAAAGGAGGTGAGAAAAAATCCGACTTATAAAACTGTAATGACTAATACCAGATTGATGTTTAGCGAGTTTTTAACCGAGTTAGTAATGTATCTACAATTCGCGCCTGCCCTTTTTTGCTCAGGTGTGCATGATCGATGTAATTGGTGAAATCTGATGTGAAAAACTTGAAGTTTTCACTATTCAAATTGATTATAGACTGATCATCCTGTATGATTGCGCTCATCTTCTGCTGGAAGTATGAGAAGTCTTTTTCCTTTTTTTTGAAAATTGCATAAGGAACAGGGTGAAAATAGATGAGGGGTGTCACCTTGTTTACCCTGAGTTCTTGAATCATGCCTTCAAATGCTGTCAATGCCGCTGTGTCAATCTTAATGGCATCAGTATTCTCCTTTAATTCTTTTTTAATTCGTTGCTCAACATCTCCCATTGCAAAAAAACTACCATAGTCGTTCACCCCATTAGCATCAATCTGATTTTTAGGAAATTTTGTAGGCATCAGGCTCAATTGTCGGATGGCGCCAACAACATAGGTTTCATATAAGTTTTTGGAACCCAAAGCACCGTAATATAACTTACTATCAAATTCCACTTCCTTCGAACCGTAATTTTTTGTCAAATAAGGGCTTACACAGATTACAAAATGTCGCACACCACCTTTTAGCAAATTGGAAACAAGTGGTCTGATTTCGGCGATATTGGCACCCATCATGCTTGCATTATAAATTTTTAATGCAGAATCTGCGTCATTATGCAATGAAAAATCTAGGTTGTCTGATAGAGATGTGCCCAATAGCACGGTATTGAAATTCTGTGGAATATACCGATAAGATAAAAGGTATTTTGATATCCTTTCTGAGTGATATACGGGCAGCTTACGGTTATTAACTGGTCTGAATAATCCATAAATATCAAGATACCAATTAACACCTACTATAACCAGCAATAAACCGGAAACACCTGCTATAACCGAGAAAATAAAACCTTTTCCACTCATGCTTACATTGGACATCAGCACCATTTTAAAAATCAAAGTAAAGAAAATCCTGCTTACCAGCTGAATTGAGGAAAATCAGATTCAGTAAAATCATCAGCATTGTATAAAATAGGTAACGCCTGTTTGTTGCAAATTTTTCAGTAACCTCCGTTGAGTTGGGCAAAAACAGCATCACAATACCGGCAAGCCAAATTGGAGCGTCATAAATGGATACTATTAAGTCAAATGATTGCATTTTGGCGGCTAACCCGAACATCGATTTCAGGATTACAAGTGCCATATTTAAATCTTCAGCCCTAAAAAAAACACGCATGAGAAGCACAAATATAAAAGTTATCAGAACTGCTATAATATGCGGTACGTAGATTTTTGTCTTTTGAAACAACCTGTGAAAAATCAGACCCAAACCATTTAGTGCACCCCAAATGGCAAAAGTCCAGTTAGCCCCATGCCAAAGGCCACCCAAGAAAAAAGTAAGGAACAGGTTAAGGTGCATACGGGCTTCACCAAACCGATTTCCCCCGAGTGGGATATACAGGTAATCTCTGAGAAAGTTGCTCAGGGTGATATGCCAGCGCCTGTAAAATTGCTGAATATTTTCAGACTTGTGTGGAGACCAAAAGTTATTGGTGATTTTAATATTAAAAAGTAACCCTAATCCAATGGCCATGTCTGCATACCCACTGAAATCAAAATACAATTGAATTGTATAGGAAAATGTTGTCACCCATGCTTGAATGGTATCCAATGATTCAAAATTCAGGTATCCCCGGCTGACTAATTTGCCGAATGTATCAGCAATGATGATTTTTTTAGCTAAGCCTATCTGAAAAAGGAAAATTCCCTTTGCAATATTTGTTGCTTGGGGATGGGCCAGTTTTTTATCAAGAAGCTGCGGCAAAATAACTTTATGGTGAACTATCGGTCCGGATATCAACTGCGGAAAAAATGTTACGAATACCGCATAATGCAGGAAATTGAAATCTTGCACAGTCCCTTTGTAGCTGTCAACCAGATATGCTATTTGCTGGAAGGTAAAAAAACTGATACCCAATGGTAGGATAATATAAAGGAGGTTGAAATCTGATCCTGAAACTGTATTCAGGTTTTCAATAAAAAAATCTGCATACTTGTAATATACCAATAGCCCAAGGTTGAATACAAGTCCTGCTATTAAAAAAGCCTTCTTTTGAAAGATGTGTATGGCATCTGCTGTTTTTTTTGCACAAAGAAAATTGATTATGATTGATACAGCCAGCAAAATGAGGTATCGGGGATTCCACCAACTATAAAAAAAAAGAGAAGCAAATAGAAGCCAGACTTTGGAATAGACGTAGAAATGATACCTGTTCAGCAGAAAATAAATGAAACAGGTTAGTGGAAGAAAGGCAAATATGAATTCTACAGAATTAAAAAGCATAGAGAAAAAAAGCCGGCATAAGCCGGCTTTTCGAATTAAATAATTTTTTAGTACGACCAGAGATCCTGTTCAAAATTGAAGATCCTGTTTTTTATATTTTCACCTTCAAGAAGCCTGAGGATATCGTCCTTGACATACTCCTTAACAAACATGTCATAAGGATTTTCAGAGCTGGACTTGATTACATAGCTTGCAAAAAACCTGCTTTCAAACAATTCTTCCCAGCTCATGCGTGCACCAAAATTCTTTCCGTTATAAACTTCGTACAAAGATAACACGGGTCTCAAATCGGGATAATATATCCAGAAAATCGGGGACTCACCAAGAACTGTACCTGTATTTTCATCAACATACGTCTTTACAGGCGCAATACCAAGTATTCTGGTAAACATGCGGGAAGCTTCCTTGTCAAAAACCCATTCTTCCTTGATCCTGAACTTTACAATCTCATCAGGATTAAAGTCTTTACAAACAAGAGAATCCTTCATGAATCCTTTGGTGCCTGTTGGATCTTTTGCCCAATCCATCACCTGGATAGAATCACATTTTCCGGAAATGATAGAACCAACTTTTTCAAGAGTCATGGGTGTTGTAAACCTGTCATCAACTGTAGGATCAAATGCGGTAACATCACCTTTCTTTACAGCACGCAATAAGATACTGATGAAGCGCTGGTTACCATTATCATCTTCCGCCTTATACCTGAATGGCAGATTCATCTTCTCACGGATATCAATTTCACGCCATATACGTTCACGGTACCAGGCATCATCTTCACGTATATGTTCATAAACCAATGGCGACCTACTTTTAACAAGTCCACGTTCTATAACAGCATCAGGGCGCAAGGAAACTTTTACTGAATCAAAAGCAAATGGATCCTTGGGTGCCGGGGGTATTGGTTTTATCGTATCAGCCTGTGCTGGACTTATACTTGCATCCAGCACTTTGGTTTCAGCGACGGGCTTTTTGGGAGCCGGCTTGGCCGTGGTTTTTTTCGCAGGTGCCGCCTTTCTTTTTACCTGAGCAAATGCACCCTGACCCATCAAGCAAGCTGAAAGCAACAAAATGGTTATACTTTTAAAAGTAATTGTATTCATAATCTATTTTTTCCTGTTTACTTCAATATATAGGTAAGGCTACCAGTAAGCGTTCTTGTTTTCCCTCCCGGGTCACGAACAATGATATCTGTTATTGCAACCAGAGATCCCGGTTTGAGTCTGCCAACCAATGCAGCAGCATCTCCTGTCCACCTAGACCCTTTATTATCCATCTGGATAAAATCAGCTCCGCCACCTGCAGCGCCCACCTTGTAACTGACAACTTCAAACGGAGCGTCAAATTCAGCATCTTCGAGCTTGGCAATAACACCTCCCATGGCTTTGAATGAAGCTGAAGGAACTGCGCCAGGTTTAAGGTTTCCTACATATGCAGATGGATTAGGAAGCTGCTTTACCCTGAAACTAACTTTACCGGAAGGTTTGCCTTCGACCAAAACAGTTACACTATGCTCACCAGACATGCCAGCATTGGGCTTGATGATATACTTACTACCACTTTGTTTGGTGATGGTTCCTCCACTGAATTGAGCAGAAACCTTCTCACTTCCTGCACCTGCAGTAATGGTAACAGGGTTATCAACACCGATATAAAGAACATTCATTTTATCAGCAGATACAGCTACTCCTGAAGGCGTACCTACTGTATATTCTATTTTTTTGGAAATAGTTTTATTTTCACCGGTATTGGGGTCCATAAAACTAACACTCACATTCATGCTGCGTGTACCTGTTCCACCTACATTGAATTTTGACTCTGCAACGCCATTGGCATTCACAGGTATACTTCTGCCATCTATGGTTACAACAGGCTTGACATTCGAATTAAATGCACCCAATCCTGCCACGATGGTCATTTCTTCACCAGGCATGAGGTAGTTCGAACTGGTTCCAACCAAAGGTTCAAATTTATCCATGATGAGTTTGACAGAACCAACCTGGCTGGCACAAAAGGTAGCGGCCAGATTTTCAGAATTCTTCACATCATTCTGAAACTTGCTGAGTATTGTAATGGCAGCAATTGTTGGGGTCATGTGAAAATAGCTATTAACCCAGTCTTTTATCTTGTTGCCAGTGGCCTTGTTTCCTGAGGCTGACTTAATTACTTCCAAGTTGAGTGGAAGTTTTTGTCCGATTTGCTTGGCCATTTCCGGATCAATTCCAAGCAGTCTTGTTTTGAATTCTTCAAGCTTGGCATACAAATCTTTGCCATTATCCTTTGTATCAAAGTAACGTGTGGCAGCATCAATATTGTCTTCTTTGAATGTACCAGTTGCTTCATCCAAATCAGATTCAACTTTAAGGGCCTGCTTGTAATTTTCAAGAACTGTGAAGGTTTCAGCAGCCAGTTTTCTAACTTGGTCAGCTTTAGGCTTCCATATTGCAGCCTTGTCTGCTGTTTTAGGGTCTTTCAGCAACTCCTCAAAATTACTGTAAATGCCACTGGTAGAATTATCCAAGACTGTGTTAGACTCAATAAGGCTATTGTCAACCACCTTGAAAGCGTTCAGGATTTCAGCTGATACGTTTAAGGCAAGCAGTGCAGTCAACACCAGGTACATGATGTTGATCATCTTCTGCCGCGGTTCTTTGGGTAGTCCCATATATTAGTTATGAGTTTGAATAAATGATAAAATGACTGGCTCGATTAACCACGAACCTGCATGGCTGAAAGCATGTTACCATAAACACTGTTCAGGCTGCCCAGGTTTTTAGCCAGCAAAGCTATCTGTTCCTGGGTTTTCTTTGCATCATCAACGCCATCCTGCATAGACTGACTCACCTTTGCCAGATTTTCATAAAAGCCTGACATCGTCTTTAGATGTGTTGAAGTGCCCTGTAGCTCTGTTTCATACATTTTATTAAGTGCCCCCAGGTTAACAGTAAGGGATTGCACCTGCTCATGAAATGCTTTTGAGCCTTCAGCAGCGGCATTAAACTGCTGAACCGAACCAGCTGCTGCCACATAAGCTTCTTTTACAGAACCCAGAGCTGCACTGGCCTCTTTTGTCTTTTGTGTATACTCATTGGTAGCAGCTGCTGCATCAGCTATGGATGTAACACCCTGAACTGTTTTGTTGAATTTCGCAAAATTCTCATTCAACTGCTGTAAATTCTCGGGATCAATACTGCCATTTAACAGAGAATCCATTCCTCCCCCCTTGCTTCCACCCACTGATCCTTCCAGACTCTTTGCCAGATCATTGATTGGATCTTTGGGATGGTAAAAGGCATAAATCACGAAAATGAGCGCCTCTGTAAGCAATCCGACGGTCAACATGACATCGGCAAATGATTTGTGCAGGATTTTCGCCCATGCACCAAAGATTACTACTGCAGCACCAATACTAACAACTGCATTTACTATTTTATCAAGGTCGAGGCCTTTTTGCTGATCTGCCATTTTGCTTGTTTTTTTTGAAGAAGGTATGGTTTAGAATGTTGATTTTATTTTTTAGAATATGCAGGTGGTAAGTCGATAACACACCTGAAACCTATATAAGACTTGGTTGTATCCTGGTATTCGTAATTTCTTGTGCTGTTCTGAAGGAAGAAACCAACGTCTTTCCAGCTTCCGCCCCTTACCACTTTTCTTTTCATACGAGGAGGATCATTTTCTTTGGCATTCCAGCGGATATCCGGATTCATATCATGCTGAAAATTGTAAGCCCCTTCGTAATAAAGTGATGAGGTCCATTCCGCCACATTACCCGCCATCTGATAAAGTCCAAAATCATTGGGCCAATACATCTGGGCCGGCACTGTATACATGCCACCATCTTCAGGATAATTTCCACGTCCTGGCTTGAAATTGGCCAACAAACAACCTTTTTTATTTCTCAGGTAAGGTCCACCCCATGGAAATGGAACCTGTGATCTGCCACCTCTGGCAGCATATTCCCATTCTGCTTCAGTTGGTAATCTGAATTCATTTTCAGTCATGCGTTTGTTGCGCTCCAAATAAGAATTCAGGTAGTGTGTTCTCCATTCGCAAAATGCAGTAGCCTGTTTCCAGTTTACGCCAACTACAGGATAGCTTCCATAGGATGGATGGGAGAAATATTTTCTGGCATATGGCTCATTGTAGGCATAAGAAAAATCCCTGATCCATACCAGCGTATCCGGATAAATGGGAATGTCTTTCTTTATGATGAAATTAGACCTTGGCTTATTTGCATTGGAACGTTTGGCGGCTTCAGTTATGTCGAAAATCTCAGAATGAAAAACCAACTTACGGGAATCAAGTTCTTTTCTTCCATTGATGCGATTGTCAGGTGTAACTATTAATGCGCTCAGTTGCTCCTGTATTTTTGGATCATTCCATTTGATTTGCTTCGCCTTAATCCAATCAATAGCACTTGATCCATCAGGTGCATTACGCTTGAAATTGAGGATACTTGCTGCAATTGAATCCCTCACCCAATATACAAACTGACGATATTCGTCGTTGGTGATTTCAGTTGCATCCATCCAGAAGCCATTGATGGAAATTTGTTTATTCCTGGAAGTAAAGGCATAACTGATATCTTCATCAGATGGCCCCATGTGGAATGTTCCGGATGATATATAAACCATGCCCGGAGGCCTTGGCATCATATATTTTGACCCTAATGAAACACCATGAAGTTGCCCGTCTCCTGAGAGTGATGCTGATTTGGATTTACCAATCTTTCCGCAACTGGTAAATACCATACCCATCGACAACAATGCCAAAAAATACGCCGAAATCCCTTTCATTTTAATTCCTGGTTTAGTGAGCATACTGACAAATATATACCAATTTAAAGTATCTGATTTTAACCCAACTCATTAATAATGTAAATTTTAACAAGCTGGAAACACAGTTGCCTCATCTCAAAAAACGCTTTTCAACTTTCCGTATTGCAAACGGATTGCCATTATTTTGTTAATAGCTGCTTCAAAGCATCATCCACATTGCTTACCGGGAGCCTGCAAGCGTATTCCCGGCATATGTAAATGTGTGTTTCACCATCCTCACCCACAGCTCTGCCATGCATAATCGGGAACCGGTCTGTGACATTTTCCGCTTTTACCAACACCCGATTAGGAATATAGTTCTTTAGCAGGTCCTGAGACAACTGAAAAGAATCTGGACCCAGTACAAGTATTTCATGGGTACCCATTACCTTCTCAAGCATAAGATTACACCATACGCCAAAAGAAGTAGGGTATTTTACCGCTGCTTCCCGGTTAGCTTCCAGCATCAGATCCGATCGCCTAACCCAGTCAGGGATATTAAAAAACAAACCCAGCCTGTGCAGATTCCATGCCATTACTGCATTACTGCTGGGTATAGCACCATCATATTGGTCTTTTTTCCTAACTGGAACTTCTGTGTGGTAGTCAGGGGTAAAATAGAAGAATAACCCATCTTCATCCGAAAAAAACTGCAGGATATAATGCATGATCTCATGAGCCTGTTCCAGCAGTGCAAGGTTTCCGTTTACCTCCTGCAAAAGAATCAGTGATTGAACCAGCATGGCAAGATCGTCCAGAAAGGCAGGAAACTTTGATATTCCGGCCTTATGGGTATGCATCCACTTGTTTTCATTGGCACGGAAAACGGTTAACATGAAATCCATGTTCTTTTCAGAGAGCCTTAACCATTCAGTCTGACCTGTTGCCTGATAGGCGGCCACCAGGCCCTGATTGACAAGCGCATTCCATCCGAGAATGATTTTATCATCCGTAGCCGGACGAATACGCTTTGATCTAGCCTCCAGCAATGTTTTTTTAAATATTGGCAATGCCGTCACGGCATCTTCTGCTTTCATGCCTTCCAAAGCTGAATGCTCAGATAAATCATGTAATAATCTGGGTATATTCACATGTTCCCAGTTGCCATTTTCGGTAATATCCAATACCTCACAAACCCAGTCAGCGTCTTCTTTTAACAAATCCCTGACCTCCTGAATATTCCATGTATAAAATTTACCCTCCTCTCCTTCACTATCGGCATCGAGTGCAGCAAAAAAACCTCCTTCAGCAGATAACATTTCACGTTTGAGGAACGCAATTGTTTCTTCAATAACCGTTGCATATGACTGGTTACGGGTAATCTGAAATGCTTCGGCAAGCACAATTAGAAGCAAAGCATTGTCGTATGCCATTTTCTCAAAATGCGGAGCAAGCCAGCTTGCATCTGTTGAATACCGGCAAAACCCACCGCCTATCTGATCATAAATACCACCCTTCATCATTGACTGCAAAGAAAACGCTGCATGGGCAAGTGCTTCACTGTTACCTGTATGATGGGCATAGCGCAGGAGGTATTGAATGCTGAATGACTGAGGAAATTTAGGTGCGGCGCCAAATCCGCCCAAATCACGATCAGCAGCCTTCATGAGGTTTTGAAAGATCTGGTCTGTATGGGTAGTGCTGAATAATTCTGCACTGGGAATTACAAACCCTGCCGTCTGCTTTGGGGCAAGCTGGTTTGCATGAGAAAGGTGCTTGAGCAATTCAGCTGCCTGAAGTTCAACTTCTTCCTTTCTTGTCTGATAGGCACTGTGTATTTTCAGCAATAATTCATTCCATGAAATCCTGTTGTGAAATGGCTTGGGAGGAAAATATGTTCCGCCATAAAAAGGCTTTGCGTCACTGGTAAGAAACATATTCAGTGGCCATCCTCCGTTTCCACTGATAGCCTGTAATGCATCCATAAAAAAATGGTCCAGGTCCGGTCTCTCCTCTCTGTCTATTTTAATGCAGACAAAATGTTCATTCATGAGCAGGGCCGTCTGCACATCTTCAAAACTCTCATGTTCCATGACATGACACCAATGACAGGCTGCATAGCCAATACTGACCAAAATTGGTTTATTTTCGATCCTGGCTTTACCCAATGCCTCATCACCCCATGGAAACCAGTTTACGGGATTATATGCATGCTGCAGGAGATATGGGCTGCTCTCATGGATCAGCCTGTTTGGAGATTTTATCACTTCTTTTTTGACTTCTCACTCAGGAACTTGTCCAAAGCCGCAACCATAGAAGGAACCTGTGGCTCAGGCGCTTTAATCTGAAGGTTTAAGCCTGCTTCAAGAATTACCTTTGATGTGTTACTTCCAAATGCACCTAAAATTGTGCCATTCTGGGTAAAATCTGGGAAATTTTCCAGCAGACTCTTCACACCACTTGGCGTAAAAAGACAAATTACATCAAAATCGTGTGCATTGATTTTTGACTTTACATCAGAACTGATGGTTCTGTACATAAACGGGGTGCAATATTCACAATTATGTGACTTCAACCAACCAACAATTTCATTATCCTGTTGATTCTCCGAACAGGGATACATGAACTTCTCATTCTCCTTGTGCTTGTTGATGACATCAAATAATCCCTTATTGGTTCCATCTGCACTAAAAAATACTTTACGCTTCCTATAGAGAATAAATTTCTGCAGGTATAAAGCAACTGATTCATTGATACAGAAATATTTGACATCCTGTGAAACATTGTGCTTTAATTCCTCACAGATCCTGAAAAAATGGTCAATGGCATTTTTACTGGTCAGCACAACAGCCGTATATTCAGAAATATCCAACTTTTGTCTCCTGAATTCCTTGCATGAAATAGCTTCAAGCTGAATGAAAGGGATGAAATCCATTTCAACTTTAAATCGCTCAGCCAAATCAAAATAGGGAGATTTGGAAGACTCGGGTCTTGGCTGCGTAATTAAAATTCGCTTGAATGTTTTAGTTGATTCACCTGCAACCGCTTTCTTTCCGTTTTTGGTCATATGCTGGGCTGATAAATTGCAAAATTAATTAAATTATTGCGAATCCCTTTCAGGTTACACAAAACATCCCATAAAAATAATGATCGATGGCGGAAAAGAGTATTCAAAACGGTAGAATCAGAATGGATTGAACCAACTATCGATGGTGCCGTAAGCAATTTTTGCAAATACTGCAGCAGGCATAACCTCAAATGATAAAACTGACATCAGGTAGATAAACAAATTGACATGTGCCTGTTTTGCAAAAATTATATACCCCTTCCAGATCCGAAACAATAAAATTATAACACAGGCTACAATAGCCAGTTTAAATGCCACCCCTGCAATAAATGGTGCTGAGAATGCCATCAGGAATGCACTAATCAGGAAAATCCAGCCTGCTATTTTCAGGTTCAGGAGCACGACGAACTGATATTGCTGAAACTGTCCATTTGCCTTAAATATCCATCCTAAAATTTGCAGAAAAATATACTTGAACGTGTAAACTAGCAGAAGGATTATTATGACGGCAATGACTATCCCCAATCTATCCATTCCTACCTGCTCAAGCCTGGTACCAAAGCCAAAATAAACAAAAAGAGCAGCTGTCAGTAAAAATTGAATATTCAAACCTACTGAGGTTAGGGGTGATTGCTGTAAAAAATCACGTGCCTGCCTGAAAGCATAACCATCGCTGCCATAAATCTTTAATATATTCTTAACATAGTTCCGATTACCCGTAATCAGAAAGGAAGCAAGCAAAAACAACAATGAAAAAACATAAAACTGCCATTCCATCCCTACATAATCTCGTCGTGACAAATAAAGTCTGTTGGCTGGCGTCTTCAGGAGAAACCACTGAATGTTTTCCATATAAAATGGTGTCCACTTCCCATAAGCCTTACCTGTTTTGAACAGCTTTATGGTATCCAATTCAGATTTTCTCAAGGGAATATGATTCAGGATATAGGCTTTTCTGACAGAATCCCTGATAAGACTATCAACATTGTAGGATAGCTGCTCGGGAACATATGATAATGTATCCTGTGCACTGAGTTTCACACAACTCAGCAACATGACAATCAGCATATGTCTGTAAATCCCTTTCATTAAGTGGACAAATTTAACTGTTTTAAATGGAGCGATTACATCAAAACAAACTGATTATGCCAAAGTGAATTTTGGCTTCCCTCAAATTAAATGGCTGACCATCCCGTTTTCCTGCCGCATAAGCAAGGCTGAACTGCCCCGCCTTTGTTTCAAATGTAAGTCCCAGACCAAGTCCGGTATGCAATCCATTCCACTTACCAGTTCTGCTAACCCGTTCAAGATAACCCAGATCTGCAAATGTGTATATATTAGAGGAATTCCCAATAAGATACCGGTACTCAAGTGTCCCCACAGCATATCCGCTTACAAAAATACTTTCTTCATCAAAGCCCCTGAGCGTTTTAAATCCCCCGATCTGAAACATTTCGTTCAACATTACCTGCCTGGCCAGTATCGATCCGCTTATGATACCGGTTTTCAGTACTCCCTGCTGACCCACTGGCCAGAATTTTTCAGCGCGGGCCTTTAATTTGAATTGAGCTGTTTTCTCCTGTAAAGTATCATATAGTCTCCCAAAATCAAATGGATTCCCTTCAGCATCTTTTTCCAGTGCAAGAATATCTGCATTTCTTACGACGCGTCTAAGTCCCCCTGCAAGGTCAAATTGCCAACGCCCCCCTTTTCTGTTTTTTTCAAAATCTCCCAAGGCTTCATGAGCCATTTCAATTCCAAATAATGTAGTCCGCACATCGAGAAACAGGGGAAGCGTTTTGAATGATTTTATCCGAATTGTGTCCGGATTGATTAGCACGCTGGAAAATTGCTGCAGAAATAACCTGACCTTATTGCGTCCATTGATCTCATTCACCATACCCATCCTGGTATCAATGGTAAGAAATGAGGAATCCTTTTTGAGCAAATTAAACCTGAAATCGATGCCAAGAGGTGTTTTAAGCAGATATGGCTTTTCAAAATATACCTGCAGTCGGGGCGACTGAACCTGTATTTGCTGCCAGCGAAGCAACAGAGATTCTCCTGCATTAAAGACATTCCCGAGTTCCAGATCTGCTTCTCCTGTGAGCATCAACTTGCCTCCAAGCTGCTGACTGGAGGGCATAAGCCCTGCCAGCAGGTTAAAACGGCTGTTTTTTTCCGGATCGAGATGCAGGTTAATGATAGCTCCTGTTCCCAGGAATGTCAGATCCCACTCTCTGGACTCTTTCAGGTATCCCAGTTTTTTTAGTCGGCCTGAAATACTTTCCATTTTTACCCTGCTGAAAATATCCCCGCCATAAATTCCAAGGTACTGCTCAAGAAATGTTTGCCTAATCTTAAGTTTTCCATCATTGATAAGCTTTTCTATCTGGTAAAACGGTCCTGGGTCAACACTGATCTTTGCATGCCAGCTGTTCTGAATGAAATAACCTGAATCAAATCTAAAGCGGGCAAATGGATACCCCGAATCTTCAAACTGTCCAAGGAGTTGTTCTTTTACTGTCAGGAATGACTCTGGCGACAGTTTAGCACCAGTTTTTAGCAGTTTCCGAATGATACCTGACTGGTCTACTGCCCTGATAACGCTGTCTTCTTGTATATTACCCCAACTATACTGCTGACCTAAAAACACCCACGCTATTGTGGTATCAGTGGTGTGCTTAAGACTGTCAACAGACACAGCCAGGTATCCCATTTTCATCAAGCCTGGAACAAACTCACTGAAAAGATAATTCCTGCAGGCACTGTCACTTGAAAAAATCGTTTTTAGCGCTATAGAATCAGGAGTGTGCAAAAGCCTGCCTCCCGGATCATAAAAAATCAACCTGTGCGTATCCTGACCAGAGAGTCTGAACAGTCCAGACAGCATTAAAAACAACAATATGATTTTGATTGCGGAACTTTGCACATCACAAAGCTACACTCCTTCATCGAAAGCATACACATGGCAGGCATTTACATCCATATTCCATTTTGCAGAAAAGCATGTCACTACTGTAATTTTCACTTTTCTACCGGATTATCTGCCATATCTCCAATGATCGACGCAATTTGCAGTGAGCTGGTAATCCGTAAATTGGAATATACTGATGCCATTGAAACCATATATTTTGGAGGTGGGACTCCTTCGATCCTGCCGGTTGAGGACATTGGTAAGATTCTAGACACCATCAGCAAGCATTATCTTGTAGGAGGTGCAGTTGAAATAACCCTGGAAGCAAATCCGGATGACATAACAGCAGCCAAGGCAGCAGCATGGAAATCAATGGGCGTAAACAGGTTCAGCATTGGAATCCAGTCCTTTGAGCAGCAATACCTGGAATGGATGAACAGGGCACACAATGCCAGACAGTCACTGCAATGTATTGAATTGATCAGAGCTGCTGGATTTGATAATTTCAGTATTGACCTGATTTATGGCACACCCGGACAACCGTTAGCCGACTGGATAAAGGATGTTCAACAAGCTGTTGAACTTCGCATTCCACATCTATCCTGCTATGCATTAACGGTGGAAGAAGGAACAGCCTTACATCACCTGATTTCAACAGGAAAAAAAGCCCAGGTTAATGCTGATGAACAGGCATCTCAATTTAAAAAACTCCTTGAAATCACCAATGCTGCCGGTTACCACCATTATGAAATATCCAATTTTGCACAGCCTGGTAAAGAAAGCAGGCATAACAGCGCATATTGGGACGGGATTCCCTATCTTGGAGTTGGACCATCTGCCCATTCATTTGCCTCCAATACCAGGAGCTGGAACGTGGCACATAATGTTGAATACATCAGGAATATAGAATCAGGCATTAGACCATTTACATCAGAAATACTTACCCCTGTTGATACCCTCAACGAATACATAATGACCTCCCTAAGGTCATCAAAGGGCATCAGCAAGGAAAAACTAAACGTCAACTGGGGAACAGAGAAGATGATACAGGTTGAAGAGAATTTAGCCAACCACCTTTCAAATGGTACAGTTGTCGTAACACCAACAGGATGGAAACTGAGCGAAACTGGAAAGTTCCTTGCAGACGGCATTGCAAGCGACCTATTCCTGCTTCAAAACGATCAGTAAAGCTTTCCCTCAAGGCTGCTGAAAGCAACAGAGGGGTCCATCCCTTCCCAGAGAATCCTGTAAATGGTATCTGCAATTGGCATTGCGGCGCCGGCTTCTTTATTTAATTTGAAAATACTCATGGCTGCAGGGTAACCTTCAGCAACCATTTGCATAGTTAGTTTTGTTGCTTCCACACTGTACCCCTTCCCAATCATATTGCCAAAAGACCTGTTCCTGCTGAAAAGTGAATAACAGGTCACCAACAAATCACCCAGGTAAACAGAAGCGGAATAGTCTACCTGCTTATCTCCACCACCACTTATAGCAGACAAAAAACGTGTCATCTCCCCTGCAGCATTAGCTACAAAAACACTTTGAAAATTATCCCCGTAACCGAGACCGTGCGCAATACCTATACCTACAGCATAGATATTTTTGAGAATGGCTGCATATTGCACACCATTGACATCTGAACTGGTAACGGTGTTGACATAATCATTGTGAAAGATAGCTGCCACCTGCTGAACCAGATCAGCGTCTTTTCCTGCAAAAGTCAGGTAAGAAAGCTTTTCCGCTGCCACTTCTTCTGCATGACAAGGACCCATTACAGTTACGTAATGCTCAGGCTGAAATCCCTTGTTTTCTTCTAAGTATTGATTCAACAATTGAATTTCTTCAGGCACCATCCCTTTTACTGCAGAGATTATACGCAGGCCTTTGATGGGTTTATCCAGAAAAGGATTTATATAGCCTGATACAAATGCTGAAGGTACTGCCAGCACAACCCATTCAGCATTTGTATAGACTTCTGTAACATCAGTAGTAACTGTCAAGTGATCAGGCGCAAAATATACAGAGCTGAGATACTTGGGATTGTGATGCCTTTCTCTCACATGTGCGGCTGTTTTCTCAGATCGCACACACCAGATTACATCATGCCCATTGTCTGTTATAATTTTGGTCAATGCAGTTCCCCAGCTTCCGCTGCCTATCACTCCAATCTTCATGAACCAGGCTTTGATGAAAGTATTTACTATTTCTTCACCTCAAACAACTCTTCCTTTTTAACAACTTTGACTTTCATTCCACTACGCAGGACTTTACTTACTGTACTGTACGGACCTACAATCACTTCATCACCTTCTTTCAGTCCGTCAAGAATTTCAATATGATTGAGATCCTGAATATCCGATTTCACTTTTACTCTTTTCACAGTACCATCCTTCTGTAAGATAAATACAACCTCTTCCAATTCGTCTACCTTGGCTATAACTGGCTCGTCAGCAGTTTCACCCTCAGGTTTCTTCTCTTCTTTTTTACTGACCTTGGCGTCCTTACCTACAGGGAGTGTATCTGACTTGTCTCTTGTAGTAACTGCATTAATAGGTACTGCCACAACTTTGCTGTGGGTATTGGTCTGAATATCAGCGTTTGCACTCATCCCTGGCCTGAATGGAAAACTTTTTGATTTTGCCGGATCAAGCAGGTCAGCGTAAGATTCCGGTATCAGCCTGATTCTTACTTCATAATTTGTAGCATCTGTAGATGTTGTCATCACAGCTCCACCTGTACCTCTGCTGGTACTGGAGATCTGTGTAACAATGCCTTTGAATTTACGCTTGTTGTAGGCATCCACTTCAACAAGGGCTGTATCACCGATAGTTACTTTGGGGATATCATTTTCACCCACATCAACCCTAACTTCTATTACACGCATGTCTGCAATACGCAACATCTCTGTACCGGCCATCATGGAATTACCAACAACCCTTTCGCCTTTTTTTACATTGAGCAAAGAGACAATGCCACTCATTGGTGCATAAACACTTGTTCTGCCAAGGTCTTTATCTGCCCGCTGTAAACTGGCCCTTGCACTTGCCACAGATGCCTGTCCGCTTTTAATCGACTGCTGTGCAGCGTTATAATCTGCCCTCGTGGTAAGAAAAGTATTTTCAGACTGCTCAAACTCCAGTTTTGAAATCACCTTTTCCTGATACAGCTGCTTCTGACGGATATATTGCCGCTCTGCCTGATCCAGACGCGCTTTGAATGACGCAAGCGAAGCCGTGGCATTTTCTACCTGAGCCATTTGCTGCGCCACACCTGCTGCTGCCTGATCACGCTGGGTTGCATAAATATCTGCATACACCATAGCCAGGAGTTGCCCTTTGGTAACGCTGTCTCCCTCCTGAACAGTTAGTTGAACGATCTCTCCAGATACGTCCGGACTGATTTTGAGTTCAATTTCGGGATACACCTTTCCGCTGGCTGTCACCACCTCTGTAATATCCATTCTGGTAGCCTTTTCAACAACTACCTTGGTTCCTTCTTCCTTACCAATAACGCCTGTTTTCTTTAAAACCAGCAAGGTTATCACCAAAACTGCAATACCTGAAAGGATCCATATCCATTTCTTATTCATGTCTGTTCTTTTTCTTTTTTATTATAAACGAAGTCCCTGGCCTTTGTAAAACTCAAGTACTTTCATCCTGAAAACATATTCATACTGTGCAATCACCCTGTCGAGCTTTGCCCTGGTCAGGTTATTCTGATTTGAAAGCCATTCAATGGTTTGCATAACACCCAGTTCATACCTTTTGGAAGCGAGTTCAAATGACCTTTCAGCCGTTTTCAATGCTTTCTCTCTGGCCATGAATGTCTGGAAAGCACCGCTTGCACTATAAAAAGCCGTATAGATATCCTGCTTCAGCTGAAGCTTGTCTCTGGTAATAGCCAAATCATTTCTTTTGATATCCAGTCTGGCACGCTGCATGTTGCTCCTGGCCTGCCCGCCACTAAAAATAGGCACATTAATAGAGATCCCAAGTCCCTGGCCAAACTGATCTCTAAGCTGCTTTCCGAACCCATTCCAGTATTCGCCAAAAGACCTGTCCACAAACTTGGGAGCATAATTGGGTGCAAAAACGGGAACAAGTACAGCCCCCTGTTTGACATAAGCACCCGTAACCTGTTCACCAAGATACTCAATACCGGTATTCTTCATCAGAAACTGGTTAAAATTGGTTGCAAGTTGCCCGAAAGCTGAAATACTTGGTTTCATTTGAGCTTCTGCAACAAGAAGTGATTTCTGAGAAGCCTGTTTACGTAGGTCATTGACTTTTATCTGGGGCTGGGATGTAAGTGCCACTTCATAAACCTGGTCAGGCTTCACAGCCAATATATTATCTACCGGAATCTTATCCACATCCGGAATGGCAAGTTCAAAGTCCTGATCTGCAGGGAGGTTCAACAATGCTTTCAATGAAAGCTTATCGAGCTCTGCATTGGATATCGCCTGCACATAAGTAGCGCTGTCTCTGGAAACAGTTGCCTCCAGTTCAGCGGCATTGAGTTCAGGCAGACTGCCAGCATCCACCAACTTCCTGGTATTACCATATTGTGCCTTAGTCTGCTCAAAAACCACACGGGTTATTTCCACCTGTTCGTAACTCAGCAGTGCCCTCAGGTATTGCTGCGCGATACTGAGACCTATGTCATTCCTGATTTTTTCGATGGTGGCCTTATCAGCTTCCATGTTGAGCTGACTGGCAGCTTCATTGTTTTTTCTGCTTTTGAAATTATACAGGAGAACATTGGACTGCAAAGACATCTGTTCAAACATCGCTGAACGGCTGGTGAAAACGTTGGTTGTCCGGTCAAGTGTTCGTCCAAATGAGAAACCATGTGTCAGAGAATAACCCAGTGTTGGTATTTTCTGAAGTTTGGATTGATTGAAGGTGATTTTGGATTGTTCAGCATTGATCTCAGCCTGACGTACATTGATATTGTTCTGCATGCCAAACTCAACACACCTTTTGAGATCCCACAATGCTCCTTGTCCAAAACCATCCTGAATGAAAAAACTGACCAATAATGCAAAAATGAACCTCGATTTCATGGGATTGAGTTGAAAACTGCCATCTGTGAGGGAAATCCACCAGATTGAACTGCAAAGATTCAACTAAATGAGCGATAAACAAAATCGTTCGTCACTTGAAACAACCGCTTACAACAGTACTAACCCGTTAAAGCCCTGTTCAAGATCCCTGATCAGAAAATCCGGGTCTTCCAACCCTATATAAAGCCTGAGCATGCGGTGAGTTGGATTCAGGGGATTAAAATCCGCCTGTGGAGTCCCTGCACATTTGGGAATGATGAGCGACTCATGGCCACCCCAGCTTACAGCCATCCTGAAGGCTTTCAGGCTATTGCAGAATTTTTCAATTTCTTCCACAAGCTGCGCTTTCATATAAAAGCTGATGAGTCCACATGCCCCGGACATCTGATCCTTTGCCAGCTCATACTGAGGAAAGGAGGGATCAAGCGGAAAAATGAGGGATTCAATCCGGTTTACAGTTTTAAGGTATTCAAGTACCTTTTGGGTGGATGCCGTAATCCGATCTATCCTGGCTGGAAGCGTTCTCAGTCCCCTGAGTAACAGCCAGGCATTGAATGGCTGGATACCATTCCCGGCGCAGAGGTATTCACTGAGAAAAATTTTACGCATCATCGCTGCAGAACCGGCAAGAACACCTCCCAGTGTATCACTGTGTCCACCTATATATTTGGTGGCCGTCTGCATGCTGATGTCAATACCCAGCTCAATGGGCTTCTGGTATAGGGGTGTACAAAAGCTGTTGTCAATAATGGTAATGATACCCCTGGGTCTGGCAAAATCGGCAATCTGCCGCAGGTCCTGTATATCCAGCCACCACGAATTGGGCGACTCCAGGTAAATGAGTCGTGTATTTTCCTGAACCTGAGCAAGGAAGCTTTCAGTATCACTACCGTCAGCGTAGGTAACCGTTACACCAAATCGGGAAAGGATCTGGTCAAATAGGTGTACCGTCCAGGAATAGGGATGATGTACGGAAAGGATATGGTCTCCTGCTTTCACATTGGCCATTACCCCTGCAAATGTAGCAGCTGCGCCATTGTTGAAAACAAGGGCATCTTCAGCACCATCCAGAGCTGCCAGTTTTTTCCTGAGGATATCAACAGTGGGATTCAGTCCGCGACTGTAAAGGTAGCCTCCCATCTCATCAGCAAAGGCCGTGCGCATGGCATCCACTGTTTCAAACTGGAAATTGCTGGTCTGCACAATGGGAGGCGCAATGGCATTGAAATAACTTGCGTGATCCTCTCCAAGGTGATTGATGATGTAAGATATATCCTGTAAATTATCCTGCATGGCTGTGCTTTTTCCGGGTTACAAAATATATGACCAGAAAAGCAGCCAGCACTGCTGTTGCAGTAAGAGCTGTCTCGGGTTTATCTATGGCTATACTGGTTGCCACAAAGATATAGGCGCTGATAAAAATCAAAGGCATGGCCGGATAGAACTTCATGGAATAGATCTGGGTCTTATCCAGGTGTGCAGTGCGTTTTCTGATGATGAATATAGTTGCCGCTGAAAACGCCATGCCTATGGAGTCGAGAAAAATGGTGAAGCTGAGAATTTTATCAAAAGTATCTGCGAAAAAAAGCACCACCACACTGATCAGGGCATAAACAGTGAGGCTTACCGTAAGCACATCACGCTTCTCATCTTTCTTGCTGAATGATTTCGGCAGGATACCATCCTGACTCATGGCAAACATGACACGCGGATTGCTCAGGAGCAGCACATTGACATAAGCCAGCACTGCAATGAAGAGTAGTATTGAAAAAGCAAAGCGACCTGTGGGACCAAACATCCGCTCGGCTACAATGGCTGCAATACCCTTAGCATTTTTAAGTTCTTCAAAACCGATTACCCGGTAATAGGCATAACTTACGGAAAGGTAAAGGAGGATGATCACCATGATGCCTATGAAAATACCTCTGGGGAGATTTTTTTGTGGATCTTTAACCTCTTCGCCAAAATTGATGGTCTGCTGATACCCCCCGTATGTGAATGAAACCGCAATCAGGGCCAGTCCGAACGACTTAACATAGTCCATGAAACTGAAATCACCCTGAGGTATGCTTATCACAGATGTGGTGCCGGTAACCGGGAAGAAGATGGCGGACACAATCAACAGTATCATGGAAATTTTAATCAGCATGAGGATGTTCTGGGTGGTGGAACTCATGCGTAACCCAAGCAGGTTGATCCCGTAAAAAATCACAATGGCACCCATGGCAATCAGGGCTTTGACGAAGTCCGCAGCAGGCTTGTCAAAGATAACCTGACTGATATATTCGCTTCCGATCAATGCAACACCTGAAAGTGATGCGGCATTGGATATGAGGATGATACAATTGACAGCAAAAGCAATGGAAGGATGGTAACAGGTGGCAAAAATCTTGTAGTACCCACCGGTAATCGGATAACGGGAACCTATTTCAGCATAAGTAAGCGCACCACAAATCGCTATGAACCCGCCAACAATCCAGCTGATGAAAAATACATTGGGCGTGATGGCAGCACGCGCAGAATCTGATGCCGTTCGGAAAATACCCATACCGATGACCAGTCCGATCACAATCATGGTGAGGTCAAAAAGGTTGAGTTGTTGTTTGGGTTTGTTCATGGAGGTAAGTTAGAAAAAAAAGAAACAGGATTAATTCACATGCTGTTGAAAACAATAAATTAAACACACTGAATTTAATTCATCTTTGTGTTGCATTATGGTTGACTCCTGATAACGGAGCCATTAAAAGGGAAGTCCGGTTATTTATTCTATCCCGGCGCTATCCCCGTAGCTGTAAAAACCATCCTCCTGCAAATGGAGACTCTGTTCAAAACAAACCACTGCGCAAGCGGGAAGGCTGAATAGAGGGTTGAGCCAGAAGACCTGCCTGATGCCATATTATTAACCAGGGCTTTCGGGAGAAAAGCCAGGATGTATTCACTGCTGCAGCAGTCAATCATTCTGTTCCATCCGAAGGTTCATAGTAAAACAACACTATGACCAAAAATTTCATGTACACCTTTTTCAGCATGCTCCTTGCATCTGCTACCCATTCCCAGACTGATTCCACCCTGTCTCTGGATGAAGTGGTCATTACAGCCAATAGGTTCCCGCAAAAGCAGATCAGCACAGGAAAGGTGATGACAATCATCAACCGCAGTCAAATTGAATCAGCAGGGGTAAACACCCTGGGTGAATTGCTCGGAAGGCAATCAGGCATCACCGTCATCGGAGCTGCCAACGCGCCAGGCACCAATAATGATATCTATGTTAGAGGAGCTGCAACCGGCAATACGCTGATACTTATTGATGGCATGCCGGCTTCAGACGTGTCAACCATCAGGGGGACGTTTGACATCAACTTCATCCCGCTGGGAGAAATTGAACGCATTGAAGTGGTTAAAAGCGGACAATCAACACTCTATGGATCGGACGCTGTTGGTGGGGTGATCAACATCATCACCCAAAAAGATCAGACCAAAAAAATAGCAGGTCATGGTAGCTTTTCAGCAGGATCCTTTGGCACCAGTCAGCTCGATGCTTCCCTCACCACCCGCTCAGCAAAAGGCAGTCAACTCAAACTGCAATACAGCAGGATGAAAACAGCAGGTTTCTCTGCAGCATTGGATACCACCGGCAAGAACAGTTTTGACAAAGACGGCATGACTTCGCGATTTTTCCTGGCACATTTCCAAACATCCAGTCAGAAAAAACTGGTCTGGCAGGCTGGCACACAACTAAGCAATTATAATGCAGACCTTGATAACAGTGGTTTTCAGGATGCCCGTGATTTTACTGTCAGCAACAAGAACCTGCAGGCTAATACCGGATTAAAGCTGCAATTAAAACGCGGTATGCTTCATGCCAATTTCAATATCAACAACAGCAAAAGAGATTACCTGGATGACTCCCTGCACCTGAATGGGTTTGCTAGGTTCGTTTCTTCTCAATATGCCGGAAATTCATCATTTGCTGAGTTCTATGGAAACTTCGAAATCGGCAAGGGTATGCAACTTTTCGCTGGCGTCGATAACCGCTGGTTTAATACGCGTCAAAATTATTTGTCTGTCAGTGATTTTGGAACATTCGAGACCGCACTTGCAGCAGATTCAGCCCGGGTCAGGGTTAGCAGCGCGATGGTTTCCATAGTTTGGAATGGCAAAAAGGGACTGCAGCTGGAAACAGGCGGACGATTCAACAACCACAGTCAGTATGGCAACAACTTCACCTACACCTTCAATCCTTCCTGGGTCATCAACAGGCAATTTAAGATCGCATTCAACCTGTCATCCGCATTTAAGGCACCTACCCTTTACCAGCTGTATGATGGCTTCTCAGGTCAACGCAACCTTGTTCCTGAAACAGCAGTAACATCTGAGCTCTCGCTGGCATTCACAGGGTCCCCTGTTTTCAATGCAAGAGCAACGGTTTACGCCAGAAAAATCCGCAATGGCATTGATTTTGATTATGTCAACTACAGGTATTTCAACTACAATGCACAAAGCGACCGTGGACTGGAACTTGAAGCTGGCATGCAAAAAGGAAAATGGGATACACGTATGAATTTTACGCTGATCAGGGGCACCGTTACCACAACCAATTTTGTTTATGACCCCAACAATTATGTTTACAATGCAAAGGGAGATACTACTTACAACAGCCTTTTCCGCGTACCTTCCTCATCATTTAATTTTTCCAGTAGCTACCGGATCAATAAACGGATCAGTTTTACACTTAACCAGCGGCTTGCAGGTAAAAGGTTTGAACCCGTTTTTGGAGGTAGTCCGGTTCTGCTGAAAGCATACCAGACCACAGACCTCTCAGCTCAGCTAAAGATTGGTAGAAAACTCAGGCTTTACGGGTCACTCAAAAACATTTTCAACCAGGATTACCAGGAAGTACTGGGCTATGCGGCAAGAGGTAGAAACTATACAATCGGACTGCAATGGTAATGATCATGGATCTCAATCATGACAGGGCTCTTGGCAATACACCGGTGAAATCTGATTATAATCATTAACTTGTTGTACTCTTAACAGACTGCCATGACATTAGATGAAATACTTACGGTTACCTTCACACTCTTCGCAGTAATTGATATCATCGGTTCCATTCCTTTGCTCCTGTCTCTGAAAGAAAAAATGGGTGGGATCCATGAAAGAAAAGCCAGTCTCGTTTCCGGGGCCCTTATGATATTCTTCCTGTTTGTGGGAGAAAGTTTTCTGGGAATACTGGGTGTTGATGTCAAGTCATTTGCGGTTGGTGGTTCAATTGTCATTTTTATACTCGGACTGGAAATGGTGCTTGGCATTGAGTTTTTCAAGGGCGATGCAGACCCGAAATCAGGTACGGTTGTGCCGATTGCTTTTCCACTTATTGCTGGATCAGGAACACTCACTACCATAATTTCATTGAGGTCGAGCTATGCAGAATGGCCCATACTAATTGGAATCCTGATTAATGTGGTTTTCGTTTACCTTGTTCTCCATTCACTTGATTTCATTTCAAGACTGCTGGGAAAAGCGGGTATGCTCGCCATCCGTAAATTTTTTGGCGTCATTCTCCTGGCAATTGCTCTGAAAATATTTGCAGGAAATGTGGGCGGATTAATCCGGTAAAGAAATAAATCGTAAATTATACTATCAACCTCTTTTATGAAGCACAAAATATTAACTGTATTAATCACACTTACAGCTTTGATCTGGTTATCCTGGAGCCCTGAGTCAAACAAACGCAAATTACCACAGGCGGCTGACATCATCAGCTGTATGGAAAGTGAGGCAGTTCAGGAATACATCAAAGAGTCAGGCGAATGGTCTTTCGCTTCCCTTCATCCTGCCCCGGTGAAACTAAACAGCTGGCAAGCACAGGGAAAAAGAATCTCTTTCCCGGCAGCAGATGGAAAAGATGCACAGGGATACTATATCGCACCCAATAAAAAGAGTAAAAAATGGCTTATCGTAATCCAGGAATGGTGGGGATTAAATGAACAGATTATGGCCGAAGCCGATAAATATGCTGCTTCTCTCGGTGATTTCAACGTCCTCGCCGTTGACTTGTTTGACGGCAAAGTAGCCGCTACACCAGACAGCGCGATGAAATATTCCAGAGGAGCTGACCCTGCCAGGGTTGCTACTATCATCAAAGCGGCTATCACACAAGCCGGACAAGACGCGGGCATCTATTCAGTAGGCTGGTGTTTTGGTGGCATGTGGAGTTTACAAACAGCCATCCTTGCCGGCAAACAGGCAAAAGGAACTATCATGTTTTATGGAAGACCCGAAACAGATATTGAAAAGCTGAAAACGATACAGTGTGATGTGCTGGGATTTTTTGGCAACCTCGATAAGTCACCTTCCCCGGAGATGGTAAACGCATTTGAAAAAAGCATGGCGGATATCGGAAAACCACTCGTAACCCACAAATATGAAGCAGGTCATGGCTTTGCCAATCCAAGTAACCCCCGTCACGATGCCAATGCCACAGCCGACTCATACAGCAAAGCTATTGCCTTCCTTAAAACACATTAATACTACTGGTTGAAATAAATTAAATCATCCGGATAAACTAGCAGGCTCCATTCATCCGAATTTCATCAAATATTGAAAAAATATCAGTAAATTCCGTCACCATTTGACGATTATGAAACGCTTGGCATTCAGGATGAATCTCTTCCCCGGGATGGAGGATGAATACAAAAGAAGACATGATGCAATCTGGCCGGAACTGGTTGGATTACTCCGGGAAAAGGGCATATCAGATTACTCTATTTTTCTGGATGAAAGAACGGGGCATCTTTTCGGCGTGCTCTGTGTTACAGACTCGCTTCGCCTGGATGAACTTCCTGAACAA
>CAMAXV010000007.1 GCA_945862385.1 Chitinophaga pinensis
GGTTATCCGATTCTTGATCTTGAACGTTTTTTCACAGATATTGGTAAGTACTTGCGTTCCTTAGAAGATGTCATAATCCTGACGTTGGCTGATTATGGTTTGAAAGGTGAACGGAGTCAGGGAGAAACAGGAGTTTGGCTGAATCCGGAGAGTAAGTTGAGGGCGAGAAAGATTTGTGCCATGGGCGTTCGATGCAGCAGATGGGTGACCATGCATGGTTTTGCGTTGAATGTCAATACTGACCTTGATTATTTTAACCTCATTATACCATGCGGGATTCAGGGGAAACAGGTCACATCTATGCAACGGGAGTTAGGATATGAAGTTCCTTTGGGTGAGGTGAAAGCCAGATTAAAAGTGCATTTTGAAACTGTTTTCAATTGCAGGCTTATTTCCCATCAGGCTTGATATAGAACAGGTTTTTCTCTCTGACTTTTTCTCCTTCTTTTAGCTCATATCGGAACCAGCCACTGTTGTGGAAATTGGATCGATCTATCAGCAATTGATTTTCCCGTATATGTTTCATCTCAAAAAGGAGTGATTTGTCTTCCCTGAAAACGCGTAACGTAAACTTGTTTTTGGATACGTCAGGGAGCGACACGATAAGGTTTCCTTCGCCATTTGTGAAGATCATAGAAGAAAGCACAAAGGTGTCATCATTGAGTATGTTATCTGTTTTTGGCAAAATGGTGATAGTTCTCCAGTTGTATTGACTTAGTCCAACCTGCTGATATGCTAGCTTTAATTGGCTAACGGCAGTATCTGGTTGTTTTTTTATGATTTCCTGAACCTCTTTCTTAGTTATTGGAGGATTTGTGGTATCAGTTGCTGGAGCAGGGACTGTTATTGGCGGCTTTTTTATTTCTGGCTGAACAACTGGTGGAGGTATTTCTACTTTGGGTTTTTTGGATTCAGTGAAAACGTACCTGCTACCTGGCATCACATAAAAAATGCGGTAAAAAAACAATTTACTGCCCGATTTCTTATCAACAAACCCATTGGTGGAGCTGGTAGGGTCTGGCATGGAAACGATGGATCTGAAACCTATAAGTGAGTCGGCTGATCGCTGAATGATAAGTTGTGTAAGTTCTTTGTTTTCGTTGTTCCAGCTGATGATATTTACGCCATTTCGCTGAATAACCTGAAAGTCCGGCAAGGTGGTTTGTCCGGATACCTTTATCATAAATGCTGAAAAAAACAGCATTAAAAGAGCACGAGGATGGCTTTTCAAAAACATTACGCTAAGTTAATTACTTGTCTTAAAAAATCAGTTCTCCTTTTGTTAAAGACCTGTTCCCCTGCAGTCCACCGCTGTGAATGAGTAAAATTTTTTCGCCCTTTGAAAATGCTCCTCTTTTCAGCATATGGTAGAATGCTTGAACTAATTTTCCAGTATATACAAAGTCGCTAGGCACGTTGTGTTTGCTGTAAAAAAGGTTCATCGAGTCAAACAGTTCAGTTGATTTTTTGGCATATCCACCCAGGTGGTATGAAAAGTCAATTGTGGCCCTGACATCAGACAGGCTGTTTATATTTAAAAGGTTACAAATGTCTGTAGTTACACTGAAGTTGTTTTTCAAAACTGAAATCAGATTGCAGCGCTGGTGTTCCTTCTGTCCCAGGATGAGTCCGGCACCCATAGTCCCGGTTCCGCATGCAGCAAGAATCCTATCAAATTTTTCAACTCCCTGAATTGACATGATTTCTGAAGCGCCCTTAATGCCCGGTTCGCCTTGCCCTCCCTGAGGTATGAAAAGGGCATCAGGGAAATTTTCTTTAATCCAAGAAGACTGCGTATGCTCATCCGTATTTTTTTCGATCCACCTGAGCTCCATGCCCATTTGAAGGCAATCTTCCAGTGTCACAGATAAGGAGGCCGGTTTACTGCCATATAACAAGCCAATGGCGGTTAATCCGTATTGCTTTGCTGCAAAGGCAGTGGCATGGAGGTGGTTGGAGTAGGGTCCGCCGAGGGTAACAATGTTTTTTTTGCCCTCTGCTATGGCTGACTCCAGGTAATATTTCAGTTTATAAATTTTATTACCTGATACTACAGGGTGAATTTTATCAAGCCTGAGTATGCCAACTTCAACACCAGATTGCAAAAAAAAGTCTTCTTCCAATATTTCTATCATCTCAAGCGTTATTGATGGCAGCAAAGTTCGTATTTTGAACCATTGCGATTATGGTATAATTTCGTTTACTAAACACTACACATGAAACCAACCCTTTTAATTCTGGCAGCAGGTATGGCCTCCCGTTATGGCGGTATGAAACAGATGGAATCCTTTGGTCCTGACGGTGAAACAATCATGGATTATTCCATTTATGATGCTATCCGATCTGGATTTGGAAAGGTTGTTTTTGTTATTAGGGAAGATTTTGCAGATCAGTTCAAAGCTGTTTTTGAGCCTAAATTACAAGGAAGAGTAGAGGTTGCATATGTTTACCAGCACCTGGATGCACATTTGAATGGATATGAGCGAAAGCCGGAGCGAAATAAGCCCTGGGGTACAGCCCATGCAGTTCTTTGTGCAAAGGATGTAATCAATGAGCCTTTTGCAGTTATCAATGCAGATGATTTCTATGGCTGTGATGCTTTTGTAAAAGCATACGATTTTCTGACCTCTCAATGTAGTGCCTCACATTATGCCATTGTTGGATACGAATTACAGCAGACCTTGTCTGATCACGGAACTGTAAACAGAGGGGTTTGCAGCATTAATAATCAGGGTGACCTGGTAGGTGTTACAGAGAGGTTGAATATAGCATCCGGAACGGACGTGATTACCTGTGGTGATGGACTGGAGCCGGTTACATTGCAGCCAGACACCATGGTTTCCATGAATTTCTGGTGTTTTGATCCATCTGTATTTGATTATTCAGATAAACTGTTTGCCGCCTTTTTGGAAGAAAGGGGACATGAAGAGAAGTCTGAGTTTTTTATTCCGCTTGTGGCAGATAGTTTCATGCGCGATACAGGAGGCAGGGTTGAGGTGATTCCCACAACGGCCTTGTGGTTTGGTGTAACGTATAAGGAGGATGCGCCTGCAGTCAAAGAAGGTATTACCAAACTCTTGGCATCTGGAGCATATCCTGCCGGATTATGGCGCTAACATAAAAAAAGGTGTTTCAGTTTCTGAAACACCTTTTTTGTAAATAAATTTTAGTGGTTATTATCCCAGTACAACTTTAACCATGTAAACATGTTCCTGAACCTTGTTTACCTGTTGTGACTTGCTTACGCCTTTGAGGCTTGAGGCATTTCTGAGTTTTATGTTAAGGTCTTTATCTGCGTCTTTAAGTTCACTGACAAGCTGATAAACCTGTTTGATTTTGGTTGCAAATACCACGCCATTGGCTGAAGTCTGACGGGCATTGAGGATACCTATGATTTCTCCGTTTTTGTTGATAACAGGTCCGCCACTGTTTCCCGGATTGGCACTGATACTGATCTGGCAAGACATGGTATCGCCACCCAAGCCTGTTTTCGCACTCAGATATCCTTCATTGTAAACTATTTCATTTCTGGGGTAGCCGAGGGTATAAACAAACTCTGACAACCCTGTTTGAGATTGACTAAATCCGTATGGAAGCTGGCGGGGTACTTCAAAATCAGCATCGTTAATCCTGAGGATTGCGAGGTCTGCGTTTTGGTCCTGATGGACGATTTCAGCCAGAAGATCTTCCCCGGCAGGACTTTGTACGTATATTTTTTTGGCGCCTTTGATAACATGGGCGCTGGTTATCAGATATCCTTTTGCATCAATCAGAAAACTTGTACCGCCGAATTTTACGTCAGTACCGGGTTCGATCTTGGTTTTGAAACGATTGAATTCTGCGCGCTGATTGCTGGACTGTTTTTCGAGGTTGCTCACTTTCCTCCGCAGTTCTTCGATATCATCAAAAGGCGCTTTGGGTGTGAAAAGGGATAACATACCGCTGATAAATATCGCCGTGATACCTGCAATTGAGGCCGCCACCGCAACAACCCTGCGGTATTTATTCCACATATTGATGATCCGCGCTTTTGTATCCAGCTGGAGTTCTTTTATTTCTCCGGATTCCTGAAGCGTGTGATGGGTATCGTAAAGATTGGATTTAAACCTCCTTATTTCCCCGTACCGGTCCATCTCCTCCAGGAAATAATGGAACTCAACTACCATCTGATCCAGCTCAGGCTGGTTCATACGCATTTGTTCAAATGCCTGGCGTTCAGCTATGTCCATTTCCCCCTTGAGGTACCTTTCAACCAATTCAGCCAATTGTAACTGATCCATTTATTAATTTGCTTTAAGCGTTTTTATATTGGGCAAAGAAGAGCTTTTTCAACCTTACCAAACATTTATATTTCTGATTCTTAGCATTGTCAGCATTGGTGTATCCGAAATAGCCCGCTATCTCCTGCATGTTTTTCCGGTGAACATAAAAGGCTTCAATCAGGCTTTTACAAGGTTCACCTATTTTACCCATGGCTGTTCTCATGATGAGATACTGTCCATTAAGTTTTTCATGCTCCTCAATATCTTCTTCAACCGGCACTATTCTGTCAAAATTCTCAACCTGAGACTCAATTCTTCTGTTATGTTGCAATTTTTTCAACCACAATCGCCTGCAAACCGAATACAGGTAAGTTCTGATCTGGCAGGTTAATTCAAAATCTTCCTGTCGGGATTTTTCATACAACACCATCATAGCTTCCTGGAAAATATCCCGAGCATCGTCTTCTGAACCATTGTTGCTAACAACGAAATGTTGAATGAGTGCATAATTCTCTTTGTACACTGATTCGATTGCAGTCTTTTCGTTGTTGCCAACTGCCCTGAAAATCTCTAGTTCCTGTTCTGTAATTGCCACAATACTTGTTTAAATACGAAAGGGAGGGAATAGTAACCCACAAAAAAACAAAAATATTTTTTTAAAGAGCGGGTTACTTCCTTTTACTTTGCGTATTAATTCACAGTTATTCAATTTTAACTTTCAAAAAACCCAAAAGAATGAAAAAGGTATTTGCAATTCTCGCTATCGCTGCTCTTGCATCATGTGGTGGATCTACTGAAGCTCCTGCTGCTGACACTACTGCTGTTGCTGTAGACACTGCTGTTGTTGTTGATACAACTGCTGTTGACACAACTGCTGCTGCACCTGCTGCTGATACTACTGCTGCTGCACACTAAGAATTTTTTCATATGGCAAGCAATCGTTGAAGTCGTCCCGTTTCTACGGGATGACTTTTTTTATCTTATTGATAATCAGTTTGTTGTCTTGTTTTTTCTCCCATCTGCCCGAATAGGGCTACCTTTGCAAAAAGATATTTATGAGTTTTGAAGCGTTGGGTATTGAAGCGTCATTGTTGGAGGGTATTCAAGCCCTTGGGTTCACACAGCCCACTCCAATACAAGAGAAGGCTATCCCCATTTTATTAAGTGGTACAAAAGATTTTGTAGGACTGGCTCAGACCGGTACTGGTAAGACAGCTGCCTTCGGATTGCCGTTGTTACAATTGGTTGATGCTGAGATGCGGCATCCACAGGCTTTGGTTGTTTGTCCAACCCGGGAATTGTGTATGCAGATCACCAAAGACCTTGCAAATTTTTCCACACACAAGAAAGCTATTCGTTCAACCGCTGTTTATGGCGGTGCATCAATAGGAGAGCAGATCCGGGAGCTTAAAAGAGGCATTCACATTGTTGTGGCAACACCTGGCAGGCTGATAGATCTGATTGAAAGGAGAGCCATCAATTTAGAAAATATTAATTATATCGTCCTGGATGAGGCAGATGAAATGCTGAACATGGGTTTCCGGGAAGATATTGAATTCATATTGGGTAATACGCCCAACAGAAATAGCATTTGGTTGTTCAGTGCAACTATGCCTTCTGAGGTTAAGCAGGTGAGTAAGCGTTTCATGACTACGCCAGCTGAAGTCACCATTGGTAAAATGAATGCCGCCAATGTGAATATTGATCACCAGTATTATGTTACCTCAGGTGTAAACAGGTATCAGACTGTTAAGCGAATTATTGACTTTAATCCGGGTATCTATGGTATCATATTCACCCGCACTAAAGCGGATGCCCAACACATCACTGAATCACTTATAAGAGAGGGGTATGATATAGAAGCATTGCATGGCGACCTTACCCAGGCGCAGCGCGACAAAGTCATGGCCAGGTTCAGGGAGAAGAGTCTGCAATTGCTGATTGCAACAGATGTGGCAGCCAGAGGTATTGACGTACAGGGTATCACACATGTCATCAACTATGAACTTCCTGACGACCCTGAAGTGTACACACACAGAAGCGGCAGAACCGGTAGGGCTGGAAACAGCGGTGTTTGTATCTCAATAGTCACGCAGCGGGAAGCTTATCGGTTGAGACAAATTGAGAAATTAATCAATAACAGGTTTCACAAGCTGGATATTCCTTCCGGAAAAGATGTTTGCCGCAAGCAATTCTTCCACTTCATTGACAAATTGCTGAAGGCGGATATCAGCCATGGTGAATATGAGACCTATATTCCTCTGTTGCAGGAAAAGTTTGCAGCTATGTCCAAAGAAGAGATTCTTCAGCGTGTTGCAGCACTTGAATTTGACAGATTCCTGCAGTATTATGAAAATGCAGCTGATCTGAATGCCCGCGACGACAGGAGAGCTGAAAGAAGTCAGCCTTCAAGGGATGGTGCAGCAGGAGACAGGAGGAGTAGAGACAGGGATAGAAGTGCTGCCGGTAGTGGCGGTGGCAACTATAAAAAGTTGTTCATCAACTTGGGTATCAAGGATGGTTTCTACAAAGCTAGCTTTCTCCAGTTTATCCTTGATTTGAGTGACCTGAAGAAGGAAGTTCTTGGCAGGATTGACATGAAAGACATGAATAGCTGGGTTGAAGTGGATAATAGTGCAGCCCAGCAGATGATTCGTGCTATTGATGGCAAGAAATTCAAGGGCAGAAAAATTCGCATGAATGATGCGGATAGTGGTGGACCGAGAAACAGGTTTTAATTTTTTATTTTTGAAAATGTTTTAAGTTTCTTATATTTGTCTTGATGATATCAAACAGAACCCGTTACTTCTTTTATTTTTATTACTACTTTTCCAGTGGTACGGGAACTTTTTGTTGAAAAGAAATAAACAAAAACAACAACATAAAAGATCCCGGCTAACCACCGGGATTTTTTTTTAATTGTAGGTTATGAATAAAGCGCATGCTTCAGGAGGCAGAGGACGAGAAACAAGTCTGCCTGTTGCCATACAGGGTTATGAAGGCAGTTTCCATCAGGTTGCTGCAAGAAGTTTTTTGGGTAAAAAAGTTGAAATTTTGCCATGTGCCACCTTTTCTGAAGTAATCAAATCAGCTTCAGACCCCGCCCTGACTAAGGGGGGTATAATGGCCATAGAAAATTCACTTGCAGGAAGCATTATGCCAAACTATAACCTGCTGCAGAAATCAAATCTTTCTGTAATTGGTGAGGTCTACCTGCAAATCGATCAACACCTGATGGTGAATCCTGATGTTGAGCTTGATCAGATCAGGGAAGTCCATTCTCACCCCATGGCCTTGCAGCAATGCCTCGGTTACCTGAATCAATATCCCTGGAAACTCATTGAGTCTGAAGATACTGCACTGAGTGCAAAACAACTCATGCTGAAAAAAAGCAAACATACTGCTGCTATTGCAGGAAAGCTTGCGGCGGAGTTGTTTGGTCTAAAAATCATCACACCCAATATCCATGATGTTAAGCATAATTATACGAGATTTCTGGTCCTCAGCAGAACACCTGAAGTTGTTGATGGTGCCAACAAGGCATCACTGAACTTTCATACAGATCATGCCAAAGGTAGACTGGCTGAAGTGCTTACGCTGATTGCAGGTGAAGATATCAACCTGAGTAAGCTGCAATCATTTCCCATTGCAGGGAGTCAGTTTAAATATGGGTTTCATGCCGACCTTGAATTTGATCACATAGAACAGTTCAATAACCTGTTAAAAAAGCTTGATAAAAGTACTGAGTACCTGAAAGTGTTGGGTATTTATAAAAAAGGTAAATACAAAAAATAAAGTCATGATTGGGGTAGCTGACAGATTGAATGGTATTGGTGAGTATTATTTCTCCACCAAACTTCGGGAAATAGAAGCGCTTAATAAGGCTGGTCAACAGGTTATTAACCTGGGAATTGGTAGTCCGGATATGCCTCCCCATCCTGATGTGGTTCAGACACTCCACGATGAAGCGCTTAAGCCCAATACCCATGCATATCAGTCTTACAAAGGTTCTGCGGTTCTCCGTGATGCTGTTGCAGCGTTCTATAAGGAATGGTATAAAGTCTCTGTTGATCCGCAGACTGAAGTGCTTCCTCTTATTGGTAGCAAAGAAGGTATTATGCATATTTGCATGACTTACTTGAATCAGGGAGACGCAGCCCTTATTCCGAACCCTGGCTATCCTACTTATTCCAGTGCAGTTAAAATTACTGGTGGCGCAGTATTATCATATGGTCTGGATGAAGCACATGGATGGCATCCTGTGATCAGCGATTGGGAAAAACTGGTTCAGGATTACCGAAAATCCGGAAAAGGTCAGGTTAAATTGTTGTTCCTGAATTACCCGCATATGCCAACCGGCCAACTGCCGGATAAATCATTGCTGGCAGACATCGTAGCATTTGCCAGGCAGGAACAGATTTTAATTATTCATGATAATCCCTATAGTTTCATCCTGAATGATGAACCGATGAGCCTTTTTGAATTTGATCCTGAAAAGGAAGTTGTTGTTGAGCTGAATTCATTGAGCAAATCACACAATATGGCAGGTTGGCGTGTAGGCATGATTGTGGCAGCGGCAGACCATATCAATGCTATCCTCCGGTTCAAAAGCAATATGGATTCAGGAATGTTTCTGCCTGTACAGGTAGCTGCAGCGAAAGCCTTGCAGCTCGACAGGAATTGGTTCAATCAGGTAAATGAAATTTACAGCCAAAGAAAACAACAGGCGCTCAGACTCCTTGATTTACTGGGATGCCGGTATGCTGAAGGTCAGGTTGGCATGTTCGTTTGGGCCCGTATTCCCGCGGAGTATGCATCTGGGTTTGAATTAAGTGACGCAGTCTTGCAAAAAGCCAGGGTGTTCATTACACCGGGAGGTATTTTTGGAGATGCAGGTAATAATTATGTACGTGTCAGTCTTTGTAGTAAGCAGCATGTGCTCGAAGAGGCCATTGAAAGGGTAGTTAGTGCAGGTAATCTGAATGTGTAAGCTAAAATAATCACCTGAGTTAACATGAAAAGAAATTTTGCCATTGTTGGAGTAGGTTTGATCGGAGGGTCTGTTGCACTCAAATGCAGGAACATCGGCATGACTGATCGGATTGTGGGGGTTGATAGCAACCTTGAGCACTGCCGGGAGGCTCTTGAGCTTGGACTTGTTGATGAAATTCTTCCACTTGACCAGGCAATAAAAAAATCAGATATTATTATTCTGGCAGTTCCTGTTGGTGCCCTTGCCAGCCTTTTGCCTGAAGTACTGAACCAGGTAGATATGCAGGTGGTCATAGATATGGGCTCAACCAAAAGTATGCTGGCTGCATTGGTGCATGATCACCCTAAGCGTGGACGCTTTGTTGCGGCACATCCAATGTGGGGTACAGAATACAGTGGCCCTTCTGCAGCTGTTGAGCATGCATTTGAACATAAAGCAGTTATCCTTTGTGATACCAATCAGAGCGATGCTGATGCAGTAGAAAAAGCGCATGAACTTTTTAGGGGCTTATCTATGCGTATCATAGAAATGGATGCAACTTCCCATGATTTGCATGCAGCTTATGTAAGTCATATATCACATATTACATCCTTTGCACTGGCAAATACAGTGCTGGAAAAAGAACGGGAAGATGACGCTATTTTTGAGATGGCCAGTGCTGGTTTTGAAAGTACAGTAAGGCTTGCTAAAAGTAATCCGGATATGTGGACGCCCATACTGATGCAAAACAGGGAAAATGTGCTGGATGTGCTAAATGAACATATTTCACAGTTAAGAAAATTTAAGTCATGTCTTGAAAAGGAAAACTGGGATTACCTCCATGAACTCATGACCAATGCCAATCAGATTCGCAGAATCATTCAATAAAAAACAACCGCTTAATCGTTAATTTTACAAAATGGAAACAGCTCAAACAACCCAACAGTCAGCAACTCAGTCAGCCTGGAATAAACGTCCGCTGATTATTTCAGGCCCTTGCAGTGCCGAAACAGAAGAACAGGTTATTGAAACTGCACAGCGTCTTGCCAAAACAGGAAAAGTTGATATGCTCAGGGCGGGCATCTGGAAGCCCCGCACAAAACCCGGCATGTTCGAAGGAATTGGCGCAAAGGGATTACCCTGGTTACAGCAGGCTAAAAAAATAACCGGTTTACCAACAACTGTTGAAGTTGCAACTGGCAAACAGGTTGAAGATGCACTCACTTTTGATGTGGATGTACTTTGGATTGGCGCCCGCACAACAGTTAACCCCTTCAGTGTTCAGGAAGTGGCAGATGCACTGCGTGGTGTGGATGTGCCTGTATTGATTAAAAATCCGATTAACCCGGATCTTGAATTGTGGCAGGGAGCTGTTGAAAGGGTTAGCCGCGCTGGTATAAAACAAATCGGACTTATTCACCGTGGATTTTCTTCTTACGGGAATACTGAATTCAGGAATGCCCCAATGTGGCACCTGGCTATTGAAATGAAAAGGAGGATGCCTGGTATGCCAATCATCAATGATCCTTCCCATATATGTGGCCGCAGAGATATTTTGCAGGCTACCGCTCAGAAAGCGATTGACCTTGATTTCGATGGTCTGATGATTGAGAGTCATATTGATCCGGATAATGCCTGGAGTGATGCCAAGCAACAGATTACACCGGAGCGTCTTGCTGAAATGCTGGATGAAATCAGCTGGAGGAGCGAAGATGTTCCTTCCGAATCATTCCATGCTGCACTGGATAAGCTAAGAGAGCAAATCAATCATGTGGATGATGAACTCATGCAACTGCTTGCACAGCGTATGAACATTGCTGAAAAAATTGGTGAATACAAGAAAAACAATAATGTTACCATCCTGCAGGCTGGTCGCTGGAACGAATTGCGTGATAAAGCAATCGGTAAAGCTGTAAGACTCAACCTGAGTGAAGATTTCATTGAAAAATATATGGATGCTGTACATATGGAAAGCATCAACAGGCAGAACAAGATTATGAATGCCTGATTAGTTATTCATTATGATGCAGGTTTACCTATATGTGCATGTCATCTGGTCTACGGCAGAAAGATTGAGGGTCCTTGCCAAACCTGTTCGTGTAGTGCTTTTCACGCACTTACGTAAATATGGGGAAGAAAAGGGAATCAGGATTTTAAAGGCCGATGGAGCAGAAGAGCATGCACACCTGCTGCTGCAATTACATCCAGCGCAAAACCTGTCTCAGGTTTTGCGCCAGTTGAAATCTGAGTCAGAAGAATGGCTGAATGGTGCTCAATTGCTTAAAACACAGTTCAGCTGGTCAGACGAATTGATTGCCTATTCAGTGAGCCCGGGCTCATTGCAGCAGGTTATCGGTTTCATAGAAAGGCAGGATGAATACCATCAAACGAGATCCTTTGAATCTGAAATCGAAGGATTCCTGAAAATGGATAAAGAGGGAAATACATGACAAAAAGAACTTATCGCTTCTCGAGTGCACCTGTTGACGTTTACTTCGATGCCAATTTCCGGCAGCTTGAAAAGCTGGTAGATAAGAAGAAGGGGATTATCATTACCGACGAAAATATATTTTCAGCGCATCATAGCAAATTCAAAAACTGGAATGTAATCACCTTAAAGCCTGGGGAGCAGTTTAAGATTCAGGCTACGGCAGACAGTGTCATCGAACAATTGATTGCTCTGGAGGCAGACAGGCAATCTGTATTGATCGGTGTTGGTGGCGGAGTAGTAACAGACCTTACCGGTTATGTGGCTTCAATCTACATGCGGGGCATTCGTTTTGGGTTTGTACCCACTTCCATGCTGGCCATGGTGGATGCCTCCATTGGCGGAAAGAATGGGATAGATGTGGGAGAATACAAAAATATGGTGGGCATCATCCGTCAACCTTCATTCCTGTTTTATGATTCTTCCCTACTGTCTACTTTGCCGGAAAAGGAATGGTCTAATGGGTTTGCAGAAATAATAAAACATGCCTGTATACTTGACAGGCCCATGTTTAAATTACTTGAATCTACTTCGTTGGATAAACTGCGAAAGAAAAAATCACTGCTGGATGATATCATCCGCCGCAATGTTCACCTGAAATCAGGTGTTGTTAAGCGTGATGAATTTGAACAGGGAGACAGGAAACTGCTCAACTTTGGTCATACACTGGGGCATGCACTGGAAACGCAATATGAACTCACTCACGGACAGGCAGTAGCGCTGGGAATGATTTTTGCAGGCTGGCTATCAGCAAAATTACTTGGTTACAAGGATTTAAACAGACTGGAAACAACAATTGCAACATACGGCCTTCCAACCCGTGCCTCATTTGACGTGGAAAAAGTATTCAACGTACTTAAAATGGATAAGAAAAGGGTAAGTAAAACCATGAACTATATTTTACTTAGTCGCACCGGCAAAGGTGAAATTGTCCAGATCCCTGTTGAAGACCTCAGGGGTTATTTAACTGAATTTAATGCACTGAAATAATAAAAATGATTGTAACAATAAGTCCATCCGCTGTTTCAGGCAATATCCGTGCACCAAGATCCAAAAGTGATATGCAAAGGGCCTGTGCAGCTGCCCTCTTGCATCATGGTGAAACCCGAATCACAGACCCGGGCCGTAGCAATGATGATAAAGCTGCCATGGATGTTATTGCCAAACTGGGGGCAACAGTTGAGGATCTGGGTCATGCTATTCTGGTTAAGAGCGATGGTGTTAATCCTTTGCATGAGATGATTCATTGTGGGGAAAGTGGACTGGGTATCAGGATGTTTACTCCTATCGCTGCATTAAGTGAAAAGCCACTTACTATCAGCGGAACAGGCTCACTGGTTACAAGGCCTATGGGTTTTTTTGACGAGATATTCCCTCAACTCCATATCAGCATCAAATCACAGTCTGGTAAGCTCCCGCTCCATATACAGGGTCCGCTTCAGCCTGCAACAATTGAAGTAGATGGTAGTCTCAGTTCACAATTCCTAACAGGATTGCTGATGGCCTATTCAGCCTCCGGTGCATCGGGTGTAACCATACAGGTAAAAGACCTGAAAAGTAAACCCTATATAGACCTAACGCTTTCTGTGTTGAAGTCATTTGATATGAAGGTGCCTCAGGTGGTCAATTATGAATCCTTTGTTTTCGATGAAACACCACATTCACAGCCAACCGGAGATTTCACCTATGAGGTTGAAGGCGATTGGAGTGGTGCCGCATTCCTCTTTGTTGCTGGAGCTATTGCAGGTGAAACCACCATTCAGGGAATGAAACATGATTCTGTGCAGGCCGACAAAAAAATTCTGGAGGCAATCAGAGATGCCGGTGCTGGTCTTTCCTATGCCAATGGCAATTATACCGTTTCGCCATCACAGCTACAGTCATTCGATTTTGATGCTACTGAATGCCCGGATCTGTTCCCCCCACTCGTTGCACTTGCTGCATACTGTAATGGTATTACCAGGATAAAAGGAGCAAGCAGGTTAACCCACAAGGAAAGCAACAGGGCGGTTACACTGCAGGATGTTTTTGGTAAAATGGGTATTACTATTGTTCTTGAAGAAGATATGATGCTGGTTTATGGGGGAACTGCCCTGCATGGTGCCGAAGTTTCTTCACACCACGACCATCGAATAGCCATGGCTGCAGCTGTAGCTGCACTTCGTGCAGCCGGTCCGGTAAGTATTAGTGACGCACAGGCAATAGACAAGTCATATCCTGATTTTTACCAGCACCTTGAGCTGCTTGGCACCACCATAAACTCAACCAAATAAAGCGTAATCATGAATCATTTTGGAAACCTTTTTTCGGTAAGTATTTTCGGGGAATCGCATGGTGAAGGTTTGGGTATGGTGATAGATGGATGTCCCGCGGGGATGCCTTTATCCACAGAAGATTTTATAGAAGATACCACAAGAAGAAAGGGGGGTACTCAAAAAGGGGTAACACCCAGGCAGGAGGAAGATTTGCCTTTGTTCAAAAGTGGGCTATTCAATGGTAAAACAACAGGAGCACCACTTATGCTCCTGTTTGAAAATAAGAATACCAGATCTGGAGATTATGAAAAGCAAAGGGCTTTTCCGCGTCCCGGGCATGCTGACCTGGTTGCGCACCACAAGTATGGTGGGTTTGAGGATTTCAGGGGAGGCGGACATTTCAGTGGAAGATTAACATTGTGTCTGGTAGCTGCAGGTGTAGTTGCAAAAAAAATACTGAATGGTATTCAGGTAAATGCAAAGGTCATTTCCATCGGCGGTGATGCTGACCTGGAACGCGGTTTGCAAAGGGCTATAGACCAGAAAGATTCGGTAGGTGGGGTAGTGGAATGCAGGGTAACAGGACTTCCACTGGGGCTGGGTGAACCTTTTTTTGATTCTGTAGAATCTTTGCTATCCCATGCAGTATTTGCCATTCCGGCTGTCAGGGGAATTGAATTTGGAACCGGATTCAAAGCTGCAGAAATGTATGGTGTTGAGCATAATGATCCCATTCAGGATATCCAGGGTACAACCACTACCAACCATGCAGGTGGTATTGTTGGGGGTATTACCAATGGGAATGAGCTAGTTTTCAGAATCGCCATCAAACCTACCTCTTCAACACCCAAAGATCAGTTTACCTACAATTGGGAAACAGATCAAATGGATACATTTGCGGTTCGTGGCAGACATGACCTTTGTATAGCATTACGTGTGCCACCTGTTTTGGAGGCATCAGCTGCAATTGTACTGGCAGACCTGATGTTGAGAGAACAAAAAATCAAAAGAGTATTGAATTAATTGGCTGAGATGGTAACCCAGGAACCTCATCCTGACCCTCACTGATTGGTTATCCCCAGTTCTGTACCACTGCATTTTCCTCCCAATCCTAATACAAGATAGGATTGTCCTGCTGCTTTTGCAATGGTCATGAACTCATTGATATCTGCAGTATTGAATGCGAATAAGTCGTAATGGCATGGTATAATCAAAGGTATCACGCATGATTTTGCCAGCTGCACTGCTTCATCAGCATTGAGATTTCCTGCAACCTTTCTGGATGGAAGATTTCCGTTAATTGGTAATAGTGCAAGGTGGGGGGCGAATTCGCTGATTAGCGAAGCCATCCCTTCATATAATAAGGTATCACCGCTGTGGTAAATTCTATACGGACCAGCACTTATAAAATATCCAAGATAACGGCACTGCCCTTTTTCATTTCTGTCAATGGTGTTGTGGGCAGCTGGAATTGCTGTAATCCTGAAAGTTTCATCTGCATAGGATAAACCATCGTTTAGGCCTATAGGCAACGATGGGTCAAACTTTAAGCGGTCCGCAACGAAATCCCGGTTGGCTTCAGGAATTATCAATTTACAATCGGGAAATTTTGAAAGTATTGGATTCAATGTTTCTGCATCCAGGTGATCTGTATGGTTATGACTTGAAGTAACGATGTCTATCCTTGGAAGGGATGAAGGATCTGCAACAAGTTCGCTAATTCTGACATGTGGCTTGTCTGTCAGCGCATACTTTTTTGACAGAGAGTCTGACAAATAAGGGTCGAGGAGCAATCTCTTCCCATTAAACTGAATCAGGAATCCACTTTGCCCCAGCCACCAAATGTATAAACCAACCGAAGTTTCATGGCTCAGAATGTCATCAATCAGTGCCTGGTCTTTTCTTTGGGCTTTTATCATCATTATCTCATTTGTCTTGCCCCTTCAACCATATTGATCAGTTTCTTTTTGGCTGCCCAGCGTGCGGTCTGACTTAATCCGCAATCCGGCGCAACAGAAAGTTTGTCTGCCGGAACATACTGAAGGCATTTGGCAATGCGCTCTTTTACATCATCTACTGTTTCGATATAATAGTTTTTTACATCAATGATACCCACAGAAACGTCCATCTTTTCTGCAAACTGAGCCAGAAGTTCAATTTCTGAAAACTCCCTGTTTGCCATTTCAATATGCATCTCGTCTACATCAAGATCCAAAAAATCAGGTAGCATGGGTTTAAGACTTCTGTAACCAACAGGTCTGCCTTTGAAATTTCCAAAACACAGGTGAGTAGATAGCCTGCATTTTCCTTTTATGGCTGATACGGTTTCATTGAAAATGGAAACAAATCTCCGCGTATCTTCCTTGTATGCATAGCAGCTCATGGAAGGTTCATCCAGGGTTATTTCTGTGCATCCTGCTGCAACAAGCGCTTCAAGCTCTCTGCTGATGATTGGGGTAAGTGCTGCGGTGATTTCCCAGCGGTCTTTGTACTGTGCATTGGGTAAAAGACGTCCACTCAGGGTATATGGTCCTGGTAAGCTGCATTTCAATATAGGACCTGCAGGAGCAAGTTTTTGCAGTCTTCTGAATTCAGTTATGGAACCCAATCCCTCCGGCGCCTTTAATTCGCCGGTTATGCTGTGTTTACCTCTCTGATCATGTGCAGGCGGACCAAACCTTCTGGTTTCAGTGTGGTTGGGCTGGATGCCTTTTATAAAACCATAAAAGGAAAGGTTGAAGTCAAATCTTGTTTGCTCACCATCTGTAATCACATCCAGGCCTGCCTGCATCTGATCATGAATTGCTGCGATGACTGCATCTTCTGCCATTTCTTCAATGTCGGCAGCTCCAAATGCTGCTAAATTACCGGTAGCGTATTCAAGCCAGCCAGGGAAAGGGTAACTTCCTACTACTGTTGTTCTGATGGGAATGGGTTGCATATTATTTTTTTCAGGGATTAAATTGATAGAGTCTGGTAAGTCTGACTGCATGTTCATCATAGGCTTTTTCAAAAAGCCTGATGGCTTCTTCAGCACCAACAACATTGGCTGCACTTAAAACCGTAGGTGGTTGTCCGGCTGCTGTTAGTAATGCGGCTACCCTGGCTTTGATACAATTGATCAGCAAAACACCTCCAAGTGTAGAGCCAGGGGAAACAGGTGTATGGAGATTTTCAATCTTGATCATGGCGTCTCCAGCAGGAGCTCCGGTATCCAGGATAAGGTCGGAAACATCGCTAAGTTTCAACCCATCTGAGCGTTTACTCGCACTGGCAGAACTGTGTTTTTGAGAGATGATGCTGACAACTTTTATGTTTTTCTTCCTGAAATTTTCAGCCATTTCAATGGGCACAACGTTGGTGCCACCTGATGAAATGATTAAGGCTGTATCATCAGCGGACAGTGTAAAGTTTCTCAGGATTCTTTCCGCCAGTCCGCTCACATTTTCCAGAAACATCGCCTGTCGCTGTCCGTTTGCACCCACAACAAGGTTGTGGAAAGTAAGTGAGAGCTCTACTATGGGGTTGAAGCCTGAAAAGGAGCCGTATCTTGGCCACATTTCTTCAACCATGATTCTGCTGTGCCCTGATCCGAATACATGAACCATTCTGCCTTTCAGAATCGTATCGCTGAACCATCCGGCGGCAGTTTCAATGGCATCCTGCTGGGCAGCAATGGTATCACAAATCTGCCGGCTTTTTTCAAGATATTGTTCTATTTCATTCATAATTTTTCATTTCTGTTACTGACCATCCACCATCTATCCGGATATTTTGTCCGGTTATAAAACTACCAGCATCCGACAATAAAAGTGCAGCCAAAGGAACGATGTCTGCTGGGAGTACTGCTCTTCCCCCGTCGAGCTGTTGTTTGCCTTTTACGCGGTTCATGATATTTTCATCAGACAATGCACGTTTTGCCATCGGCGTATCTGTTAGTCCCGGGGAAATAACATTGATACTGATATTGTTGGGGGCATACATGGCAGCTGCAGCAAGCGAAAGACCTTCAACTGCTGCTTTTGCTGCTGTATATGCATGTGTTCCAAAAAATTCAGGATAAGGTCTGTTGGTGAGTGCCGATGAGAGATTAACAATGGCACCTCTTTGCTTGTGCTCAAGGCAGTTCCTAATAAAGGCTTTATTGGAAAGCATAACAGTGCCTGCATTCAGGCTAATTGTTTTTTCCCATCCCTCAATGGTCATCTCATGCAGGGGGCCATCGCCGAATGATCTGCCACTTCCTCCAGCCACATGAAACAATCCGTAAATAACCCCAAATTTTTCCGTTCCCAGTTTTATGCCTTGTTGAATGATATTTTCTTCCCTTAAATCTCCTGTAATCAAGCAAAGGTCTTCAGTTTGTGGTATTTCCATTGACGATTCTTTGCCTATGGCTACAACTTTTGCACCCTGAAGCAGAAAGTAATGAACTGCTTCCAGTCCAATGCCTGATGTGCCCCCCGCCACTATGATGCATTTTCCTGAAAGTATCATTGAAGCATTTTGAGTTTGTTGAAAGGGATATCCAGCACATCATATTTATCTGAATCAGGCCAGTAGTAATGCCACCATTCAGTTTCAAACTTTTTGAAGCCATATTTTAACATAAGCGACAAAAGCAATTCCCTGTTCCTGATCTGCTCCTCATTAAGCTGAGCATAGCCATGGTGGGCTTTTTCGGAAAAGTTGTCAAAGCCCGTTGGCATCGAAAGTGCTTTACCATCGGATATATTATAAAGAGAGAGGTCAACTGCAATTCCCCGGTTATGACCACTGCCTTTTGATGGTTTAGCCACATAACGCTCATCGTGTATAAGTTTCCAGAAGCGAACTGTAACGCTATACGGACGGTAAGCATCCCATATCAGCAAACCCAGTCCATGTTGTTCAAGTTCTTTAGACAGCGCTATCAGCGCTTTTGCAGGTTCAACCCGTAAAAAAGTAGTTTTGGTATCTGAAGGGTACATCCTTTTGCCCGTAAAGTTTTCGTTGCCGGCGTAGTGAAGTTCAAACCTGATATTGGGGATATGAAGCCCTAGGTTGACCAAACCCATCGCAGTATCTGATGTGATTTGGTCATTCAGCTGATGGTATTTTGTAATGATGTGCATGCCAATGGCTTTTTGTGCATCAGCAGCCTGGGTTAATAGGCAAAAAAGTAGCAAAATCAGCGTTTTCATCATATCGTAAGTGGTATTCACTTGTCAAAAAGATACTAAGTTAATGCCTTTAAGAAAAAAAAAGGTCTTTTATTAGAACACTGACTTACATTTACTTAAATTGATTTGTTGTTGAAGCCTCAAAAATCATATTTTTTTTGTTTCCTGTTGATTTTGCTGTCGCAAGAAATGCTTGCGCAAAAAAAGATGAATTACAGGAAAGTTCCGGTTGTGGATTCAGCAATCGGATATGCTAGTTATTATTCCGACCGATTTATTGGAAAGAGAACTGCAAACGGGGAAGTATTCAGTCAAAAGAAATTGACCTGTGCCCACAACACATTGCCAATGGGTACAATAGTAAGGGTATCGGAACTGAAAACCGGAAAATATGTGGATGTGAGGGTCAATGATCGGTTGCATAAGCATAATCCCCGCTTGGTAGACTTATCTAAAGCGGCTGCTGCCCAAATTGGTTTCATTAAAAAAGGAATTATCAAAGTAAATGTAGTGGTCTTAAAGGATGAAAATGTCGAAAAAAAGGTAATAGAGGAATAATTATTTCTCTTTTCAACACTACCTCGCTATTTTTGTTATACCCAAAATAAAACTGTTTATGAAAAGGATTTTATTCTTCGCTGTTTTAGCCCTGTCGGTTTCAGCAACTCAAGCACAAAGTGGAAAGATAAAAGGTAAAAATCTTGGACTTCAATTTACTTTGCACGATCATAAGACAGCTTCTGAACTGGACAATAAAGGAACGAGTTTTGTTCTTGGAGGTACAGACTGGAAAAAGCTGAGCAGGATGCGTCCGGGACTGGCTGTGACTTATACAGAGGGTCTTAATGATCATTTCGACTTTAATGCCAGACTCGGATTTTCTTACCTTGAGTATACTCTGTCTAATAAACCCTTTGCCCCAAGTACTGGGTCAAAAGCATATTTTGAAGCTGATGCCAACATTCTCATGAAATTGACAACAGACGATTACTGGGTTTCTCCCTTTTTATCCCTGGGCGCAGGAGCATCTAACTGGAATGGTTATTACGGAGCTTATATTCCTGCTGGTGCTGGCTTGCAGGTTAATTTATTCGATATTTCTTATTTCGTTATCCAAGCGCAATACAGAAGCCCTGTTACAGCAAACGTTTCAGGTAATTTATTTTACAGTTTCGGCATTGCTGCCAATATTGGAAAGAAGTAGTTTGTTTTCAGTGAAATATTCTCAAAAGGACTAACCCCTGGTTAGTCCTTTTGATTTCCACCAAATACCCTGTTTATTCCGCCTTTTCTTCTGTTAATTGTATCTTTCCCCTTAGGTAAAGTAGTTTTTTCATCAAATCGCTGTGATTCAGTTACTACTTTTTCCTTGCCATCACTGATGGGGATTTCTATATACTCATTGCCGGGGATTTGCTCATCACCTTCAATTGGCATGATTTCAGACTGTTCTTCGGCAGGGGAGTAATCAAAGATGACTTCATTTTGCATGTTAGCGGGAGGTATAAATGTAGCTCCCGGGTCAATGTTCAGGCTTTTATCGTTGAAAACCTGCTGGTAATAATAGGCCCAAGCAGGCATTGCCATCTGAGACCCTCCTGAAGTGTACAACATCCTCAGGAAAGGATCGTCACAGCCTACCCAAACGCCAGATAAAAGTTGGGGACTAAATCCTATAAACCATCCATCAGCATTGTCATTTGTCGTTCCTGTTTTTCCTGCAACCTGAGCGGTTAATCCATAAGCACCGTGCAAGGCTCTTGCTGTTCCAAAATCTGCCACGCCCTGTAACATTTTAGTCATGATAAAGGCTTCACTTTCGCTGATAACTTCTTTGGTTTCGGCTCTGAATGAAGCCAGGACATTGCCGTTTCTGTCTTCAATGCGGCTGATAAAAATTGGTTTTACATTGAAGCCGCGCCCAGGGAACATGCTGAATACTTGAACCATTTCAAACAAAGATAAATCAGCAGATCCAAGTGCGATAGAAGCATATGGAGGTATTTTACTGACAACGCCACATTGTTTTGCAAAATCAATCGTACGTTGAATGCCTAATTCATTGATCAGGTGAACGGCAGGAGGGTTTTTTGAAAAAGCCAGTGCGATGGCCATCGCACCACCATCTCCATCAATCATTTTTCCTCCCATATCAATAGGGCCACCCGGAAGTGGCGTCTCTGGTCTGTAGCCATTCATTACACCCAATGTATAAAGTATGGGTTTGAATGTTGACCCTACCTGCCTTTTGGTGTTTACATTGACGTGGTCGTACTTGAATCTTTTAAAGTTACTTCCGCCTACCCATGCTTTTACTTCACCAGAAAAAGGATCCATTGAAAGTAAACCAATTTGCATGATTTGCTTGTGGTATTTAATGGAATCACGAGGACTCAGCAAGGTATCAGTCTCGCGTTTTTCATTCCAGGCAAAAACTTTCATGTTGACAGGCTTAGTGAAAGACTCCATAATTTCATCCTCCGTTAATCCGTCTTCTTTCAGGTTTCGCCAGCGTTCTGATTGTTTAATGGCATTTTCGAGTACAGTTTTACCTTCTTTGGATTTCCAGACAGATCCATTTTTGATGTTGGGCTGACTATGAAATACTTTCTGCAGGTTTTGCATATGCCGGTAAACAGCTATTTCCGCATATTCCTGCATTCGCGGATTGATTGTTGTAAATATTTTTAAGCCATCTTTATAAATATCGTAAGGTTCTCCGGTTTTGGGATTTTCATGTTCCTTGCACCAGGTCTTGATTTCATCTCTTAAAACTTCCCGCAGGTAAGGCGAAATCCCAGAATTTTCATCAAGCCTGAGATATTTAAGCTTGATTGGTGCAATTTTTAATGCCCTGGCTGCTTCTTTGTCGAGGTAGTTATTCCTAACCATCTGATCAATCACAATATTCCTTCTGGCCATTGAATATTTTGGATTGCGGCGCGGATTATAGCGGGTGCTTCCCTTCAGTAAACCTACCAGTACTGCTGCTTCTTCAATTTCAAGTTGACCTGGTTCTTTCTGGAAATAGGTTTTTGCAGCATTACGGATACCATATATCTCATCTCCGTATGTAACCATATTCAGGTAAAGGGTCACTATTTCTTCTTTTGTAAGGTTCCTTTCCAGTTTGATGGCTACTATCCATTCCTTGAACTTTTCTATAACCCTGCCAACACTTTTACGGCTTTCCTGACCAAGCAGTGCCTTTGCTGTTTGTTGCGTGATTGTGCTTGCTCCGCCTTCTCGACCTAAAAATACAATTGCGCGTACAAGACTTTTGATGTCTATGCCGGAATGGTCATAAAAACGTTCATCTTCCGTTGCAATCAATGCGTTAATGACATTGGGAGAAATATCCTGATACTTGACATTGATTCTGTCTTTCTGGTAATATTTTCCCATCAGGGTTCCGTCATCGGCATAGATCTCCGAGGAAGACATCATGGAAGGATTTTCCAGTTCATCAATGGAGGGTAATTTTCCGAAAACTCCCAAATAGATCAAGACAATTAATAAAAAAAACGCACCCCATCCATAGAGAAAAATTTTCCAGAATGTGCTTACTGACTTGCTTATTGCCTGTGGCTTAGTTGCTTTACCTGACATGAGGTAAAACTAATCAAAAGACATGTCTTTCATGAAAAGGAATCCTTAAAATTTTCCAGGAAACTGTGTCTTGATGAATTTGATGAAGTTGTCTGTTTTTTCTTCTCCCATCATCGTTTTAAGATGATCCGGGGAAAGAATATACAGTTTGTATTTATCAGCCGGGAGCCATGGGAAAATTTCCTTTGAAGCAATAGGCGCCGTCTGGTCGTAATAACTTACAGCTTCTGCGGCATTCTGAAAAAAACTTACGATTATAAAGGGCGTATTGCCAATCTTGTCATTATTTACAGTAAACTCCTTTTCGGGATATTTAATGCTGTTATAGCGGGTGAGTGCCCGCTTTGCTTCATTGATGTACACTATGTCTACATTATTCATGAGCATGATTACTGCATGTGGGGCATTGGCATTAAATGTATACAACTCATTTTGAACAGGTGCAGGGAGCACAGTGGGTTCAGGCACTTTTAATTTTGAACTATCTTTAGCTGGAGTTGTAATTGATGCTACCTGATTATTGACAGGAGGTTCAACGGGTTTGACTGTTTTTTCAGATTGTTCAATTTTTTTAAGTAATGTGCTGTTGTCGGCTAAGCTTGTACTGTCTTCTTTTACCCTTACAACTACCATGCTTGTCAGCTCTCTTTCAATTTCATTTCGTCTCCTTACTACATCTGCAAGCTGAACAGCTTTGGGTGCCAGTGGGGATGACGGGAAGAGCTGGCTGATCATTTTCAAAGTAGTAATCGCAATACTGTCTTCTCTTGATTTGACATAGTATACTGCTTCTATGTACATCAGTTGAGGTGTCCATGCAGTTTGTCCGTAAACTGAGTCTGCATTTTTTTTCGCTGCAACAGCGGCAGTGAAATCACCAGCCAGAAACTGGTCATAAATTTTTTGGTAGGTTTCTGTTGCCGCAGAAGATTTTTCATTAATCTTTTTGGCAGACAATTCAGGGTTGGTTAATTTCAGCAGCAGTTCTCCTGATGGGTTAACCTGTTCAAGCTGTGCTGTATAACGTTTACCCTTGTCGCCAAGTCCGGCTTCCTTGCAGCAAATGACAAGGTCAAAGAGCACAAGTTCAAGTTCCGGATGATTGCTGTTGGATTGAAGCAGGGTTTCATGCCATTGTACAGATGACGCACAATCACCCAGCTTGTTTTTATAGATGAGGGCTAATTGTCTTGCGGCATTTGCTTTTCTGGCATTTGACTCCTGAAGGCTTTTAGCTGTTAAAGGAAGGTCTTTTGCGAGTTTCTCAACTGATGGCGTATCGTCTTCCTCTACAGCCTGTTGTTGAACTATTCTTGATCTGGATGCGATGGGTCTGGCTGTAGCTGCGCCAGATCCACTTCTTCTCCAATTGTCTTCATTCGGCCTGTTTCCCCATTTCAACTGAAAAGCCTGTGTACCCTGGGCCTTCAGTGAAGCATTATTGAAATACCATTCGCCCTTTTGTTGTCCGGCTGGGAAAAGCGAACCAGTGAGGTCTTCCTGAAACCTTGTCCTTTGTCCTGCCTGTCCTATATTTTTTCGTTCAGGAAGCAGTCCGGATTTCTCTTTTTCTATTTTCTTTAGCAATTCAGCAAGGAGTAAATTTCTTTCACGTTCAGTGAGTCTGGCAATCTTTTGTAAACTGTCTTCATGCGCAACTTCGTTCAGGTATTTAACCAAATCTGTTACAACAGATTTCTTGATATTCATTTGTTCTTCCCTGATATGACCTGTAATATTTGAGCTGTCAAAATATCGTTTGGCCAGTGGATAATCTTTTGACTCAAATGCCAATTCTGCAATTGCGATGCTGTTGGTGTTTTTGGCATTGACATCATTGACCAGTTCTTCATTGCTTTTAATGAGTAAACTTATGGCTTCAGGATTTCGGTTTCTGCTTTTTTCCATCTCCGCTGCAGCTGCATAAATAATGCCACGGTAAGCAGTATACTTTTCTTTTTTTGCCATTGCCATCAGGGCATCAATATTTTCACTGATGCGCGTCTCTTTATCTTTACCTGCTGATGCCAGTCCAATCTGACTAATCTTGGCATAAGCATCCATAACAGGATTGGTAGTCAGGGATAAAGCTTTTTCAAAAGAAGAATCAGCTGCTTCGTTTTGGCCTGCCAGAACGAGGAGCTGCGCAATCAGGTAAAATCTTCTAGATTTCTCTCCGTTATTGTCAAGACCCGAAATCGATTTTTTCAAATAAGATGCCGCTGAGTCATATTGTTTAATCCTGTAAAACCAGTCGCCCCTGGTTTCAGACAATTCACTATAAAGCCTGCCTGGGAAAAGCTTATCCCGAGAAAGGGTTTCAAGCATGCCCCTTGCTTCATCAGTCTGCCCCTGTTCCAGCAGTGTTCTGGCGATCCAGAGTAATGCATCATTTCTTACGGATTGGTGTGGACTGATTTTTTTTTCTTTTGAAGAAACAGTGTAAACGTTGCCACTGTTATTCAGGTTTGAGCCAATGGATTTCTCCATGCCTACTTCGTCTTTTTCTCTGGGCTGGAAATTATAGTTTATGTATTGAAATACATCATACGCGGAGTCAAATTTCTTTTGATAGAAATAGGATTTACCCATGAGCAGATACAGGTCATCTACCCAATCGTTTCTCAGGTCATGTAACAGGATACCATTGTTGCACTTTAATATAACAGAATCCAGTTCCATTTGCTGCTGAGCAATGTTGTCTAAACTGAAATTGAAAACCGTTAACAGTTGTGTAAAGGTGTCCTGATGAGCGGTTTTGGCATTTCTGATAACCTTTTCAAGCTTGTTATTCGCATTGAAATGAAAATTATAGTGCGTAACAATATTCTGTTTTGCTCTTTTAAGCGGATTGATTTTCTTTTCCGGCGTAAGTTCTGAAGCAAGCTTCCTGTTTTCAAAAGCCTTGGGTTTCTTAAGGTCATAAGTTGGATTGACCTGTGCACTGGTGTCGAATGCCAGTAAGAAAAAAAGTACAATGAGCCCCCATCTTCCAAGTATGTGAAGCTTATATGGTGAGTGGTTATTCAAGTATTGTAAAATTACGGCTTATCCTTTGATTTTAAATGGGTCAGATTCCTGATTTAACTGTAACTTTAACCCCGGTTTTGCAATTTAAATAAGTATGTCGGAAGCCAACATCAAACAAAGCAGGTTTAAGCGTCTCACTAACAGGTATCGTATGGTTATCATGAACGACCATACTTATGAGGAAGTCGTGACTTTCAAGCTGACCAGGCTCGCTGTATATATTGTATCTTGTTTTCTTTTCGTTTTATTGGTGGGATTGACAACGGCGTTGATTGTTTTTACGCCATTGAAATATTATATACCCGGGTATGGAAATCAGGCAGAGCGAAGAGAGTTGACAAGGTTGAAGCTTCGGGCTGATGAAATGGAGCAGATGATGCAGCATAGGGAAGCCTACTGGGAAAATGTAAGAAATGTATTGTCTGGTAAGGCAGAGTTGATTCTTGACACAGCTATTATTTCTCTCCCTGAGCTGGAAGAGTCCACTGATTGATATGTCTGATTCCAAAAATAGCCTGTCGAAATATGCCGGTTTAGGATCCCAGCTGTTTTTAACCATACTGATAGCTTTGTTTGCAGGTATGAAGACAGACAGTTGGATGGGGTTCAAAAAGCCTTTACTTATCTGGATTTTACCACTTTTGGTCATTCTTGGTGCACTTACAAAAATCATTATTGAAACCAATAAAAAGAAGCCATGAGTTTAAGTAAAGCATTGAGGCCTATTTTAATCCTTTTTGTAGCAGTTAATTTGCTCGGTATAACCTTTTATACCAATCTTGCTTCAATTGGGATAGACGCAGATGTCTTCCTTGTTGGCAATCTTTTTGTTTGCGCAATCACGGTTTTGTCATTCTGGATGTTGCTTCGTGGAATGAAAGCCAAAACTACTTCAGGTTTTCTTTCCTCCGTGTACAGTTCATTCCTGATCAAGCTCGTTATTTCCGGATTGCTTGTTGTTGCTTATGCCAAGCTGAAAGGTGCAGCCATGAATTCGCCGGCCATATTTTCAAGTCTTTTTCTTTATCTCCTGTACACATTTCTGGAAGTAAGAGGATTACTTGCTTTGATCAGCAAAGATTAAGCATGTCTAAAAAAGAGTCACCACTGGGTTCACTGGCAGACTTCCTTCCCAAAGGGGCTTTTCCCCTGGTTGAACCTTTCCTTGTGCAATATAAGGTACATCTTACAATCACCCGAAACAGGGCTTCTGTGTTGGGAGACTACCGCAATGCGGTTGCTGGAAAGGCTCACAGGATTTCCGTTAATGGAAACCTGAATCCCTATGCCTTCCTCATCACGTTGTTACATGAGTTGGCACATCTGATAACGTTTATCAAATTTGGACACAGGGTATCTGCACATGGTCGGGAGTGGCAAATGGAATTTGCGTTACTGCTCAAGCAGTTTTTACAGTCGGGTTTTTTCCCTCAAGATATTGGTCAACAATTGCAGAAATCTTTAAAAAGTCCGGCTGCAAGCTCCTGCGCAGATACAGGACTGATGCGTGTGCTGAGGAATTATGACCCGGTAAAGGATGGCCATTGTCTGGTAGAGGAACTACAACCCGGGGAACTATTTGAGATCACAAAGGGAAGGGTTTTCAGGATGGAAGGTCAACAACGCAAGCGATTCAAGGCATTGGAGTTGTCTACGAAACGGTTGTATCTGTTTAGCCCTGTTTATGAAGTGAAGAAAGTATTGTTTTCAGAGTGATTTCATCATCCAGATGTCACAGCCGAAATGTCCTGTATTCCCAAGCGGGGCATCAAGATGAGTAAAGCCAAACTGTTCATAAAGTCCGACCGCCTTATTTAATTCCGGCATGGATTCGAGGTAAATTGATTTATATCCCATCTCCCTTGCAGCCGATATGCATCTTTTCATCAATGCTGCTCCCAGCCCCATACCCCTGGAGTCTGGTAGAAGATAAAGCTTTACAAGTTCACATGTGCCTGCTGGCAATCCCTGGCTTGGGAAAATACCGCCTCCACCCAAAAGTCTGTTTTCTTCAGCTGCAATAAAATAGATAGAACCTGGCTCACGGAATAGTTCAAAAAGATGGTCAGTTGTGGGGTCAAAATAAACTGTGCCGGGTTTGTTTGCTCCAAATTCTGCAAGGCATGAACGAATAATGGCAGCAATTTCAAAATTGTCTGTTGGGATAATTTCCCTGATGGCAATTACAACATCCATGGGGCAAAGTTAACGTTCCACAATTTAATTTCAGGACGTCTTTTAACGGTTGTCTTTGCTATTGATTAACTTATCCATGACGTCTAGATGAGGCAGGGTAATGACCGAAAGGAAAATGAAAATGAAGGGTAACGGATCCATGTTAAGTCCGGTGCCTTTCCAGATGAATGCCATAAATACAAATCCTACCGCAGCAAGAAAAGTCATGGGTATCGCATTTTTCCACATGATTGCGGGTGTTGGGGCAGCCTCATGATTTTGCTTGTTCAAAAACTTAAAGATGATTTCAAAGGAGCGGATGGCATGCCAACCACCGAAATACAATGCGAATGCAGGTAAAAGGGGAAGGTATGCCGTCAGGATTATAATAATAAGGAGGTTGGCAACATGGCCTAATTTGAATTCCCAGTTGCTTTGCCGGTGAGCCATCAGGATATTTATTGCACAAAGCAGGAAAATAGAAACAGCAACTACAACACCATATTGCTTGAAGAATGAGAGTATGGTAATGGCATTAGCCGACTGATTTGTTATGCGTAATACCAGTAATGCAGTTTCCTCAGCATGTGTGAGTAGCATAATTAATAAAACCAGGGTTCCCCAAAGAAAACGGCTCATCGTCCAAAGCCAGGTATTTTTTGCAGCATGCAAGTCGGTTTCACCAAAATGCCAGGCAGAAATCAATAAAAATATAATCAGACTAATCCCGGGTAGTGTTATCCAACAAAAGGAATAAAAGATGATGACAGCCACATAACGTAACAAGAAACCTGGGATGGTAAACTTTTTTTTAGCAAATGCCGCACTGGCCCGAGCCACGTGATGATCCAATGCACCATGTGGTATGCCGGCAGATCCTATCATCAACACAAAATAAAATACCTGCCATCCCATGGGAATGTTGCCTGCTATCAATTGCCAGCAAAGCAAAATAATTCCAGCAACAGCATTAATCCATGTTATTTTGTCGAAAATCGGGATGGTTCGCATATTTAATCATTTCAGGGCTAAAAAAAGGGCCTATGTAAAAACATAGGCCCGGATATTCTTGCGTGTTTCCCTTATTTAGATGCAGAACGGCTGAGTGCATAAATTACCAGACCAAAGCCGATTTTGTTCACAGCATCACCAATGTTGTAGATGATGTCCATGTTCAATCCGCCAATTCCCAATGATTCAGCAGACATACCGAAAAGACCACCTGGAGTACCTACAATGTAACCAAGTGGATAGATAGCCCATCCAACCAGTACAAACCAGCCCAATGTTTTGTTTGCCTTTGCAACTGCAGGAGATGCTGCTGTAGCCAATTTAGCTACTTCACCAAACCATACCAGATAAACAATGTAGAAGTAAGCAGCGCCGCTGATTACACCCCACAATACGCTCTGGTCTCTGTAGATTGTTTCTCCGAAATAACCTGTAACAAGCATTACAACAGAAGCAAGGATAAGCTTCCAAAGCAGGCCTACAGTTCCGCCAGACTTCTTAGTGATGAGATAGAACTCAACGCACATCAAAGGTACAGTAAGCAACCAGTCAACATAACGGAAGAAGGTCGGAGAACCACCACCTGTTTCCAGATTGTAACCTCTCATGTAATAATAGTGCACAGCAGCAATGAAAGTAATCAATCCAGATACCAGAACAGATGTCCTCCATTCTTTATCTGTATTGTTCAATTCAAAGAAGAAAAATACCGAAGCAGCCATCATGGCCATGGTGCCAATGAAGAATGTAAAGGCTACATAGTTGTCTGCTGCAATGGCAGCTGAAGCATCGAGAAAAAATGGACTCATTGTGTATAGTTTTGGTTAAGAAATGACAAGGTTAATTCTACACACTTTATCAGCAATCGCAAGTTAAGTTAACACGTTTTTTTATAAATTGTTTAATATTTTTTTAAAAAAGTTTAAACTTTTTGAAAATTATCGTGTATTCTGAACACTAACTACTTGATGAAATCTATTTTTTAAGTGTTGCAATTTTATCTCGAAGTATTTGATAATCAGGACTTATAAGCTCTGCGTATTTAACTTTTTGCATGATGCTAAACAGCGCTTCCGGCGGGGTAATTTTTTTTTGAATTTCTTCTTCTACCACATCCGGAAACTTGACAGGGTGAGCTGTTCCCAGTATAATTCCGGGTTTTTTGCCATTTTTAGTTTTCCATTCCTCCACGGCTGCATAGGCTACTGCAGTATGGGGGTCTATGACATAATCAAGCTCATCTGCAGCCATTCGAATGGTTTTCCTGGTTAACGTATCGCTGATTGAGAAACTGCTTATATTTTCTTTTAATTCAGCCTCGCGTCCTTTAAAAAGTTCTTTTATCCGGGTGAAATTACTTGGATCTCCCACGTCCATAGCATTAGATATAGTAGAAACTGATGAAACTGGCAGGTATTGGCCACTTTCAAGGTAGTTTGTAAATACCCTGTTGGCATTACAGGCAGCAATAAAATGTTGAACAGGTAATCCGGATTTTTTGGCAACAAGTCCGGCGCAAAGATTTCCAAAATTTCCACTGGGTACCGCAATAACTGGCTTGTCTGCTTCACGCCATTGCGACATACCTATGGCATAATAGATTTGTTGCGAAAGCCACCTGGAAATATTGATGGAATTTGAAGAAGTCAGGAGTATGCCTTTTTTGAGTTCTTCATCTTTGAAAGCTTCTTTGACCAGCCGCTGACAGTCGTCAAAGTCACCTTGAACCTCAAGCGCATGGATATTGCCGCCATGGGTTGTGAGTTGTTTTTCCTGCACGGGACTAACCTTGCCTGAGGGGTATAAGATGACGACTTCAGTACCGGCCACACCATGGAATGCATCTGCCACAGCCCCTCCTGTATCACCACTGGTAGCTACGAGTACAATGATTTTTTGTCCACCTGCAGCAGCGAATTCCCCCATAACCCTGCTAAGAAACCGGGCACCAAGATCTTTGAATGCAAGGGTTGGGCCGTGGTATAATTCAAGACACCAGTTTTCGGCATCAATTTTTCGGAGAGGGAACTCAAATGCAAGCACTTCTTCCACGATATCAAACAAGGCAGCATCAGTCAGACTCTCTCCCACAAAGGGTTGCATGATTCTGAAACCAATTTCTGCTTTAGACAGCGTGGGTAATGAGTCTACAAACTCTTTTTCCCATTTTGGAATTTGTGACGGAAAATAAAGTCCACCGCCGCGAGGCTGTCCTTCCAGTGTCGCAGCCCTGAAGTCTGCCTTTTCTGCAGGATTGCTGATGTTGTAGTATATCATGATAACGTTGCTGTTATGGTGATGCCTTTTTTATTCAAGCTGGTTACGTAAGTCCTGAAATCAATTCCGATATTCCTGTAAATCTCCTGCATAACCTGTTCCACTTCCAATGCAGTCTGGTGGCTTTTACTCAGCATGAAAATCGATGGTCCGCTTCCTGAAATGCCTCCTCCAAGTGCACCCGCTTCCATACAGGCTTTTTTTACCTGATCGAAGCCGGGAATCAAAATGCTTCTGGCGGGCTCAATGATAACATCTTCCAGTGATCTGCCTATGAGCTCATGGTCTCCCTGCATCAAGCCGGCAACAAGGGCTGCAATGTTGCCCCATTGTTTGATGGCAAGTTTAAGGGGTACTTCCTTTTTCAGGATTTGTCTGGCATCCGAAGTGCGTACTTCTATTTGTGGATGAACAACGGTGATGAACATGGCCGGTGCATCAAGACTTACTACATCCAGGGGAAGGATAGAACGGATGAGCGAAACACCACCCAGCAAGCAGGGTGTGATGTTGTCTGCATGTTTCACTCCGCTGGCTACTTTTTCACCATACATGGCAAAGCGTATCAGGTCGTTGGTGCTGAAGTTTTTACCAAGCAGCTGATTGGCTGCAAATACAGCTCCTGCTGCGCTTGCAGCACTTGAGCCGAGTCCGCTTCCTGGCATTATTCTTTTATCGATAGTCAGTTTCATTCCCGGCGCGTCTGAAACTTGTTCCAACATGGCGAGCAGTGCTGCCCCTGCCACATTTTCTTCGGGTATGGTTGGCAGTCCGAACCCATCGGCATGCTCAATCCTCAATCCCGGCTGATCCTGCAATTCAAGTGTCATCAAATCATAGGGTGCCTCCAGTGCCAGTCCGAGTACATCAAATCCGCATACCAGATTGGCAATGGTTGCAGGCGATTTTATGGTGATTTTTTTCATGGATTACCTGTTTATTGTTCTGAGGATATCAGCAAATACACCACTTGCTGTTACTGCTGCGCCGGCTCCGGCTCCTTTAACCACAAGTGGCTGCGAAGGGTACCTTTCCGTGTAGAAAAGTACAATATTATCTTTGCCATATAGGTGATACATTTCACTTGATGGCTGAATGTGCTGGAGTCCAACACTTGCTTTGCCTCCAGCTAATGTTGCCACAAATTTCAGTTTGGCATTTTCTTTTTCAGCCCCCTGAAGCAGGCTGCGAAAATCTGCTTCGTGTTTTTCCAGGGAAACATAAAAATCAGCAACAGAGCCTTCCAAGCAGGCTGAAGGCATAAATGCCTGGCATGCAATATCTTCCATCTCCATTACCAGCCCCGCTTCTCTTGCAAGAATCATGATTTTGCGCATCACGTCTGTACCACTCAGGTCAAGCCTGGGATCCGGTTCTGTATACCCTTCATCCTGTGCGGCTTTTACAACAGATGCAAAACTTTTTTTGCCATTATAGTTATTGAACACAAAATTCAATGTGCCACTCAAGACAGCTTCTATGCGCAGAACCTGGTCTCCGCTTTTTATGAGGTCATTCAGCGTGCCAATAACCGGAAGAGCCGCTCCAACATTGGTTTCAAAAAGAAACCTGCAATTGTATGCCAGTGCCAGCTGTTTCAACTCCCGGTATTTTTCATAACTGTCTGATGCTGCAATTTTATTGCAGGCTACCACAGACATTGATTTTTTCAGTAATCCGGCGTAGAGGTCAGGGATTTCTTTATTGGCTGTAACATCAACCAGAACAGAGTTGCGCAGGTTAAGCCTGATCATCTCGTTGGCAAACAAAGCAGCGTTTGCTTTTTCTCCGTTATTAAGCAGTTCTTCCCATCGCATTGGATCGATTCCTGCGGAATCAATACACATCTTCCTGCTGTTGGCGACGCCTGCAAGCACAATGCGGATATGTTGCCTTTCTGCCAGCATCTGGATCTGACTGGTGAGTTGCTCCATTAATTTTTTTCCTACGTTACCGGTACCTGCAATGAAGAGGTTCACTTCTCTGAAAGTATGTTCAAAGAAAGCCTCGTGCAGTACATTTAAAGCCTTGGTGCGGTCAGTCTCCCGCACAACAGCTGAAATATTTCTTTCGTTGGATCCCTGTGCAATGGCTAGGATGTTGATACCGTTATTTCCCAGGGCTCCAAACATCCTGCCACTGATGCCCGGATGGTTGCGCATGTTTTCACCAATCAACTCAATTAAGGCAACTGGCGATTGATGCTGTATCGGTTTAATCACTCCCTTGCTGATCTCTGTTTCAAATGCTGCTGTCAGTGTTTCAGCTGCATTGTCACATTGGTCTTCTTGTACTGCAATACAAATCGCATGTTCAGATGCTCCTTGTGAGATGAGGCTGATATTTATTTGCCTGCTGAAGAGCGCAGCAAATACACGCTGGGCAAATCCGGCAACACCTATCATGCCGCTTCCTTCTATGCTGATGAGTGCATAACCTGAAACGGCAGTAATTCCAGTAACCATCCCTCTTTCCGGAATGCCTGAATTACCTGTTATGCTGGTCTGATATTCATCACGGGCTTTGACAGTTATATCAAGCTGATTTTTCCTCGCCCAGGCAATCAGGTCTGCTGAAATGCTGTTTGCTGTATGCCTTGATAATTCAATGGCTTCGTCGTGCGTGAGGAAGCCGATGTGTTTGGCATGTTTAACTGAAGTAGAATCTGCTGTCACAAAAGGTAATTCCTCTACCATGCAGGTAATCCGGGTCACTTTACCTGCGAGTTCATGGAAGGCGGGATGAAAATTATTCCGGTTGTCTGCCAGAATAATCAGTGTTGAAGCAGGTGTCCCTGAATTAAGTTCAGTGGTTGACGGAATTTCCAACGCCCTGCAGGCAGCATGGCAAAGCTGAACCATGATCATCGCGGGTATTGAACTGATAAGCTGAAGTGTTTTAGCAGGACATTCACCCAGGAGCTGAATGCCTTTGCAGAGGTCATCAACATCATTGAATTGCTTTCGTATGTAGCTGAGGGTTGTTCCCTGATGGATGACTGGAACAATCTCACGGGCAAGCTGAAGGTATCCTGTTTCCAGGTCGGTGAGTAATGCCGAAAAATCAATATCTGCCTCAGCAGCACTTTGTGCAATAGCTGCCAACTTGTTTTCAGTTGAAAGCCTGCCTGTTATCAACAAAAGGCATCTGCTTTCCTGAAGCCGGATTGCTGATTGTTGTAAAAGCGTCATCATGCCTTTTGCATCTCCAAGCAATTCTCCTTTGATGTGGACTATATGCATAAAAAAAGTATAAGAAAAGTAATATGATTGTGATGAGCATTATTTTCTCTTTGCTGCTCAAAGCCGAAGCCCTTGGGTAATATGATGAAGTTCAACCCTTAACGGGTTGTTGTGCAGGTAGCAGTCGTTGCCTGTGTGAACAGGTTGGAATTTAAATGATATGTATGGACTGCGCTCATTGATTTGTTAGAATACAAAATTAAGCATTATTCTGTAATTGTTGATTTTTATTTAATTTTACGTCAGGATTGCCGCCTTTTCCCTAATTAATTTCACACATGAGTACAAATTTATCAACTGAACTTTCGAGGTTCAACAGTGAGGTTGGCATTCGTTACCAGCTGTATAACAGCCTATTTACTTCACTTCCATTTCACCGGATTGAGAAAACGGGTATCCTTTTATCACTTTTACTTTCAAATTGTGAGGAAGGATATAAAAGGAAAATGAGTCCCGATGAAATCCTGAAAGATTTTTTCAGCAGGCACACCGCATATACTTCAGAGCAACAGCAGCTTGATTTGCTGTTTCGCTTTGTGCAATATACGGAGCGTCAGGTGGTTCTTTTTGATGCCCTTGAAGATGCCGCTTTTCCGCGTTTGAATGATATGAAAGGTGCAGGTACACTTAAGCATTTGGAGACAGAAGTGACGCAGCATGGTAAAGAAAAGCAGCTCGAAAAAAAATTAAAAGATTTTTCTGTCCGCATGGTGCTTACAGCTCATCCTACCCAGTTTTACCCTGGTTCAGTGTTGGGAATCATCAACGATATGGCAAGGGCTATTGCTGAGAATAACCTAAACCAGATTAATATTTTCCTGCAACAGCTGGGTAAAACACCTTTTTTCAAAAAACAAAAACCTACTCCTTATGATGAGGCAGTGAGCCTGATCTGGTACCTTGAGAATGTTTTTTATCAGTCAAGCGGCCGGATTGTCAATACCCTTGTTTCCCAGTTCAGAGATTCATATAATGAGGAGAATCCGGTTATCCGAATGGGATTTTGGCCAGGTGGAGACAGGGATGGGAACCCTTTTGTAACAGCAGATATAACTTTGAAAGTTGCAGAAGCATTGCGAGGTAGTATCATCAAATGTTATTACCTGGATATCCGTAAATTAAGACGCAGACTCACTTTTGACGGGGTTGAAGTCCGCTTGCAAGAGCTGGAAAAAAAGCTATACGACAATATTTTTATTCCAGGATACCATGCAGATCTTAAAGTATCCTACATCCTCGATCAGCTTAATGCTATCAGGGAGATTATAATCCACAGCCACAACGGACTTTTTCTGAACATGCTTGAATCACTGATTCATAAAGTTCACCTGTTCGGACTTCATTTTGCCACACTTGACATCCGCCAGGATAGTTCAGTTCATGAGCGTGTCATTGGTGCTATCTGCCGGTGGCAGGGGAAGGGTAATTATGCAGCGCTTTCCACACCTGAAAAAATGGAGTGGCTTTCCTCGCTTGCTGAATCAGTTGATATACCGGAGGATGCTGATTTTATTGAAAAGGATACCATTGAAACAATCCGGGCAATACGTGCCATTCAGGACAGAAATGGTAGGCCGGGTTGCGACAGGTACATCATCAGTCAGTGTAACAGTGCGGTTGACATCCTTGAGGTATTCGGACTTTTTGTTGCTGCGGGTTGTAGGCGTGATGCCATTGCGGTAGATATCATTCCATTGTTTGAAACCATCGATGACCTTCGGAATGCCACAGATGTGATGCAGGAGTTGTATGCCTTTCCTGTTTACAGAGACCACCTGAAACGCAGGGGCAACAAGCAGACTGTCATGCTTGGGTTTAGTGATGGCACAAAGGATGGGGGTTACCTGATGGCCAACTACAGTATTTTCAAAGCGAAGAAAGAGTTATCAGCTATATCGGCCAAGTATGGACTTGAAGTAGTCTTTTTCGACGGACGTGGCGGACCGCCTGCAAGGGGTGGTGGTAAAACGCATAAGTTTTACGCTTCCATGGGAAGTGATATTGCCAACAAAGAAATAGAACTTACCGTTCAGGGACAAACAGTCAGTTCTAACTTCGGTACAATCGATGCCGCTCAATTTAATATCGAGCAATTGATTCATGCGGGTTTGGGTAGTGAACTTTTTGGTACCGGAGCCAGTACTTTCAGTGCTCAGGAAGAAGAGTTACTCCAGGCTCTTGCTGAAGAAAGTCTGAAAGCATATGAGGCGCTGAAAAATAATCCTTCATTCATGGAATACCTCACCCATGTGAGTCCGCTTCGGTTCTATGCCGCAACAAACATTGGCAGTCGCCCTGCTAAAAGAGGTGCCCAGGGTAAACTTACGCTGTCTGATCTCCGGGCTATTCCATTTGTAGGGGCATGGAGTCAACTAAAACAAAATGTAACCGGTTATTATGGCGTTGGCACTGCCTTGAGAACACTGGAGTCTCAGGGTATGATGCCTGAATTGCGTGCCTTATATGCCAGGTCTGCTTTCTTCAGAACATTGATGGACAACTGTGAAATGGCGATGAAAAAATGCTTTTTCCCGCTAACAGCATTTCTTAGGGATCATCCGCTGTATGGTGAGTTGTGGCGGGATATACAAGAGGAATACGCGCTTTCAAAGCGATATGTGATGATGTTATCCGGAAAAACTGAATTGATGGAAAATTATCCGATAGACCAGCTTTCTATTCAGATGCGGGAGAAGATTGTTTTACCGCTACTCACCATTCAACAGTTTGCAATTTCTAGAGTCAGGGAGATGGAGGAAAAAAATCTGCCTGAAACACTGCGCAATAGTTATGAGAAACTGGTGATGCGCTGCTCTTTTGGTATTATCAACGCAGGACGAAATTCAGCCTGATCAGGCTTTACAAAGCATTTATATCAACCATCTTCCCAGAATCAGGAAGATGGTTTTTTTATTCTGAAATCAATAATGAGAGATACGTCAGCATAAAAAATGTGATGATGCGGTCAGCACTGCCCAAGCCGTTCCACGACTGACTCTGCCACATGCTGAACCATTCCCCTCCAATGACCATAAATCCGATAAACCAAAGTAAAATGCCAATAGAAATACCTGTGTATGCATTTTTCTTAGCTACCTGAAACGTATCAGACTCCGATTTGATAGCTCTGATAAGCGCATATGCTCCGCTGAGAAGAAAGAAAGCCATGATTGCTTCAGTGGCAATGATGGCGATGTAAGCGATGTGATGAATCAGGGGATGATGCATTGACCTGTATGTTGCCGTGCTGTTTGGGAATAAGGTATCCATCATCAGCACATGTCTCACAAACTCAAAGTTGGTGCCATAGTCAGTCATGTTTCCAAATGCTATCACCAGGCTAAGGAGTCCGCAACCTGTTGTGGCAAGGGTTACACCCAAACGGGCTTGAAAGGATTTTTTCATGTATTTTATTTTGCGGATGAAATGAACTCAATCATGGCAATGGTCTCGGTGTAATCTGTCTTCAAACTTTTCAAACAACCAGGTTATAAAAACAAGGAAAAGGGTTACAATAACCGGAATCAAATACATATTGCTGCCAATGAGTATACTGATACCGCTCATGGCCCAGATGAATGCCGCGGTAGTTACGCCAGTAACCTTTTGATCTGATTTTACTATTGCACCTGCTCCTAAAAAGCCTATCCCTGTTGCAATCTGTCCGATAATCCGGGTTGGATCGATATTGGGCATTTTTTCTGAAATATAGAATCCGATTGAGCTATACAAGGTGCAACCCACGCAAATCAGTATAAGCGTTCTTATGCCAGCAGGCTTATGCCTTTTCTCCCTGCCATATCCAACAATCCCACCACAAATTGTTGCAGTCAGCATTTGAGGTAACAACCTGTTGAACATGAAATCGTATTCGTTCGTGAAAATTTCCATTTAGCAGTTTTTCGTTTATCCTAAAGTAAAAATATGAAGTTAGTGATTTACAAGTACTGCCTAGAGTCCACAAATGTCTTTATCTTTATTAAAATTTTGTTTTTATGAATATTTTTGTCGCCGGACTTCCTTACGATCTTGATGATGCTGAACTCATGGAGATCTTTGAAAAGTTTGGACAGGTGAAAACTGCCAAAGTGGCCATGGATAAGGAAACAGGAAAAAGCAGGGGCTTCGGTTTCGTTGATATGCCTGTTCGCGAAGAAGCCATGGACGCCATTGAAAATCTCAATGATATTAACCTGGGAAAAAAGCCACTTGTAGTAAAGGCTGCAGAAGACAGGCCACCAAGTGGTGGTGGTGGAAACCGCAGGCCACCCGGAGGTGGTTATGGCGGCGGCAGTGGTGGTTACAGCGGCGGCGGCGGATATCGGAGGTAAACGCATTCAGTTTTTCCTTAAAAATTTTCAGTTGTTTCAACTGATTACAAATGCTTGTATTCTCGTTTCTGATAACCCAGTTATTTTACCTGATTCCTGGGTTTCGGGAGATGCAGGATTCAGATAAACAGGTACAGGTCAAATTAAAGCCAAATATCATCCTGCTAATGAGTGATGATCAGGGTTATGGTGAAGTTGGATATTATGGCCACCCAGTACTTAAAACTCCACATCTTGACGAGCTGTCTAGGTCAGGACTCAGATTAGACAGATTTTATGCAGGCGCTCCGGTATGTTCGCCAACCAGAAGTAGTGTGCTAACTGGCAGGACAAACGACCGGTCTGCAGTTTACTCGGTTGGGTATCCTATGAGATTGCAGGAGAAGACCATTGCGCAAGTACTTCAAAAGAATGGATACCGTACGGCACATTTTGGAAAATGGCACCTTGACGGTTTAAAAGGTCCAGGTAGGTGCTCCTGTTCTTACGACTGATAAACGGAATCCAGGAATTTTTGGCTTTGAATACTGGCTTTCTTCAACCAACTATTTTGATGCCAATCCATTGTTAAGCAGGAATGGCATTTTTGAGTCTTTTGCCGGAAATACCTCTGATTTGCTTGTTAGTGAAGCACTAAACCATTTAGAGTCAGAAAACAAGAACGATAAACCTGTATTTCTGGTAATCTGGCTTAGCAGTCCACACAGTCCATGGCAGGCTGATAACAAATACTTTAAAGAATTTAAGACGCTTGATTCGTCTACAGCCAATCATTATGGTGAAATTGTAGAAGTAGATCATGCCATAGGAAAACTGCGAAGCGGGTTAAGGAAACTTGGAATTGCTGATAATACTATCCTATGGTTTAATGGAGACAATGGTGGCGTCAAAGACTTTGGGAGCGCTGCAGTAGGCGGATTAAGGGGCTTTAAGGGGGATGTTTACGAGGGTGGTATCAGGGTGCCATGTATTATTGAATGGCCCGGAAAGATTATTCCCCGAATTTCATCATTTCCATCAGTCACGATGGATATTTATCCCACTATCCTGGATATTCTGGATCTGCCTCAGGAATCTGAGGATTATCCAATGGACGGCATAAGTCTAAAAGGTTTATTTACGGGGGATGTACCTCAAAGGCTGAAGCCCATAGGCTTCAGGTACCAAGGGAAAGCCGCATTTATTGATGGACATATGAAGCTGGTGAAAGCTAAAGCCAGAAACAATGCTTTTGAAATGTTTGATCTTGTCACTGATCCACTTGAAACAAAAAATCTTTTTGCAAGTCATCCTGAAATCTCAGCCAGGCTTGTTACAGCATTTGAGCAATGGAACATATCTGTAGAACGCAGTATTAAGGGTAATGACTAGAAAGGAGGATTAGCAAGTCCTGACCCGGCTCCGGCATTCTGGAAAGATGCCGAAGCATACAAGCCGTTCATGCCTTTCTTGTTATCAAGACCTGAATATAAAAGGGAGAATGCAGAGAATTGAATTGTAAGTGTAAGGTATATTGAGATAAGCATGTTTTGCTATTTCGAAATCGATTTCGAAGTTTTAATCGTAACTAAAAGCTTTTAAATTTAAATTACTATTGATTCTACGGAAGATTAATCAACGATCAAACAGAGGTGTATGAAATTTCATGTTTTCATGGAAGGCAGGTGTCCACCTTTTCAAAACAGGTTGAATCATCTGTTGTTACTGCCAAATACAATCCTCAAAACGGTTTTGTTGTCTTTTTTTGTCCTGACTATAGTTAGCAATGCAGGATATTCTCAAAACAAACATGCAGTTTACACCACTTTTTTAAAACAAACTATTCCTGAAAATGGAGCAACAGTAACGTTTAATTCACCAATACTCAGGTGGCCGCATCAAAAAGGAAAGATTGTCAGTTATGATGTTCAGCTGTCTCAGGATTCTTTGTTTGCTGAAGATGTTACCATTTACGCTGCTGGCCTCGGATCAGCTTTGTTCAATCCGCATCAGTACTTATCTGCAGGTATTTGGTACTGGCGTTTCAGGATTAGCGGAAAAACATGGTCTGCAGTCAACTGGTTTGCAATTTCCGAAAAATCAATTTCCATGATTTCTCCTCCTCCGGGAATTTTTTTAAAAAACATCCCCGAAGGTCATCCCAGATTGCTAGTATACGACCCTGCAGAAGATCTCAGGAGTCTTCATACAATGCGTGATGCGGTGGCCATTATAGCTGATGCTGATGCAGCCATGATACACCCGGTTCTTACTGAAGCTGATGGACTACCAAGTATTAGGAGTGGAGATGCAAGACAGCAGAAGAAAATCCGCCAGGATGCAGTAGTTGCACTGGGTAATCGCATCAACAACCTTATTGTTGCACTTTCTCAGGGATATTTGCTTACGGGTAAGGAACAATATGCAAAGTCAGCTATCCTGATGGCTGTTGAAATGGCTGGATGGGATCCTGAAGGTATTTCAGCATCAAGTGACTTTACTGATGGTGTTACTATGTATAATATGGCCCTGGTTTTTGATACTTTTTACCCGTTGCTTACCGATGGTGTGAAATCAAAGCTGCTGCACGCCATTACTTTCAGGGCAGAAAACTTTTTCCAGTCGTGGCAAAATAACATCGAGTCCAAAGTATTGAGTGGTCACGTCTGGCAGTTGCTTTTGAATGAGCTTTTCAAATCTGCCATTGCAGTATATCATCATGATCCACGGGCAGGCAAGTGGCTTGAATATCTTTATGAATTATTTCTGGCCAGGTCTCCTGTTCTGGGTGGAACAGATGGTGGCTGGGCTGAAGGAGCCTACTACCTGCAGCTTAATATGGAGATGTTACTGGAGATTCCTGACCGTATCAGGGTTTATACGGGATTTGATTTTATCCAATCACATCCCTGGTACCACAACCAGGCCAACTGGATGATTTATCATTTTCCTCCAGGTTCATCAAATGACGGGTTTGGTGACAATGCGGAAGATTATTTCTCTCCGCCCGCCAGTTATGCCGCATTTGCTACTGAATTAGCGCGTCTGACCAGAAATGAAAAGTACATGTGGTATGTCAATCAGCTTCAGCAATCTGCTCAGTACGATCTTGCAACGGAGAAGATGCTTCGCTGGTTCAGGCTAACACATGCTGCAAAGCAGGGTTTGCCTGATTTTTCTGCTAATATTGAGTTTCCGCTTGCATATCGTTCGCTGGAAACAGGTGTTGCAGCCTTGCATACATCTCCCGGAAATACATCTTCTGATGTGATGGTTGCCTTCCGATCAAGTCCGTTTGGAGCATACGGACATATTCTTGCAGATCAGAATACATTTAATATTCTGGCCGGTGGAAAGCGGCTTTTTTATCGAACAGGCTATAAGGTGGCCATGGATGATCCGCACCGTTTGGGGTGGAGCAAACATACAAGGAGTATGAATGGCATTTTGGCGGATGGAGAGGGGCAGCCGTACAGCATAGAATCCTATGGTTTGTTGAAGCGTTTTATAAGTGGCAATAATCTTTCTTATGTGATGGGTGATGCATCAAAAGCATACCAAAGTTCAGAAACAAATCAGGATCTTGGTATAAAACAATATTTTAGGCATATCCTGTTGTTGAAGCCGGGTATTGTAGTTGTTTATGATGAGTTACAGGCCGATACGGTCCGAAGCTGGTCATGGCTGATTCATGCACTTGAAAAAACCTACCTGGATAGTACTTCAGGTACTTTTCAGTCTCAGGTGGATAATTTCCGGGGAATTGGTCGATTGTGGGGATCAACGCCTTTATCATGGCAGATCGCTGATACGTTTGAAATACCGGCAGTTGATTTCAGGGATTACCCTGGTAAGGTCACCAAAACCTACAACAATAACCAATGGCATGTGAAGGCTACCAGTCCAAAAACAAATTCAATCAGGTTTTTAAGTATTATCAGAATTGATAGTGCTGGTGCAGCAATTCAAGAGATAAAAAACAGTTCATCTGAAAATGGAATTGTCAATGTTCAGCTGGATGACTGGGATATCAAAGCCGTTTTATCAGTTTCAAAATCTCCCGTGTTGGAAGTCAGGTCTCGAAGCAGGGAAACATTTTTTTCCGCAAACAAAAAAGAAGGTAAGTCTGAAATGAAGCGCAATTCAGCTTCTCGTGGACCATCCATTTTAATCGAAAATGTCAGGGGTGTGAAAAAGGTTACTGAGGTGTCCGATGAGTCATCAGGGGTTATAAGGTAAAAATTCAATCGTTTCCATGAAGTACATTTTTATTGTTTTGTTAGCTGCCTTATTTTTTTCTTTTTCCGATAAAAAACAATCTGGCCGTCAGGTTAGTTCAGCGAAGCGGAAACCAAATTTTCTGTTTGCTATAGCGGATGATCAGTCGTACCCACATGCATCTGCCTATCAGTCTTCGGTATATAAAACGCCAGTTTTTGATAGCATTTCAAGTAAAGGGCTACTGTTTTTAAATGCATTCGCAGCTGCCCCGCAATGCAGTCCTTGTCGGGCCGCCATTTTAACCGGCAGAAATATCTGGCAGCTAGAAGAGGCAGGAACACACTCCAGTTTGTTTCCATCAAAATTTCCTGTCTTTACGCAATCTCTCGAACAAGATGGCTATTTTGTAGGATTTACAGGCAAGCCATGGTCTCCGGGAAATTTTAAAGCATCAGGATGGAAACAAAACCCTGTTGGTCGTGAATATAACGAACGAAAACTTAATCGGGTGCCAGCTACCGGAATAAGTAACAATGACTACGCCCTGAATTTTGAAGATTTTTTGAAAGAAAAACCTGCGGATAAGCCATTTTTCTTCTGGTTTGGGTCATTTGAACCTCACAGGGATTATGAACAGGGTTCAGGTGCAGCATCAGGTCTCCGAAAATCTGATTTGCGTGTTCCATCCTTTTTGCCGGATAATGATATTGTGCAAAATGACTTGCTGGATTATGCATTAGAAATTAATTGGTTTGACAAGCAGCTGGGTGAGATCATTCGTGTATTGCGTGCTTCAGGTGAGCTCGAAAATACATACGTAGTCATTACTGCGGATAATGGCATGCCGTTTCCATCGGCAAAAGCTAATCTCCAGGAATATGGTATACATGTGCCTTTGGCTTTAGCCGGACCAGGAATTGTTAAGCCTGGACGGAAGATAGTGGATCTTATCAGTTTAATTGATCTGGCTCCTACTTTTCTTGATTTGGCAGGTGTAGATCATTTTCCGGGAATTACCGGGGAAAGCATGATGGATTTGCTTGTAAATGACAGGAAAAATAACAACAAATCTAATCGTCAGTTTGTACTTACAGGGAGGGAAAGGCATACACATGCCAGACCTGATAATCTCGGATATCCGGCAAGAGCAATCCGCACAAAAGAATTCCTGTACATACATAACTATGAGCCAGGCAGATGGCCTGTGGGGGATCCTGCTTTGGATAATCAGCCAGATGTTGCCAAATCAAAGGATCTGAAGCCCATAGTTTATGGGTATGAAGATGTGGATGACTCCCCTACAAAAACAATGCTGATTCAGCAAGCAGATCAGTTCAGGTTTTGGACAAACCTGAGCTTAGCCAAACGAGATGAGGATGAGTTGTATGCAATTGAAAAGGATCCGGAATGTTTAAATAATTTGGCTAAAGACCTTTCCTATAAAAAAAACCTGCTGGAAATGAAATTGCTTCTACAATCAAATCTGGCTAAGCAGGGAGATCCCCGGGAATTAGGAAATGGAAATATTTTTGAAAGCTACCCCAGATTTGGTTTGATGAGGCCTTTTCCTGGATTCAGGGAACGTGGAACCTATAATAAAGCATATGGGAACAAATAAAAAAATAAGGATGCCTAAACTAAATAGCGGAAAGGGTTGCATCTCAGGATACTCTGTACGTAATGCTATCCTGATTACGGGTATAGTCTTTTTTCTACTGCCAGTTAGTCTAATTGCACAGCAGGCAAAACGGCCGAATTTTATTTTTATTCTGGCTGATGATCTGGGATGGAGTTCATTGGCGACATCCATGGATCAGCAGTTGACCAATGCTAAAAGTGATTTTCATGAAACGCCGAATCTGGACAGATTGGTAAAAAGGGGATTGCGGTTTTCAAGAGGGTATGCGCCGGATCCTATTTGTACCCCAACGAGGCGAAGTATTCAGTTTGGTCAGTCTTCTGTGAGGCAGGGGGATGATTCGTTCTCTGAAAAAATTAAAAATCCGGAATTTGTTGGTGCTTCATTGGTTCACCAGCTCAAAAGAACAGATTCTCACTACAGGGCTGCTCATTTTGGGAAATGGGATCTCAGGACAGGGGTAACTCCAAAACAACTGGGATATGATGAAAGTGATGGGGATACTGGTAATAAGGATGGGGATATGGTCAGCAATAAGGAGGTTAAGTGGTCTCAGGTGTATGTTTCAGAAAATCCAAAGCAGGCAGACAGTATCACGGCACGCGCAGTCAGATTTATGCAACATGCTGTTGCTGATGAACAGCCTTTTTATCTTCAGGTTTCGCACTATGCTACCCATGTAAATTTTGAGACGAAACAAAAGTCTCTGGATTATTTTAATAACAAAGAAAAAGGTAAAATACATGAGAATGCAGCTTGGGCAGGTATGTTGAAAGATCTGGATGCAGGTATCGGACAACTGCTTGGCATGCTTGACAGCCTTAACATAACTGAAAATACTTTTATATTTTTTATGGCTGATAATGGGGGTGTAGAGTTCATTCCACCGGTCAGTAATAGATTGGATCATCCAACTAAATTTAAAAGTCCGATGCGGAATTATCCATTGCGTGGTGGAAAGTGGACATTGTACGAAGGAGGCATTCGTGTTCCGTTTGTTGTAGCTGGCCCTGGAATATTACCGGATAGTCATACTGATATTCCTGTTTCGGGACTGGATATATTACCAACGATCATCCAATTGGCTAGAGGTTTACCTGATGTTAAGTCAGCACTTGATGGGAAAAATATTGCTGATCTACTTTTCAACCGCGATGTTCATCATTCCGAGAAATGGAACAGGAATATTTATTTTCACCGGTATAACAACACGTATCCTCATTCTGCCATAATTTCCGGAAATTTTAAGCTTATACAATTTTGGAAATCGAATGAAGTGGAATTGTATGACTTACGCAAGGACGCAGGAGAATTGAATAATATAGCGTTGCAAAATGTAACAAGAGTGCGGTCTATGCAGAAAGAATTAAAAGAATATGCTTTGAAAGTGAATTCGGAAATTATCAAATGGTTTAGGTAAGTCATGTCACAGTTAAATTAACTCCATGAACTTTTCTTATAAATTTTTTACACTTTTATTCGGCCTTGTGAATTGTCTGACTTCCATTGCCCAGAAATCCGAAAAAATTCCTGTCATTATTATCATGGCTGACCAACTCAGGTCAGATGCCATTGGTGTATTTACGCCAAACATAAATAACTTAAAAAACGATGGTATAGCATTCAACAGAGCATATGTTTCAGTGCCTCTATGTGCACCATCACGGTCTTCTTTTTTTACCGGACTGTATGCCAACAGAACAGGGTCACTGATAAACCCTTTTGAAAAGGTAGATAAAGTTTATGGAATCACAAGAGCCGGTATTCCAAACATGTATGGTTTAATGCAGGAACAATGGGATAGTTACCATATTGGCAAGCAGCATTTTTATACAGAAGAAAACATAGATAAAAAAAATAACGGCTTAACGAAATGGATTACTCAGGAAAGTTACAATAGCTGGTTAAAAGAGCAGAAAAAAACCAAACCCGGCGGCAAGGATTATAAAGCCACTGTTCCTGAGCTTCTTTCAGCTTCAGTCACTCAATTAGGTAGTAATTCAACACCTGAGTATGGAATTTACAAGGAGGGTGCTGATTATTATTTTGATCATTTTATAGCTTCTGAAGCTTTGAAAGTGATTAATCAGAAATCGACTGGGAAACCATTGTTGTTAAATCTGATGTTCCTTGCTCCACATCCTCCTTTCAGTATCCCCGAACCATATTTTTCGTTAGTCAGCCCAAATGAAATAACAGTACCACAAAATGTTGGACAATGGTATGATGGCCAGTCGCCTTTGCAGTTGTATAACATCACTGGTTTTTTAGGCTCGAGATACAATAGAAAAGAGTGGATTGACATATGGACAAAATATATGGGTCTTGTTAAATTACTTGATGACGAAGTTGGCAGAGTCATTGAAGGATTAAAAGCTGCCGGATTGTATGATAAGGCATTGATTCTATTTACAGCTGATCATGGTGAAATGCTAGGCAGTCACTCACTTTGGCAAAAAATGTGCATGTATGAAGAATCAGTGAGGGTGCCATTTATTTTAAAATTGCCATCTGGGTTCAAAAAGCAGATTGACTCATCAGATGCCGTGGTCAGTCTGGTAGATTTCTTACCCACTTTGTTGGATTTGAACGGGATGCAGGCATTGCCAGTAACTGATGGAAAATCTTTATTGCCTTTAATCAGGGGGCAAAAAGTGGACCGGGAATCTGTTTTTATTCAATATGATGGCAACGGATCTCTTGGAGGAAAGCAACGCTGTGTGGTAAAAGGAAATTATAAATTGATTGTGGATATGTTTAAGGATGAGACGTATATTGAACTGTATGATGTTGTTAAAGATCCCCAGGAAACAGTTAATTTAATTTTCCACAAAGAACATGCTGGCATTGCAGATGAACTCATGTTTGACTTACAAACACAAATGGAAAATACAGTTGACCGCATCCAGCTTTCCAAAGATTTAATTAAAACATTTTTAAATAAACATCCTTTAGAAGTCGCACCATTTGATTCATCCCAAAACCAATAATTATGAGGGTTAAAAAAATAGTATTTTTTCTTTTTGCAGGTATATTTTTTATTTCACAGTCACTGTTGGCTCAGTCGGAGGATTTGTTCAGTAAGCATGAAATAAATAGCAGAATGCTAAAAGTTTCAGACTGGCAAATGAGGCATTTTAATAACAAACCTTTGAATACCTGGACGAATGCCGCATTCTATACAGGTGTTTTTTCTGCTTACGAAGTTTCAAAGAATCCAATTCTACTTGATTCTTTAAGAGCTATTTGTGTAAGGAACAACTGGGCTCCAGGCAAAAGATTTGATCATGCAGATGATATAGCTATTACACAGACTTATGTTGATTTATATCGCATAGAAAAACAATCAGAAATGATTCGTTCTTCTGTTGATTCCATAAAAAAGATGATGCGAATTCCCGGTGAACAACAGGCCAGGAAAGGCATTACTTGGTGGTGGTGTGATGCGCTCTTTATGGCTCCTCCTGCCATGGCAAAACTCTCAAAGACCTTGAATGATCCTGAGTTCCTCATAGTGAGTGATACGCTGTACAGACAATGTTTTCGTTTGTTGTACAACCAGGATGAAAAACTTTTTGCAAGGGATGCCTCATATCTTTGGGATGCAGATGGGAATGGAAAAAAAGAAGCCAATGGAAATAAGATTTTTTGGGGCAGGGGGAATGGATGGGTTATTGCAGGTCTGGCGCGGTTATTGTCTGAAATGCCTTCAAACTATTCAGGTCGTGGTTTTTACGTAGGGCTGTTTCAGGAAATGTCTAACCGGTTGTTGACGCTTCAGCAGCCCGATGGTCTTTGGAGAACAAGTTTACTCGATCCTGGAGCTTACCCTGGGGGGGAGGGAAGTGCATCTGGCTTTATTGGTTATGCTTTAGCCTGGGGTATCAATAATAAGTATCTGGATAAAAAAATATTTTTACCGGCAGTAAAAAAATGCTGGATAGGGATGAATACCTTGCTGGATGATAATGGCCGTTACGGTTGGGTACAACCAATAGGGGCGGATCCAAGGAAAAATTTCAATGCAGAAAGCTGGGAAAGTTATGGTTCTGGTGCATACCTGCTTGCAGCTTCGGAAATATTGAAAGGAAAGATTAAGTAGGTTACAGTTAAAAAATAAAAAAGCCATGACTTGTGGAGTCACAGCTTGTGGAGAATACCGGATTCGAACCGGTCACCTCTTGCATGCCATGCAAGCGCTCTACCAAATGAGCTAATTCCCCTTCATACTTTTATATACAACTAGACGGGTTGCAAATATATGAAAAAACAGTTTCAAAAAATACTTTGAATGATTAGGTTATCTGAAGCGTGAATTTTCTATTCGTCAGCCAATAACAACTTCCCGCAGTCGACTGGCAACCGCTTGCCCAAAGGCCCTTGAACTTTCAGCTCCATTACCGGTGATGATGTTGCCATCAACAGTTACAGCTTCTCCGGTGTAAAGTGCACCATATTGTTTGAGTGTATATTCATGGTCTGGATACACTGTTGCTTTCCTGTCTTTTAGCAATCCGGCTTTGGCCAGAATCACAGGTGCTGCGCAAATAGCACTGACAACTTTTCCGTCCGCATACATTTCCCATGCTAGATCGTGTGCGCCGGGGTGTTCAAAATAAACCTGACTGCCCATGCCACCCACAAAAACAAGGGCCTGATAGCCTGAAGGTCTGACCTCCTCTAAACTGATTACAGCTTCGGCCTGTCCACCGAGCTTTCCCGTACAGGTTCCTTTCGCCGTACTGGCAATTACAGTCTCGAATCCTGCTTTCTCCAGCTCTTCACGGGTCTCAAAAAGTTCCTCATCGCGAAAAACCTGCGGAGCAATAACAAGCAACACCTTATCCATATCCTTTTTCGCGAAAAGTACGTCAAAATGGAAGAAGTCGTAACTTGTAGCTGGGTTAAACATTTAAAAAATGCGAAAAGATTCAGCTCAGGTCAATATTCAGGGGAAAGGGAAATTGTCTCATACCTACGATGCCATAGTTATTGGATCAGGTATCAGTGGAGGCTGGGCTGCTAAAGAATTGTGTGAGAAGGGACTGAAAACACTACTCCTGGAAAGAGGTAAGGATGTCGTGCACCTGAAAGACTATCCAACTGCAACCAAGGCCCCCTGGGAGTTTCCGCATCACCTGAAAATGTCTCATGCAGACAAAACTGAAAATCCGGTTGTGTCTCGCTGTTATGCGTACAATGAATCCACAGAACATTTTTTTGTAAAGGATAACGATCATCCCTACATCCAGGAAAAGCCGTTCGACTGGATACGGGGTTATCAGATTGGTGGAAAATCCTTGCTTTGGGCAAGACAAACTCAGCGTTGGAGCAAATATGATTTTGAAGGTCCTGCACGCGATGGCTTTGCCGTTGACTGGCCCATCCGTTATGCAGACCTGGAACCCTGGTATGCTCATGTGGAGGATTTTGCAGGAATTTCGGGCAACCGAGACGGTCTGGATACACTTCCTGATGGTGATTACCTGCAGGCCTGGGAAATGAATTGTGTAGAGAAGGATATCGCCCAAAGAATCATGTCCTCATTCAAAGACCGTCATGTTGTGCAAGGTCGCTGCGCGCATCTCACAAAACCCCGGCCCATTCATATCGAGCAGGGTAGAGGTCAATGTCAGGCTCGTAGTCTATGTGAGCGGGGATGCCCTTTCGGAGGGTATTTCAATGCCAACTCCACTACCATACCCTGGGCTGCAAGAACAGGAAACCTGACACTCCGTCCGCAATCCGTGGTTGAATCCATTATCTATGATGAAGCAGCAGGTAAGGCAACTGGTGTTCGGGTGATCGACACACTTACAGGGGAGGCAACCGAGTTTTTTGCTAAAATCATTTTTGTCAATGCCGCCTGTTTCAATACCAACCTGATTCTGCTGAACTCAACATCATCAAGGTTCCCCAATGGTTTAGGGAATGATAACGGACTACTCGGACAGTACATTGCTTTTCACAATTACAGGGGTACAGTTTCGGCGGATATTGATGGACCGGAAGACAAGTACTACTATGGACGCAGACCTACGCAGCCGATGATGCCAAATTTCAGGAACGTCTACAAGCAGGAAACAGATTTTTTAAGGGGATACATGGTCTTTTTTGGCGCCGACAGGGGTAGGGGGTATTCTGATGAAATTGGAGCCGGATTAAAAGAGGCTGTCTCAGAGGCTGGTCCATGGTCTGTTTCGATGATGATGCAGGGTGAAACCATTCCCAAAGCAGCCAACAGGGTTACCCTCAGCAGGGATAAAAAGGATAAGTGGGGAGTGCCACTGCTTAATTTTTCAATTGATTACGATGACAACGATGTAAAGTCGATGCAGGATTTCCTTCAGGTGGGGTCAGAAATGCTGGAGAAAGCAGGCTGTACAAATATCCGACAGCACGATAGCAAACAAGCTCCGGGTCTGGATATCCACGAAATGGGCGGTGTCAGGATGGGGCATGATCCCGCTACTTCAATGCTTGACAAATGGAATGCATTGCATCATTGTAAAAACGTTTTTGTCACTGATGGGGCATGTATGACTTCTACCAGTACTCAGAATCCATCACTCACCTTCATGGCCATCACAGCCCGGGCTGCAAACCACGCCGCAGAGGAACTCAAGAAAGGAAATCTTTGATCAGGAAAGAATCCCTTTGACGAGTTTTCCATGCACATCTGTCAGCCTGAATCTTCTACCCTGCACTTTGTAGGTAAGTTGTTCATGGTCGATGCCCATCAGGTGTAAAAGTGTGGCATGGAAATCATGGACATGCACGGGGTCTTTCACTATGTTGTAACTGAATTCATCCGTTTGTCCGAAAGTGATGCCTTTCTTTACTCCTGCTCCGGCCATCCACATGGTAAAACACCTGGGATGATGATCTCGTCCATAGTCAGTTTTTGAAACTTTGCCCTGGGAATATACTGTTCTTCCAAATTCGCCACCCCAAATTACAAGTGTGTCTTCCAGCATGCCTCTTCGCTTCAGATCGGTGATCAAGGCTGCCGTAGGTTGGTCGATTTGTTTGCACTGGTATTTGATGTTACTGGGGAGTCCTCCATGATTATCCCATCCCTGGTGGTATAACTGAACAAATCGAACATCTTTTTCGAGCAACTTTCTGGCCAGGATGCAGTTGGCTGCATAACTGCCCTTATCCCTGCTGGATGGTCCGTATAGGTTAAATACTTCATCAGACTCCTTGGTGGTATCCATGATTTCAGGCACGGCTGTTTGCATCCTGAAAGCCATTTCATACTGTGAGATGCGGGCATTGATTTCAGGATCGCCCCAACTTTCCTGTTGCAGTTCATTCAGCTGTTTCAGGTGATCAAGCATCTCTCTTCTGTCATTCCCATCATAACCCTCCGGGTTTTGTAAAAACAATACCGGATCGTTACCAGACCGGAACTGAACGCCCTGATGCTCTGAGGGTAAAAAGCCATTGCCCCAGAGCCTGGAATACAAGGGCTGATCCTTGGATGCATCCTTGGAGACTAGGACGATAAATGCGGGAAGATTTTTATTCTCTGATCCAAGTCCATAACTAAGCCAGGATCCGATAGATGGTCTGCCGGGAAGCTGGTGGCCGGTCTGAAAAAACGTGATGGCCGGATCATGGTTGATCTGTTCGGTGAACATAGACGGAATCACACATAATTCATCTACTACCTGTGCTGTGTAAGGCAGGATTTCACTTACCCAGGTTCCACTTTTTCCATGTCTTTTGAATTCATAGAGGGAAGGAACTACTGGTAAGGCAGACTGATTGGCGCTCATGCCTGTCAGACGCTGACCTTTTCTGATTGAATCCGGGAGATTGGTGGAATAAAGTTCCCTGAGCTTGGGTTTATAATCAAAAGTTTCAAACTGTGATGGTCCACCTGCCATGAAGAGGTACAATACCTTTTTGGCCTTTGGGGCAATGGCTGGTAGTGCATTCAGGATTGTTTCTTCCAGGGATTGTGCCTGCGTATGCAAGGGGGAGAGTAATTGCTGTAAAGCTATCGCCCCCATGCCCATGGCAGTCTTATTGAGGAAGTTTCTCCTGTCCATTGCATGGTACAAATGCGTAAAATCCCCATGTAAAATTCTTTTTTCAGGTTGATGTGCTCCCATGGTTATCGTTTGGTTATTGAGGCGTCTGAATTCATTATTGTGCTTGCCAAAACTGTATTTGCTGCAAGCAACGCAGCATTTTCATTACCCGTTTTGAAAATTCCTGTTTTGTTCCAGCCTTTCATTTTTTCAGGGTTGTTGTTGAATTTCTGTGATTCACTGTTGTGCAGTTTTTTGAGAATTAACAACTCCCGCTCCGTAGGATATCGTGCTGTTAGTTTTCGGAACATCGACTGTATCATCAACGTTGTGTCTTTTAATGAGGCGGAATGTGCTCCGAGTGCTCTGGCAGCTTCCACATAAGCCGGATCATTAAGTGTTACGAGTGCCTGTATGGGTGTGTTTGTTTGTTGTCTTCTGGAAAGGCATGAGCTTCTTTCTGAAGCATCAAATGCTGCAAGGGTAGGGAATGGGACTGATCTCTTTACCACCACATAAACACTTCTCCTGTACATGGCTTCGGAACTGTCTGCACGGTACTGCATGCTGTTTATTTCCCAAAGGCCGGCAGGCTGGTAGGGCTTAACACTCTCTCCTCCGGTTTTTCTGTTTATGAGTCCGCTTGCTGCCAGTGCCTGGTCTCGCAGCATTTCTGCAGTAAGGCGTTTGGATGGTCCCCGTGCAAGCAGCCTGTTTTCGGGATCCTGCTCACGCAAGGCCTGACTGGCAAAGGCATCCTGCTGATAGGTTTTCGAGGTTACGATAAGTTGTATCATTTTTTTGATATCCCATCCCGATTCCATGAAATGAACTGCAAGCCAGTCTAATAATTCAGGGTGACTGGGCATCTCACCCTGGTTGCCAAAATCTTCGCTTGTTTTAACCAGTCCGGTTCCAAAAAACTGTTGCCACAGCCTGTTTACTGCAACTCTTGCTGTAAGGGGGTGACCTAGATCAGTAAGCCACCGCGCCAGTCCCAGCCTGTTTTTGGGGAATGATGTGGGGTACGGTAAAATGGAAGATGGTGTTCCCGGATAAACTTTTTCACCTTTGAGGTCGTATTGTCCGCGTTGTAACAGGTGGGTTTGTTTTATTCCTGGTGTTTCTTCCATCACCATAACCTGTCTTACATCTTTAACTGCAGCATACCATTCGGCTTTGGTTTGAAGCAGTTTTCGCCTGATGCTAGCAACAAGGCTATCTTCCTGATGTACATAATATGCCTTTTTAAAGTCAGAAGCAGCAATGCTATTGGCATTGGTTGATGAAAATGCCTGAGTGCCATTCATTTTTGTACCAGAAACTAGTCCAATTTCAAAAGGCTCGAGTTTTCTGTTATAGATGACAATATCATCCACCTTGCCACCTGTAAAACCGGTGCCCCGCCACCATCCGCCAATTTGCAATCCGGGTTCTTCTTTCCTGTAAAAGATGATGTCTTTGTAAAGTTTGTCAATGATGGTTTCCATCGGCACTTCTTCACCATCCTGAAACAGCTGAAAACCACCTGCTTTTCCCATACCGTCATAAGCGAGGCTTACATGCAGCCATTGGTTACGCGGAACATCTTTGAGTGCTCTTTTGATGATAGCATTGGACGGCGCGGCATGTGCCATGGTAATTTCCAGGCGTTTGTTTTTCAGCGAAACATTAAATCCCTTAAAGTTATAGAGTCTTTCCCCATCACTCTTGTGAAAGATTACGCCATCCTGAAGTGTTTGTGGAATCCAGAGCCACATGCCCACCGTGAAAGGCTGGGCTGCATTGAAAATACCAGCAGGACTCAAATCGAGGTAAACATCACCATCGAGTTGGAGCACCTGTTCGCTTCTGTCTTTGACAAATAGTGGTTTGTCGCCTGTGGCCCCGGCATCATGTTTCATCACGCCCCGCATGCTGGTATCGAGCTCATTTTGGAGTGTATTGTTGAGTTTATAAAAGGCTATCAGTCCTTTCCGTGGCCTGTTACCCCCAAATAATGCTGCGTCTGATGTGTTTTTCAGCCATGCTGTTGCCCGCGTGGCTGCAGTTTTTTGTTCCTCTTCAAGTAATTGTTCCTGGAGGGCTATCTGTCTCTTCAGTGAATCCATTCTTTTTTCCTGCTCCTGATTAGGCAAAAGCAGGGTTGGTGTTGGCATATCGTTGTTCCAGGAAATTTGTCCTGCCTCCAACACGTTGTTAAAGAACGCCGACATCTGATAATAACTCTTTTGAGAAATCGGGTCATACTTATGATCATGACAGCGGGAGCAGCTAACAGACATGGCCATAAATGCTTCTCCGAATGTATTGGTCCTGTCCAGCACATATTCTGTCTGAAATTCTTCCTCAACAATACCGCCTTCCATATTCAGCTGGTGAAGCCTGTTGAAAGCTGTAGCAACAAGCATGTCTTTTGTTGGGTTTGGCATCAAATCGCCGGCCAGTTGCTCATGGATGAACCGGTCATAGGATTTATTGCTGTTGTATGCATTGATCACCCAGTCGCGGTAGGGCGACATATCCCTGTACCTGTCAACAGAATACCCGTAAGTATCGGCAAACCTTGCCAGGTCTAACCAGTCTGCTGCCATACGTTCTCCGTAGTGAACAGACTGTAAGAGGCGCTCAACCTGCTTTTCATAAGCATCAGGTGTATTGTCTTGTAAAAAGCGATCCAGCTCTTCAGTTGAAGGAGGTAATCCGGTTATGTCAAAGCTGAGTCTCCTGAGTAGTAATTCTTTTGATGCACGGGGTGAAGGTTTGAGGTTTTTAGATTGTAACCGGGCAATCACAAACAGGTCAATGGGGTTGTCTGAATAAGCTGTGTTTTGTAAGACAGGAACACTCTTTTTAATAGGTTTAACGAAAGCCCAATGCGGCTGATAAACTGCACCCAACTCAATCCATTTTACTAACAATGCTTTTTCAGCAGCGTTCAAACTCAGGTGGGAAGCGGGGGTGGGCATGATAAATTCCGGATCTTTCGAGATGATGCGGTAAACAAGTTCACTCTTCCAGATATTACCGGGTTTAATAGCTGTTTTGCCCGGACTTTCCGGTAACGGGGCATAAGCTGCAGTTGATTCATCAAGGCGGAGTCCTGCTTTTTGTTTGGCTTTATCCGGACCATGGCAGGCAAAGCATTTGTCTGACAGGATGGGTTTTATATGCTGGTTGTAGTCAGGCTCAAAATTGATTTTAGACAGCGCCTCTGCTACATCAGGGGGCAATGAAGGAGGTGCAGAAAGGATTGCAGCACTGAGCATGATTATCATGATAAAAGCTGATATGGTTTTAAACAGGTTCATGCTATTGCTTTTGCAGTGAATCATTTTTGTGTAGTGTAAGCTCCCCAAATTCCAGTATAATCTCCGGATGTTGTTTGCTGAATTGTCTTATTGCAGCATCGCTCATGCGCGTATTCCACAGGTTTACTGTCCTGATATTTTTTAATCGTCTGATTACCTCAAGTGATTTGTCTGTAACCTCTGTGCCATAGAGATTCAGTTGCTGCAAGTCAGGAAGATCTGTTAAATGCATCAATCCGGCATCTGTTAAACTCGTTCTGGAAAGCTGCAGTGTTGTTAAATGTCTGAGTTCCGATAAAAACTGTATTTCGTTTGATTCCAGTTTGATTTCATTCAGCTTCAGGGCTACAACCTGTTCTTTTAATCCGGATAAGCTTTGAATGATTTCGGGTGTGATTTTTTTGATGTTAACCAGATTGATGTACAGGCCATTGGGTCGGTTGGCATCCTGACGAACGACGGCTTCCAGACTGATCAGTGATTGAATCAGCCCTGAATCGGCCTGAGGAAGTGGTAAATATTTTAATGGAACCTGATGGCTGTTTTTTTCCTGCTCTGTTTCAGGCACTGAAACTATTGCTAATGCTGGTTGTTGAACGATATCTTCTACTATATTTCGGGTAATTTCTCCAAATGGAGCCCCCATCTGGATCCATTGAAAAATGGCATTGATGTCTCCTGGATTCAATTGGTTTTTGCCCTTTGGTGGCATGTGTTTTTCATCATCAAGTGGTAACCTGAGGTGTGTATAGAGTAAGCTCTTTCCTGGGTTGCCATGGACCAGGATTAAGCCGTTTTTACCTCCGACCTTTATCCATTGTTCGGTATCAAGTCGTAATCCACCCTTTTTTTTCTGTGAAGAATGACACGAATAACAGTTTGTCTTCAGGATAGGTGCTATAGTAGTCTGATAGGGTGAAATTTTTTCAGTTTTATTTGCCGTTTCCGCAAGATTAACAGCGGAGTCTGCCGGCCTTTGCATTTCAGTTTCCTGTTGTATTTCAGCAGTTTTAACTGTACCCCAAATTTTATTCAGGTATCCAGATCCATGCGTTAATTCACCTCCCCAGTGTCCGGTTATGGTCAATGATATGGCAGTGATCCAGATTAATTGTCGCTGGAATTTCTTGATAAATAATGCAATTAAAGAAAGTATTGCGGTTATGATGCCCCCCCACTGATGTAGTGCGATGGCTGTTGTGTCATAATCTCCTGACCTGGATAACAGATAGCCGGTGATAGCTGCGAGAATGGCTGATACAGATGCTGTAAGCAATGCAATTGATGTTGCTTGCTGCAAGCTGTTCCGCAACGTTTGCGGCATGAGGGATATAAGAAGGACGAAGTAAACTATTCCTATCGGAAAGTGAACAATCAGGGGGTGCAAAAGCCCTGTTTGCAAGGGTTCTGTAGATAGCAATAAGAATGGCTGCATTTGAATACAAGTTACGCCTTTCTTATTTTTTTTTAAAAATGAATCACAAAAATCCAAGTTCGAGTTTGGCCTCTTCACTCATGCGGTCTTTGGTCCATGCTGGAGTCCAGGTAATTTCCACAAAAACATCATTGAGTCCTTCAATTTCTCTGATTTTTTGATCAACATCATGAGGGAGTGTTTGAGCGGCCGGACAATTAGGCGCAGTCAATGTCATGATTACCTGAACATTTTTAATGGGCACAATATTCACTTCATATATCAGGCCGAGCTCCCAGATGTTAACAGGTAACTCTGGATCAAAAATTGTCTTGAGTTTTTCAATTACCTGCTCTTTGATTGTTTCTTCAGTCATCATGTGTTCTAAAAAACAAAATTACTTTAAGTTTGTTCTTTCCAGGATTTTTTTCGTTTGTTCCCGGTATATCGATATAAAATGTGTCCGGATGCTATCAGATTGTACTTTTTTTATGGCTGCAGTGCTGAGTTGTATTTTCCGGGATGGTAGAACGGGCATATGACAGTCTATGCAGTTCTCTGCAAGATTGATTTGATCTGTTTCTAGCGTGCAAAAGTTTTTTTTCTCCGTATTATGACAGGTCATACATCTTGCAGAGAACAAAGCAGGATCGTTTACCTCCTCGCGGTGTACATTGTGGCAGCTTGAACAATCCATTACAGCAGATGATTTATAACATTCACTTGCAGCAAGGAGTCCATATTGGTTGCCATGTACATCAAGCGTATCAGGTTTATTGCTGACTGGTAAACCTACTGAGTGGTCTTTAAGTGACATGCCAGGTTTGAAACTGAATGGGGGCCTTTTGTGTTGCCTGATACCGGAATGGCAAACAGCGCAAACATCCATTCTGATTTCCCTGTTTGCAAGGCTGGCAGGATTTACAATAAACTTACCTTCCTTTTCGCCGGGGTTAAGCAAGTGGTGATCTATATGTTCTTTAGTTGGACCATGGCAACGTTCGCAGTTAATTGAAAGCATGACCGAAGCTTTATCATATGCATTAACAGCATCACCTGAAGTGACTTTCCTGGCTGCACTGCTGTGGCATTCAAGACAGTTCAATGGAACCGGCCGCTCGAAATAGGGGTAAGAAGGGAAACCCGGACTATTGGTCCAGCTGTTTGTTGCAGTAAAATAGGATATTGGGAGTTGAAACAACTGATTTCCCTTCCAGTATAAAAAGGATTGTCCTTTTCTTCCGGATCCTATTACGATATCGAAATACTGCTTTTGCATTTCTTCCTGGTTAAAACGGGCAGACTGAGCAAACCGATTCCCTTCCTTTAACATGGAAACCTGCATGAAAAGGTTGAATGAGTAAAGATTACTGTCAGGATGAAAGCTTCCTCTGATTCCGGAAGCAGATGCAGGTCTGGAATCCAGATAGTGTGCTGTTTTCAGGTAGGAGTTGTAAATATCCTGGTGGCAAGACTGGCATTGTGCTGCAGATGAACTTACCTTGTTTTTATTCGTATCCTGTGTGCCTGTTGTTGGTTTGAAAAACAGGTTAGGTATCACAATGAATGTGATTAGTCCAGCCAGGGTGAGGAGCTTGTTTTTTTTCCAATATTTGAAAGGGCGAACATGCATAATTCAAATATCAGTTTTTTTTTGGTACTATTGGGGGGAGGAAGCGCCGTAAACAGAAGCGTCAAGCTTCATTTGTTTAATCATGGCCCTCAAGCCATTTGAGCGTGTTTGTGCAAGGTGTGAACTTAATCCAGTGTTCTCGATGACAGATAACGGAGCCTGAACAATATCAGCTGGTTTTTGTCCGCTCAATACCTGTATCATCAGGCTTACCAGACCTTTAACAATCATGGCATCACTGTCTCCTTCAAAATAAACCAGTCCATCTTTGTGATAGGAATGTATCCATACACTAGACTGACAACCTTTTATCTTATAGTCATCTGTTTTAAATGAAGCATCCAGCATGGGTAATTTTCTGCCCAGGTCTATCAGGTATTCATACTTTTCTTCCCATGTTTCAAACATGGCAAAGTCTTCTGTCAGTTCCTGTTCTATTGCTGCTATGGATCTTGTTTCCTGCATTTATTTGAGCATCTTGATTGACTTGTTCAATGCTTGTGCAAAGATATCGATTTCTTCAAATGTATTGTATGCGGCAAACGAAGCTCTGGTAGTGCCCACAATACCAAGTCTTTTCATGAGTGGTTGCGCGCAATGATGACCTGTTCTTACTGCAATACCCTGATTGTCTAACAGAATAGCAAGGTCTTGCGGATGGATGTCGTCAATGGTAAAAGATACAACACTCACTTTATTGGCAACATTACCCCTTATATGAAGGCCGTCAATTGTTTCAAGTTTTTCGGTGGCATAACGCAACAGGGCGTCTTCATGTGCATGAATATTTTTTTTGCCTATATCCTGTATGAAATCCACAGCCGGTTTAAGTGCAATGAAGTCTGCAATGTTTGGCGTACCTGCCTCGAATTTGAAGGGCAATTCGTTGTAAGTGGTTTTTTCAAAAGTAACTTCCTTGATCATCTCTCCTCCGCCCTGGTAAGGTGGAAGCATTTCAAGTAATGCCTTTTTCCCATAAAGTATCCCTGTTCCTGTAGGACCATAAATTTTATGTCCCGAAAAAACAAGAAAGTCACAGTCCAACTGCTGCACATCCAGTTCAAGATGCACACTTGACTGTGCCGCATCAACCAGTACGAGTGCATCAAATTTATGTGCGAGTGTAATGATATCTTCTACAGGATTAATAACACCAAGTGCATTGGATGCATGAACGATTGAAACAAACCTGGTTTTTTCATTCAGCATATTTTGGAATGCTTCCATGTCGAGGACACCGTTGTCGTCAATTGGAATGACCCTTAATTGGGCACCCCTTGCTTCAGCTACCATCTGCCAGGGTACAATGTTGGCATGATGTTCAAGGCTGGAGATGATGATTTCATCGCCTTTTTGAAGATGCGTATTCCCCCATGCAGAAGCAACCAGGTTGATACTTTCTGTAGTGCCTTTTGTAAAAATTATTTCCTCTGGAACTGCTGCTCCAATGAAATGCTGAATGCTGTGTCTGGTCGCTTCAAATGCTGCTGTAGCCTCATCTGCAAGCGTGTGCAAGCCCCTGTGGATGTTGGCATTGTAATGGCTGTAATAATGCGTGAGGGCCTCAATAACCTGGATTGGTTTCTGAGCGGTTGCCGCATTATCAAAATAAATCAGATCTCTGCCTTTTACCTTTCTGTTCAGGATTGGGAAAAGGTTCCTGATAGTTTCGACGTTATATCCGGATTGTGATTCTGCCATCATATGGTAAATGATAATCTATTGGAAATAAGCTTGTCTGCAAATGTCCTTACATGTTCATCTTTAATCTGGTCGAGGATATCCATTGCAAAGGCATGCAGTAAGAGTGCCTGAGCATTTTCTATGCTGATTCCTCTTGCCCTTAGGTAGAACAAAGCATCTTCATCCAGTTTGCCAATGGTGCATCCGTGTGAACATTTGACATCGTCGGCGAAAATTTCCAGCTGTGGTTTGGTATTGGCAGCAGAATTACTTCCTATAAGAATATTTTTGTTCGACTGATAAGCGTTTGTTTTTTGTGCGTCTTTACGTACAAAAATTTTACCATTGAATACGCCGGTAGAATGACCATCCATGATGCCTTTGTACAGTTCGTTACTGTAACAATGCGGCATTGCATTGTCAACAATGGTATGATTATCTGCAAGCGTTTCACCCTCTAGCAGGTATAAACCGTACATATGGCTTTCACCATGTTCTGCTTCCATCACCATGTTGAGGTTATTCCGAACTACATTACCACTTAAGGTAATGGTTACAGCATGGGTGAGTGATTTGGCAAGCTGACGGATATGTGTTGTTCCTGTATGGCTGGAAGCATTTCCTTCATCCTGAATCTTGATGTAATTGAGTACAGCATCCTGAGAGGTACAAATTTCTAATACTTCATTGGTCAGTGTATCTCCCGAACCCCAATTGATATAGTGTTCAACAACGGTAGCCTGAGCACCTGTTTCAATGTTGACAAGAACCCTGGGTTGGGAAAAACGGAGTCCGTTTGATGAATCTGAAAAATGATATATGGCTACAGGTGCTGTTAGTGATTTACCTTTTTTAACACGCATGTAAACACCACCTGCAGCAAATGCACCATTGAGTGCATTGATGCCGTCTGTGTGGTAACGCGCGCTGTGGCCAAGGTTTTGCTTGACAAATAATGCATCCTCATCATTAGATGCTGTTTCTAATGATTTTACGATAAGGCTGGACTCATCATCCTGAATATGACTTAATTCATGTACAAAGTATCCATTTACAAAAATGATGCTGTTCGCACTTTCCAATCCGGGCAGCATGAAGCTGCTGATGGTTTCTTTTGCAGGTAATTGATGTTGTCCTGCAATGAGCTTATCTGAAAACAAATTCCTGATACGGGTATATCTCCACTCTTCATGTTTCAGTGCTGGCAGTCCCCAGTTTGAAAAATTAGTCCAGTTTTCCTGCTGGAATGCAGACAATCCTGATTGTGCAGATGATGATGCCGTATATGTATCCTGTAAAATTGTTTTTACGTCCATGTTACACAGTTTCCTTTTCTACTTCTGCCTTGATGAAATCATATCCCTTTTCTTCCAGTTCGAGCGCCAGTTCTTTGGTTCCGGAGCGGACAATCCTACCGTTATAAAGTACATGAACAAAATCTGGTACAATATAGTCTAGCAAGCGCTGGTAGTGTGTTACAACCAGGAAGGAATTGTTGGATGACCGTAATTCGTTTACGCCATTGGCAACAATCCTGAGTGCATCAATGTCAAGTCCTGAATCTGTTTCATCCAGTATGGCCAGTTTGGGTTCAAGCATGGCCATCTGAAATATTTCATTTCTTTTCTTTTCACCACCTGAAAATCCTTCATTAAGCGACCTGGAGAGAAGCGACTGGTCTATCTGAACCAGTTTCATTTTTTCCTTCATCGTCCTGAGGAACTGGGCAGCGTCAAGTGGGTCAAGGCCCTGATATTTTCTTTTTTCGTTCACTGCAGTTTTGATGAAATTGGTGGTACTCACACCAGGGATTTCAACCGGATACTGAAAGGCCAGGAATAATCCTTCCTTTGCACGGTCTTCAGGTGAAAGTTCGAGTAGGTCCTTGCCCAGGAAATCTATTGAGCCGCCAGTAACTTCATAATCTTCCCTTCCTGCAAGCACCGATGCTAATGTACTTTTACCGGAACCGTTTGGTCCCATTATAGCATGCACCTCTCCTGGTTTTATTTCCAGATTGATACCTTTCAATATTTCCTTTTCTTCAATTCTTGCCTGCAGATTTTCGATCTTTAACATATTGCTATTTTGTCGTTTTACAGTTTTATTATCCTACACTGCCTTCAAGGCTTATTGCCAGCAGTTTTTGGGCTTCTACCGCAAATTCCATTGGTAGCTGGTTCATAACCTCTTTGGCAAAGCCGTTGATGATCAGTGCTACAGCGGTTTCTGTATCTATTCCGCGCTGGTTGCAGTAAAATATTTGATCTTCTCCAATTTTAGAGGTGGTCGCTTCATGTTCCACCATGGCAGTGTTGTTTTTTACCTCTATATAAGGGAAAGTATGCGCGCCGCACTTATCGCCCAGCAAAAGTGAATCGCACTGGGAGAAATTACGTGCATCGCTGGCATTTTTAGCTACGCTAACCAATCCCCGGTAAGAGTTCTGACTCTTACCGGCAGAAATTCCTTTTGATACGATTCGGCTTCTGGTGTTTTTACCGAGATGCACCATCTTGGTGCCCGTGTCAGCCTGCTGAAAATTATTCGTTACAGCAACAGAGTAAAATTCACCGATGCTGTAATCTCCTTTGAGGATTACACTGGGGTATTTCCAGGTGATGCTTGATCCCGTTTCAACCTGCGTCCAGGAAATTTTTGAATGGTTCCCGGCACAGATTCCTCTTTTGGTTACAAAATTGTAAATACCTCCTTTACCTTCTTTGTCGCCAGGATACCAGTTCTGTACAGTAGAATACTTTACCTCAGCTTTTTCCATCGCTACAATTTCCACAACAGCAGCGTGCAGCTGATTTTCATCCCGCATGGGAGCTGTACAGCCCTCGAGGTAGCTTACATAACTGCCTTCTTCCGCAACAATAAGGGTTCTTTCAAACTGACCAGTATTGGCTGCATTGATCCTGAAATAAGTTGACAGTTCCATCGGGCACCTTACGCCTTTGGGAATATAACAGAAAGATCCGTCGCTGAATACAGCGGCGTTCAATGCTGTAAAGTAATTGTCCGTTGCAGGAACAACAGAACCAAGGTGTTTTTTAATCAGATCAGGGTGTTCCTGAATGGCATCACTCATGGAACAAAAGATAACGCCAACTTTGGAGAGTTCCTCTCTGAAAGTGGTGGCAACGGATACGCTATCAATAACAGCGTCAACAGCAATGCCTGAAATACGCTTTTGCTCGTCCAGTGAAATACCCAGTTTTTCAAATGTTTTTCTGAGTTCCGGATCAATTTCATCCAGGCTGTTGGGCGCAACTTTCTGCTTGGGTGCTGAATAGTAAATGATGTCCTGGTAGTTGATAGTGGGAAAAGTCAGGTTTGCCCATTCCGGAGTCTCCATGGTTTGCCAGTGCCTGAAAGCCTTGAGCCTATATTCCAGCATCCATGATGGCTCGTTCTTTTTTGCAGAAATAAATTTAACGGTGTCTTCGGTAAGACCCATTGGTGCCTCATCAGCCTCAATATCCGTTACGAAGCCATATTTATAATCCGAGTTCGTAATCTGTTCGAGAATGTCTTCTTGTTCCTCCTGCATAATCTGCTCAAGTTTTGAATCCGCAAAATTCAACATTTTGCAGCTTTGTAAAAAGTGATAATACCCCAATATGCCTTTAAGTCTCCCTTTTTTCCCAAATTCGTAACAAGTCCTGACTGTTTTGGTTCATTTCAACATATTGTTGACATTCCCAGTCGTCACAGATTTTAATTATTTTTATCAAAATTTGTGAACGATGGTCTCAAAAGCGTGGTTGTCAGGACTTTTTGAAGCTGAATTTGGCAGTCTCCCCCTTGTTTTTCAGTCGCCCGGAAGGATAAACCTCATCGGCGAGCATACGGATTACAATGGAGGATGGGTGATGCCTGCCGGGATCGACAAAGCTTGTTCCCTGGCAATTCTACCCCTGAAAGAGGGACCCACAACGGTATGGGCCTATGACCTTCTGGATAAAATCTCGGCTAACACGTTTCCAGAAGCTGCAACCGACAGCCATTGGAGTAATTATATTTTTGGTGTCTGCCTCGCTTTTTCCAGGCGAGGTGTAAAGCTACCACATTTTCAGGCAATCGTTTCTTCAGATATTCCGGTGGGTGCCGGATTGTCTTCATCAGCAGCTTTGGAGTCAGTTTTTGCCTTTGCTTTTAATGAGATTTCGGGTGCAGGATTTGACAGCATGGAGTTGACGCGGATTGCACGTGAGGCTGAAAATGAATTTGTGGGATTACAATGTGGCATCATGGACATGTTCGCCAGCATCCATGCCCGGCAGGATCATGCTATCAGGCTTGATTGCCGCTCACTTGCATACGAATATGTGCCGCTCGCCATGGGAGGTAATAAGATTTTACTTTTTGATACCTGCCTCAAACATGACCTGGCCAGTTCTGAATACAACCTGCGCAGGCAGGAGTGTGAGAAAGTTGTACATCATTTTCAGGGTTTAGGTATTGAAGCACAAACACTCAGGGATATTACTTTGCCACAACTGCTGGAAGCAGCGCCTGATCTTGATCCGGTAAGTTTCAACAGGGCAAGGTTTGTGCTTGAGGAAAATGAACGGGTTGAGGTCTTTGCAGAGGCCATGCAAACAGGTAACTGGGCTTTGGCAGGAGAGCAGCTGTATGCATCTCATGCAGGATTAAAAAATGATTATAACGTGAGCTGTCGGGAGCTGGATTTTCTGGTTGATGCAGTCAGGGGGCAGCCGGGTGTATGGGGTGGCAGGATGATGGGAGGCGGATTTGGCGGCTGCACCATCAACATTGTAGCTGCTTCTGCCGTGGATGATCTGGTACAAAAAGTTGCTTCTGCGTATCTAAATGTTTTCGGTGTTGAACCAAAACATTATATTGCAAGTACAGGCGATGGTGCCTGTATGCTCTAACTGCCTCGTATGAAAAAAATGTTATCTGCTGCCATCATGCTGATGGCAATTTCTTCATGTATAATTACTCCTGATAAAATGGAACATCAACCACTGGATGCTGCAAGAGCAGCAGCTTTTGCTTCGGGTGACAGCATCAGACTGTTCACGCTGAGCAATAACAACGGGATGACAGTTGAATTTTCAAATTATGGCGCAACCATAGTGGCAGTGCATGTGCCTGATCAGGCGGGTAAAGTTGAAAATGTTACCCTAGGTTATGATGACCATGCCGGACTTTCAACAGGCAAATCCTATTTTGGTTGTGTGGTTGGCCGGTATGCAAACAGGATTGCCGGTGCAACATTTGCTATCGGAGATAAGAAATACCAGGTTCCGCAGAATGATGGTCCGAATTCACTTCATGGCGGTATCAACAGCATCGACAAGCAGGTTTGGAAGGCCAGGGTCATGAATGATGCCATCAGGTTTACGCGCATGATGACCGATGGTGAAAATGGGTATCCGGGAAATATGCAGGTAACCGTAACTTATTCCCTGCGTGAAGACAATGCTCTTGTGATCGACTATACGGCTACTACAGACCAGGAGACGGTTTTGAACCTGACAAACCACGCCTATTTCAACCTTTCAGGAAATCCGGAGAAACAGATTCTGGATCACGAAATCATGATCAGGGCTTCCGCCTTTACACCCGTAGATAGCACACTTATCCCCACCGGAGAGCTCAGGCCTGTTAAAGGAACACCCTTTGATTTTACAGCTCCTGCTGCAATCGGTAAAAATATATCGTTGGATGATGAACAGCTGGTTTTGGGTAAAGGATTTGACCATAATTATGTGCTGGATAAAACAGTATCAGATGAGCCTGCAGTTGTAGTAACAGAGCCTGTTTCCGGTCGCCGGATGGAGGTTTTTACAACTGAGCCAGGTGTTCAGTTTTATACCGGGAACTTCCTGAATGGAACAGAAAAAGGAAGAGGTACGGCTTACCAGCATAGAACCGGATTTTGTCTGGAAACACAGCACTTTCCTGATTCGCCCAATCAGCCGGCTTTCCCTTCAACTTTGCTCAAGCCAGGAGAGACCTACAAGAGTCAGACCATTTATCGTTTTTCAACTGTAAAATGATCTTTTTCATTTTGAAAAGCTGTATCGGTTAATAATAATCAACAAGAAACAGAAATCATGAAATATTTGCTCGGTATTGATATCGGATCATCATCTGTTAAATGTGCGCTAATCCATGTTGATACAGGGACCTGTGTAGCCTCGGCGTATTCTCCATCCAGTGAGATGCGCATCAGTTCACCTCAGGCTGGATTTGCAGAACAGGATCCGGAAATGTGGTGGACAGAGCTGCGCAATGCCATGTCTATGCTGGCAGATGAGTATGACTATAAAGCAGGTGAGATTGCGGCGATCGGTATTTCGTATCAGATGCACGGACTGGTTGCGGTAGACAGAGATGGTGCTCCAGTAAGGTCTTCCATTATATGGTGCGATAGCAGAGCGGTGGAAGTAGGCTCTGCAGCTTTTAGTGCCTTGGGTGAGGAATTCTGCCTTCAGCATTACCTGAATTCTCCCGGAAATCTCACTGCCTCCAAATTAAAATGGGTCAAAGAAAATGAACCTGAAGTTTATGCGAGGATTCACAAAGTCATGTTACCCGGAGACTACATTGCATTTAAGTTGACTGGTGAAATGCGAACAACCATATCCGGACTCTCAGAAGGGGTTATGTGGGACGCATCCGCAGAAGAGGTAGCACATGACCTGCTACAGTATTACGGCATTGATGAGCGGCTGCTCTGCAGCCGCGTGCCTCAGTTTGGGGATCAGGGATATGTTACTGCACAGGCAGCAGCAGCGCTTGGATTGGCTGAGGATACCCCTGTTTGTTACCGTGCGGGTGACCAGCCCAATAATGCCTTTTCCCTTAATGTACTCAATCCCGGTGAAATAGCCGCAACAGCCGGTACATCAGGAGTTGTGTATGGTGTCATTGATAAACCTGCTTATGATCCTCCCTCCCGGGTAAATACTTTTGTGCATGTGAATCACCTCCCTGAAGCAAAACGCTATGGTGTTTTGTTGTGTATAAACGGAACAGGTATTCTGAACAGCTGGTTGCAGAAAAATGTCTTCAGTGGCATGAGTTATCCTGAAATGAATGCACTCGCATCTAAGGTTCCGGTTGGGGCAGAAGGTCTCCAATGCTACCCCTTTGGCAACGGGGCTGAACGTGTGTTGGAGAACAGAGATCCCGGCTCAATGATTCGCAACCTTCATTTCAACAGACACAGCAATGCACACCTCGCCAGGGCGGCACAGGAGGGGATAGTGTTTGCGTTGTATTACGGCATTGAAATCATGGTGAAAATGGGACTGAAAATCAATACTGTTAGGGCTGGTAAAGCCAATATGTTTTTAAGTCCACTCTTCGCAGAGGCATTTGCCAACACTACAGGTGCAACAATAGAGCTGTTCAATACAGATGGGGCGCAGGGTGCAGCAAGGGCTGCCGGTGTTGGGGCTAAAATTTATAAAGACGCCGGGGAAGCCTTTACCGGTCTCAGGGTACTTGAAACAGTTCGTCCAAGTCAAGTATTACAGGAACAGTATAGGGATGCTTACAGCCATTGGTGTTCAAACCTGTGATGCATAACTTTTAAGGCTTAAAAAATAAACTTCAACCATAAAACAATACAAGATGTCGATTACATTAGGCAGTAAGGAGTACTTTCCGGGCATTGGAAAGATTAGTTATGAAGGAAGACAATCTGATAACCCATTGGCATACAAGTGGTACAATGAGGATCAGGTTGTTGCCGGAAAAACCATGAAGGACCATTTTAAGTTTGCAGTGGCCTACTGGCACAGTTTCTGCAATACCGGTGCTGACCCTTTTGGTCCGGGTACCAAGCAGTATGCCTGGGATCAGGCGGCCGATGCCGTTGGCCGCGCAAAAGATAAAATGGATGCCGCCTTTGAGTTCATCACCAAATTAGGTGTTCCGTATTATTGTTTCCACGATGTTGATCTGGTGGATGAAGGCTCTAACCTTGCTGAATACGAAAGCAATCTGTCTGCCATTGTGGATTATGCTGCCCAAAAGCAACAGGCCAGCGGAGTAAAGCTTCTTTGGGGCACTGCCAATGTGTTTTCCAATCCACGCTACATGAATGGCGCCAGCACGAATCCTGATTTCAATGTGGTAGCACATGCTGCCACGCAGGTCAAGAATGCGCTCGATGCCACCATAAGGCTTGGCGGAGAAAATTATGTTTTCTGGGGAGGCCGCGAAGGGTACATGACCCTGCTCAATACAGATATGAAAAGAGAGCAGGAGCATCTTGCCCGGTTCCTGCATGCAGCAAAGGACTATGCCCGGAAAAATGGATTTAAGGGAACGTTTTTCATCGAACCAAAGCCATGCGAGCCAACCAAACACCAGTATGATTATGATTCAGCAACGGTTATTGGCTTTCTGCGTCAGCACGGATTGGATAATGACTTTAAACTCAATGTTGAAGTAAACCATGCCACATTGGCCGGACATACCTTTCAGCATGAGATCCAGGTTGCAGCAGATGCGGGCATGCTTGGAAGTATAGATGCTAACAGGGGAGACGCGCAGAATGGCTGGGATACAGACCAGTTTCCCATGAACCTCAATGAGCTGGTTGAATCCATGCTCATTATTCTTGAGGCTGGCGGATTTGCTGGTGGAGGAGTCAATTTTGATGCTAAAATAAGACGTAATTCCACTGATATGGAAGACCTCTTTTATGCTCATATTGGAGGAATGGATGCATTTGCAAGGGCATTGGTTGTAGCAGACAATGTGATACAGCACTCTCCGTATAAGCAGTTCAGGAGTGAACGTTATGCTTCATTCGACAGTGGTAGCGGAAAGTTGTTTGAAGAAGGAAAACTGACCCTGGAGGACCTGAGGTCATATGCTTTTGCTTCCGGAGAGCCCAAGCTGACAAGCGGGCGTCAGGAATGGCTTGAAAATATTATCAATCAGTACATCTAAATATTTACATAAAAATAACTTAGGGTATTGATAAATATTTTTTAGTAAATAGCCCATTGTTTAGAAAAAATCTAGGCAATGGGCTTTTTTTTGTCATTTTTTAAATAATTTATCGACAGGACTTCTGTCATACAAGGGTTGTTAAAAAAAGATTAAATTTGTTCTAGTTGGTAATCTCCCTAATGGAGTGTTATCTTTTTTTTAAACCATAAAACTTAGTCTATCATGAGAAAATTGGCCTCTGTGCTGGCAGTCTGCATGCTTTTTGGCATGTCAGTATTTGCTCAGACAAGAACCGTTTCGGGTGTAGTCAAAAGTGACAGGGGAGAATCAGTTCCCAATGCCACTGTGACTGAATTGGGCACCAACAACGCCGTGAAGGCAGATGCCTCCGGTAATTTCAAAATCACGATCAAGGACAAAGGGCAGCTCTCTGTTTCTGCTACAGGATTTAACGCGAAAGTGTTTACTGTTGCAGGCAACAATACTACCCTGATTATTACGACCAGCGAAGCGCAAATGCAGGAAGTAGTAGTTACGGCTCTTGGTATCCAGAAACAACCACGTCAGCTGGGTTATTCCACTGCCAAAATTGGTGGAAGGGAAGTAACTGCAGCTAAGGCAGTCAATATTCAGAATGGTCTCACCGGAAAGGTTTCTGGTCTGAATATTGCTACTGTGAACAATGGCGTTTTTGCTGATACCCGTATCACACTTCGTGGTATCCGTTCACTCACTGGTAACAACCAGCCTTTGCTTGTTGTTGATGGTGTGCCTGTTGCCTTAGGTTTCCTGAACAGGATCAACCCGAATGATGTGGATGATATCAATATCCTGAAAGGTGCTTCAGCGGCTTCATTGTATGGTCCTGATGGTGTAAACGGTGTTATCATCGTAAAAACCAAGCGTGGCAATAAGTCAGGTGCTCCTGTTGTTACCATCAGCAACACTACTCAGTTTGAGCGTGTAAGCTTTTTGCCTAAATTCCAGAAGCAGTTCGGTCAGGGTTCAAGTGTAGACATCAATGGTATTGGTGTTTATGATCCGATTGAAAATCAGCAATATGGTGATGAGTTCGACGGTTCAGAGCGTGAACTGGGTCGTGCTAACGATAAAGGAGAGATACAGAAAGTTTTATACTCTCCATTAAACGGTGAAAAAGAAAAGTATTTCGCAACAGGTATTACCATGCAGAATGACATATCTGTCTCTGCAAAGGATTTTTATGTTTCTGCACAGGACGTAAATATTTCTGGTACACAGGAAGGCGACAAGAACAGGAGGACATCACTTAGCTTCAAATCTGCTAAGGATTATGGTAAGCTCAATGTTGATTATACCCTCACTTATACACGTCAGCAGTATGATGTAGCATCAAATGGTGCTTATTGGGAAGTATTCAATACTGCTCAAAACATCCCACTGACGAGTTACAAAGATTGGAAGAACTACACTTTTGCAAGTCCTAACCACTATTATAACGACTATTATAACAATCCTTATTTTATTAAGGACAGGGCTCGTTCCAAAGGGACTTCTCATGATCTTATTGGATCGGCTACACTCAACTACAAAATCAGGCCTTGGTTGACTGCTACTTATCGTGCAGGTACTACCATCAACTCCAGTTATAGCAGGGGTACTGCCGAAGCATTCACTTACTCACCTTTTGCAAAAACATCTGGGAAGTATAATTCTGTGAATGATATTTTTGCAAGTGTGTCTGATGGTCAGGGAATTGGAACCCGACTTACTTCTGAAGCTTTCTTATCCGGACAAAAAGAGTTTGGTAAGTTTGAGGTTGATGCCCTTTTAGGTCAATCATACAGGGAGACATACTCAAAGTCAACTAATGTATCAGGAAGTAACCTCATCATTCCAACACTTTTCAATATTTCAAACAGAACTGGTGAGCCCGGTGCTTCATCAAGTTTCTCTGAAACCAAATTGATGGGTGCTTTCGGTAAAGTTTCTTTTGGATATGACAACTGGGCATTTATCGAGTTGACTGGTCGTAATGATTGGGATTCAAGGTTGCCTAAAGGTGGTAATTCATTCTTCTATCCAGGTGCTGCTGCATCTTTGGTGTTGAGTGATGCCATTTCAGCCATTAAAAACAGTGATGTTATTTCCTACTTAAAATTGCGTGGTTCTGTTTCGAAATCAGGTAATGTAAATCTCGGTGCATATTCACTTGAGCCAACATATGGTGTTGCGGGTGGTTTCCCTTATGGTTCACTGCCAGGTTTCACAGCCAGCTCAAGTGTAAACAACCCGGGCATCAAACCAGAGTTTGTATTGTCTAAGGAAGTTGGTTTTGAATTGTCTTTGTTCCGCAACAGGGTGAGCATTGAAGCTACAGCCTACACACAAGAAAATACCAATCAGATTCTTAGTATCCAGCTGAGCCGTGCAACAGGTTTCTCTTCTTCACTGGTTAACGCAGCTGACTTCACAAACAAGGGTCTTGAGTTTGATCTCCGTTTAACTCCGGTTGTTGACCTTGGTGAGTTCAGGTTTAACTTCAAAGGAAACTTTACTATACAAGACAGTAAGGTGAATTCAGTTTATGAAGGGTTGGATGAAGTGGGTATTGGAAATGGAAACTTTGCCATCACCGGTTACCCAGCATTCATGTTTAAGCTGACTGATTACAACCGTGATCCGGAAGGTCGTATCATTGTAAATGCAACAACTGGTTACCCTTCTCAGAATCCAACACCTAAAATGTTTGGTCGTACGCTCCCTAAATACATACTGGGCGTTAACCCCTCATTTGAGTGGAGAGGCCTTAGCCTGACCATCACGGCTGATTACAGAGCTGGTCATCAGGTTTACCATGGAATTGGTCCTGACATGGACTTCACTGGTATCTCTCTCAGAAGTAGCTCTAACGGACGTCAACGTTTCATCGTTCCAAATTCAGTTTATGATGATGGAACTGGCAAGTTTGTTGAAAACAAGGATGTTGTAGTTCGTGCGGGTGGTTATGGTTTCTTTGAAGCTGTAGCAACCAACAGGGGTATCAACTCCAACTACCTTACAAGTGCTGCTGCTTGGAAAATCAGGGAGGTGTCTCTGAATTATGATTTGCCTGCTGCGCTGTTACGCAATACCAAGTCAATTAAAGGAGCTTCAGTAGGATTCGTAGCAAGGAATCTCTTTACCTTCCTGCCGGTTTCCAATCAGTGGACTGATCCTGAATTTGCCAACACCACAGGTAATGCTGCCGGTGTGAACAACTCAAGCATTCTGCCTCCTAACAGGCTTTATGGTTTTAACGTAACACTCAGGTTCTAATTCAATCACACGTAAAAACCAAGATTATGTTTAAAATGAAATATATAATGATTACAGCATTCGCGGGATTGATTCTAAGCGGATGTAAAAAGGATTACCTGGATATCAATACAAATCCCAATACTGCAACTGAGTCTGTGATTACTCCTGACTTGGCACTTGCAGCACAGTTAACGAGCTCGGCAGGAAGAAATGCCAGCAGTTACGATTTTCTTGCCCGTTGGTTGGGTTACTGGAGTGCATCGGGCGACTATTCCCGTTCAACTGTTGAGATGAGTTATAACATCACTACTGACTCCTATACAGGTTTGTGGGAAGGTGGTTATTATACAGCAGGTCAGTACAAGTCCATTGAAAAAAAATCCAATGAATTGGGCTTGACTTTTTATGAGGGGATTGCTAAGATTATGGGCGCCATGGAGATGATGAATATTGTGGATGTTTATAACAACCTCCCATATACTACAGCATTCGATTTGGCTGGTAATATTCGTCCAACTTACGACAAGGCTGAGGATGTTTACAAGGCTCTTTTTGCGCAAATTGATGCAGGGGTCACGCTAATCAAAGGTGCAGATGTGAACGCAAACATCAACATTGGAAAGCAGGATATCATGTTTAAGGGCGACAAGGTAAAATGGGCAAAGTTCGGCAATACCCTTAAGCTTAAAATGTTGTTACACACGGTGAACACTACAACTTTCAACGCACAGGCTGAAATTGCAAAGATTAGTGCGGAGGGTTCTGGCTTTCTCGGAATAGGTATTGGTGCTGAAGTTCAGCCCGGTTATACCTCAGACAGACCCAATCCATTCTACGCTGCTCACCTTTTCAATGCACAGAATGGCAATGAATCTGATAACTACAACAGGGCTAACAATTTCTCTCTTAACCTGCTGAGTGGTTTGAACGACCCGCGTGCAAATGCAATCTACCGCACACCAAAAAATGGTGGTGCTTTAAAAGGAACGGATTATGGTGCAAATCCTGCTGCAGCCAATTGCTCCAATTGTACCTCAGGTGTGGGTACAGGTATTGGTAAGTCATTCACAATGCCTATGTGGATCATGACTTCAGTGGAAGCCCAGTTTCTGGTTGCAGAAGCAACAATACGTGGATGGGTTAGTGGTGACGCTCAAGCAGCCTATTCTCTGGCCGTAACTGAGTCATTCAATTGGTTATTTGGAGCTGCTTCAGGATCAGCCGCAGCAGCAACATACCTTGCTCAAGGTAATACCAAAATTACCTGGCCAGCAACTGGAACTTTACAGGAGAAGCTTGCTGTAATGGCCTGGCAAAAGTACATTGGGTTGAATGGTATAGGTATGCTTGAAACATGGAATGACGTTAGGAGGCTTGGTGTAGTGCAGCCACCACTCTCTATTGCTCCGGAGCGTGGTTCCAATCCTGTTCCTGTTCGTATTTTGTATCCATCTTCTGAGTACAATTACAATTCTGCCAATGTAAAAGCTGAAGGAACCATCAGTCAGTTTACTTCCAAAGTTTTCTGGCACAAATAAGTTTAAAGCAACCTAAATAAAAGGAAAGTCATGAATAAATTTTTATTAAAATATAAGTCTGCCGCAATGGTTACCCTTGCTGCACTTAGCCTTTCGTCTTGCCTGAAAGATGAGGGTTTTGAAAACGGAACATACGGACTTACCGGATTTACCGGTGGGGAATTTGTTTCCATTGGTGCCGCTGGCAGAAATCCCAATGCTTTGGCGTTGGAGTCAAAAGCAGGTGATCAAACTGTTGAGCTCTTTAAAGTAACCTACGATTACGTAGATGCTGCTAAAGAAGCTATTAAGGTAACCATGGCAAAGGATGATGCTGCTGTAACTGCTGCAGATCCTTCTTTGGTTATTTTACCCAATAATACCTTCTCTGTATTTTCAAACGATTTGACAATCGATGCAGGTAAAAGGGTATCTACCAATACCTTTACCCTGAAGGTCAACACCAGCACGTTGAATCCGGTGAAGGCTTATGGTGTAGCATTCACCATTTCAGCTATCAGTAAGTCATCTGCTGCTGCGCCAAAGAATCTGAAGACTGTTATCTACAAAATCTCTCTGAAGAATAAGTATGATGGATTTTATGAAGTTACAGGTAACATGACAGATTTTGTAGCTCCTGTATTAACAGGGCTGTATCCGCACACTGTAAATCTGTATACTTCTGGTCCTGATCAGAATGACTACGGACAAACCCAATACAACTTTGGCGGTGGTTATCCACGTGGAGAAATCCACCTGATTAAGAATGGTGCTAATGTCTCGGGTTATGGAACATTTGCTCCGGTGTTTAAATTTGATGCCAATGATAATGTAATTTCCGTGACTAATTTTTGGGGGCAACCATCTTCTATTGGCCGTTCTGCAAGAATTGATGCTTCTGGAGTTAATAAGTATGATGCGTCTTCAAAGACAATCCGGGTAAAATACTGGATGGTACAAGCGGGTGCTGATCGTACTTTGTTTGACGAGGTATATACATGGAAAAGGGCCAGATAAAATAAGTTATAGTATTGTAAAATGGGGCGTTCGCAGAACGCCCCATTTTTTGTTAATATTGGCAGGATCTTCCATTCTGTCAATGCGATTGATTATTTTGTGATGAAAATTACTTTTATGAAGGGTATCATATTATTTTTATGTCTGTTATGTGCAAATTCAATTTATGCGCAAACGGATGCCATAGGGGAATTCAATAAACATGTTATTGAAAAGTGGACTGAAGACTATATCCGTGTGAGTCAGTACAGGGTCAAAGGGAGTCCATATTTGCTTGGCGAGTCATTTGATGGACAACTTACAATGAAAACCGGACTCAAAACGATTAACCAGAAAGTGTTGTATAACCTAATGGAGCAAAAAGTAGGCACGGAAATGGACAAACAACTGATCGCGCCTGATGGTGATGTGGTTAGCTTTTTCATCCAGCTCCCTGAAAAATTCGGAGGTGAAAAGCTGGATTTTGTGGCAACTGCTACCCTGGGAGACAACAATGTCAAGGGTTATTTGAATGTGATAGCAGACGGTCCTAAACTGGCTTTTCTTAGGCAGTATAAGTCGAAGATGGTTCCAGACCCAACTAACATGTATTCAAAAGATATCCGCATTTTTGAGCAGTACAATGAGTATTACATTTTCGTTCGTAAAACAGCTGAACTTATCAAAGTCCGCTTGCGAGAAAAAGACATTGTTGCAGCATTGGCTGGCTTCCCAATTCCTGCCAATACAGATTTTTCCAAAATGGTTGCTGTAAAGCAGGCGGTTGAGTTCCTTAACCGATAGCTGAAGACACAGATATAGCTATTTATTCAACAGGTATCCTGCAGCCTTTTTTACTGGATTCAAAGGCCAGCTCGATAATCCTGATTACCTTCAAACCATCTTCCGGGGGCTCCTGTAAAGGAGCCCCATTCATTACAGCCTGATATACATTTTCATAAAAAAGGTTATAACCACCCTGCAAAGAGGGGTATTTTTCCCGAACTATCTTTCCATCTACCTCACTGTGTAACAATCCCCAGTTTGCTTCAGGCTCCATTCCCCAGGTAACCGAATCCGGCATCTGTCCGGATTTGAGTAATTCTTCCTGTGGGTCTTCTCCACTTTTAATGAATGAACCTTTGGTACCATGGAGCATATATCTTGGTCCCATTTCCCTTACCAGCATACTGGCATGCAGCGTCACAATTAGATTTTCATATTCAAGCCTTAAATCGAAGTAGTCGTCTACCCGGGAATAAGCTTTCATGCTTCTGATATCTGCCCGAATAAAATGTGGCATGCCAAATAGTACAAGGGCCTGATCAATCAGGTGCGGTCCCAGGTCATAAAAAATGCCACTCCCGGGTAAAGGTTCTTCCCGCCATAATCCATAAGTTCGGGGATCAGGCCGGTACCTGTCGTAGTGCGCAAAAAACTCGCGTGGCTCGCCAATCAGTCCATCAGCAAGAATTTGCTGCATGGTGAGAAAATCGGCAACATAGCGTCTATTCTGGTAAACTGCACATACCTTTCCTGTTTGTTGAGCTATTTCTACCAATTCCTGTGCTTCTGCAGTGGTATTGGTAAACGGTTTCTCAACTATCACATGTTTCCCCGCCAGCATTGCTGCTTTGGCATATGGGAAATGGGTTGTATTCGGACTGCAAATAACCACCAAATCAATTTTCGGATCGGCAAGAACTTCTTCGAATGTCCTGACAACGCTAATGTCTGGATATTTTTGGGATGCCGAATTGCCATTGCGCTCCATGATCATCCTTAAACTAAATCCCGGATTGGTTAGTAAGAACGGTATGTGAAAAGTCCTGGCTGAAATACCATGAGAAATAACTGCCGTTGAAATCTGCTGCAATACTTTTTCCATCACCCTAAAATACCGCTTTATCAGGTATTGCTCAACCTTAATCCATTATCTTTGCCGCAAATTTTTAAATCCATGGAATTGAAACAACTTATTCTGTCGGCCTGGGATAACAGAGAACTTCTCAAAGAGACTCAATATGCAGATGCTGTAAGGGCTGTGATTGAAGAGGTGGATAAAGGTCGTTTACGCGTTGCAGAAAAAATTGATGATAACTGGGTGGTGAATGAGTGGGTAAAGCAGGCTATTCTGATGTATTTCGGTATTCAGCAAATGCAGACCTGGGAGCTTGCTCCTTTTGAGTTTTATGATAAAATGTTGTTGAAAAAGGATTATAAATCTCTGGGTGTTCGGGCTGTTCCCCATGCTGTTGCCCGTTATGGTGCTTTTCTGGCTAAGAATGTAGTGTTGATGCCATCCTATGTAAATATTGGTGCATATGTTGATGAAGGAACCATGGTTGATACCTGGGCTACTGTTGGCAGCTGTGCCCAGATTGGTAAAGGTGTTCACCTGAGTGGAGGTGTAGGAATAGGTGGTGTGCTCGAGCCTCTTCAGGCTACACCGGTGATTGTTGAAGATGGCTGTTTCATTGGCTCTCGCTGTATAGTTGTGGAAGGTGTCATTGTTGAAAAAGAGGCGGTACTGGGGGCTAATGTGGTATTGACCAAATCTACAAAAATCATAGATGTAAGCGGACCAGAACCGGTTGAATACAAAGGACGGGTACCTGCGAGGTCAGTAGTCATCCCCGGTTCTTATGCCAAGCAATTCCCAGCAGGCGAATACCAGGTGGGTTGCGCGTTGATCATCGGTCAGCGTAAGGCCAGCACCGATCTCAAAACAAGTTTAAATGATGCATTGCGCGACTTCAATGTTTCTGTATAACCAACACATATTAGTTTTACAGCATGGAGTTGGTATTGAATGAAACGGAGTTGGTGATTATCAGGCATGTTGCGCAGGCAGCTGAAACTATAGGTGTTGAAGCTTTTGTGGTGGGGGGATTTGTTCGGGATAAACTCATAGGACGTAATTGTGTAGACATCGATATTGTATGCCTGGGCGATGCTATTCAGTTGGCGGAAACAGTAGGGATGGGACTGAAACCCAAACCAAAAGTATCCTGGTTCAAAACATTTGGTACAGCGCACCTTTACACGCATGGGTATGATGTTGAATTTGTAGGTGCAAGAAAGGAGAGCTATCAGCAAGATTCGAGAAACCCCTTAGTTGAGCCAGGGACTTTACAAGACGATCAGGACAGGCGTGATTTTACCATTAATGCCCTGGCTTTCTCCGTAAAAGATGCCAAATCTGTTCTGCCTTTATCTCAGATTATTGACCCCTTCAAAGGGACGGAAGATCTGATTAACGGGATCATCCGAACTCCCCTTCAACCGGGCAGAACTTTCAGCGATGATCCGCTCAGAATGATGCGGGCCATCAGGTTTGCTGCCCAACTGAATTTTACCATAGAGGCTGAAACCCTCATTGGAATAGCCGAAACAGCAGAGAGAATTGGCATCATAACACAAGAGCGTATTACAGAAGAATTCAATAAAATCATGATGGCAACAAAGCCTTCAGTTGGTTTGGATTTGTTGTATAAATGCGGGTTATTAAAATTGATTTTTCCGCAGCTTGTAGATCTTGCTGGAGCAACCTATATTGACGGGAAAGGTCATAAGGATAACTTTTATCATACCCTCCAGGTATTGGATAATATCTGTTTACATACCCAAAACCTTTGGTTAAGGTGGGCCGCTTTGTTACATGATATTGCAAAACCTGCCACTAAGCGATTTGAAATGGGTGTTGGATGGACGTTCCACGGGCATGAAATAGTTGGGGAGAGGATGGTCCCGAAAATCTTTTCAAAGTTTAAATTGCCATTACACGAAGAGTTGCGTTATGTAAGAAAATTGGTTGAATTGCATCTTCGCCCCATAAGTCTGACCAAAGAAAATATTACAGATTCTGCCATTCGCAGGCTTTTGTTTGATGCAGGTGAAGAACTGGATGACCTGATGATGTTGTGCGACGCCGATATCACCTCCAAAAACGAATCAAAAGTCCGGCGTTACAGGGCAAACTTTGAGCTTGTAAGGCAGCGCTTAAAAGATGTTGAGGAAAAAGATAAAGTACGCAACTGGCAGCCTCCGATTACTGGCGAACTCATCATGGAGACTTTTAAATTGCAGCCCTGCAGAGAAGTAGGTATCATTAAAACAGCTATACGAGAAGCAATTCTCGATGGACTTATCGCAAATAATTATGATGCGGCATATGGGTTGATGATCGCGGAAGGGGAGAAGCTCGGGTTGAAAAGGTTATAATTTATGGCCTGAAGACAGCGTCCTCAGTCAGGTTGAATTTTACCTTATTAAACCAGGTAACCTGACGCTTTGCATAGTTTCGGGTGTGCTGTTTGATTTTAGCTATTGCCTCCTCCCTTGAATGTAATCCATCAAAATAGTCAAAGAATTCCTGATAACCTACCGTTTTCAGGGCAGGTAAATTTCTGAATTCATCCAATCCACGAACTTCTTTTTCTAAACCGTCTGCAATCATCTGATCTACGCGCTCGTTAATCCTGCTATACAATGTTTCTCTTGCTGTTTCCATAATGCAATACCTGAAAACATACCCTTTTTCTTTCCAGGCCTTTTGTCTTGTTTCACCAAGTTGAAACTGTGCTATTGGCATTCCTGTGTGCAGAGATACTTCCAGGGCCCGCATCACCCTGTTGGGGTTATTAAAGTCACTTTTTAGCCTGAAACCGGGGTCTATTTCATCCAATGCCTGTTGAATTCCTGATAAACCTTTTGATTTAAAAACTCCGATAACTTCAGCCCTCACCGGAGCTGGTATCTCAGGGATCTCATCAAGTCCTTCTACCAATGCCCTGATATATAATCCTGTTCCACCACACAGGATAACTTTGTTGTGTAACTTGAATAATTCATCGAGATAAAGTTCGGCTTCACGGGCAAATGATGCAGCATTAACATTTGAGGTTATGCTGTGGTTTGCAATAAAATAATGTTGAACCTGGGCCAACTCTATTGCTGAAGGTCTGGCAACGCCAATATTTAGCTCACGATAGCATTGTCTTGAATCTGCTGAGATGATGGCTGTTTTGAACTTTTCAGCCAGGGATATCGCAAATGAGGTTTTACCAATGGCGGTTGGACCGGCAACAATGATGCATTCTTTTTCCGGCATTTCAGGTAAAACTAAAATGAGGTATCGTCCTTTGAAGTATCAGTACCCTCTTCAGTGTCTTCTGAAGTTTCACCTGCTTCACCTTCATCAGAAAATCCATCCCCAAGGGATGATAAATCGTATTTCTCTTCAACATCAGCAAAACGATCACCGAGAATACTTTTAATGCCGTATTGGCTTGGACCAATCCCTTCTTTTCTTGTTATGGCAGGGTAGGTTATTTTGGGGTTTTCTTCTTTCGAAACACTGATCAACTGCACCTGGAAAGTCCAGTTTTTGTTGAAATCATAGACGTAAACAAATTTCTGTTCTGTAACATTGATTTCAGAACTGATAGTTGTATCAAACATATCCAGCGGATCAACTTTGTATTGGACGTCAGGATATTTCTCCAGACTTATTGCTCTGCCTCTCTGCCAGCTGTCATTACTTCTGTAGAAAGTTGCCTGGTGGATACTGTCAAATTCGTATGCACTGAGGATAGCCTGGTGTAGTTCAAAAAAGGTCATATCGTGACGTATTGCTACATCGCGGTATATTGTGTCATCCTCCTCAAAGAAAACTCGGAATTTTAAAATGGCCATGGAGGCAAGTTAATGATTTTCGTGAAATTTAAGTGCCTGATTATTGTATTAACTTATTGTAAAACAGGGTAATATATAAACAAAATTAATCTGGTTTTCCCCAATTACAGGAATTTTAGAACTTAAATCCAAGGGTGAGTGCCAGGATATTTCCCGCACCTTTGATTATGCCTGGAGCATAGAAACCGTTATCCAGCCGATACGGGAATGTTGCATCCTTTTTTAATTGATGGATGTAAGTCAGGTCAGCAAAAAACCCCATATTCCTGTATCCCAGTCCACCACTCAGATTCATTTGCTGGGCCTTGAGATCAGTGAGCTGGTAAGCATTGTTCATGTAATTGAATCCAAGTCTGGTCATAAATGTGTTGAACTTCAGCTCCCCACCCAACCTGATGTTTAAGGCAGATCTAAATTGTTCAGATATAGCGGTATTGACTTGTTGGAGGTAGCTGCTTCCCTGGTTGCCGTTATTCACTGAACCCGGTTCTTCAAACATGGCATTACCGTAGTTTATGAATTCAACATCGGCACTTAAAAAACCTCTTTGTTGCTGCACGTCTTCCACTTCATTCAAAACATAGGAGATGCCTGCCATAAATCGGGTGGGCGTTGTAAAGTTATACTGGTACTGCCCGAGCTCACCATCATTAAAATCAAGTGAACTTTGCGTTTTTACACCGCCGCCCTGGTATCCTTCCAGGTCTGTAGATATTGAAGTACTGTAACGGTCGTCCATGTTGTACAAGGTGGGTGTGTGGAAGGCCATGCCAATCCTCAGCCTGTCAACAGGTTTGAAAATCAAACCAAGTTTCAGTCCTATACCCAGACCTTCGCTTGTTAGAAATTCTGTTGTTTCGAAATAGTTGAAATTATTTATTTTCTTCGTTCCATCGGTTTCTTTGAATGTAGCTGTTCGTTCAAACCGGATTTTGCTGAAGACAATGGTTCCACCCAGAAAAAGTTTGTCCATGTAGTTGGCACTGGCGGCAAAAAACATTTCATTGATATTTCCTTTGGTTTCAAGTGTTTGCTCCTGTAGTACACCGGTTTGAGGGGTAGACAAGCTGCGGTATCCCGAAATACTATTTCCCGGGCCTGCAATGGTATCAATCAGAAAGGTATTGAAAGCGAGGCTGGCACCATAAGGAAAATTTCTGGCTGCATTATTAGGATCAGTAACATTGTTGTTGATCAGCTCTTCGAGATATTTCTCTGAATAGGAGCTCTCGTTGTTCAATCCGCTTAGTGTTATTTTATTACCCAGATTTACAGTTTTGTTCATGCCAATCCCAAAGGTGTAATTGCGCCATTTTCCATTCCATGAACCGGGTCTTGCAAAGACAAGTCCGGCCTGACTCAGGTCAGGACTGGTATATTTTCCTTTGGTGGTATTGTTGAGGTAAGCAGTTTTATTGCTGCCAAAAGACAGGTCAGGAGTAAAAACAAATTCACTTGTCCTGAAAAAAGCGAGTCCTGCGGGGTTTACAGTGGCCGTAGAAATATCACCGCCCAGAGCTACAATAGCACCGCCGATTGCACGAGCCCTTGCAGTACCACCATGGGTGGTTTGTGAAAAACGCAATGCGTCAACTGGTTCTTGCGCGTATACAAAGGCAGTGAGCTGGAAAGCTGAAAGTAACAGAAACTGCTTCATAGTCTTGTCTTGGTCATCCAAAAAATAAAGGCATTGGAATGTACTTTATACTGATTCCAATGCCCTGGTGTAAATTCTTTTATCAGTTGCCTCCTCTTGGAAAAGATCTTACAGGGGCTGAGCTGCTGCCTGAGCTGCTTCCGGAACTACTGCCTGAGGAAGAATTTGAAGATGTTCCTGAGCTTCTGTTGCTGCTGGATCCAGAGCTGCTGTTGCTGAATGTTCTGGCCGGACTGCCAGAATCACTGCCACTGCTTCTTGGGTTATATCCTCCGCGAGGGGTGCTGCTGCTATTGTTGTAATATTGATTTCCTGAGCGGATGGGTGTTCCCAGTTTGGAATCTCTGTAGGTGTTCCTGGGGGCAGTGTATGTATTGAGGTTGTATGTACGCGGACCGCTGCTCTTTGGGGTTACATACTTATTGATGTTGTAAACGTTGTAGACCACAACAGGCCTGCCATAGTAATTGGGTGAAAATGGATTCAGGAAACCAGAGTTGCGGTAAGCATATGGATTCCCCCAAAGTGAGTTGCCATAGCCCATGCCATATCCGTAAGAAGGTCCAACATTGAAATAATTGCTGTTGTTCCAATGAGGATTGTTCCAGTATCCATAATCGTCGTCAAACGTATTCCACCTCGATCCTCCAAAAGATTTCATCCTGAGGTACCTGTCTTGCATGGGAACATTCTCGGCACGGTACTCATCCCTGTTATCCATCTGCACATACCCGCTGTTGTCTTTGGTAGGTGAAAAATAAACATCGTCAGGTGTTTGTCCGCTCCTGTAAGCAGTGCTGCATCCCATCATGATGGAAGACAGCAAAAACATAGAAATGATCCTGTTCATGGTGATGCGGTTTAAAGATTAATCCGAAGTTACTACATTTGCGCATTCGGAACTTAAATATAGGACGAACGGTAGGCCCAAAGGTTGCGAAATTTCATCATAAAAATGTTAAACTATTAATAATATGGCCAACGAACTCACCTCCAGGGCAACAGACTATGCACAATGGTACAATGATTTGATTCTGAAAGGCGGACTGGCAGACTATTCTGCGGTAAGGGGATGCATGGTAATCAAGCCATACGGGTATGCACTTTGGGAGAATATGAAGGATGTGCTGGACAGGATGTTTAAGGAAACGGGACATGTGAATGCCTATTTTCCGCTTTTTGTACCCAAATCTTTTCTGGAAAAGGAGGAAGGGCACGCAGAAGGTTTTGCCAAAGAATGTGCCGTAGTTACCCATTACAGGTTAAAGGGAGATCCAAATAATAAAGGGAAACTGATTGTTGATCCGGAAGCAAAGCTTGAAGAGGAATTGATTGTTCGTCCCACAAGTGAAGCCATCATCTGGAATGCATACAAAGACTGGATTCAGTCTTACCGGGATTTGCCTTTGCTCATCAACCAATGGGCTAATGTGGTTCGCTGGGAGATGCGCACCAGGCTTTTTTTACGTACAGCAGAGTTTTTATGGCAGGAGGGACATACAGCCCATGCTACAGCAGACGAGGCAATCCAGGAAGCTGAAAAAATGCTGCATGTATATGCTGATTTTGTTGAAAACTACATGGCGTTACCGGTGATGAAAGGCGTAAAGACTCCTAATGAGCGTTTTGCCGGAGCACTCGAGACATATTGTATAGAGGCTTTGATGCAGGACGGAAAAGCGTTGCAGGCGGGTACGTCCCATTTCCTCGGACAAAATTTTGCCAAGGCTTTTGACGTGAAGTACCTGACCAAAGAAAACCGGCAGGAGTTTGTGTGGGCCACTTCCTGGGGCGTTTCTACCCGTTTAATCGGAGCCCTTGTGATGGCGCATAGTGACGATCAGGGTTTGGTGCTGCCTCCACGCATCGCTCCATTGCAGGTAGTAATAGTACCGATTTTTAAAGGAGCTGAGCAAAAGGCTGCTGTTGATGAAAAAGTATCACCCTTGATTGCTGATCTCAAAGCCAGGGGCATATCTGTTAAGTATGATGATTCCGAGAATAATCGTCCTGGATGGAAGTTTGCTGAATACGAACTGAAAGGTGTGCCGGTAAGAATCGCCATTGGCCCCAAGGATATTGAGCATGGCGTTGTTGAAATTGCCAGAAGAGATACCAAGGAAAAGACTTCAGTTCCGGTTGAAGGTGTGGCGCAGTATATACAAGACCTGCTGGAGAACATACAACAAAACCTGTATAACAGGGCATTGGCATACAGGGAGGAACACATAACAGCAGTAAACAGCTGGGAAGAGTTCAAAGCTGTTCTGGAGCAAAAGGGAGGATTTGTTTCAGCCCATTGGGATGGAACACCGGAAACTGAAGAAAAAATCAAGGATGAGACAAAAGCAACAATACGGTGTATTCCACTCAATAATATGCAGGAGTCGGGTAGTTGTGTATATTCCGGTAAGCCAAGCAGTCAGCGTGTGCTGTTTGCATTGGCTTATTAGTGGAGGTTTGATGTAAGTCAGTTGATTATTTTATTTCTTGCGTTCAGACATCCACCAATTGCTCCTGCTTTCTCCCCCATGGTGGAAAACTTGAGAACTGTGTCGTTGTTCACGAGTCCCAGTGAGTATTTGTTAAGGGTACTCCGGGCAGGAAGCCTGATGTAATCACCTGATTCTGCCATCACCCCACCGATAATCATCAGTTCTGGATTAAAAATGTTAATAAGGACTGCCAGCCCTTTTCCCAGCTTTTCACCGGCTTCGGCAAGGAGTTCGATGCAGAGGGTGTCTTCGGCCTGGGCTCCCGAAACGATATCAGCCAGGGTAACGTCTTCCGGACTTTTCTTATCCCGCAATACGGAGGAGGACTCACCTTTTTTAATCCGCTCTTTAAATTTTCTCAATAAGGCATATCCTGAAGCCTCAGTTTCCAGGCATCCTTTTTTACCACAGTGGCAAAGCAGTTCATTGTCATAGAGTGGAATGTGCCCAATTTCGCCACTGAAACCAGATTTGCCAATGTACAGGTTGCCATCTATGATAATACCAGTACCAATGCCGTAGTCAAGGTTTACAAATACAATATGTTTTTCATTGGCATCCACACCATTGTAATATTCACCAAGCGCCATAGCCCTTGAATCGTTTTCCAGGAATGCCGGGATACCGATTTTTTTCTGGATGGTGTCAGTTAGGGGTTCGTCGTGGAAATGGAAATAGTTGAAGTTGTGACCAGCTTTGAGGTTGATTCTTCCTTTAAGGTTGATTCCCATACCCAGGATCAACTGTCGTTGCACCCCTGTTGAGTCAATGAATTCTTCAATAGTTCTGATGAGCCTCTGCAGACATTCTGGATCATTCTCCAATAAAAAAGGTACTTTTTGCTTTTCAATGACCATATTTCTGTTGAAATCCATCAACCCGAAATTGATGTGGTACTGTTTCACATCTACGCCAAGGAAAAAGCATGCTCCGGATACCAGTCCATATACACTTGCTCTTCTGCCACCCGTAGAGTCCAGTTTTCCCTGATCCTGAATCAGTCCGGCTGCTATCAGCTCATTGATCAAAGAAGTCATTTTGGGTACACTGGCTTTAAGATCATGGCTCATTTCTGTTATTGTGCTCAATCCATGCTGATCTATATACCTGATCATCGCCTTTTTCTGGGTTCGATTTTTGTAGACCACACCTGAGGCATCACCCAAAAGAAATACGTCAAAGTTTGAATTATTTTTTTTCATCTGCAATTATGCAGCTAATGTATAAGTTTTATTGTCTTTTTTCAAACTCTTGAACTTTTTCAATTTTTTTATTATACATTTAGCATCCAAAATTTTAATCTTTAAACCAAACAAACACAGTATGAAACGATCGCTACTGACCATTTGCTACGTACTGGGCCTCAGTCTGTTGACTTTTGCTCAGACACGTCAGCTAACCGGTAAGGTTACCGGACCCGATAATGCGGGTGTAGTTTCTGCCACTGTAAAGGTTAAGGGCACAAACAATGTGACCACAACCAATACTGATGGTGTTTTCAGTCTTCAAGTGCCTTCAGGGAACATCACCCTTGAGGTATCTTCAGTTGGCTTCAGTACCACTGAGATTTCCGTAGGTGCATCTCAATCCAGTGTCAACATTTCTCTGGCCAATGATGCTACTCAGCTTCAGGACGTAGTAGTTACGGCTCTTGGTATCACTAAGCAATCCCGGAAACTCGGTTATGCAGTTCAGGTTGTGAAAAATGAAGCATTGAGTGTGGCAAGAGAAACAAACGTAGGTAACTCATTGAGTGGTAGAGTGGCAGGTTTGAAAGTAGCCGGAACAAACTCTGGTCCACAAGGAACTGTTAAACTGTTACTCAGGGGTAACCCAAGTATGAACGGATCCGGAGCGCCTCTTTTTGTTATCAATGGTATTCCCATGGATAATACCCAGCGCGGTGGTGCTGGTGAGTGGGGTGGTGGCGATGGCGGAGACGGTATCGGTAACCTGAATCCAGACGACATCGAGTCTATGACAGTTCTCAAGGGTCAGTCAGCTTCTGCACTTTATGGTGCAAGGGCATCTAATGGTGTTATCCTTATTACGACCAAGTCTGGTAAGAAGAATGATTTCTCTGTGGAGTACAACATGAACTTCATGGAAGAGCACGCAATTGATTTCACTGATTTCCAATATGAGTACGGACAGGGTGTTGGTGGTCAAAAGCCATCTACTGCTGCTTTGGCGCGTCAGACTGGCAGGTTCAGCTGGGGTGGTAAACTTGATGGATCTTCAGTGATTCAGTTTGATGGTAATTCTTATCCCTATACTGCAGTAAAGGACAACGTAAAAAATTTCTATCGTTCAGGTCCATCACTTACAAATACAGTTTCTCTTTCAAAAGGTGGTGCTAACGGTTCTTTCCGTTTATCTTTCTCTGATTTGCAGAGCAATTCCATCATGCGCGGAACTGATCTGAAGAGAAAAACAGTTAACCTGAACATTGCTCAGGATATCACTTCCAAATTGAATGTTACCTTGTTTGCCTCCTATCTTGATCAAATGGCAGGTAATGTTCCTTACCTGAGTGATGGTCCTTTGAATGCAAACAATGGCCTGTTTCTGGCAACAAACATGGATCAGAAAATTCTGGCTCCGGGTTATGACCCCGCAACTGGCTTTGAAATTCAGTTCAGCGATGATGAATATGTTAGTAATCCATGGTTTGTTGTAAACCAGCTGGTAAACAATGTAGGCAGAAAGCGTTTTACTACAGCAACTACCCTTAAATATTCATTTACTGATTGGTTGTATACCCAGGCACGTTTAGGTCTTGATCAAAGTTTTGACCGTACCAAAAGTGTTACCCCTTGGGGAACTGCTTATTCTCAAGGAAGAAGGGGTGGTTTGAACAACCAGGGCCAGTCAGACAGGTCTGAGTTGAATATTGACGCCCTTGTTGGTGCAGCAAAAGACATCACTGCAGATATCAGTTTTGATGCTGCCATTGGTGCAAACCTCAGGAAAAACAGGTTTGAGGGAATGGGTGTTTCAGGAAGTCCATTTATTCTTCCATACCTCTATTCTTTTAACAATGTTACAAATATTGGCAGGAGTTATGGTTTCTCTGAAACTCAGGTTAACTCAGCTTACTATACTGCTGATTTCACTTACCGCAATTTGCTGACTTTGGGAACTACAGGAAGATATGATGCTTACTCAACGCTTCCTGTTAATAACAATACAGCTTTTGTTCCTTCAGTAACTGCTAGCTTTATTTTCTCTGAGCTTTATAAGCCTTCTTTCCTTTCTTATGGTAAGTTCAGGGCGTCTTACGCTTCAACTTCCAATGAGTTCACCAACCCATATCAAACAAGGGTATACTACTCTCTCGGAAATACCTACAATGGTATTCCAGTGGGTAGCTTCCCAACCTCACTGCCAAGTGGTTTGCTGAAGCCATTTATTACCAGTGAACTTGAGTTTGGATTGGATCTGAAACTATTTGGAAACAGAGTTGGAATAGATCTTGCTTACTACGATAAGAAAACTAAGAATGAGATCATGCCAGCTGCTTATTCCATCGCTACAGGTTATACAAGCGGCTTTGTTCCTTCAGGTTCTACACAGAACAGGGGTATAGAATTGCAGTTAACTGGTTCACCAATCCGTAAGAAGGACTTCAGCTGGAATGTTACATTTAACATGACTAGTGTTGAGAATAAGATATTGCAGACTGGTCCAACTAACGGCAGACTCAACCTGGGTTCTGGTCGTGGTACACTGGGTAATGCCATTACTGCTTATGTTCCTGGCTATGCTGGTCCGCAGATCATGGCATTCGATTACAAGTATGATTCAAAAGGACAGATTATTGTTGATGCATCAGGTCTTCCTGTAAGGGGAGAGCTGAAAGCTCAGGGTAGTGTTCTTCCAACACTCTTCGGGGGTCTGAATAATGAATTCAACTACAAGAGTCTGACTTTCTCTTTCCTGATTGATTACAACTATGGTAACATGGTACTCTCTCAAACAAGCTACTACTCTATGATCAGGGGTCTGAATAAGGCAACGCTTGTTGGCAGGGAATCTGGTATCAAGACTGGTGTTGACGCCAATGGAAATGCAAACACTGTTTCTGCTGCTCCTCAGGCATACTACACTGCTCTTGCTCAGAACGTAACCAAAACGCACGTTCAGGATGGTGATTTCATCAAACTGCGTCAGGTTTCAATCGGGTACGTTCTTCCAGCTTCACTTGTAAACAAGCTGAAGATAGTAGAGAACATCAATGTATCTCTTGTAGGTCGTAACCTGCTTGTTTTGATGAAGAAAACTGAGAATATCGATCCTGAAGCTACATTTGGTTCAAGCATTAACTATTATGGTATTGAAGGTACAAACCTGCCTTCTACAAGGTCATATGGTGTGAATGTAAACATCAAGTTTAAAAAATAATGAGCGCAGGTTTCGAGTTACATATTATTAAATTAATCAACATGAAAAGAATATTATTGCCAATATCTGCTGCGATTGTGATTCTTTCAGGCTGTACGAAGGATTTCGAAGCCCTGAATACCAATCCGCTTGCAGCTAGCCCGGCGAGCTTTGATGCAAACTTCTTTCTGTCTAATGCACAGAACACTTATAAAGAAGCCATCGGTGGTTATGCTGGTCCAATCCTTTTCCAATCTGGATGGGTTCAGATTTTTTCCTCAACAACATCCGGAGCTGCGAATTATTACAGCAACATGGATAAGTATGTACAGTCTTCCAACACCAACTCATACACAGCTAACAGCTGGGGTAGCTGTTTCAGGGCTGCGAGCCTTGCTCAGCAGGTTGTGAAGGATTTCGGTGCTGATGCTGAAAAAGTGAATACTGTTTCTGCAGCTATCGTGATGAAAGCGCTTTCAATGCAGTATGCTACAGATATTTATGGTGACCTTCCTTATTCTGAAGCCCTGAAGGGTGATGAGGGGATTTCTCAGCCTAAGTATGACAAGCAGGAAGCAGTTATGAAAGGTCTGCTTACTGAGCTTGATGCTGCACTTACCAAATTCAATGCTGCCAAAGCCAAGCCAAGTGCTGACCTGTTTTATGGTGGGGATGTAGCGAAGTGGAAAAAGCTTGGATATTCAGTTATGCTGCGTATTGCCATGCGTTTCACCAAGCGTGATGCAGCTTTTGCAAAAAGCTGGGCTGAAAAAGCCTTTGCTGGTGGTGTAATGATGACTGCTGCTGATGATGCATTCCTTAAAGGTAGCATCGCAACAGGTTACACTAATCCAAATGCACGTGCGCTTGATATTCCTGCAGACTTCTATTCAGTTCGCTGGAGCAAGACACTCATCGATTATCTGAAAGCTACCAATGATCCAAGACTTGGTGTAGTTGCTGAAGTACCTCCTGCAGGTCTTGCCGGTAACACTACATTCGGTCCAGCTGGTGATAATACGCCAGACAACCAACTCGGTCAGCCTAATGGTTTTGACCTGAATGGTGGTGCAACAGATATCACCAAGGCTCCAGGCTATCCTGGTGGTACTGGTACCGGTGGTGATTTGTCGCCTATCGGAAAGTACTCAAGGCCCCGTACTTCTGTTTATACGCCAAACAGAGACGTAGCTTTCTTTATCATGACTGCTGCTGAAACTTCTCTTTTGCTGGCTGAAGCTGCTGCAAGAGGTTGGTCAGTTGGTGGAAATGCAGCTACACATTATGCTAATGGTGTGAAGGCTGGTATGCAGTCTCTGGCTACGTTCAGCGCTACTGGTACTATTGCTGCCGGTGCTATCGATAGCTACATTGCTGCCAATCCGCTTAATACAAGCAGCCAGGCTGCTTCATTGAAGCAAATCAACGAACAATTCTGGGCAACAACCGGAATGTTGTTGAACTTCTCTGAATCCTGGAGCAACTGGAGAAGATCAGGTTTCCCTGCATTGACTCCAATTAATTACACAGGTAACTTCTCCGGTGGTGCAATTCCACGCAGGCAGATTTATCCTACAGGTGAAGCATCAGTAAATGGCGACAACTACAAAGCTGGTCTGAGTGGTTTGGCTCCTGCTACCGACAATTGGGCTTCCCGTGTATGGTGGGACAACTAGTCGTTTTCCATATCAATTTAAAAAATGTCAGGCCCCTCGGCCTGACATTTTTATTATAGTTAACTTTGAATGACTTCGTACTGAAACCTAAACATTTACCATGTTTAAAAAATATTCCATTATCAGTTTTCAGATGTCTGCATGGTTGTTGATGTTTTTTGTGTGTGGTCAACCAGTAGAAGCACAACCTCTTTTCAGTCAGGTGCAGGCTGATTCTTCAGGGGTTACATTCCAGAACAGGATCATTGAGAGTGCAGGGGTCAACATCATCACCTATGAATATTTTTATAATGGAGGTGGTGTAGGAGCAGGTGATTTCAACAACGATGGCCTGGTAGACCTTTATTTTACTGGCAATATGTCTCCCAATAAGCTGTACCTGAATAAAGGAGGATTTAAGTTTGAAGATATTACACGTACTGCAGGCGTGGCCGGAAGGGTAGGTTGGAAGACAGGTGTTTCTGTTGCAGATGTTAACGGAGATGGTTTTTTAGATATTTATGTTTGTTATTCCGGAGATCTGGATTCATCGCAAAGGGCCAATCAGTTGTTTATCAATAATGGTGATCTGACCTTTACCGATAAAGCCAAACAAATGGGTGTTGCAGACATGGGCTATTCAACCCATGCAGCTTTTTTTGACATGGACAGGGATGGTGACCTTGATTTGTACGTATTGAATCATAATATTAAAAACCTCAGAAATTTTGATGCGGCTTATGTCAAGAAAATGACGGATCCATTTGCCGGAGACCACCTTTATCAAAATAACAATGGCAAATTCGTCAACATCACACAAAAGGCTGGGATCATATCCAATCCACTTGGTTATGGACTGGGTTTGCATGTGGCAGATATCAACAATGATGGCTGGTCAGACATCTATGTTTCCAATGATTATGTGGAAGAAGATTACCTGTATATCAATAACCGCAATGGAACCTTTACCGAAAAGCTAAAGCAGTCATTCGGACACCTTTCCAATTTTTCCATGGGTGTAGATGCAGCAGATATCAATAATGATGGTTTACTGGATATTTATACACTGGATATGCTGCCTGAAGATAACAGGCGACAGAAACTGCTATATGCACCAGACAATTACGAGCTCTACAACAATACCCTTAAAAATGGTTTTTATCATCAGCTGATGCGTAACATGCTCCAGCTCAACAACGGGAACGGCACTTTCAGTGAAGTTGGACAAGTTTCCGGAATTTCAAATACAGACTGGAGCTGGGCTGCTTTATTCGCTGATTTTAATCATGATGGCCTAAAAGATCTTTTTGTGACCAATGGATACGGGCGTGATATGATTAACCGGGATTTCATGAAGTTTTATGCCGATGAAAGGCTGAAACATATCCAGGGGAAAACTGATAACCGCATGTTCCAGATGCTGCAGGGGATAAAGTCGACGCCACTGCATAACTATATTTTCCAAAATGAAGGTGACCTGAAATTCCGAGACAGGTCTTATGATTGGGGATTTGAAGAGCTTAATTTTTCTCATGGTGCTGCGTATGCAGACCTGGACAATGATGGAGATCTGGACCTGGTGATGAACAGCATGAATCAGGCTGCCGGTATCTACAAAAACAATCATATTGAATTAAATGGGAGAGGGCACTATTTGAAACTCAACCTAAGAGGTACAGGGAAAAATACAGCCGCTATAGGTGCTGTTGTCACCATATTTACTACTGACCAGGCAATTACACTTCAAAACTATCCGGTTCATGGCTTTCAATCGGCTATGCAAACGCCCCTGCATGCCGGTTTCAGCGCAGCTAAAATAGATTCAATTGCCATTCGCTGGCCTGATGGTAATTATCAGGTAATCAATAAACGGATTCCTGCTGATACATTGCTTGTTATTGTGCAGGATTTGAAATTAAATGGCAAAGAATCAACACCCAAAAAAACAAGTCCGCTTTTCACAAAGGCTGCACCTAAAATAAGTTATCAGCATATTGAAGACAAAGTCAATGATTTCAAACTTCAGCCCCTGATGCCGAATATGCTTTCCTTTAATGGTCCGCGTTTTGCCAAAGGTGATGTGAATGGGGATAAGCTGGAGGATGTTTATGTATGTGGACCAAAGGGACAGGCCGGTAAGTTGTTTGTACAAAACCGTGACGGCACTTATATCGAAAAACTTCAGCAGGATTTTGCATCCGATGCCGAAGCAGAAGATTGTGATGCTGTGTTTGTAGACGCAGATCAGGATGGTGATCTGGATTTGTATGTTGTAAGTGGAGGCTATGCTTTAGATGATGAGCAAATGCTGCAAGATAGGTTGTATCTGAACCAGGGTGGGAAGTTTGTCCGCAAAAAAGAATTATTGCCTGTTGAATTAAATTCCGGATCTGTAGTTGTAGCACTCGATTTTGATGGGGATGGTGATCAGGACCTGTTTACGGGATCAAGGTGTATCCCCGGAAGTTATCCCATGGCGCCTTCAAGCATGCTGCTTGAGAATGATGGAAAAGGGAAATTTAAGGATGTGACAACTGAAAAAGCTTCATTATTCGGCTTACTCGGAATGATAACTGATGCAATCTGGATAAACATTGATCAAAGTGGACCCAATGAGCTTATAGTTACAGGTGAATGGATGTCTCCGCTTGTGTTTCAATACAAGGAAGGACGGATGCAGGATGTCTCCTCAGGCTTTTTTAAAAAATCTTATGCGGGATGGTGGAACTGTTTGAAAGCATCAGACCTTGACCAGGATGGTGACATGGATCTCATCGCCGGAAACTGGGGAACAAATTCTCCCTTCAAAGCTGGTACCGGCAATCCTGTTAAGTTGTATTATGGAGACTTCGATGGCAACGGATTTGTTGACCCGCTTATCTTTCACAATATCATGGGCAAATTATACCCCATGGCATCCCGCGATGAACTCACAGATCAGATGGTTAGCCTCAGGCAAAGGTTTCCGACCTATGACTCCTATGCCGATGCTACTCTTACAGATATTCTAGATAGTGCGCAGCTTAAAATGGCTTTACTGTTGCAAGCGGAAGTAATGGAAACAGTGTGGTTTGAAAATACACCCAACGGATTTGTTTTACATGCATTGCCTGTGGAAGCTAACTTCTCCCCAGTTCATGTTATTCATGTGGATGATTTCAATGCTGATGGGTCTCCTGACATTTTATTATTCGGAAATAATGAACAGGCCAGGATCAAAATCGGGAAAATGGATGCGTCTTATGGTGTTTTGTTAACAGGGGATGGCAAGGGAAACTTCCAGTATGTAGATCAGGTTAAATCAGGACTACAGGTTACTGGAGCAGTAAGGGATCTGTTGGTATTGCCCGGCCAGGGAGGTAAAAAAATCCTGATGGTTGGACGCAACAATGATGACCCCGTTTTTTATCAATACTGATAAATTTTTGACTGGGATGAAACGATGTTTTTTAAGTTTAGTATGCTTTTTTGCTTCATGGGTTAATGCTCAGCAAAAATTCAGCGCAAGCGACTATGTGGCTGCATTGAAATCTGCCACAGATGTCATGGTGAGCGATGTGACTTCTCCCGTTGCTGCAAGCAGGTATTATGCCTACATCAACCTTGCTGCCTACGAATCTGCAGCATTATTTGATACAAGCTACAAAAGCCTCTCTGGCACTATACATAAGTTTACTCCTCCGGTGCTGGAAGATCAAGAGAAGATTGGTGCAGAGCCCGGACTAACCATGATGCTCGTGGTTTATAAGATGGCGCAAAGAATGCTTCCATCAGGATTTGTGCTGAAAATGAAAATTGACTCGGTCATAAATCTCCACAAAAAATCTTCCTTGCCAGAATCGGCATTGATGTTATCACAGTCGGCAGCCGACAAAATCGTAAAGCACGTAACAGCTTTTGCGGCAACGGATGGTTTCAGACAATTGAATAACCGCACAAGGTATACACCAAAGACCGGACAGGCTTACTGGCAGCCTACACCGCCTGTTTTCATGTCTCCTGTGGAGCCACACTGGAATACCATCAGAACTTTTTTGCTGGACTCAGCTCAACAGTTCAAACCTCCAGCTCCTGCAAAGTTTAACCTCGCCAAAGGTTCCTCCTTTTTCAATCAGTTAACGGAAGTATATAATTTGGGTAAAAAATCCACTTCCGAACAAAGAAATATTGCCAGCTTCTGGGATTGTAATCCTTTTGCCGTTGAGCAAATCGGTCATGTTGAGTTCGGACTCAAAAAAATATCGCCAGGAGGTCACTGGATAGGCATTACAGGCATCGCAGCGATAAATGCAGGTCTGACTATCAATGAAGCTGCGCTAGCCCATGCGCTTACCGCCATAGCTCTTGCAGATGGATTTATAGCCTGTTGGGATGAAAAATACAGAAGCAACAGGGTCAGACCAGAAACAGTCATACAACGAGCGATAGATCCATCCTGGAAGCCCCTCCTTCAAACTCCCCCCTTTCCGGAATATGTATCCGGCCACAGCGTTGCTTCACACACTGCAGCCATTATACTCACCCGGATTTTTGGGGAAGATTTCAGTTTCGCAGACGATACTGAAGTTGAGTTTGGTTTGCCGGTAAGAACATTCAGTTCGTTTCGTTCTGCAGCAGCAGAAGCTGCTATTTCTCGGTTATATGGCGGTATACATTTCCGTGATGCCATAACGGCCGGGGAATGGCAAGGTAAGCAGGTTGGTACACTAGCCGAACAAAGATTCAGCAGGTACCTGATTCATTTCAAATAGTTCTGGCATTTTATGAAAAGGATGCATTAATTTTGCACCCATTAACCAAAAAACAAACAGTCATGGCATACGACGTACTCGTTTTAGGAAGCGGTCCGGGTGGTTACCCCGCTGCAATCAGGGCCTCACAGCTTGGTTTTAAGGTGGCCATCATTGAAAAGGAAAGCCTCGGAGGCGTATGTCTGAACTGGGGTTGTATCCCAACAAAAGCACTGCTGAAAAGCGCACAGGTTTATGATTACCTGAAGCACAGTGCAGATTACGGGATTAAGTCCACCGGTGTTGAACATGACTTTTCTGCAGTGGTAAAACGCAGCAGGGGTGTAGCAGACAAGATGAGCAAGGGTGTTCAGTTTCTGATGAAGAAAAATAAGATTGATGTCATCATGGGCTACGGACGGATAGCTTCCAAGGGCAAAATCGAAGTAACCGCTGCGGATGGTTCCAAACAGGTTGTGGAAGGAAAGTATATCATCATCGCAACCGGTGCTAGAAGCAGGCAGCTTCCTAACCTGCCTCAGGATGGTAAGAAAATCATTGGATACCGAGAAGCTATGGTGCTTCCCGAGCAGCCAAAGACCATGGTTGTTGTAGGAAGTGGTGCTATAGGTGTTGAATTTGCAGATTTCTATAACGCTATGGGTACAAAAGTGACTATCGTGGAATTTATGGATCGCATAGTTCCTGTAGAAGATGCAGACATCAGCAAAGAGCTGGAGAAACAACTCAAGAAAAAAGGCATTGCAGTGCTCACTTCCAGTGAAGTCACCAGGGTTGATACCGCAGGTGCCGGTGTTAAGGCACATGTAAAAAATGCTTCAGGAGAGTCAGTTCTGGAAGCTGATATCGTGCTGAGTGCTGTTGGTATAGCGCCGAATATTGAAAATATTGGACTCGAGGAAAATGGTGTAAGGATTGAGAAGGGAAGGATTGTTGTGGATAAAACCCAGCAGACTTCTGTGGCAGGTATTTATGCTATTGGCGACTGTTCACCCGGTCAGGCATTGGCCCACGTTGCCGGGAAAGAAGGGATCAATGCTGCAGAAGCTATTGCCTATCTCGAGAAAAAACACCACCACCAGCCAGATGCAATTGATTACAACAACATTCCCGGGTGTACTTATTGTTCACCGGAAATTGCTTCAGTGGGGTATACAGAAAAGGCAGCCAAAGAAGCCGGATATGAAATTAAAGTTGGCAAATTTCCTTTCATGGCCAGTGGCAAAGCCAGCGCATCAGGCAATACGGATGGCTTTGTTAAAGTCATTTTTGATGCCAAATATGGTGAGTTCCTTGGAGCACACATGATCGGTGCAGGCGTAACAGAGCTGATCGCTGAAGTTGTTGTAGCCAGGAAACTGGAGACAACCCAGCATGAAATCCTCAATGCCATTCACCCACACCCAACCATGAGTGAGGCTGTTAAAGAAGCAGTTGCTGCAGCTTATGGAGAAGCAATTGATATTTAATTTGGACGATAATTGATTTATTATTATCTTTGCCGTCCCTAAAAAATAGAGTTTATGGCACGAGTATGTCAGGTAACAGGAAAGCGACCCATCACCGGAAACAAGGTTTCCCATTCAAATATCAAGACAAAGCGTCGTTTTCTGCCTAATCTGCAGACTAAGCGGTTCTTCCTGGCTGAAGAGGACAGGTGGGTGACAATAAAGCTTTCGTCAGAAGCAATCCGCACCATCAATAAAAACGGATTGTATACTGTAGTGAAAGAGCTGCGTTCACAAGGTGTAAATATTTGATTAACGTTATAATCTAAAGCAATGGCTAAGAAAGGAAACAGGGTTCAGGTGATTTTAGAGTGCACAGAGCACAAGACTACTGGCATGGCTGGAACAAGTCGCTACATCACCACCAAGAATAAGAAAAATACGCCTGAGCGTATGGAGTTGAAGAAATACAACCCCATCCTGAAAAAATATACAGTTCACAAGGAAATTAAATAATCATGGCAAAAGCAGCTTCCAAAAACGCGAAAATCAAGGACGCCAAAGCATCAGCTGAAGCGAAAAACTGGACCAAGGTCATCAGGGCTGTAAGAAGTCCGAAAACCGGTGCATATACCTTCAAAGAGGCTATTGTACACAAGGACAAGGTCAAGGAATACCTTGCAAATTAAAAATATTCAGATTCTTTATCAAGAGCTGTTCCGGCAAGAAATGCGGAGCAGCTTTTGTTTTTAAAAAAATGGGCGTTTAATGATGCTCAAAAACAGAGTCTATGGGTTTTTTTGACAGATTATTTGGAAAAAAAGAAAAAGAGCAGCTTGATAAAGGGCTTGAAAGAACCCGAGAGGGCTTTTTCTCAAAGCTTTCCAAGGCCATTGCCGGCAAATCAGAGGTTGATGATGAAGTGCTGGATCAGCTGGAGGAGGCACTCATCACAGCTGATGTAGGTGTGGATACCACCCTGGAAATCATTGAAAAAATACAGTCTAGGGTTGCACGTGATAAATACCTGGGCACTAGCGAGCTGAATGCCATCCTGCTTGATGAAGTCATGTCTATTTTGGTAGACGACGATCAGGATACGCTAAAGCATTTTCAGCTGCCAGAAGGGAAAAAGCCTTTTGTTATACTAGTTGTGGGTGTCAATGGCGTTGGCAAAACTACTATGATCGGTAAACTTGCCACCAATTTCAAAAACGCCGGCAAATCAGTGATGCTTGGCGCTGCAGATACATTCAGGGCTGCTGCCGTTGATCAGTTAACCATCTGGAGCGAACGCGCAGGTGTCCCTATCGTTAAAAAAGAAATGGGTAGTGATCCCGCATCTGTAGCTTTTGATACCGTAAACAGTGCAGTTGCAAAAGGGGTTGATATTGTTTTGATAGACACAGCAGGCAGGTTGCATAACAAAGTGCACCTGATGGAAGAACTGAGTAAAATTAGAAGGGTTATTCAAAAAGTTATTCCAGATGCGCCACACGAAACCTTGCTGGTTTTGGATGGAACAACCGGACAGAATGCCATTGAGCAGGCAAGACATTTTTCAGCTGCTACAGATGTGTCTGCGCTCGCCATCACAAAACTCGATGGAACCGCAAAAGGGGGAATCGTACTGGCTATCGCGAATCAGTTTAAAATACCGGTGAAATTTATTGGTGTTGGTGAAAAGGCAGAAGACCTGATGGTATTTGACAAAAAAGCATTTGTGGAAGGTTTGTTCAGTAAATAAACAAAACTACCACCAGTCTCACGTTCGTTGTACTCAAATGATCCGCCCCTCCTTGGAAAGGATTGGAGGCCTTTAAAAAATGAATCAATGAAGTCTAAAACAATTAAAAAAGACAAAATAAACATCATTACCCTTGGTTGCAGCAAGAATATGGTGGATAGTGAGGTCATGAGCGGACAACTTCTGGCTAATCAGATGGATGTTGTTCATGAAAATAAAAAGCTCGATCACAATATCGTGATTGTCAACACTTGTGGTTTCATAGACAAAGCAAAGGAAGAAAGTGTCAATACCATTCTCGATCAGGTTGAACTGAAAAGAAAGGGAAAGTTGGATAAAGTGTATGTTACCGGCTGCCTCAGCGAAAGGTATAAACAAAACCTGGAGGCTGAAATTCCTGAAGTAGATGCATACTTTGGTACAATGGAATTGCCCGGACTGCTTGCTGTTCTCAATGCAGATTATAAATCTGAGCTGGTTGGCGAAAGGTTACTCAGCACGCCATCTCATTATGCGTATATGAAGATCAGTGAAGGCTGTAACAGAACCTGTTCTTTTTGTGCAATTCCCCTCATGCGGGGTGGTCACCGCAGTAAGCCCATGGAGGAGCTGGTTGCAGAAGCTGAGAAACTTGTAAAATCAGGTGTAAAGGAAATCATGCTTATAGCACAGGAACTTACTTATTACGGACTCGATATTTACAAAACCCGCATGCTGCCAGAGTTATTGCGCAAACTGGCAAGGATAGAGGGTTTGGAATGGATTAGGTTGCATTATGCGTATCCATCAAAGTTTCCACTTGAAATCATTGATGTCATGAAGGAGGAACCCAAAATCTGCAACTACCTGGATATGCCATTGCAGCATGCTTCAGACCACATGCTGGATGCCATGAAAAGGCAGATAACCAGAAAGGAAATGACCGAACTGATTCATGAAATCAGAGCGAGGATACCGGAAATTTGCTTGCGGACAACCCTTATTGCAGGTTTTCCAGGGGAAACAAGAGACGATGTGGAAGAAGTAAAGGATTTTCTTTCTGAAATAAAGTTTGACAGGGTAGGTGTGTTTACCTATTCACACGAAGAAGACACCTCTGCTCATACCCTGAACGACTCACTTTCCCCAGAAGAGAAAGAAGAACGGGCTCAGGAAATTATTGCCTTTCAGCAAGACATAAGCCTTGAGAAAAATCAGGAAAAACTTGGACAGGTTCTTAAAGTTATAGTAGATAAGAAAGAAGCGGGCAGGTATATCGGTCGAACAGAATTTGACAGTGTTGAAGTAGATAATGAAGTGATCATTATTGCTGATAAAAAACTAAAACCCGGTGATTTTGTTAATGTCCGCATAACCAAAGCCTATGACTACGACCTGGAGGGAGAAGTGGTTGGGTAAAAGGCACTAGGCACAACTTTAATCACTAAACTTTCAACGCTCAACGACTTTCTCATAACATGGAAACTTCTTGCAGATATATTGAATACGAACAAACCGGAATGTTTTCCAGGTTAATAAGCGATTATCTTCAGGGTGAAAGTTTTATACATGAATTTGCAGCCCATCAGCCTGATTTGGAAGGTGTAAAGAGCGCTATCGCTGCCAGAAAACTTTTTAAGACTGACAGAAAGCTCATTCAGGCTGCATTTGAAGAGAGCTATGAGGCGGAAGATCCTTCTGCGCGTCAATCCAGTAATATGGTATTGCTGGGGTCTGAAAATACTTTCACCATCTGTACCGCACACCAGCCCAATATTTTTACCGGATACCTTTATTTCATTTACAAGACAGCACATACAATTGCATTATCCAGAAAGCTAAAGGCTGAACTGCCCCAGTATGATTTTGTGCCCGTTTTTTATATAGGAAGTGAAGACAATGACCTGGATGAACTTTCCAAGTTTAGGATCAATGGCAAAGCATTTCGGTGGGAAACCAGTCAGACCGGTGCTGTTGGCAGGATGCAAGCTGATAAGGGTGTTTCTGAACTAATTAAGACCATTGAAACGGAGTTGGGACATTTGCCTCAGGCGCCAGCACTCATCACCATGCTGAAGAAAGCTTACAGCAATGGTCGTACGATGGCAGAGGGTATATTTACTTTATTGAATAGCCTGTTCCGGGAAGAGGGATTGCTTGTTTTACAACCAGACAAGGCATCGCTCAAAGCAGCATATCGTAAAGTGATGCGAGACGACCTGCTTGATCAGGTTGCGGAAAAGATAGTTGGAGAAACTGGAAAACGCCTCGAATCAATTTATAAACTCCAGGTTAATCCAAGGCCTGTAAATCTTTTTTATCTGAGGGAGGGTATCCGTAACAGAATTGATAAAAGGGGAAATCAGTATGCCGTAGATGGCACCGTAATCCGTTTCAGTGAATCAGAGATCCTGGCAGAGTTAGACGCTCATCCGGGAAGGTTCAGTCCAAACGTAATCCTGCGTGGTCTCTACCAGGAAACGATTCTTCCTAATATCATTTTTGTTGGTGGCGGTTCTGAAGTGGCATACTGGATGCAACTGAAAGACTTGTTTTCCTATTATCATACGCCATTTCCTGTTCTTTCATTGCGTAACAGTTTCACCATTATGGATGCAAACCTCGCACACAAAATGAATGAGCTGGAAATCAGTGATGCAGATTTATTCAAGGAGGAAACTACCCTGGCCAATGAAATGGTCCAGCGATGGTCTGGTTCAACGATTAACCTGCAAAACGAGGAGAAAGAAAGTCGGCTCTTGTTTGCACAGCTTAAAAAGAGGGCAGGAGATGTTGATAAAACATTGACTCAGCATGTTCATGCCCTGGAAATTTTCCATTTGAAAAAGCTGGAATCGCTCGAGAAAAAAATGCTCAAAGCTGAACGTAAAAAGCAGGCAACAGGATTGCAGCGAATCTGGAAACTCCGCGAAGACCTTTTTCCCAATCATAACCTGCAGGAGCGGGTTGAAAATTTTATGCCTTATTATGCCCGCTATGGACAGGACTTTATCAGTGCCATTCTGAATCACTCATTGGCACTTGAGCATAAATTTGGGATGCTGATTATTCTATGATTATTCTGAGAAACCTTGAAAGCTTAATATGCTCCTTTATCGCCTGAAGGGAAATCAGTGTTGAAATTATCGGATCCATCTGCCAAGGCATCAATGATCGATACTGTAGCGGTTGCTCCTATCCTTGTTGCACCAGCCTCAATAGCTGCGAGCGAGTCCTTTAACGTACGAATACCTCCGGCAGCTTTTACCTGAACATCAGCACTGCAATGGGCTCGCATTAGTTGGAGATCATGGAGTGTTGCTCCTTTTGTCTGAAAAAAACCATTGTCTTGTTTCACATAGCCATAACCTGTTGATGTTTTTACAAAGGCTACATGAAGTTTAGAGCAAATTTCGCAGAGCTTAATTTTGTGTTTATCTTCAAGGTAGTCGTTTTCAAAGATTACTTTTAATATGGCATTGTGCTGCAGAGCGGAATGCATGATCTGTTCTATCTCATTTTCTACGTAAGTCCAGTCTTCCTCCAACACTTTTCCAATATTTACAACCATATCTATTTCAGTAGCACCATTTCTACAGGCTTCAATGGTTTCAATTACCTTAAGGTCTGTTGTATTACTTCCATGGGGGAAACCAATGACTGTACAAACGCCAACTCCAGTTCCATCCAGCAGCGAAGCTGCTCTCGCAACAGCATAAGGTTTGATGCAAACAGTAGCTGTGCCATAGGCAATGGCTATTCTGCATCCCTCTTCCAGGTCTGCATCAGTCATGGTGGGATGCAAAATGGAATGATCTATATATTTTGCTAATTCGGCTGCTGTCATAAAATTGGATTTTTTTACAAGGCTTCCTTTCAGGCTGATCAAGCCTCTTCCCGCAATACATGTCCTGTCAGGTGAATAAATACATCCTCAAGGTTGGCACTTTTTGAAGCTTTTTCTTTTTCAAAACCAGAACTGATGAGTTGGTCGATGAGGTTGCCCGGTTGATCAAGTGCTATGATTTTACCGGCATCCATGATTGCAACACGGTCACACAAGAATTCTGCCTCATCCATATAATGGGTAGTGATAATAATGGTGGTGCCCTGTGAACGAATTTCCCTGATAAGCTCCCACAGGTTTCTTCTGGCCTGAGGGTCTAATCCAGTGGTAGGTTCATCAAGAAATATAATCTTTGGATTGTTGATAAGGGTTGTGGCAATTGAAAAACGTTGTTTTTGTCCGCCGCTGAGAGACTTGTACAATGATTTGGCTTTGTCTTCCAGGTTTACCTTAGCAAGTAATTCCATTGGATTGATATCCCTGTTGTATAGCCCGCCAAAAAGTTTAATCAGTTCTATAAGTTTGAGACCAGGATAAAATCCGGATGTCTGCAATTGCACGCCAATGATTTGCTTGATGGCATCCTGTTGTTTATCCAGGTTTAATCCGGCTATGGTTACTTCTCCGGAAGTCTTGCTGCGGAGGGTTTCCATGATTTCGAGTGTTGTGGATTTGCCAGCACCGTTGGGGCCCAATAATCCAAATATTTCACCTTCCTGCACTTCAAAAGAAATACCTTTAACAGCTTCGAAACTGCCGTAAGACTTTTTCAGATTGGAAACCCTGATTATGCAGGAGTGGTTTTCTTGTGTCATGTTGTTAAACAAAGGTATTAAATAAAAGGTGCTGTTCTCTCAATAGAAAACATAATCTCCTTTTGGGGTAATGGCTACTACGGGTATTTTTTTGGTGTTTTCAAAAATGTCATAGGCCTTGCGCAGGTTGTGTTCAAAAGGTTTCAGGGTTGGGTCTGATTCAAAAACTTTTTCTAGGTATTCGGCACTGCGTGTTTCTTTGAAGCGAGCCGGGAAAATATGCACAGGGATGAATTCCTGTCCCGCAGCCCTTGCATGTGAAGATAACACATACAGCTCTTCAATCTGGGGATCAGTTATGGGAATACATCCTACGGTAACACAGCTTCCGTGAATATATATCTCACTGCCTGGTCTCACAGAATCTGATAAAATCCTGTCTGAAGGATTAGGGTAGTTGAGCCCTAATGAAAGGTGATACGTGCTGTTTGCGTTAAATTCATTGATGTAGTAGATTCCTTCAGGAACCTGATAGTCACCTTCCATACGCTTTGGTCCCATGGTTCCTGCCAATGCGCAAATGCGGTATGTTTTGAAATGCGTGAATGTATCCTGCATGTTTTGCCTCACCCACACTTCCAGGTTGCTGTTGTATTTAAATGACCGCAGGTACATACTTTTTGCAGGCCAAATCAGGTTTTTAGCTGCAAACTGTTTTTTGAGTTCATCTTCCCTGTTTTCAAATGCCTTCGCTACGCGCACAAAGTTTTTCTGGTAGCTGACAAAAGATTGTTGTGCCTTTACCAACTGTGCTGAGCAAACCAAGACCAACAGGAAGAAACGCATTTTTACAAATTTTGAGCCCTTATTTTTCAATGGATTTTAATTCAGTTTATAAAGGTCTCAATATTACAAATAAGTTCAGGATATTTGTACTTCAGGTAATAAAATTAGCAAGCTTTATGGTTAAAGTGGGTATACTTGGGGGTGGACAATTAGGCAGGATGCTGCTGCAGGCATCTGCTAATTATCAGGTTGAAGTTCATGTGATGGAAAGTGATCCAGAATGCCCGGCTGCAATGCTCACCTCAAATTTCAAACTGGGGGATATCCGAAATTATGATGATGTGGTATCTTTTGGAAGCACAATGGACGCATTGACCATTGAAATAGAAAATGTGAATATTGAGGCCTTGTATGCATTGGTTGAGTTGGGTGTAAATGTAATCCCACATCCGGATGCCCTGCAAACCATCAAAAATAAAATCACCCAGAAACAGTATTACACGGCACATGGCATAAAAACTGCTGATTACCTTATCACCAATACGCTCGCCGAAATTGAAAGTCATACCCATTTTCTGCCTGCTGTTCAAAAATTGGCAACTGGTGGATATGATGGGAAGGGGGTTCAGGTCCTTAGAACGCTTACAGACCTGCAAAAAGGATTTGATGCCCCGGCTGTCCTTGAAAAAATGATTGAAATCGACAAGGAAATAGCTGTAACCATTGCTGTTGGCGCAGATGGTCAGCAGATTGCCTATCCTCCTGTAGAAATGATTTTCGATCCTGAACTCAACCTGCTAGATCTGCAGGTTTGTCCTGCAGCAATAGCCGACACTGCTGCTGAAAATGCTGTGGCATTAGCCATGAGGGTGGCTACGAATTTTAAATCAGCCGGACTCTTTGCCGTTGAGATGTTTGTTGACAAGGCTGGTGATGTATGGGTTAATGAAACTGCTCCCCGTGTGCACAACTCCGGTCACCATACCATTGAAGCACATTACAGCTCACAGTTTGACATGCTTTGGAGAATTATCCTGGGTTATCCACTGGGAAATACAGGAATGATCATGCCTTCGGTAATGCTCAATATTCTTGGCGCTCCAGGTTACAAAGGGTTGGCTGTGGAAGAGAACCTGGATAAAGTGCTTGCCATGCCGGATGTTTTTCTTCACCTTTACGGCAAAAGAGAAACCAAACCGGGTAGGAAGATGGGGCATGCCACCATTGTGGGGCCTGATACACCGGAGATGCTTGAAAAAGCTTCCCACATCAAAAAAACCTTCGCCATCATCGGCAATGAAATAATATAATAAATCGAAATGCCTGTAAAAACCAGATCTGTAATCAAAAAACCCTTAGTGAGTATCATCATGGGCAGCGACAGTGATCTGCCAGTTATGAAGCCAGCTGCCGAATTTTTAACGGCGATGGGAGTTTCTTTTGAACTGACTGTCGTTTCTGCTCACAGAACGCCGGACAGGTTGATGAAGTTTGCTTCAACCGCATTGAAAAGAGGTATTAAAGTCATTATTGCGGGAGCAGGCGGTGCCGCTCACCTTCCTGGAATGGTAGCATCTGTAACCACCCTGCCTGTTATCGGAGTGCCTGTAAAATCTTCCAATTCAATCGATGGGTGGGACTCTGTACTTTCTATCCTGCAGATGCCAAATGGTATTCCCGTTGCCACAGTTGCGCTCAACGGGGCTAAAAATGCGGGTATTCTGGCTGTATCCATGCTTTCCATGAACAGCAAGGTTTTGGAGAAAAAACTTGTTGCTTACAAAGTAAGTATGAGAAAAGAAGTTGAAAAGAAAGTAAAAAACCTCAAAACCCAAGGCTTTGCTAATGGGTTTGATGCTTAAAAAATAAATAAACAATGATCATGAAGAAAGCAACGCTGATTTTATTTTTTGCCTCTTGTGTTTTGACAATTGCGGCTCAAACAAAACCGGTTACCAAGCCTGCTCCTAAGCCTGCCAGTAAAGCAACTGCTGCTACTCCTGCAAAAGCAGTCGCCAAACCTGTTGCTCCTACTTCTAAGCCGCCATTGAAAAAAACTGCTCCTGTAGCTACTGCTCCTGTTTTGAAAAATGCTGCAGATTCCATGAGTTATGCTATCGGTATGCTGGATGGTAATTTTTTCAAGTCACAGGGTGTTGAAATGGTAAACCCCACCTCGCTTTCTCAGGGTTTTGCTGATGTTATGAAGGGGAATACACTTTTTACTCCAGAACAGGCTGATGCTATCGTCCGCACGCAGATGCAGAAAATGTCTGTAAAGAAAATATTACCCAATATTGAGGCCTGTAACAATTTTTTGAGTGAAAATGCTAAGAAACAGGGTGTTGTGCAGACAGCAAGCGGTTTGCAATATGAAATACTCCAGCTGGGCACTGGTCCGAAACCTGCCGATACCAATTTTGTAAAAGTCCATTACGAAGGATTTCTGCTGAACGGTAAGAAATTTGACAGTTCAAGAGACAGGGGAGAGCCTGCTCAGTTTCAGTTGAACGGTGTAATCAGGGGTTGGACAGAAGGTGTGCAGCTTATGCCCGTAGGATCAAAATTCAAGTTCTATATTCCTTATCAATTAGGATATGGCGAGCAAGGTGCAGGAGCTGATATTCCAGGCGGGTCATTGCTGATATTTGAAGTTGAATTACTTGATATTGTTAAAAATTAAATACAATGGACATCAGATATCCCATCGGGAGATATGTAGTTCCGGCTTATTCTGAAAACGAAAAGGATGCAAGACTGTCTGACATCTTGTTTCTGCCGCGAATGCTGGAATACGCAGTCCTTAACCTGAATGATGATCAGTTGCATGTACCTTACAGGGAAGGCGGCTGGACGATCAATGAAATCGTTCACCATGTGGCAGATTCGCATATGAACGCCTACATTCGCTTCAAACTTGGCTTAACGGAAGATAATCCGGTTATCAAGCCTTACAACCAGGAGGCCTGGAGTAAAACAGCTGATGTAACTGGTGTGCCCATCAATTTATCCATTACGCTGCTCCATTCCCTCCACCTCCGTTGGTATGAATTGCTGAAATCCTTTGAAGATAGTCACTGGCAGCGCACAGTCTTCCATCCCGAACAAAAACGGGAGATGAGTCTGTGGGAACTCCTGGCAATCTATTCCTGGCATGGAAAGCACCATGTGGCGCATATCACGGGGTTGCGAGAGCAGATGGGCTGGTGATTACTAACATAAGCAAGGTCTGTTTATGGATGTTAAACATGATTTTTCGCTGGCCGGATTGAATAGTTTTGGCATCGCAGTAAAAGCTGCATTATTTATCGCTCTACGGAATGAAACTGAACTGCCGGAAATCTTCAAGGAATATGCCAGAGAAAACAGACCCATATTGGTTATGGGTGGAGGTAGTAATATCCTGTTTACCAGAGATTTCAATGGACTTGTGATTCGCAATGAAATTACAGGGATTGATTGTGTAGAGGAAACAGCTGATTATGTGCTTGTCAAAGCCGGAGCCGGTGTCAACTGGCATCACTTCGTTATGCATTGTGTGGATAACGGTTGGGGTGGTCTTGAAAACCTGTCACTCATCCCAGGAACAGTTGGGGCTGCGCCCGTCCAGAATATTGGCGCATATGGCGTTGAGTTGAAAGACACTTTTTTTTCCCTGCGCGCATGGGATATAGCAGAAAAATGTTTTATTGAATTCAGTGCTGCACAATGTGAGTTTGGATACCGACAGAGTATTTTCAAAAACCAGCTCAAAGGGAGAATGGTCATTGTGTCGATTACATTCAAACTATTAAAAACACCCATGCTTCAACTTGGCTATGGCGCAATTTTAGACTGGTTGAATGAACATCAGATAGCAGCCCCTTCCATAAAGGATATTTCTGATGCCGTAATGGCCATCAGAAGGGCTAAATTGCCTGATCCTGCAGTGCTAGGGAATGCAGGAAGTTTTTTTAAAAATCCATCGGTTAGTGCCGTTTTTTTTGAAGAGTTGAAAGAGCTGCATCCTGAAATTATCGCGTTTCCCGCACCAGGTGGGTTTAAGCTGGCTGCCGGTTGGTTAATTGAACAATGCGGCTGGAAAGGATTCCGTGAAGGTGATGCCGGCTGTCATGCCCGTCAGGCACTGGTATTGGTTAATCACGGAAGTGCATCCGGGAAAAATATTGTTGACCTGGCCATGAGGATTCAGGAATCGGTTCAGACAAAATTTGGTGTAACGCTGATACCCGAGGTCAATATAATTTAACGTTCTCACAACCACATCCGCTTTCGGGTGTTATCAACTTTGGCTTAACTTCACCAAACATCCACAATTACCCCATGAAGGGCTATAGTTTCTCAAAATTTATTCCGGGTAATCCGGGTGGCTCAGGCTTCGACAAGATGTTTGATGCATTTATGCAATTGCTTAATTATACCAATGGTGATGCAGCTGAGGCCCTGAGCTGGCTGACGCAGTTGGATAAGGAATACAATTTCAGTACCCCGCAATATGGGATTGGTGACTTCATAGACGACCTGAAACAGAAAGGTTATATTGATGAAGACAATCAAAAGGGTGAAATCAAAATTACCCCGAAAACGGAACAGGGCATCCGTAAACGTTCTCTGGATGAGATTTTTGGGAGACTGAAAAAATCCAGAAAAGGGAATCATACAACTTACAGAAGCGGCCAGGGAGATGAGGCTAACTCCGAATCACGTCCCTTCCAGTTTGGAGACGTACTAGATCAAATTGACTTTGTCAGCTCCATCCGCAATTCCCAGATCAGTGGCGGCATAGATTCATTCAGCCTCCGTGAAGAAGATCTTGAAATTAGGGAAAATGATTTCAAAACACAGACTTCCACTGTTTTGATGATTGATATTTCCCATTCTATGATTCTTTACGGGGAAGACAGGATTACCCCAGCCAAAAAAGTAGCCATGGCCCTGAGTGAGTTAATCAAAACCAAATACCCCAAAGATACCCTTGACATTGTGGTTTTTGGCAATGACGCATGGCCAATCGAAGTCAAAGACCTTCCATACTTGCAGGTTGGACCTTATCATACCAATACGGTAGCGGGACTTGAACTGGCCATGGATATCCTACGCAGGAGAAAAAATGCCAATAAGCAAATTTTCATGATAACAGACGGGAAGCCAACCTGTCTGAAAGAGGGAAAGAAGTACTACAAAAATGCATTTGGGTTGGACCGTAAAATTACAGGCAGGTGTCTCAATCTGGCTACACAGTGCAAAAAACTCAAAATTAAAATAACCACTTTCATGATTACGAGTGACCCATACCTGCAAAGTTTTGTTCGAGCTTTCACAGAATGTAACAATGGGAAGGCCTTTTACGCATCCCTTGACGACTTGGGAAGTTTTGTTTTTGATGATTTTGAGAAAGGGAAGAAGAAGGTGATTTAGAGGCACGAGGCACGAGGCACAAGGCACAAGGCACGAGGCACGAAGCACAAGTTTGTGTGCCGAAGTCTGGGCAGGAGGGGAATATGAATAATAATGGGCAAGGGTTAGAAAAAGTATAAAATCAACTATGACAACGATATCTACACTGGGTGAATTGAAAGCTTCCGGGTATAAATCCAGGAGCATTAAAGAGGAAATGAGGGAAAATCTTATCCGGAAAATGCAGGCTGGTGAAGAAAGATTCCCCGGTATAATCGGTTATGAGGATACGGTTATTCCTGATACGGAAAGAGCTATTCTCTCCCGGCATAACATGTTGTTTCTGGGTTTAAGAGGGCAGGCAAAAACGCGAATGGCAAGGCTGATGACCGATTTGCTGGATGAATATATTCCTTTTATATCCGGCAGTGATATCCATGATGATCCGTTTCTTCCAATCTCAGGTTATGGCAAAAAACAAATTGAGTCGATGGGGGATGAGACCCCCATTGAATGGTTGCACCGCAGCGAAAGGTATGGGGAAAAATTAGCCACACCTGATGTGTCAGTTGCCGACCTCATTGGTGATATCGATCCCGTTAAGGCGGCCAACCTGAAATTGAATTTTTCTGATGAGCGGGTTATCCATTATGGCATAATTCCCCGCAGTAACCGATGCATTTTTGTGATCAATGAACTGCCAGACCTGCAGGCGCGTATTCAGGTTGCACTTTTTAATATCCTGCAGGAAGGAGATATCCAGATCAGGGGATTTAAGTTGCGCATGCCACTGGATATAGTTTTTGTGTTTACGGCTAATCCTGAAGACTATACCAACAGAGGCTCTATCGTAACACCACTTAAAGACAGGATTGAAAGCCAGATTCTGACTCATTACCCCAAATCAATAGAGTCTGCATTGACCATCACCGCCCAGGAAGCTGCCATTCATTACAGTCAGGAGAAAATGGTGGATCAGAGTGACCTGATTGCACGGATTATAGAGCAGATAGCTTTTGAAGCAAGGTCCAGTGAGTTTGTTGACCAGAAAAGTGGTGTTTCTGCAAGGCTCACGATAGCTGCATTGGAAAACGCCTATAGTGCTGCAGAGCGCAGGGCACTGATAAATAAAGAAAAGAGTACCCAGATCTGGATGAGTGACCTGCAAGGCATCATTCCTGCAATCACAGGCAAGATTGAACTGGTTTATGAAGGGGAGCAGGAAGGTCCGTACCAGGTTAGCGTAAACCTGCTTGAGCGTTCGATACGTAGTGTTTTTGTGCAGTATTTCCCTGATCCGGAAGGATTCAGAAAAAAAAGAAGCAAGGATGCACCCGTTCAAAGTCCTTATCGCAATATAACCCAATGGTTTGACCTTGGAAACAGGGTTGACATGCTTTTACACCTGAAAGACAGTGAGCGCGTTAAATTGTTGCAGACTGTTGATGGATTGTCTGAGCTGGTGCTTGAACATTACCCCAAAGCCTCGGGTAAGCATAAGGGACTTCTGATGGAACTGGTTTTATACGGATTGAGTGCATATTCACTGATCAGTAAGAAGATATTGGTTGAAAAGGTTGAGTTCCGTGACCTGATGGGTAGCATGTTTACCGCAGAAGAATCCGAGTAAAATTCATGTGAATAAAAAAAAGGGTGTACCATTTTCAGTTTGGTACACCCTTTTTTATGTCTTAATTCTGGATTATTTGTTCATCGCATCCAGGCCGCGCATATATTCCTGAATGATGATTGCCTGACGGATTTCAAGGAACATCTGCCTTTGTTCATTGGATAGGTTGTCTGCCTTATTAGACATAATATCCTGCACACCTTGTGCCAATTCTGCAACTGACATCTTACCAAGGTAAGCATAGTAGGCAAGCTGCTCTTCAATATCTTTTTTCAGCGCTGCACTAACCTTTTCTGCCAGTTTTTTATCCCCCGCTTTGTAGGCAGCTTCAAGGAACTGGACTGTTGCGGTATTGTGCTGGTTTTGTCTGCTTACCATGGCGTATGGGAAGTTTTCTGAAAGCATGTTTTTGTCTGCAAGGTTCAGCAACTCTTTTGCTTTTGCTGTATCACCTTCCAGCGCAAGTTGATTGGCTGCTTCCGCAAATGTTTGTCTGATTCCAATGAGGTGTCTTCTGTTCTCTTCATCAAAATAGACGCCTGGGATATTGACACTGCCATAAGCAAACTTATTTTTAATGGCCTCATAAGAAGCTCTGCTGTTGTGCATGTTCTGTCCTTCAACAGGAACAAGTCTGAAACATTGTCCTTCTGCCCTGAGGTGTTTGGTGAAGCCCAGTTCGCCGAATGGAGAGGTGAAATAAATCGGTCTGCCCCATTTGTTTGCAGCAATAATGTTCAATACAGCCATGTCATTTTTCAGTAGGATATCTTTAGGAATTTCAAAACGGATTTCCGTAGAAACCTGGTCGCCAGGTTCAACTGTTCCGTTTTTCCTTACAAGCGCAGTGTCTACCGGTACACTTACTTTTTTAACAGGCAGGTAGTTCATAAAACTGCCATCCTGCATCTGAACCTGTGCAGACTGTTCATCGCTGCCTATGAAATCATGCATCAGGCTGTATAGGTCAACATACCTGTTCTGGTCAGTTATACCTGCTCTTTCAAAGAAGCGGACATAGTCACGTTTGCCTCCTTCGATTTGTTCCTGACTCCAGATCACATCAATAGGGGCACTTTCATTGACTTTATATCTCATTTGGTTGATGTACCAGTCGATACCAAGCAGGGAATAGTTGATTACCCGTACGTCTTTTCTGATACCTTCAACTTCCTGTGCATACCAGAGTGGGTAAGTATCGTTATCGCCGAAAGAGAAAAGTATAGCATTAGGTGCACAGCTTTCGAGGTAATTTTTGGCAAGATCCCTTGCCAGTTGTTTCTTACTCCTGTCATGATCGTCCCATTCCTCAGCCGCCATCAGTACTGGCACTGCCAGCATACAAATCAGTGCAGCTGCACCATTGGCGATAGATTGGCCTGTGAACTTGGCCATCCAGTCTTTCACCTGGAGTACCCCAAGTCCTATCCAGATGGCAAAAGCATAGAAGGATCCCACATAGGCATAATCACGCTCACGTGGCTGGTTGCCTGCCTGGTTGAGGTAAAAGACAATGGCAAGACCCGTAAAGAAAAATAACAGGAAGGAAACAAAGGAACCTTTTCTGTCTTGCTTATACTGGTACATGATACCCAGAATACCAAGGATGAAAGGCAATGCAAATAATTTGTTGTTTGCCTTGTTGTTTCTCAGTGTTTCAGGCAGTTTACTTTGATCACCCAGGAGGGCATTATCAACTGCACTTATTCCGATTAGGGTATTGCCATCACGTTTGTTGCCAAAACCCTGCACATCGTTTTGTTTACCGACAAAATTCCAGCCAAAGTAGCGGAGGTACATCCAGCCAATTTGGTAGCTCATTGCCCAGCTGATGTTATCAGCCATTGTTGGAGCTTCTCCATCCTCCAGGTTGAGCCAGCGCTGGTAAAATGTAGCATGACCCTGATCATTGCTGGCGTCCCAAACGCGTGGCAGGAACATTTTATCAGCTGCGTCGTAAACTGGAGCTTGTGAACGTCCGAGTTCAAGGTATTTGTCTTTTCCTTTTGTATATTTCATTTCACCTTCCTTGTAGTCTATGGGCTTGGCGGTGAAAACCTGTCCGTACAAAAGTGGAAAATCACCATATTGCTCACGGCCCAGATAGCCCTCAAGACTCATTGGGTTGTCTACGTTATACATGTCGACAGCCGGATTGGCGGCAGACCTGATCATGGTAGTGATGTAGGTTGAGTAGCCAAGGAGCATAAAAGTGAAACTCCAGAGTGTGAGTTTCAGGAAATGTGGATTCAGTTTTGAATTGGGATTGTTGGCATACCTGAATGCCAGGAAAATTACAATCGCCAGCAACACAAAGAAGAAAATGAAACCTGAGAAGAAGGGGAGGTTGAGTGAATTGACGAAGAAAACATCAAATCTTCCTGCTGCCTTGATGGTATATTGAATAACGGCTTTTTGTGCAACACCAGTAATAATACAACCAATAATAAAAGCCCAGATGGTTCCTTTGGTAGTAACAGTATAACGCTTGTAATAATAGATCATTACAATAGCGGGGATTGTAAGCAGGTTCAGGAGGTGAACACCAATGGAAAGTCCCATCATAAAGAAGATGAGGATAATCCATTTGTCAGCACCAGGTTGGTCTGCGTTATGCTCCCATTTCAGCATCATCCAGAAAACAAGTGCTGTAAAGAAAGAAGACAATGCATAAACTTCACCTTCAACTGCACTATACCAGAAGCTGTCGCTAAAAGTATAGGCGAGCGCACCAACTACGCCGGCTGCCATGATGGTGAAAATCTGGTTACCAGAAAGGATCTGTTGTCCCTGTTGAATTATTTTTCTGGCAAAGTGTGTGATGGTCCAGAATAAGAAAAGAATTGTAAATCCGCTTGCCAGTGCACTCATTACATTGACTGCTTTAGCGGCTGTAAGTGGGTCGTCACCAAAAACGATGATAAAGATTCTACCGATAATTACAAATAGGGGAGCTCCCGGGGGATGCGGGATTTGAAGTTTAAAGCATGAGCTGATGAACTCACCGCAATCCCACAAACTGCCACCTGCTTCTGCTGTCATGATATAGACAGAGCAGGCGATAAATGTCACTATCCATCCAACGATGTTGTTGATCCTGTTAAATGTCATAAATCCACTTTTTTAATAGAAAACAAAAGTAGTTTTTAAATTGATTTTGTTGGAAATAAAAAACCCATTATTTTTGCACTCCCGATTACGGAGAGGGTTGAACTCGTAGCTCAGTTGGTAGAGCAATACACTTTTAATGTATGGGCCCTGGGTTCGAGTCCCAGCGGGTTCACAAGGGCTTCCCAAAAAGGAGGCCCTTTTTTTGGAGTTTTTTTGAATCCTTTCTTTGGTAGAGCATCCCGACTTTAGTCGGGAGGGCCCTGGGTTCGAGTCCCAGCGGGTTCACAAGGGCTTCCCAAAAAGGAGGCCCTTTTTTTGGAGTTTTTTTGAATCCTTTCTTTGGTAGAGCATCCCGACTTTAGTCGGGAGGGCCCTGGGTTCGAGTCCCAGCGGGTTCACAAGG
>CAMAXV010000008.1 GCA_945862385.1 Chitinophaga pinensis
AAGATCCATTCTGAACCACCAGGCATTGCCAGCAAAAACGTGCTATTGGATAACATATCTGTATTTTTTGATAGATAACAAATTTAATGAATTTTTATCGCAACCGGTAATCATTGACATAAAAAATCCCGCACGAAGGCGGGATTAACAAACTTATATGTAATAAATTACCTGATTCTTTTTTCTTTAATCCTTGCGCTTTTACCACTTCTTTCTCTCAGGAAGAAGAGTTTAGCACGGCGAACTTTACCTGTTTTGTTCAGGGTTACTGAATCAATGTTAGGTGAGGCAATCGGGAAAGTACGTTCTACGCCGATACCATCAGAAACTTTTCTTACAGTAAAGGTAGCAGTGGCACCTTGTCCCTGACGCTTAATTACATCGCCTTTGAAGCTCTGGATTCTTTCTTTGTTACCTTCAATGATTTTATAATTAACAGTGATGTTATCACCAGCTTTGAAGTTAGGTAGGTTGCCGACTTTTGTCAACTGCTCATGTACGAATGCGATAGCCTGATTCATAATCTGTTCGATTTGGGGGGCAAAGGTAATCAATGCCCTTGTTAAAACAAAATCTATTTCAATAAAACCTTATAATATGCTTATCTGGCAACATTGACAGTACGTTTTTCACGGATTACAGTTACCCTGATTTGTCCGGGATAGGTCATTTCTGTCTGTATTTTCTGGGCCATTTCAAAGCTCAGTTTTTCGCTGTCGCCGTCACTAACCTTGTCTGCTTCCACAATAACCCTTAGTTCTCTTCCTGCCTGAATGGCGTAAGCTTTTTCTACACCGGTATAGGTGAGTGCGAGGTTTTCCAGGTCTTTGATACGCTGGATATACTGTTGCATGATTTCTCTCCTGGCTCCTGGTCTTGCGCCGCTTATGGCATCACAAGCCTGGATGATAGGGGAAATAACATACTGCATTTCTGTTTCATCGTGGTGGGCTGCAATGGCGTTCACAACGGCAGGATTTTCACCATATTTTTCAGCCAGTTTACCTCCAAGCAATGCATGGCTCAGCTCGGTTTCTTCATCCGGAACTTTTCCTATGTCATGTAAAAGACCTGCACGTTTTGCCAGTTTGGGGTTCATGCCGAGTTCTGCTGCCATGATACCACAGAGGTTAGCTACTTCACGGCTGTGCATAAGCAAGTTTTGTCCGTATGATGAACGGAACCTCATCTTACCAACTACACGTACTAATTCTTTGTGTAAGCCATGAATACCGAGTTCAATGATGGTTCTCTCACCTATTTCCATCACCTGCTCTTCCAGCATTTTTCTTGTCTTCTCAACTACTTCTTCAATTCTAGCAGGGTGGATTCTTCCATCGCTTACCAAACGTTGTAAGGCGAGGCGGGCGATTTCCCTCCTGAGCGGATCAAAAGATGACAACACAATTGCTTCAGGAGTATCATCAACTACAAGGTCTACACCAGTAGCTGCTTCGATGGCTCTGATATTTCTTCCTTCTCTTCCGATGATCTGACCCTTGATTTCGTCGCTTTCAAGCTGGAATACTGTAATGGTATTTTCGATGGTCTGCTCTGCAGCCGTGCGCTGAATGCTTTGGATGATGATTTTTCGGGCTTCCTTATTGGCTTTTTGCCTGGCGTCTTCAATTATTTCCTGCTGGAGTGAAAGTGCCCTGGTTTGAGCTTCCTGTTTCAGACTCTCAATCAACTGAGATTTTGCCTCTTCTGCACTCAGGCCTGCAATCTTTTCTAGTTTCCTGATATGCTCTTCCTGGTGTTTCTCCAGTTCGGTTCTTTTCTGGTTAACAATCTCAATTTGTCTGTTCAGGTGTTCCTTGATAGTGTCATTTTCCTTGACCTGCTTTTCAAGGTTCTCCATTTTCTGGTTAATGGATTGTTCCTTTTGTTTGATCCTGTTTTCAGCATCGTTGATTTTTCTGTTCTTTTCCAGAAGTTCCTTGTCGTGATCTGCCTTTAACTGAACAAACTTTTCCTTTGCTTCAAGCAGGCGTTCTTTTTTGAGGTTTTCTGCTTTGAACTGTGCATCTGAAAGAATGTTTTCCGCCTGCTTTCTTGCTTCTTCTACCTTATTTTTAGTGTCTTTGGCAAAGATGGTCTTACCCAGACCAAGACCAGCCAATGCGGCTAGAATCCCGGTGATGATGGGTATAATGAGTTGCGATTCCATGAATGTTTTGTTTTTGCTGTTTCATAATCAATCCCTTCGAAATAAATTTCATGTGGGGCAATAGCAGGTAAAGTTAGCAAAAATTAGGCAATTGTTATTTTCAGAGGCTTCCTGTGTCTTCTAGCGCACTGTCAAGCTGACTTTCAAGTCTAACGAGGCTTAATGTCAATTCTCTATCATCCAGGGCAGGTGCTGCCGATTGTGTGTCTGTTACATAAGACAATAAGACCATTGCCATATAGTCTTGCATATCTTTTCCTGCATATTGCGATTTGAATTGAGCGATTTGTTCGTTGAGTTTCTTGGCTGTTTTTCTCACAACTTCTTCATCCTCAACTTTCAGGCGAATTCTGTACGTTCTGTCAGCTACGAGTAGGTTGACGGCGAGTAAATCGGACATTTTTAAAATTTATTTTGTTTTTCCACAATTTATGCACTAAATTAGCTTTCCGTCTCTGTGATATAAAAAATATCACTATGCAAGCCAGAACTACCACTTTTAGTTTCATTGATAACCTGACAATTGAATTTGAACAGGTTGGTACTTCGGTGCTGAACTTTGCCCTTCGAGGTGAAGATGGCAAAATTTGTTGTGTTACTGAAAAAAAAATCAAGCCAGGCATTTCTTCAGTCCGCTGGGAAGGTCTCAATGACTTGCCCTATGGTGTCTATACCCTGGAGTGTTCCCAGGGGGGGGATGTTGTTGAACTGAAGACCGTTAAGCGTGTTTAGTCGTTTTCTCCCAATAGTGCAATACACCTGTCTATTTCCCGGATATAGTCATTAAGTTTTTTGACCAGTACGCTGTTGTCTTTTTTTGGATTGTTATCATCTCCCTCAGACTTTACAAGTGCGATTTGAAGCATCAGCTGTTCATTTTGTTTTTTTAATGCTTCATTTTCTTTTTTAAGTATACCAAGTTCTTTTTTTAGTTTTTCAGATTCCTTGCTCTGCACTTTCATCCTGCTTGCAAGGATAGCGGCTTTTTCTTCTATTCTTCTGATATGGTCAATGTGTCCAGCCATTTCATTTTCTTATCTCAGCACCATGCTGATTACTGATTCCAGCGTTAATCTGCCTCATCATTTCATCAACCTCTGTGTCTTTCAGTGTTTTAGTTTCATCCTGAAAGGTAAAATTCATGGCAATGGATTGTCTGTCTTTACCCAGTTTTTCACTGGTGAAGATGTCGAAAATGCTGAAATCTTTGAGGAGTCCGATTTTGAGGTTTTTGATTGTTTTTTCCAGCTGGGCATAGGTTAGCTGTTTGTCTGAAACAAAAGAAAGATCCCTGGTAACAGCAGGGAACCTGGGTATCTCCCTGTATCTGATTGCATTGGATGCTGCTGCCTTAAGCCATAACTGCCAGTTGATGTCTGCATACCAGACCGGATTTCTGATATCGAACTTTTTCAATGTTTCCTGTGAAGGTTTTCCGATTACAAGCACCTTCGTTTTTCCTGCATTACCAGTTAATGCGTATTCAAATCTTTCTGCAGTGGTTTCTGTGAACCTGAGGTCAGTGATGCCTGATAGTTTCGCCAGACTTTGCAGCACGCCTTTTAGGTAAAAGAGGTCTGCCTGGGCTTCAGGACTATTCCATGATTTCCCTGAAATTTTTCCTGAGCTGAAAAGGGCAAGGTGATCTTCTTCAAAATATTTTTCACCACTTTTCAGGTAAGTCTTTCCGAATTCAAAAAGCTTCAGGTTATCATTCCGGTGGTTCAGGTTTCTGGCCATTGTCTGCAAACCCGTTTCGAGCATGGTCAGCCTGAGTGTATCCAATTCTGAACTCAGGTTATTCAGCATTCTGACAGACTTTTCAAGTTCTGCTTCAGTATAATTGGCACTGTGCGTGATGGAGTTGTTCAGCATTTCGTTGAATCCAAGTCCTGCCAAGGCCCCAGACAATTTTTCCCGCATCGGGTAATCCGGGTTTCCGGATGAAACTGCAGGAGATATGGTAATACTTTGTGGTATGGCAATATTGTCAAAGCCATCAATGCGCATGATCTCTTCAACAAGATCTGCGGGTATGCTCACATCAGTTTTGTGGGAAGGAGTAAGCACTGTGATGGCATTTTCGTCTGATGCAGTTATTTCAAAGCCCATGCCACTGAGGATACTTACGATGGTCTCCGGTGGATACACTTTGCCACTCATTTTTTGCACATAATCGAAACGGAGTCTGATGCTTGCCTGCTCTTTGGCAACAGGATAAATATCTGCAGGATCGGTATTGATGTTGCCGCCAGCCAGATCAACAATCAGAGATGCGGCCTGTTTAAGGACATGGAGCGTATTGCCAATGTCAACACTTTTTTCAAAATGCATGGCAGCATCTGTTCTGAGTTGATGCCTGAATGAACTTTTTCTGATATTGACGGGGTGAAACCAGGCACTCTCCAAAAAAATGCAGGTTGTTGTTGACGTCACGCCCGACTCATTACCGCCAAAAACGCCACCCATACACATGGGATTGTCGTTGCCATCACAGATCATCAGGTCTGTGGCATCAAGCTTTCTTTGTTTTTCATCCAGACCAGTAAATAGGGTGCCGGCAGGCAGGTTTTTAATCCTTACCACATTTTCCAGAATTTTATCTGCATCAAAGGCATGCAGGGGCTGGCCGGTATCATGCAGGATATAATTAGTGATATCCACAATGTTGTTGATGGATCTTTGTCCGATTGCCTTCAACCTTTGCTGGAGCCAGAGGGGTGAGTCCTGAACAGTGATACCTTCGATCAGGATACCTGTATAACGCAGACAGTCTGACTGGTTTTCAATGCTGACTTTAACCGGACAGGAATTTCCGGTAACCGGAATTGTTGTTTTATTTCTTATAAGCGGTTGAATACCAAGTCCTTCATGGTGATTGAGCCAGGAACAGATATCTCTGGCTACGCCCAGGTGGCTCATCGCATCGCTGCGGTTTGGTGTTAGTCCGATTTCAATGACATGATCCGTATAAGGCCTGAAAATATCAGCCACTGCCTGTGCTACCAGTGTTTCAGCAGGTAACACTTTAATACCGCTGTGATCACTTCCCATGCCGATTTCATCATCGGCGCAAATCATCCCCATACTTTCCACGCCCCTGATCTTGGCTGCACGCATGGTAAGGGGTTCTCCGGATACGGGGTATATTGTTGTTCCTACCGGTGCTACAATAACTTTTTGTCCCACTGCCACATTGGATGCTCCGCAAACAATCTGAAGCGGGGCATCACCGCCAATATTAACCGTAGTAACAGACAACCTGTCTGCATTGGGGTGTTTTTCAACTGTAAGCACTTCTCCGGTAACCAGTCCAGCCAGTCCACCTTTAATTTCTTCAAACTGTTCATAGCCTTCAACCTCCAGTCCGATGGAGTTGAGTATTAAAGACAGCTTATCATGAGGGATTGGCTGTGTGAAATAATCCATCAGCCAGTTGTATGAAATTGTCATAAATGCAAAGATAATACAATAGATATAAGAGATTAGAGAGAAGTGAATAGTGGGGAGAAGGCACGAGTGGAAAACTTTGTGTGTAACCTGTGAATGAAATGGAATAACCTGTGGATATGGGGTGGATAGCCTGTGCGCATTAATGTTTTTCTAAAATTGTCATGCCCTCATGCTTTGGTGGTATATTCGCAGACCGGATAGGTTTTTTACAATTATTTAAAGCGGAACAATGGAGTCGACTAACCTGAATAGGGACAGAAGAGGCAGACGGAAGGGTAATACAGAGTTCAATGCCCTTGCTTATGGAAAGATTCCGCCACAGTCGCGGGAACTGGAGGAAGCTGTGCTGGGTGCTGTAATGCTGGAGCGTGCTGCATTTGATACAGTGATCAATATCCTTAAGCCGGAGTGTTTTTATGTTGAGGCACATCAACATATTTTCAAAGCGATTGTGCAGTTGAATGCAGACAGCAAGCCGATTGATCTCCTGACAGTTGTGGAAGAACTGAAGGGGATGGAGATGTTGGAAGCAGTTGGAGGTCCTTACTACATTTCAAAACTTACCAATGCGGTTGTTTCTGCTGCCAATATTGAGGCTCATGCCAGGATTGTTCAGGAGAAGTTTATTCAACGTGAATTGATTCGCATCAGCAGTGAAATCATCACTGAAGCATATGATGACTCTACGGATGTATTTGAACTGCTGGATAGTGCAGAGCAAAAACTTTTTGAGATAGCCAATGACCAGCTTAAAAAGGAGTTTGATACACTGGAAAAGAGTGTGATGGAAACGCTGAATCGCATTGATGAAATGCGTGCCCGGAATGAAGATATCACGGGTGTACCCTCAGGGTTTCCAACACTGGACAAAACCACCTATGGTTGGCAGAAATCTGATTTGATCATCCTGGCTGCCCGTCCTTCAGTGGGTAAAACAGCGTTTGCGCTTAACCTGGCGCGCAATGCAGCCATGCATCCAACCAAACCGACACCAGTTGCATTTTTCAGCCTGGAGATGAGTTCCAGTCAGCTTGTTCAGCGTATTCTCTCTGCTGAAAGTGAGATCTGGCTTGAAAAGATTTCAAGAGGGCGTATGGAAGACCATGAGATGAAGCAACTCTACAAGAAAGGGATTGAACCACTTGCCAATGCCAAAATGTTCATCGATGATTCCGCGGCACTCAATATTTTTGAATTGCGGGCAAAGTGCCGCCGGTTGAAAAGTATTCACAATGTTGGACTGATCATCATCGACTACCTTCAGTTGATGAGTGGTTCGAGTGATAACAGGAACTCCAACCGAGAGCAGGAGATCAGTACGATTTCCCGTAACCTCAAACAGCTTGCCAAGGAGTTACAGGTGCCAATCATTGCCCTGAGTCAGCTGAGTCGTGAAGTTGAGAAAAGAAAAGACTCGCAGAAGGTACCTCAGTTGTCTGATTTGCGTGAATCGGGTGCAATTGAACAGGATGCGGACATGGTGATGTTTCTTTACAGGCCTGATTATTATGATATTACCACCAATGACATGGGTGAGGATACAAAGGGGGATGTTTATGTAAAGATTGCCAAGCACAGAAATGGTTCTCTGGAGAATATCAAGCTGAAAGCAAAACTCTATATTCAGAAATTCGAAGAACATGAAAGCCTTGACCCATTCGGAAGGCCTGGTGAGGGTGGATTCCCAGATGGCGGAAGCTGGAAGCCGGTAAGTGATGATGGTGGCGCCAAGCTTTACATCCAGAAAGGTAGCAGGATGAACGATGGTTCTTCTCAGGATATGGAAGACACACCCTTTTAAAATCTGTTAGTGCATTGCCATGAGTGAACTGCCTTTGTTTTTTTATGCCGGTTTGCAGGCTGGATCAGGAGAAATACAACTTGATGAAGAAACGCGCAGGCATGTAGTTACCGTTCTGCGCATGCAGCCTGGTGAGGAAATTGAGCTTACAGACGGACAGGGAAATTCATGCACTGCGCGTATTTCTCTGGCTGATAAGAAAAAATTACTGATTGCGCCAGGAGCACTCATCAAGCATCCCCCAGTTGGGAGAACCCTATGGCTTGGCGTTTCCCTTTTAAAAAATGCATCGAGGTTTGAGTGGATGCTTGAAAAGGTTACAGAAATTGGCATCACACATATTATTCCCTTACTCACAGAACGCACTGCCAGGCAGCATTTTCGTCAGGAACGGATGCAGCAGATTGTTGTAAGTGCCTGCCTGCAGTCCAGGCAATATCATTTCCCTGAGCTTATTTCCCCACAGTTTCTGGATCAGTTTCTGCAAACAGCATTGCCCGCTTCCAGGTATATCGCGCACTGTATGCACGGCGAGAAGTCCCTTTTACCCGGAACTGATCAGGACGCCGTTTTGCTGATTGGTCCTGAAGGTGATTTTACTGCAGGGGAATTAAGCCAGACAATCGAAGCAGGTTTCAGACCTGTATCACTGGGACAGTCCAGGCTGCGCACAGAAACAGCAGGTATTGTTGGAGCTGTTTTGCTTCGCGGAAATTTCCTCTAATCAGTCTTTTTAAGCTGATGGCTCATGTAGTTTAACGGGTTTGGACTTTTTCCTGAGCCGCATGTTGAGCATTTCCACACCAAATGAAAAGGCCATCGCAAAATAGATATATCCTTTATCGATATGACTGCCATGAACAGGTTGCAATCCTTCAAAGAAAAGGCTGAAGCCAATCATGAGCAAAAATGCCAGTGCCAGCATTTTCAGCGTTGGATGGCGGTGTATGAAACCGGAAATTTTTTCTGAGAAGAAAAACATGATAACCATGGCAATGATTACTGCAACAATCATGATTTCTACATGATTGGCCATACCCACAGCGGTAATGATGCTGTCGAATGAAAAAATCATGTCAACAAGAATTATTTGAGCCATAATACTGAAGAAGGATGCCTGTTGCTTAGCTCCATTTTGACCGTGATCTTCCTCTCCTTCCAGTTTTCCGTGTATCTCCTTTACCGTTTTATACAAGAGGAATAATCCACCTGCAAAAAGAATCAGGTTTCGTAAATTGAATGCATAGTGTGTTCCACTGAGGTCAATGCCAAACAGTTCTTTATTGCCGTTTTCCACAAGCCATCCCAGTGCCATCAGCAATAAAACCCGGGTTGTGATGCCGAGGAACATCCACAACCTCCTCGACAGCAGTTTTTGTTCTTCTTTGAGTCTGCCCATCAATATAGAAACAAAAATCACATTGTCAATTCCCAGTACAATTTCAAGCAGGGCCAGTGTTACCAGGCTTATGAGTGAGTCTACAGTTAATAAATCAGTCATTGTTTATGCTTTTGATGCTTATGCTTTTTGTGTAAGTAAGGTGTTACATATTTTTTTAACAATACCTGGTCCTTCATAGATGAAGCCCGTCCACACTTGTATCAGTTGCGCACCCAGGTTTATTTTTTTCAATGCATCGTTGCCAGTAAAGATACCGCCGCTTGCAATCATCGGAATACGCTTCTCTGTTAATGTGGCGATTTCACCCAGAACCTTGTCTGCATTGTCTTTTAGCGGTTTGCCACTGAGTCCGCCCATGCCAATTTCCTGAGCGAGGATGGTAGATTGGGCAGAAAGGTTATCTCTCGAAATGGTTGTATTGCTGGTTACTATGCCATCAAGCTGAATTGTTGCTGCCAGGTCTGCAATATCCTGCAGTTGACCGGTGGTGAGGTCGGGTGCAATTTTCAGTAAAATTGGTTTTTGGGATGGTCTCTGTTTGTTGTTCTCCTGCAGTCTGACCAAAATTTCCTTCAGTGCATCTTTGTCCTGCAACGCCCGCAATCCGGGTGTATTGGGTGAACTAACGTTTACTACAAAATAATCAACAACATCGAAGAGCCTGTTGAAGCAGATTTCATAATCTTTCCAGGCTTCTTCGTTGGGTGTATGTTTATTTTTACCAATATTTCCGCCAATGATAAACTGACCCATGCCAGGACAAGTTGCATGTTTTGTGGTATGCCAGTCTTCAAGTCTTTTTTTTACAGCTTCCACGCCATCGTTGTTAAATCCCATCCTGTTGATGAGGGCCTGATCTGCAGGCAGTCTGAAGAGCCGTGGTTTGGGATTGCCTTCCTGTGGAAGGGGCGTTACAGTTCCGATTTCCACAAAGCCGAATCCAAGGGTTTTTAGCTCCCTCAGGTATCGCGCATTTTTATCGAATCCGGCTCCCAATCCTACCGGATTGCGAAACTTCAATCCTCCCAAATCCCTCACAAGCAAGTTGCTCGAGGGGGTAAATAATTGCTCCAGTAATTTCCGCAAGGGTTCTATGGAACAGGCTGTTTTGAGCAGGTTCATCGAAAGGTAATGAGCCTGTTCTGCTTCCAGCCTGAAAAGGATATTCCGGATTAATTTATACATGGCTGCAAAGTTAAGTGGTCTCGACTTTCGGGGGAATCAATTTATAGATAACTGGGGTAACAATTCTTGAAAGAAGTGTGGAGCTGATCAGTCCCCCAATCATCACAATGGCAAGCGGCGATATGAGTGGGTTTGTTGATATTGCGATGGGGATTAATCCGCCAATCGCAGTAAGTGTAGTCAGTATGATGGGCAGAAACCGCACTTCACCAGCTTCCCGGATTGCTTCATCCAGTGACTTACCTTCCATCCGTAACTGGTTTGTAAAGTCTACCAGTAGGATGGTATTTTTCACTTCTATGCCGGCAAGTGCAATGATGCCAATTGTGGCTACAAATGACAGGGAGTTGCCGGTGAGAAGCAGGGCCAACACTGCACCTACAATGCCCAGAGGAATCACAGAGAGCACAATCAAGGTGCTTTTGAATGTTCTGAACTCAAGCACAAGCACTGCAATGAAGAAGAAGACGGTGATGATGATGATTTTTTCGAATCCACCGAAAGATTCATTCCTGCTTTCCAGCTCACCGCCCATCTGATAGCTATAACCTGCAGGCAGTTTGAGTTTTTTCATGGCTTCATTAACGGTGTTGATCAGCTCTCCATTTAATACTCCCTCCCCGGCAAATGAGGAGACGGAAACTGTTCTGTTTTTGTTGATATGGTTGATATGCAATGCAGATGTTTCGAACTGCAGTGTTGCTACTTCAGAAAGGGGATAAGACCTGCCGGAAATGCTGTTCACATAAAGCGTTTTTAAAGTCTGAATACCTGGTGTGCCTTCCTGTGGTCTTTTCAGCATGATATTGAAATCATTGCCGTTATGATCTGTAAGTTTACCTATTTCCAGTCCTGCTACTGCCAGCCTTACAGCTTTGTCTATGTTCACTGTTGGAATGCCCAGCATGCTTGCTTTTTCGCGGTTAATCCTGACGCGAATATCTGATTTGAGGTTTTTGATTGGGTTAATGATATAAATAGTGCCTGGTGTCTTGTTAAGCATGTTTTCAACAGTCATGGCCAGGTTTCTGAGGGTGTCAAGATTTTCACCGAGGAGCCTGACTTCAACCGGTGCAATCACTGGCGGGCCCTGTTCGAAGTTTTTTACTTCTATTTCGGCACCTGCATAGGGGCTCCATTTTTTCCTCAGTGATTCTATGATCGCCAGTTTTCTGGTTGACGAAGTGTGGTCGTCCATCTGCACAAATAGCTGGGCATAATCTGCTTGTTCGTTTTTGGGGATCACATTGTAATAAATTCTGGGATTTCCCTTCCCCACATTTGTAGAGACATACCTTATTTCAGGCACGGATTGCAATTCTTTTTCGATCAATCTGGTTATGGAATCTGTGTATCCAATGTTCGATTGAAGCGGACTCAGAATATTGACAACAAACTGTGGTTTTTCTGATGCCGGGAACAGGCTGAAGCCCAATACCGGTATGAGTTGCAGGGAACCAATGAAGACAAGTGCTGCCAGTACCACTGTAAGTATGGGTTTCTTCAGGGCTTTTTCAAGGATTGGCGCATAACTTTTGTGTATGCCTTTTTTGAAGGCCCTTAGTATTGCGTTGCCATCTGAATGTCCCTGGTGACTTTTTAATATCCTGCTCGAGAGAAAGGGTACAACTGTAAGGGATACTATAAGAGAAGCCAGGATGGAAAAAATCACTGCCAGTGGCAGGCTGCGGATGAATTGACCTGATGCTTCCGGTAAAAATACCAGTGGCATAAACGCGATGATGAGGGTCACCGTGCAGCCCAGCACAGCCAGTCCGATCTGGCTGGTAGCTTTAAGGGTGGCCTCCGTTCTGGAATAACCATCCCTCAGCCAGCGTTCAATATTTTCAACAACAACAATACTGTCATCTACGAGTAATCCCAATGCTACAACAAATCCTACAATACTCAACTGGTTGAGGTTGAATCCAAACAAGTTGAGAATGACAATGCCTATGGCGAGGGAGAGGGGGATTGAAACCATCACTACTGAAGCGGCCCTTAGCCCCAGTGGCAGGAGGGTTATCAGTACAAGCAGGATGGCTATCAGAAAATCCTTACCCAAGCCTGCCAGCCTGTTGTTCACATTTACGGCCTGGTCAAAATTCACCACCATGTCAATATTAGCAGGCAAGGATTTTTTGAAATTTTCCAGCACAGGCAGGTATTGATGCTGCGTTTTTGATATGTTTTCTCCTCCTTTTTGAGCTGCGGTAACAAATACAGCCCTGTGACCATTCAGGCGGGTGATATGTTTGCGTTCAGCAAATTCAAAGTGGATATTGGCTATATCCTGGAGAAGTACATTCCTGCCTTGATAACTGAAAACGATTGTTTGGCTGATTTCGTCAATATCTTCAATGTTGCCACTTGTTTTGATGTTGTAGGATTTGTTGTTTGCAGTGATGCTGCCTCCCGGAATATTGGCTATTTCGCTTTGCATCGCACGAATCACCATATCAGTGCTGATATTCAAATGTGCCATTTTATCCAGGTTCAGGTCTATGCTTACCTGTTGCTCCGGAATGCCATGAATGTCTGCATTTTTTAGGGAAGCAATTTTCTCCAGTTCATCCTGCAGTGATTCTGCCGTTTCTTTCATCCTGATCATCGAAGCATTGTCTGATATCAGGGAAATTTGAAGGACATTAACTGTAGTAGGTGTGACCTTCTGTACTTCTATCCGGGTCACTTCGCGCGGAAGTTCATCCCGGATGGCATTGATTTCCCGGATCAGTTCGCTGTATTTTTCATCAACATTGCTGCCGAACTTGTATTCCACATTGATTAAGGCCAATCCGTCGCTGATGGTTGAACGGATGCGTTTGATATTCTCCAGACTGTATATCTTTTTTTCAATGGGGTTGATGACCAGTTCTTCGATGTCTGCGGGACTCGTGCCGGGGTAAACTATGATGATTGGATATTGGGGCGAATTCATTTCAGGGTCTTCAGCCCTGGGCATATCCATTATGGTAGTGACACCCAATACTGCAACCATGAGGAACATGATCAGGGTGAACTGGTAGTTTTTTACAGCGTAGTTTGAGATTTTCATGGTTGCCGATTAGGGTTTTATCCTGATTGGTGTGTGGTTGTTCAGGTAGGCATTGCCAGCAATGATGACATGATTATCATGCTCCAATCCCCCGGTTATGGTTACAAACCCGTTTTCGATGCTTCCAAGTTCAACTGCTACTTTTTCTGCTGTTTTCATATCCCGGGTAGTAAATACAAATCCTGTGCTGCCATCACCTTCCAGTAAAGCATTATAGGGAATGCGCCAGCCTTTTGCAGCTGCAGCAGGTGTTATGACTGCCTTACCGAAAATCCCTGCTGCGATTTTATCAGGGAGCGAACCAAGTGGTTTAATGTTAACCCAGAGTGTGCCGGTTACAGGGTCAACACCAGCTGAGCTGGATTGAACAGTCCCTTTGATGTTCATATCGCCGGAAGCATTGCTGATTATAGTGGCCGGATCTCCTTTTTTAATCCTGCTCCAGTCTGATTCACTCACAAATACCTTCAGAACCCAGGGCGATTTACCCAATCCGTTGACCTGGAAGATTGGGGTACCCGGACCAACTACCTGCCCTTCCTGGGCCATTTTTTTTAATACGACTCCTTTACTGCCAGCCCTGATTGCTGCATATTGCCGGTTGAATGTGGCTATCTGCAGTTGCTGGGTCGCGATGGAAAGGGCAGTTTTGCTATTCTGGAACTGTTCCAGTGTTGCAACACTATCGAGGTACAAGTTTTCTGCCCTTTTGAAATCACGTTTCGCTTTTTCCAGTGCTGTTTCAGCCTGGTCTACCTGTGCCTGTATCTCTACCGGATTCAAAGTTGCCAGCAATTGACCCTCTTTAACATAATCTCCCTCTCTGACCATAACCTGCTGGATTACACCACCAATTTTGAATGCCAGGAAAGTTTCATCTTCCGTGGTAAATTGTCCCGAAGCTTCTACTTTTTCCTGCAACACTTCTTCCTGAATTGGTATGATCCTTACAGGTATCGTGTCGCTGTTGACAGATACACTATTGGACTGTTTATCCTGGCATGCCGAAAGCATGCTGACCAGTAAAATGGCTGAAAATGGAAAACGATATGACATGAGATTATTTATTTTCAAGTTGAAATGTTGCCTGTTCACGCTCCAGTATGGCTTCTGCAATGAGTACCCTATATTGGTTGATATTGACCAGGAGGCGGGATTGTATAACCTGATTTCTGGCATCCAGTGTTTCCAGATACGAATTCACACCTTCTCTGAAACCCTTGTCTATCAGCCGCTGGTAGGCAGATGCGGCTTCATCTTGTTTGTGTGCGGCCTGTAAATTGGCTGATGCTGTCTGAAGTCCATTCCATGCTGCAGATTGGCTGATCTTGAGTAGCGCTTCGGTTTCTGCATATTTGTTGCCGGCAGACATGATATCCAGTTTTGTTTGTTTGATTTTCCGGATATTTCTTTTTCCATTGAAAAGAGGCATGTCTATCTGCAAACCTGTAATGTAATATGTCGATTTGCTGTTGAATTTCCATTCAGAAGATTGTGAACCCAGTTGAAGGAATCCGTTGATTTTAGGAGTACTGAATTTTTCCTGCATGTTAAGCAGGTTATTGCTGATGTTTATGTTTTCTTTGAGCAGACTCAATTCTTCCCGACTGGCGTTCCATTCGTTTTTTGGCTGTGGGCGTGTGTTCAGCCCGGAATTTGCTGTATCAACAATAATTTCAGTGTCTTTGGGTCTGTTCAATAGGAAGTTGAAATACATGCCCGCTGTCTTGACCTGATTCAGGGCTTCGTTCTGCTGGGCTTTGAGCTGACTGATTTCACTTTCAGAACGGAGCAGGTATGCGGTCAATCCTTTGCCGTTTGCAAGCAATTTTTCGTTGGCTTTTTTTCCTGCTTCTGCCAGCTCCAGGGCCTTGCTGAATATGGCTGTTGCTTCCATAGCAGATAGATAATTATAGTAGGCTGTCTTTACCTGCAGCACAAGTTCACGCTTGTAAAGGAGCATGTCTGTTTTTTGCATGGTTGTTTGGATGGTATGGATTATCTTATTGTATTTCAGGTCAGTGTTCAGGATGGGGATTACAGTTGCTACTTTGATGTCATAGAAATTCTGCGGCAGAAAGTAAGTCTCTGCATTTTGAATGGGGGGAAATGCGTTTGAGGCAGTCAGTTTATTGAGTGTGTTATAAACCGGGTTCAGCAGGTCTCCAACTGGCAGTGCGATGCTTCTTCCACCTTCACCGGTCTGGTACCCACCCTGAAGATTGAGGGATGGCCAGTATAGGCTTTGGGCCGACTGCAAAGCCAGCAGGGATTTTTCCAGGCTGATATTTTTCTGCTGCAAGGCCAGGTTGTTGCTGAATGCCGAATCAATGTAGTTGTTCAGGACTGATTGGGAATGGGCTGCTACAGGTTCAATCAGGACTATCGTTATAAAAAAATATTTTATCAAGAAACGCATATGTATAAAAATATATTTCTGAAATCTTATTATTTTTCCGTGATGTCAACTGATTGAATCAACCATTCGAGCGATCTGTGCATGGTCTGCAGAACTTCGCTGGCATCTACCAGTTTGTCAAATCGTTTACAGACCCTAAGCGAAATCAATCCGTGAACCGTGCCCCATATAGCCATGGCAATGACATCTATATCTCCCTTACGGATCATCCCTTGCTCGATGCATTCAACTATGATCTCTTTCAGTTGCGCCAATGCCTTATCACCACTGTCCCACTCTGAGTTGTCCATGGTAGCCAGTCGCTCCATGGGAGCTGCCTGATTGAACATGAGGTCATAATAGGCAGGATGTTCCATCCCGAATGTGATGTAGTTTTCACCCATACGGTGCAGCCGCTCAAGGGGATTTTGAATGGATGATAGGTTATTGTTTATTTCTGCCATCCGGAGAAATCCCAGCTCACAGAGTTCAAAGAGCAGGTGGTTTTTGTCATTAAAATAGAGGTAGATTGTGGTGGCAGAATAGCTAATCATGTCCGCAATTCTTCTGATGCTCAGGTGTTCCAATCCCTCTTCCACAAAAACCTTTAGGGCGGCATCCAGAATCAAATCCCGGAGTTCCTCTTTCCGATTCGTTTTTCTTGTTTTTGTGACCATAATTTTCAGCGGCACAAATATACTTAACAGTGTTAAGTATTGTGTTAATTATTTATGATTGGAATATAAACGCTGTTTTTTTACAGGGGGCATTTATTTCTTAATTTAGAGGTACAAAGAAGAGCTATGCAAGAGGCGTATATTGTAGCGGGATACAGAACAGCGGTAGCAAAAGCCAAGAAAGGCGGGTTCAGGTTTACCCGTCCTGACGACCTGGCCATAGAAGTCATTCAGGCATTGATGCAGTCAATCCCACAGCTTGAAAAATCCAGGGTGGAGGATGTAATTGTAGGCAATGCTGTTCCTGAGGCGGAACAGGGTTTGCAGGTGGGCAGGATCATTGCCGCTCGGGCACTCGGCCATCAGGCTCCAGGGATAACCGTTAACCGTTATTGCGCTTCAGGACTCGAATCCATTGCCATTGCTACAGCCAAAATACGATCAGGTATGGCAGATTGTATCATTGCCGGTGGGGTAGAGAGCATGTCATTTGTTCCGCTGGCTGGTTGGAAAGCTGTTCCTTCATTCGCCATAGCCAGTCAAGAGCCTGATTATTACCTCAACATGGGATTAACAGCTGAAGCTGTGGCCCATGAATATGGGATTTCCCGCACAGATCAGGATGCATTTTCACTTGAGTCTCATCAGAAAGCAGCGCAGGCCATAACACACGGCTATTTCAAACAGGGTATTTTGCCGGTTACGGTGAATGAGGTTTACCTCGATGAATCAGGGCGTAAGAAGAACCGTTCATTTGTGGTAGATACCGATGAGGGCGTTCGCACAGATACTTCGCTCGAAGGCTTGGCCAAGTTGAAGCCAGCTTTTGCACAGGGAGGAACTGTTACTGCCGGAAATTCCTCACAGATCAGTGATGGAGCAGCATTTGTAGTGGTTATGAGCGAGAGCATGGTAAAGGAACTCGGTATTCAACCCATTGGCAGGCTTATGCATGCAGCTGTAGCAGGCGTTAACCCGAGGTTGATGGGGATTGGTCCCGTTGAAGCCATTCCAAAGGCATTGAGGCAATGCGGCATGAATCTGGCTCAGGTTGATCTCATAGAACTCAATGAGGCATTTGCAGCACAATGTCTGGCTGTGATGCGTCAGTTGGAACTTGATCCAGGCAGGGTTAATGTAAATGGCGGCGCCATTGCACTCGGACATCCTTTGGGATGCACAGGAGCTAAATTGACTGTTCAATTGTTAGGCGACCTGAAGAGACTCCGCAAAAAGTATGGCATGGTTTCTGCCTGTGTTGGTGGTGGCCAGGGGATAGCAGGTATTTTTGAACATTTTGACTAATTGCAATATTGTTGCAAAAATATTTGCAATGTTGTTGCAAATATTGATTATTTTCTTAGATTTGACCTTCAATTCCATTCATGAGGTCATTGCTGCTTATACTGCTGATATTTTCTTTTTCATCCCGGGTAACAGGACAATGTATCCTGCGTGTTTCAGGAGTGGTAAAGGATGCAGATACCCGCACCGTACTTCAGGGGGCCACTGTAACGATAACAGAACTTAAGCTAACTGTTCAGACAGACAGTTCCGGCAATTATGTTTTTTCAGGAGTTTGTCCGGGCGATTATAGCCTGCTGATAACCCATGCAGATTGTCAGGCTATGGCGTTTCATTTTCACCTCAAAGAAGATTATATCCAAAATGCGCAACTATCGCATACTGAAAATGTGTTGAAGGAGGTTGTGGTTGTAGGGGCAGCCGGGATTAGAAACGAAGGGATGACAGGGGAGCTCAGGGGAAAAGATCTGGCATCAACCCGGGGATTGTCTTTGGGCGAATCACTGCAGCGCATAACTGGCGTTTCCGTCTTACAAACGGGTAATAACATCTATAAGCCGGTCATACAGGGATTGCACAGCAGCAGGGTGCTTATTTTAAACAATGGAATCCGGCAGGAAGGACAGCAGTGGGGCAGTGAACATGCGCCTGAAATTGATCCATATGTGGCCAATAGGATTACCGTTATCAAAGGGGCATCTTCTGTGAGATATGGTGGTGATGCAATAGGTGGTGTTGTTTTGGTTGAACCAAGGTTGTTGCAATATAATCCGGAGTTGAATGGAGAATTGAACCTGGCTGCATTTTCCAACAACCGTCAGGGTGTTTTATCCGCCATGTTTGAAGGGGGCCTCAACAAATCTGGTCAGAATGCCTGGCGGTTACAGGGAACTGTCAAGCGCGGCGGGAATGCCCGGACGCCTGCTTACTGGCTGCAGAACAGTGGTGTGGAAGAGTTTAACATGTCTGCTGCAGCTGGATGGAAGAAAAAGGATAAGGGACTTGAGCTTTTTTACAGTTTATTTAATACCAGGCTTGGAATTTTTACGGGTTCTCATATCGGTAACCTGACTGACCTGGAAAATATCATCCGAAACGGAGAGCCACCGGTATATATCCGCGATGCTGCATTCAGCTACCAGCTTGACCGGCCCTACCAGGCTGTACAGCATCAGTTGTTTAAGGTCAGGGCATTTGCTGAGGAAGCCGGCAAAAGCAGGCTGAGTCTGACACTTTCAACACAGTATAATATACGAAAAGAATTTGACATTACCCGCACTGAAAGAGATAACCCCCAGCTTGAGCTTAATCTGTTTACTACCATGGCTGACCTGGTATGGGAGCATTTCAGGCATAAAAAAATAAGGGGTTCGATGGGCTTTAATACCATGTACCAGCGGAATGATATCAATTACCGGTATTTTGTTCCGAATTATTCTTCATTGGACATGGGTATCTGGGCTGCTGAAAGGCTGCAACTGGATAAATGGCAGTTTGAGATGGGACTCCGGTATGATTACCGCAACAGGTATGGCATTACCGATAATGATAAAGTTCCATTTGACCGCTTAATGGGGAACGCACTTGTATCAGGTGAGCCATACGGGAACCGAATTTTTTCCGGACTTTCAGGCACAGGTGTTGCTGCATTTCAGGTCAACAGCTATCTGCGCGCTTCAATGACTTTTGCCAGCGCCTGGCGTTCTCCCCAGGTGAATGAACTGTTCAGTAACGGACTGCACCATGGCGCAGCCCGTATCGAGAAAGGTGATCCTGCCATCAGTACTGAACGGGCATACAGTGTTTTGGCTAACCTTGTTTTTAACAAGGAGAAGTGGGATGTGGAAGCGGGGATTTATAACAAGGAAATAAGCGATTTTATTTACCTCAAGCCAGTATACCCTGCCTTGTTAACGATAAGAGGTGCATTCCCTGCATTTCTGTATGCTCAGACCGATGCGGCACTTTCCGGTGCAGATGTTTCAGTTGGTTATGCGGTGAACAGACACTTAAAAACAAAGGTTAAAACTTCCTTACTCCGAGCATATGATAAATCTGCCAAAACATGGCTTATTCAGATGCCGGCAGATCGCTATGAATCAGAGATTGAATACCTTTTTGTAGATGGCAAAAAGTTTAAGAATCAGTCGCTTCGTGCTTCTTTTCAGTACATCACCCAACAAAAAAGGGTACCTCCAACAGGTAATATAAAAGTAAAGGACGCCAATGGGGTTGAAGTAATGCAGTCTGATTACATGATGCCTCCACCTGCGTATAGTCTTGTTAATCTCGAATACTTCACTTCTTTAGAAATCCAGGCAACAAGAATTGAATGCATACTTGGCGTAAACAACCTTTTGAATACATCCTACCGGGATTATATGAACGCATTCCGGTATTTCGCCCTGGACCGCGGCAGAAATTTATCTATTAAAGTCAAAATTCTTTTATAAAAAACGGATATGAAAAAGACACAGGTTATTATCAGCATGATGCTTTTGGTTTTTATGGGATTGCAGGGTTGCAAAAAAGACAAGGTTGATCCCAACGAAGAAGAGTTGATTACAACAGTGAGGGTGAAGCTTACCGAATCAGGTACCAATACCCAGTCTGTTTTTGAATTCAGGGATCTAGATGGAGATGGCGGTGCTGCACCATCCAAATTTGATCAGATCTTACTGACACGCGGGAAAGTTTACAGCTGTACACTTGAAATTCTGAATGAGAGCGTGTCTCCGGCAGACAATATCACCAATGAGATCCTGGCAGAAGCCGATGATCATGAATTCTTTTTTCAGGCAACAGACGCACTGGTTGCCGTTTCTAACCTGAGCAAGGATGGTAAGGGGTTGCCACTTGGCGTAACATCAACATGGACCGCTGGTGCAACAGCAGGAACCGGCACAGTCAATATAACGCTCAAGCATAAACCAGGACTTAAAGCAGCGGGTGATACATTCGCTAAGGGAGATACAGATATTTCGCTTGATTTCACCCTGAGGGTTCAATAGAAAAGAATGATTTAGTTTTGCGGGATGGAAATATCAATTACCACTCCCGCATTACTTTTTCCTGCCATCAGCTTATTGTTACTGGCATACACCAACCGGTTTCTGGCTATTGCCAGTCTGGTGAGGAAGTTGTTTGATGAGTATATCCATTTCAAAAACAAAAAGAATCTCCTGATACAAATCAAAAGCCTGCGGAAACGGTTGAACTATATCCGCTTCATGCAGGCTTCCGGTGTATTTAGTTTTCTGTTATGTGTGGCTTGTATGTACTGCATTTACAACAGCTGGACAACCCTAGCTAATACACTCTTTGCAACCAGTCTGATTACATTACTTGTGTCGCTCGTTTTTTCACTCATCGAAATCTTCCAGAGCACCAATGCTCTGGAAGTGCTGCTCAGTGAAGTAGAAGACCTCGGAAGAAATGATTAAATCCTCGTGCCCAGCCTACGGCTGGTAAACTTGTGCCTTTTTTAATTACTTCCTCTCCCCAATCTGCTGCCTCCACATGGCATAATACAAACCTTTCTCATCCAGCAGCTGCTGATGTGTGCCGGTTTCAACAATTTCACCTTTTTCCAGCACATAAATCCGGTCTGCATGCATGATGGTACTAAGCCTGTGTGCAATGAGGAGGGTGATCTGTTCTTTTCTGGATGATATTTTACGGATGGTTTCAGTAATTTCTTCTTCTGTAATGGAATCCAGCGCAGAGGTGGCTTCATCAAACAAAAGCACTTTAGGATGACGGAGTAAGGCCCTGGCGATCGATATCCTTTGTTTCTCTCCACCAGATAATTTCAGTCCACCTTCACCAATCACACTGTTCAGGCCTTTTTCAGCCCTTTGCAAGAGCGACTGGCAAGAGGCTTGGTCAAGTGCAGACTGCACTTCTTCATCAGTTGCCTGCGGGTTCACAAAAAGAAGGTTGTCTTTGATGGTGCCGGAAAAAAGCTGGGTATCCTGTGTAACAAAACCTATTTGTTTTCTCAGGTCTTCAAAGTTGATTTCGTTTTCATCCAGTCCATTGTACAGAATTTTTCCTTCCTGGGGTCTGTACAATCCAACCAGTAATTTCATCAGGGTGGTTTTACCGGAGCCAGATGGACCAACAAAAGCAACTGTTTCTCCTCTGTTTACATTGAAGCTGATGTTTTCTATGGCTTTTTGTTTGGCGGTAAGGTGCTGGAAACTGATTTGCTGGAATTGAAGTGTTTCTACGTCTCCCAGGTGAACAGGATCGCTTGGTATTTTCTCTGGTTCTTTCTGCATCAGGTTATGGTAGTTGGCGATGGATGCTTCAGCTTCTCGGTAGGAGAGGATGATGTTGCCAATTTCCTGAAGTGGACCAAAAATGAAGAAGGAGAAGAACTGCATGGTTACCATTTCATGGGGTTGCATGGAGTCTTTAAAAACGAGCCACATGAGCAGGAAAAGGATTACCTGACGAAGGGTATTGACCAGGGTGCCCTGCAGAAAGCTAATGCTTCGAATCCTTTTCACTTTGGTCAGTTCCAATCCGAGTATCTTGTAAGTATCTGCGTTCAGGCGTTTAACTTCCTGCTGGGTGAGTCCGAGACTTTTGACCAGTTCAATGTTTCTCAGGCTTTCTGTTGTTGTACCGGCGAGTGATGTGGTGCTGCTGACAATTTTTTTCTGGATGATTTTTACCTTCTTACTCAGTGCATTGGTTCCCCAGGAAAGCAGGGAGATGCCCAGTACATAGGCAACAGGAACTGACCAGTGGATGTAAACGGACGCATATACAAAAACGAAAACAACGCCCACAACGATTGCAAAAAGCGCGTTAACGAAGTAATTGATGAACTTCTCTGTATCTGTTCTTACTTTGGTGAGCACACTCAATGTTTCACCGCTTCGCTGGTCTTCGAACTCCTGGTAAGGAAGTTTCATGGCGTGTTGCAGCCCGTCTGTAAAGATTTTCGCCCCGAATTTCTGAATCACTACATTGGCGAAATAATCCTGCATGTTTTTCGCAATACGGCTTACCATAGCAGTTCCCATCGACATCAGCAGCAGTAAAACTGTAGCAGAAAAGAACTCATCCCAGCCAAAAGGTGAACCATTTTCCTGTCTGGTGTTGATATCCTGAGACAGTTTGATGATTTTTCCGAAGATGATGGGGTCAATCAGTGAGAATACCGTGTTGGTTGTAGCCAGCAACATGGTGAGTGCTATAAGCCCCTTGTAGGGCTTCAGGTAACCGTATAATAGTTTCATATGGCAAGATTACGCCAAAAACCATGCCAATGTTTAAACTTTGATGAACTTTGTCAGCTTTTTTTAACAACCCAGCGGATCATTTCCTTCCAGGTGGTTTTTTTGCCATACATCAGGATTCCCGTGCGGTATATTTTACCAGCCAGCCAGGTTGTTAAAATGAAACCGCCGATAAGGGTTAACATGGATAAGCCAAGTTGCCAGTACGGTACAGTTGTTGGCATACCAAACGGGATTCTCCCCATCATGATGATAGGTGAAGTAAAGGGTATGATACTCGTCCAGACAGCAAGCGGACTGCCCGGATTGGCCAGAACAGATTGCAGGATAACAAACGAAAAGATGATGGGCATGGAAATGGGCAGCATGAGCTGCTGAGCTTCCTGTGGATCTTCATTGATGACACTGCCTACAGCAGCAAAGAGTGAAGCATAGAACAGGTATCCACCCAGGAAGTAGAAGAGGAAGCAGCCTATGATCAGGATCCAGTTTACCCCTTCAACCAGGGTAGCCTGGGCTTCAAGAATTTTCATGGCTGCCGGGTTGCTCGCTCCTGCTGCACCGATTGCAGAGCCAGACTGTTGCATCTGCTGGAATTCCTGGTAGGATTCAGCGGGTATGAAGGCTGACAAAGAGCTGGATATCGCCAGCATCAGTCCGATCCAAAGCAACAACTGTGTGAGGCCCACACCGGCTATGCCGATTATTTTTCCCAGCATGAGCTCAAATGGCTTGCAGGATGAAACGATTACTTCTGCGATTCTGTTGGTTTTTTCTTCAGCAACACCACGCATCACCATGGCACCAAAGATGAACATGGTCATGTAGATCAGCAATCCGCTGCCAAAGCCAATGCCGTAAGCAAGACCCGCGTTTGCTTCTTTCGATTCACCAGCTTCATCAGAAACCATGTTTTTCAGGGAAACATTCGCCTCTGATGCATCAGAGATAGAGTCAAGCGTGGATTTCTGGATTCCTTTTTCAAGCAGCAGTTTGTTTTCAAGTGCTTTGTTGAGTTGTCTTTCAATGTATCGGCTTGACTCAAAACCAAGTTGTTCTGATGAATACAGTTCCGCCTTGATTTTTCCATCCTCGAATGTTGGATAGAGCACGCCATTGAACGACTTTTCTTTGTAATTCAGGGAGTCTGTGCCTTCCGGAAAGCTAAAGACCACCCTGTCGCTGTCGCTTTTCAGGTGTTCCTGTAAAAATCCAGGATCATTGACAACCGCAATGCTGGTTGTTTCCCGTGAGGTAGCCGCAAAATAGGCTGAGCCGCCGATGAATAAGATGAAAATGACTGGCATGAGGAAGGTCATCAGTAAAAAACGTTTGTTTTTGACCCTGGTGATGTATTCCCTTTGTATGATAAGTAAAACCTTGTTCATGTGGATGATGTTGGATGTGATCAATGCTGAAACTGTCTGGCTTCCGGAGTACCCTGCACCAGCCTGATGAAAATGTCGTTGAGAGAAGGGAGCACTTCGTGGAAGGAACGGATATTCAGTCCTTTGTTGATGAAGTACTGGATTACATCATTGTTGGTAAATCCTTCGTTGATCTGAATTTTGAGCTGGTGTGTTGCAGCTGATTTCAGGTTGAAGAGGTGTATGGCGGTAAGTTCAGGTAACACAGGCTGATCGAAACCTATTTCGAAGATATTTTCCTTGAAATCCTGTTTAACCTGTGATACAGTTCCGTCAAGTATTTTCTGCCCTTTGTTTACCAGGACGATCTGGTCACATATTTCTTCAACCTGTTCCATCCGGTGGGTGCTGAAAATAATTGTTGCGCCAGCTTTAGCCAGGTTGAAAATCTCATCTTTGATCAGGTTGGCATTCACCGGATCCAGTCCGCTGAACGGCTCATCCAGGATGATGAGTTTTGGGTTATGCACTACTGTGGTTACGAACTGCAGTTTCTGGCTCATCCCTTTAGAGAGGTCTTCTACTTTTTTATTCCACCAGGATTCCATCTGGAATTTAATGAACCAGGATTTGATATTTTCCATGGCTTCCTTTTTGGAAAGGCCTTTCAGTCGTGCCAGGTAGAGTACCTGTTCGCCGATTTTCATTTTTTTGTAAAGTCCCCTTTCCTCTGGCATGTAACCAATCAGTCCATTGTCTCGCAGCGGCTCAAACGGATTGCCGTTCAGTGTAATGTTACCTTCATCCGGCAGGAAAATGCCGGTAATCATGCGCAGCAGGGTTGTTTTGCCGGCACCGTTGGGGCCCAGCAGTCCGAATACAGATCCCTGGTTGATGGAGAAGCTGATGTCATCCACTGCTTTTTGTCCTGAAAAGTTCTTTTTCAGTCCGTTTATTTTGAGAATGGTTTCCATGGTATGAAGGTAAGAAGAAGTTGAGAGAGATAAGTTGAGAGAGAAGAAGTTGATAGAATTAAGTTGAGAGTTTATGATTTTATACATCCCTTTCTTAGCCCACTTATCATCCTTGCAACTTCATGGAGTTCCTTTCTGAATTGATCGAGTTCAACATCGTTAATATAACCCATATCATGAGAAAGGATCAATTGATTTACTAGTTCCAGTAGGCTTGAATAAGCGATTGTGTAGAAATGTGCCTGATCTTTTTGACTAGACCTTCCCGAACCTTCTGCCAGATTTGATGCAATACTGATTGACGATCTTCTCATCTGGCTTGCAAGCCCGTGTTTTTCATAATCAGGGAAAATTTTAACTGCAATGTAAATCCTTTTGATAACCAGTCGCGTTTTCTGCCATGCCAAAAGTTTTTCAAAAAGGAAATTCATAAAGCAAAAGAAAAAAATAAACAGTTATTGCAACTGTGTAAAAAACAATTCAAAAATGTTTTTTTCTCAATGCTAAAAAAATCAGCTCTCAACTAATCTCTCTCAACTCTCTCAACTAATCTCTCTCAACTAATCTCTCTCAACTCTCTCAACTAATCCTCATGGCCACCTTCTGCCCATCCATGGCGGCGCTTACAATACCGCCGGCATAGCCTGCGCCTTCGGCGCAGGGGAATAGATTTTCAATTTGTGGATGGCGGAGTGTTTCGGGGTCGCGAGGTATGCGCACTGGCGAAGAAGTGCGGCTTTCCGGCGCAATGAGTATGGCTTCTTCGGTGAGGTAGCCTTTCATTTTTTTCCCGAATTGCTTAAAAGCTTCCCGGAGTGTGGCACTTACAAATCCAGGTAAAACGTCTTGCAGGTTAACCGAATTGACGCCACGCAGGTATGAATTGGGTGGTAGTGTTGAGGATGAGCGGTTCATGACAAAATCTGTCATGCGCTGCGCCGGTGCAACGAATTGTCCGCCGCCAGCTTCGTATGCTTTCCTTTCCACCGATTCCTGAAAATCGTGCAGCGCCAGGGGACTTTCAATTTTTTTCAGGTCTGTCAGCTCCACCTGAACCACCATGCCGGAGTTGGCGAATGGATTGTTGCGTTTACTCGGACTCCATCCATTTACCACCAGGGCTTCCTGGCTGGTGGATGCTGTGGCAATGATGCCACCCGGACACATACAAAATGAGAAGGCTCCTCTTCCCCTCACCTGTTCTACCAACTGGTATGCGGCGGGAGGCAGGTTGGGGTCTCGTGAAGTGTTAAGCGGACAGTGATACTGGATCGAGTCGATCAGTGTCTGTGGGTGTTCGATACGCACCCCCATGGCAAAGGGTTTGGCTTCTATCAGGATTTGTTTGCGGTGCAACAGTTCAAAAATATCTTTTGCAGAATGCCCTGTGGCGAGGATGATATCCTTTCCACTAAAACTATTGCCGTTGGCAGTGATGACGGCCTTGATGCAGTTATTTACAATGGTGAGGTCCGTTACCCTTTCATTAAAATGCACTTCTCCTCCCGCGGCAATTATTTGTTCCCGCATCGCCTGGATGATACCAGGTAATTTATTGGTGCCGATATGGGGGTGAGCGGTGTAAAGTATGGAAGGATCTGCGCCGAACTGAACAAAGAGCTGCAGGATTTTGTCGATGCTGCCTCGTTTGTTGCTACGCGTATAGAGTTTACCATCACTGTAGGTGCCAGCACCCCCTTCTCCGAAACAATAGTTACTGTCGTCATCCAGTATGCCATCCCGGTTAAGCGCAGCCAGATCCCGCCGCCTGTCGCGCACATTTTTACCCCTTTCCAGGATTACCGGTTTGATACCCCTTTCTATCAGTTCCAGGGCTGCGAATAGTCCAGCCGGACCAGCCCCGATGATGACAACCCTTTCGGCATCAGGTTTCAGGTTAGGGAAGTTTACCTGCGGATAGGAGAAGTCTGAGAAAGGTTCATCAATAAAGGCATTAACCTTCAGGGTGAACAATACATTCCTTCTCCTCGCATCGATGGATTTTTTCAGTATCCTGAAGCCGGTTATAGCGGATGATTTTTTACCCAGGTGATTGGCAATAGCAGTCTTGATGCTGTATTCCTGTGATGCTTCAGCCGGGGTAAGCTGCAATTGGATCTCCTGCTGCATGAAATAATCAGAAAGGCAGGTCGTCTGCCGCACCTGATTGTCCCATTGGATCAGGTGAGAAAGCAGGAGGTGTTTCGATGCCACCGCCAGCACCCATGCTCACTTGTTCAATTCTCCAGGCGTCGAGGTTGGTGATGTAGTTAACCTGTCCGTTTTTCTCCCAACGGGATCCTTTGATATTAAAATGTACTTTTACAGTGTCTCCAACGTTGAAGCGATCGAGGATACCTGTGCGATCCTGAACAGTCTGAAATTTTACAAAGTTGGTGATGGTCCTGCCATTGATATCTTCATTCGTTTCAACAACGAATTCCCTTGTTTTGAAGGTAGCGCTACGCTGGATGGTTTCAAATTTGGCAACAATTTTGCCTGTGAGATCAAATGCCATGATAAAAAACAATTTGGGCGAAGTTACCATAAAAAATGACTAATTTCCGCAATCTACTATTCTATATGAGACGTTTCCTTTTATCGGCCCTTTTTCCGTTACTTCTAACTGCATGCAGCACAGGAAGCAGCTTGTCTGGCATCACGTACAAGGGATATCCGGTTAATCCCACCCGTTCGGTTGATACCGCTTTGTTGCAGTTAGTCAGGCCTTACCGCGACAGTGTTGGCAAGACGATGGATGAGGTGTTGGTTCAGAATCAGCAGCAGCTGTTAAAGGAACTGCCCGATAGTCCGCTTGGCAATTTCCTCGCAGATGCTTACCTCTGGGCCGCACGCACCATGTTTGACGGGAAGGCTGATGTGGCATTTATGAACCACGGTGGCGTGAGGGTCAACCGGTTTGCGGCTGGTCCGGTTACACGCGGAATGGTTTTTGAGGTGATGCCCTTCGACAATCAGTTGGTGATTGTACCCGTGCAGGGAGCGGTCTTGCAGCAGTACATAGATCGACTCGCTGCAGAAGGCGGTGGCGGCGGGGTAGCCGGACTCAGTTACCGGATTCAAGACAAGAAGGCTGTGGATATAAGGATAGGGGATAAGCCGCTGAACCCTGCTGTAATATATAATATGGTTAATTCTGATTATGCGGTAGATGGTGGTGGCGGTTTCAGGGCATTCAAGGAATTGAAACAGAACAGGACCGGTTATTTGCAGCGCGATGCTATCATAGCGTATTGCCTGTGGCATCAACGGGAGGGACGGAAGATTACTACAGCAACCAATACAAGGATAAGCAAATGAACAGGAGAAATTTCATCGCATCAGGCAGCATGGCTGCAGGAAGTCTTTTGTGGCAACCCGCTGTTTTTGCAGCTGATATGACAAGCCGGCTCACCATCCTTCATACCAATGATGTACACAGCAGGCTTGATCCATTTCCTAAAGACGGCACAAGGAATGCCGGTATGGGCGGTGTGGCAGCCAGGGCGGCATTGATAAACAGCATACGGAAACAGGAGGAGCATGTACTCCTGCTGGATGCCGGAGATATCTTTCAGGGAACACCTTATTTCAATGTTTTCAAGGGAGAGCCTGAGATGAAAGCCATGCGCATGATGGGATATGATGCTGGCATTATGGGTAATCATGATTTTGATGCCGGACTGGAAAATTTCGCACTGCAATTGACCACACATGGCAGGTTTCCCATCGTGATGTGTAATTATGGTTTTGCAGGCACACCCATGGAAAGTTTGTATGTTCCCTATAAGGTGTTTAAGAAAGGCGACATCCGAGTAGGCGTAACGGGAGTAGGTATTGAGCTTGAAGGATTGGTGCCTGAATTGTTATATGGTAAAACGGTTTATCAGGATCCCGTTGTGGCCGCTAACAATACTGCCGATTATCTCCGAAAGAAATTGAATTGCGATATGGTTATCTGCATTTCGCATCTTGGGGATAAGTATGCTGACGATCAGGTAAGCGATGAAGTTTTTGCAAAAACATCAGAAAATATTGACTTGATTATAGGCGGACACACCCACCGTTTTTTTGAAAAACCACGTGAATACCGCAATGCATCAGGCAGGCAGGTTTGGGTTAATCAGGTGGGTTGGGGAGGCCTGCAATTAGGTAGACTAGATTTTGAATTTTCCAAAAAAAATGAGCGTAAAATGATAAAAAATCAATCCATTTCAATAGTGGAAAATAATGTGGAATAAAAAATTTTTTTTGTTGAAACATGATTCTATATTCGCCGTCTGCCCACTCATTGTGGATAAGATGTTGAGAGTTTGACTTTGAGTTGACAAATAACACCGACCCCGTAGAACCCTTTGAAAATCCGATACTTATAAAGAAGTCATACCAATTGTGATATCAAACAGTTGTCATGTTCTTTATGTGAAGGAAGGCTAACAAGAACCTGTAAATCAGGCAAGTAAAACTGTTTATTGAGCAATGGAAAAACCGTTCGAGAAAATTTGGAGTAATTGTCTTGTAATCATCAAGGACATTGTGGAGTGGCAACACTTCAAAACATGGTTTGAGCCTATCAGGCCTGTTGGGTTGAAAGACAATGTGCTTACTATCCAGGTACCCAGTCAGTTCTTCTACGAGTATATTGAAGAGCATTATATCAACCTGCTTGCCAAGACGCTCAAGCGTGAATTGGGCAAGGATGCCAGACTTGAATACAGGATCATGGTAGACAGCGGCAATGGGAAGTCGAAGCCATTGACGATGGATGTAAGTGGACAGACCTTCAAGAGTTATTCAAACAATGAAATGGATTTTCCGCTTGTGATCAATAATCATGTCAAGAATCCATTTGTGATACCCGGGCTGAAGAAGATGCAGATTGATTCACAGCTCAACCCCATTTACACTTTTGATTCATTTGTGGAAGGAGATTGCAACAGGGTAGCCCGCAGGGCCGGTAAAACGGTTGCCGAGAAGCCCGGAGCCACCTCTTTCAATCCACTTGTTGTTTATGGCGGTGTTGGATTGGGCAAGACGCATCTGGCCCAGGCTATAGGCAATGAAGTGAAGCGTTTACATCCCAACAAGGTAGTATTGTATGTAAGTTCTGAGAAGTTCATTAATCAGTTTCAGGACCACAGCAGGAATAATGCGATCAATGATTTCATTCATTTTTACCAGATGATTGATGTGTTGATACTGGACGATGTGCAGTTTTTCAACAGGGCGGAGAAAACACAGGATGCGTTCTTTGCGATATTCAACCATTTGCATCAATCAGGCAAGCAGCTCATCCTCAGTTCAGACAAGCCACCCAAAGACCTTGAAGGTTTACAGGAGCGTTTGCTCAGCAGGTTCAGGTGGGGGTTAAGTGCGGATTTGCAGGTACCTGATTACGAGACCCGGATAGAGATCCTGGAGAAGAAGATGAAGAATAACGGGCTGGATTTGCCGAAGGATGTGGTGAAGTATATAGCTTATAATATACAGAACAATGTGCGGGAGTTGGAAGGTGCGTTGATATCGTTATTGGCACAGTCGTCTTTAAACAAGCGTGAGATAGATTTGGATTTGGCCAAGAAGGTGTTGCGGAATTTCATCAAGACTACATCTAAGGAGATTACGATCGATACCATACAGAAGATGGTTTGTGATTTCTTTGATTTGCCTTATGACAGGTTGTTGCAGAAGACCAGGAAGCGTGAGATTGTGCAGGCCCGTCAGATTACGATGTACCTGGCCAAGATATTCACTAAGAATTCGTTGAAGACCATTGGTGAACATTTTGGAGGCAGGGATCATACTACGGTTATACATTCTTGTCAGACTGTTAAAGACCTGATGGATACCGACAATATGTTCAGGGAGAGTGTGATGGAATTGCAGCAGAAGGTGCAGTTGGCGGCTATGTGATTATTTTACCACTTTTTTTCCTGAATACATTTTGGGGTTTGCAGCTTTTTATTTAATTTTGCAGTCCCTGAAAACAAGGTTTCAGACGGTGAGGTGGATGAGTGGCTGAAATCAGTAGTTTGCTAAACTGCCGTACGGGTAACTCTGTACCGCGGGTTCGAATCCCGCCCTCACCGCAGTTAAATTTTTCGGGAAGTAGCGCAGGCCGGTAGCGCACCTGGTTTGGGACCAGGGGGTCGCAGGTTCGAATCCTGTCTTCCCGACAAAGAGCATCAAGCAATTGGTGCTCTTTTTTTATGCCTAAAATTTGTTGCTTTCCCGACGGGAGGCTTTGTCTTCCTTTGGTAGGTAAACTAGTGCTTAGTGCCTTTTCCTCCTGTTTTTTTCTCCCTTCATTTCGTGTTTCCCCCTTTTTTATAGCTGCAGGTCTTTTCATCTTTGAATGATGAAAAGAGACCTACTTAAACCCACTGCGGATGTTGTTTTCAAGCGGATTTTCGGACAGGAAAAAGAGATCACAATTGAGTTTATAAACTTGTTTGTCGAGCCACCGGAGCCAGTTGTAGACATTACTTACTTGAAACAGGAAATGCTGGCAGATAACCGGGATGGAAAAGTTTCTGTAGTGGATATCAGATGCACAGATACCAATAACCAGCATTTTATTTTAGAGATGCAGGTTGTGCACCATGATGGTTTCTTGAACAGGCAATTGCTTTATGCCTGCAAGGCTTATGCCCTACAATATATTTCTGGCGAAAAATACAAACCAAAGCATCCTGTATTTTTATTGACCATTGTTGATCATGAAATATTACCCGGTGTTGCCGACTGGAATCATGAATTTTCATTTAACCATCAAACACATCCGGAAATTAAAGTAGAAGGACTTTCCCTGCGTTTTATAGAGTTGGCAAAAAGAAGAAAATTGGATAATTTTAATATGGAAAACCCTACTGACCGTTGGTTGAAATTTTTAGCCGAACCTGAAAAACTCATCACCATGCAAAAATTTGATATTTCCGTTTATCCCAATTTACTCAAAGCAACCGAATTGCTGGACAGGTCAAATTTTACCATAGAACAGCAAATTGCTTACGACAGGCATTGGTTTGCCGTGGCAGATATTAACCAGGTCCGCATTGATAGCTATGACCGGGGGCATGGAGATGGTCGTGAAGAAGGTAAAGTCGAAGGTCGTGAAGAAGGTCGTGAAGAAGGTTTTGACCTTACCTTGAATTTAATTGATGAATTAGAAAAAGGTGTTCTGTCTAATGAAGAACTTGCAGAGAAATATTCAAAACCGCTGGCAGTAATTGAGAAATTAGCTGCAAAATTCAGGAGATGAGCTTGCCTGCCTTCGTAAGGAGAAATTAGTTGAGAGAATTAAGTTGAGAGCATTTATTTCTCAACCCTCAACTAAATTCTCTCAATCTGCCTTTCACCCTTGTGCCCAGCCTAAGGCTGTCAAGATCGTGCCTTTTGCCTAATTTAGTTCCCAAGCTCCCCTCACCTGCCTACCGTCAGGCAGGCTCGTTCCGCTTCGCGAAACTCGGAGCCCCTTCCGCCACGGCGGACAGGCTCTGGCCATTCGCTTCACTCATGGCAGGAGGGGAATTTTAATGGTAATTGAACATGTAGTAAAAGTTAAAATTGGGTAATTTTAACTTTGATGATCCGGTAGACAGGTGGTTGTCTTTTCTCACTGAACCTGAAAAAATACTATCTATGACCAAGTTTGATTTATCTGTTTATCCCAACCTGCTCAAAGCTGCTGAACTTTTAGATGAGTCCAACTACAGTCAGGCACAGCTAGATGCCTATGACCGCCATTTAATGGCAGTATACGACATCAATAGATCTCGCATTGAAAGTTTTGATAAGGGACATGAAGAAGGTCGGGAGGAAGGAGTTCAGCAAGGTAAGCTGGTTGGCCGTTTAGAGGGTTTGCATTTATCCAGAGCCATCATTAAGGAGTTGAAGCGAGGAGAACTTTCACATCAAGAAATAGCTGACAAATTTTTAGTTCCAGTTGATGAAGTGAAAATGATGGCTGAGGATTTAGGGTGATTTTCCAATTCCCGTTAAATAACGTGCACTAAGAAATCATATCCGGGAAATTGAATAGATGTGTTTTGGTAAAGCCTATGCTTGATGTAATTGCAACCTGTTTTGAATATGTTTCGGTATTGCAAAAAAAGAACCACACAATTTACTGTGTGGTTCTTTTTTTATTTAATTATTTGCGAGGTAGGTTATTTCCTGTTGCGTTAAAACACGATTATATATTCTAAAGTCGTCAATAATGCCATTAAAAAAATCTGTATTACCTGTACTGACTGAATTGCCACATCCAAATAAATTTGTTGAATTTGAATTGCCACCTGCTGTTTGTGCAAAGTCTACAAATCCAGCCATATTATTGGATATAAACGCTCCTGATTGACTTGATGTTCCATTAGTCGTTTGAACTATAATGCCATTCACATATAGCGTACAATTTACATCATCATATACCATAACGATACTATACCATTTATTTAACTCGATTACTCCAATTGAACTATTAGCACCCTGATATTGAAAAGTAGGTATACTTGTTCCAAAACCAATTGTTCCATCTGGTGATATACTAATACCTACGCCTTGCCAAAAACCATTTTTTGTCCAAATAGAACCAACTGGTAAAGAATATTGATTAAGTTTAAATGTAGTTGCAATACTAAATCTTGAAACTCTCGATCCATTAAAAAATGGTTTAGGAATTGAAATATTACTTCTAATACCATCAAATAAATAACCAGAATTAGGTGTGTCCTTTTTTCCAGCTGTTAATGTCGCTGCATTAACAGTTCCATGATTTGCATTCCCACTGCTATCTCCAGCATTACCATTAAATGGATAATAAGCAACTAATCCTGTAGTGACATCCACTGGAGGATTGAGCTGTAATAGAATTGCATTCAACTTTTCCAGTTGTTTTAGTTGTTCTGCTTGTAGTGCTGCAATCTGCGTGTTAATTGTCTGTAAGCTTGCATTCAGTGTAGCATACTGTCCAGCAAGTCGCGACACATCAGCTGAAAGTGCTCCCATTTGTTGATTAAGCTGAGAAAGCTGAGTGGTAATTGAGGTGAGTTGTAAGTTCAATTGGGTTAGCTGTCCACTAATTGTTGCAATCTGTGTTTTAATCGAATCAACAGATCTGGAGATGTTTGCAAGATTTGAATTTGTCAAACCCAGCGCTAATGCCAAAGAATCAGATTTTGTTCTCAATACAATGGATAGTGAGTCAGACCTTTTCTGAGCAGTTGAAAGTGCTTGTGATAATGAATCTGCTCTGGCATTTAAAATACCATTTAAAGCATCATTCAGTTTTTGCATATTAGTTACCTGAGTCTTCAAATCATTGATTTCTTTCAATAAATCATCCTTAAAACAAGAATTGAATACAATAATGGTTGCGACTAAAAATCCAAAATATTTCAATCTTCTGTTGCTCATATGTGAATTAATTGATTGGGACATTTTAATTTTTTGATAGGTAGGTGATTTCAGACTGGGTTAGTGCCCTATTGTAGATTCTAAAATCATCGATCGATCCGTTGAACTGAGCAAGTGTGCCTGAAGGACTAAATGCTCTACCAAAACCAGATGTGCTATAGTCTCCAAATCCATTGTTTATATCTGTGCCATTGCTAGGTCTAACATTCATTATGGCAGATGCTTTACCTACTTTCACAAACACGCCATCAATGTATAATTTGGGGATATGGTTTTCATATACTACGGTAATGTGATGCCATCCGTTTAGAGATGTACTATAGACTAATGGAGCAGAAATAAATAAATGCGTATGTTCAACCACTGCAACTTGATTCTTTCCTACGAAAAGACCTACACCTGCATTTTGACTTGCATTTCCCCAGTTACCACCATGTGCAGGATGCAAAACAGCTTGATTTCCATAACCTTCACCACCTGTAATACCTTCAGGAATGAGTTTGTCATCTGAAAGTGAGCTTACCCAGCAAGAAATTGTGAATGTATTTACCACGTTATTAATAATTGCTGGAGTTCTAACATATTCAACATTAGGTGAGGTGAATGATATTGCTCTCAAAGGCACTCCAAATCTGTCTGTTGTATATTTTGCATTTGAAATCGTAGCATGGTTATTTTGTCCAGAGCTATCACCAGCATTTTCAGAAAATCTATAATACGCCAAAATTCCATTTAATGGATTGGTTTGAGGTGGATTAAGTTGTATTAGTATCGCATTTAACTTTTCAAGTAGCTTCAATTGTTCAGCCTGAAGGGCTGCTATCTGGGTATTGATAGTCTGAAGACTAGCTGAAAGTGCCTGGTATTGCGCAGCAAGCTGTGAAACATCTCCACCCAGTGCACCAAGTTGCTGATTCAATTGGGTGAGCTGAGAAGTGATGGAGGTAAGCTGAAGGTTAAGCTGAGTGAGTTGTCCGCTAATCGTGGCAATCTGTGTTTTAATGGAATCAACAGATTTGGTCAGATTTGCCAAGTTGGCATTGGTAAGACCTAGCGCCAGAGAAAGTGAGTCGGATTTGGTCCGCAGAACATTTGCCAGTGAATCAGAACGCTTTTGAGCATTGCTCAATGCCTTGGATAATGAATCAGCTCTAACATTCAGCACATTATTCAGAGAATCATTGCGCTTCTTCATGTCAGAAACCTGTGTCTTCAAAGCATCAATTTCCTTTAGTAAATCATCCTTGAAGCAGGAGTTGAAAATGAATGCAAGGATTATAAAGCCCAGAAGGGTTTTACGGGGTGTAAGTTTCATAGCTAACAACAATTTGTACGAAAATTAAGTGCATTTGCAGTGAAAAGCAAATCATCATGTCTCACTTTAACAAACACATTGACAATCAATTACAAACACATAAACAAAATCAATCATGAATCAACTAGAAACAATTCCTGTTCCAGCTATTATTCCTGCTGAGGAACAAATCATTTCCACATCAAAACAATTTATTGATGCCAACACAATTGAATCCACCCTGGAACAAATGAGAACGGAACACATCATTCCTGTGTTTGTGAAGGACAACGAAACGCTGATTTCCCATGTGGAATTCATTGAATCCGAAAAAGCATTACCCATGATTTATTAAGTGGGGACTATTATCTATCTGAACTCTTGTTACCGAAAACTATGTATTAATTGTTGCCGATTTCTATGTATTCCTGATTGCCGAAAACTATGTAGTTGTAATTCCAGATTACATGAAAACGGAAGCATCAACCTCTGGAGGCTATACAACCTGTTTACAAGGGTGAACAAGAACAGCTACATAGATAGCTTCCTGGAACGTTCTGTTAATGCTTTCAGCCTCTCTGAAGAAATCAAATGGGCTTTGGAAGGAAGACAGAGTTGGTATTTGAATTAAAATAACACCCCCACCTGAGTGATTGGGTGGGGGGTGTTATGAAAATATCATTAACGATAATGAATTACTTCTAGCCAATTAGTTTATTCTTGAAACAATTAATGGCGATAAAAATTTAATCTTCTATTACAAATTCTTGACTTTTATCTATTTTTATAGCAAACCTTTGACTAAATGCCGCTTTCATGGAACGAGATAAAGATACGGGCAGTTAATTTCACCCACACGCGGGAAAATATATCAAGAAGGGCATATTCTCTAATTAAACATTCTTTAATTCATACTTTTGATGAACACTAACAATGTAAGTGATAGCGTACCTGGATTCCAGTTTTTTATGACATCCTTCCTTAAGGTTCTGGAAGATGGTTCAACTAAACATGTTAGAGTCATTATAGATGATGTAATAAAACTTGAAGGTCTAACTCCAGAACAATGTGCGGTGAGGCTTCCTTCACAAGGTGATACACAGGTAGTTAACAGAATAGCTTGGGTAAGAACGTATTTAAACAAAGCTGGATTAATCAAACAGGTGTCCAGAGGATTCTATCATATAACTCCCAACGGATTAGAAGCTCTGAAACAACCTGGCAGAATTGATATCAAGTATCTAAAAACCTTGCCTCCATATCAACAGTGGATTACTTCATTTACCAAGGGTAAGAATAATCAGGAAGCAGTAAATGAACTTGAAGATTCTAGCACCCCTCAAGAAAGACTTGAAGCAGCATATCAAACCTTAACAAATGAGATAGCTGAGGAACTTCTGGATCGAATAAAAAAAATAACTCCTGCGTTCTTCGAGAGGTTGGTAGTTGATGTCCTGATGGCTATGGGATACGGAGGCTTTGATAGCTCAAACGGACAGGTAACACAATACTCAGGAGACGGTGGTATCGATGGAATAATTAAGATGGACAAACTGGGCTTAGATACAATCTATATACAAGCAAAACGCTGGGAAAATACTGTAACTGTATCTGCTGTCAGAGACTTTGCGGGCTCACTACTGTCCAAGAAAGCACGTAAGGGTGTGTTTATTACAACATCCAGCTTCCCACAATCAGCATACGACTTTGTCCGAAGCATTGATCCTACCATTATTCTTATAGATGGTGAGCAGCTGACCAAGATGATGATAGAATATAACGTTGCTGTTGCAAAAAATAAGGTCTATGAGATCAAACGGATTGACAACGACTATTTTGAGCTCTAGAAGTATTTCAGTTATAATGAACTGGAAAACTTTTTATATTGATTAATCTCAAATTTACACCAGAGTAAAAACATTAATTTTCACAAAATGAAAAGCACATATATTTTAACTACCACTACCTCAACAATTGAAGGCTATAATATTGAGCAATACCTACAGACTGTTTCTTCACATATTGTACTTGGAACAAATTTTTTTAGTGATTTCGCTGCATCATTTACGGATTTTTTTGGAGGACAATCAACTATCTATGAAAATAAATTGAAAGAAATCTATAATAAAGCGTTAGATTCTATAAAGCGAGAAACTCAAAAAGTTGGAGGTAATTGTATTATCGGACTGAAGTTTGACTTTGATCAAATTTCAGCTAAGAATATGGGTATGTTTATGGTTACAGCTGTTGGAACAGCAGCAATAGTTTCTACAATAAAAAATGAAGAAAAAAGTAAAATATATAAAGACAAGAAATATATCAATGGATCTGAAATTGATAAAGAAATAAAGAAAAATAAAATTAAAAGAGAATTAAGAGAAAACCCTAAGAATTCTTTTGAAGACAACAATTGGAATTTTATTATTGAAAATAACATTTCAGAAATTTGTTATGATCTTGTTCTTTGCTCTACAGAATGGTATAAAACAACTGTTGTTGATAAAGCGAATTACTGCTTAGAAAAAGTCAAACAATATCTTTATTCTCTTCCAGATGAAGATGCCAAAACACTTCTTTATACAATGTATTTGGATGAAAAATTTTCGACTTTTGGAAAGACAATTTTTAATGTAATAAAAAACAGGAACATTCTTGATAATAAAAGAATTTTAAATGAACTTGAAAATATTGATAGTGATGTCAAACTGAAATATAAATTATTTTCCTTATTAACGGTTCGAGATGAAAAGATTGACGTAGATGATTTAGCAGATTATAAAGCACTATTAGAATGCATTGAATCAAAATTCCCAGTAGTTGTTAGCTATGGAAAGCAAAAGAAAATGTTTAGCTCAACGGAAATAGACGTTTGGATCTGTACTTGCAAACAAGAAAATGATATGCTCTTAGAATATTGCTTTAAATGTCTGAAAGATAAATATGGATTTTACACTGATAAAGTAAATCCGCCTAAAGCAAAGGAGTGGCTCATGAATACAATCAATTTTTTAGAATCATTTCAACCTTAGTGTAGTTAAGTAAACACTGATTTTCTTGGTTAGAAATATGTTTTAGATAATATGCCTGCCTTACCTGCCTTCAATGAATTACTATGTAAACATGTTTTTCTCATTCAGGTTATCTAATAAGCTGGAATTATTCCATTTAATCATCTTATGCTTAAATAATCATGGGTTGGTTTTTCTTTCGAACCTGTTTTACCCTTAAAACATAATAACTAAAGTAATAATCATTAATACTAAATAAGTTAGCTACATTGCTACATAATTTAGCAATGCCGTATTACAGGATAACCATTTGGACAAAACAGCGAAAAGAACCCTATCAAGGGGTCAGATTGATAGAAATATGGAATCCTGATGCGGCATACAGAATGATTGAATCAAAAGCAAAGAGTCATTTTGGATCATCCATAGTAACCAAGCTGGAAGTTGTTATGCTTCCCAAGAACTCCCAAGAGGTGAAGGAAATGCTGAACAGGAAAAAATAAGTTTTTGAAAATATGCCTGCCCTCCTTGCCCTAATTACCTCTGAAGGATAAAAAGGGTAGATTAGTAAAGTAAACAACATTTTGGGACACGTTTGGGTATCGCAGCTCTTCGAAATACTTGAAAAAGCAAATAACTCATTGTTAGACAATTAGTTAGGATGATGTACGCACCTGGTTTGGGACCAGGGGGTCGCAGGTTCGAATCCTGTCTTCCCGACGTAAGAGCATCAAGAAATTGGTGCTCCTTTTTTATGCTTGAACTTTAAAGTATAGTTTGTTTTACAATTTATAACCTACATTAGCTTCTATATGCCCAATCGTATTAAGTCCATATTGCTTGTTGTATTACAGTTTGTATTTATTTTGCTGTTGCTTTCGGGTTCTCCTTTAAAAAATATTCCAGCATTGTCTTACACATTTATTATTTTTTCTATCCTATTGGTTTTTTGGGCTATAGCGACCATGAAAAAAAGCAAATTAAGAATCCTGCCCGAACCTTCACCTCATGCTACTTTAATAACCAATGGCCCCTATCGCTTTATCCGTCACCCAATGTATACAGCTATTTTAATGGGTAGTGTAGGGTTATTAATTCATCAGTTTACATTGTTGCGTTTATCAATTTTAATCGCTTTGGCTATTGTATTAGTCATTAAACTGACTTGGGAAGAAAGGATGCTGCTGCAAAAATTTGAAGCCTATGGGGATTATATGCGGCGGAGTAAAAGACTACTCCCTTTTATTTTTTAATCTTTCTATTCAGTAGTTAACACTTCAAAAGAATTGAATATTACCACATCTATAGTTTGTTCCAATCTGAATGATGATGAGATTTTAAAAATCCAGGAAATATATAAGAAAATCTATGAGGTCGGATAATATAAAAAAGTAAGTTTGATACACCTTGTGTCGCCTAGTTCCTATTTAATTTCCACCACTGGCTCTTTACTTAAATAGCCCAGGGATTGTAAAAATGTATCTGTTTCTGCGACCGTTTTTTTATAGTACTCGAAATTCTTATAGTTGAAAAATCCATGCTCCTGTCCTTCGTATAAGAATAGTTCACACCTGCTCTTAACTTTCTCCATTACTTTTTTATAGTACCTGGCTGTTTCTACTGCCACTAATTCATCTTTTTCTCCCAGAAAAACAATCGTGGGTGGTGCACCAATTTTAATATTATGTAGTGGCGAAAAGTTTTTATACGCATCCCCAATTCTTTCATATCCATATCCGCCCGGACCATTATCAAATACCGGATTAAACAGGATTAATGCATTGGGGATGCAGCTGATATTTTGGTTGTCTGTACTTTCATTGTAATCAGTTATCAGTGCTGTGGCTGCAGCCAAATGACCTCCCGCCGATCCGCCCGCTGCAATAATTTTTGACGGGTCTATATTCAATTCGCTGGCATGTTCTCTTACATACCTGATTGCTGATTTGGCATCTTTTAATGATTCAAATGGCGTTGTTTTGTGCCGTTCTCTGACCCTGTAATCAACAAGTATACAGGTAATACCTCTTTTGCTGAAATAGATTGCCTGGGGTTCAAATTGTTTAATGGTGCCGCTTGTCCATCCGCCTCCAAAATAGAAGACCATCGCTGGTGATTTTTTTGTTGGATTAGCTAATATTGATGGGTAGACAGTTAAATAGAGACTGGTAGAATCAATTTTTTTATACAACAATGGTTTTTCGGCATTGCCGGTTTTATTGCTAATATGCATACCTTCCTGTGATCCTGTTTGTATATAATTAATATTTGGATCTTGCCCCCTGGCAATGAAAGAGATTACCAAAAAGGGAATTAAAGTCCATATCCGAAAGTGATTGATTGCTTTGTAAGTAGGCATCTTACAAAATACGTAATTGAGGCGTACCTCCGATATATTTATTGTTTTTTGACCTTATATTCGGGCATGATTCGAAGGCTCCTGATTATCATTGTTATCGTGTTGCCGGGCATGTCTGCCTGCAAGAAAAAGGAAGTATCCACTGCCACTCCGCCTCCTGTAACGCCTCCTGCAGTTTCCTACTCCTATTCAAGCGACCGCTCACAGAACCTGAACGTAGTCTATTTCATCCCCAATGATGTTTCCATCCCTGCCGATCACCACAGGCGGTTGAGTGAGATACTGCTGAATGCGCGGGAGTTTTTTGGAAAGGAAATGCAGCGGAATGGGTATGGATTGAAAACATTCGGACTGCTGACAGATGATGCCAAGAAACGCATCAAGCTGATTGAAATCAAAGGAAAACAGGGAAAAGCAGCCTATCCCTACAATGGGGGATCGGGCGCAGTGCAGGCTGAAATCGCTGAATTCAAATCCGCCAATCCCACCGCATTCACCAGCGACCATTACCTGGTAATCATCCCTGCCTATACTTATGATGCCAGTGGTGAACCGGGTGGACCACCCTTCTATGGGGTGGGTAAGACCTGCTTTGCACTGGATTATGCGGATCAGGATATCAAACACCTGGGTGCCGGTGGAACCCTGGGGAACAGGGCCACCAAATGGATCGGAGGGATGATTCATGAGCTGGGGCACGGACTTAACCTCCCGCACAACCGACAAAAAGCAGTCTCTGAAAATAACCTGGGCATGTCACTCATGTGGGCGGGAAACAGCACCTGGGGCGTATCGCCCACCTTTTTGACGGCTGCAGATTGCGCTGTGTTGAATACCAATCAGGTTTTTAACACGGAAAATAAAACCTATTACGGGCAGGTATCATCTTCCATCCTGCGGATTTATGTGGTTTATGAAGCTGGGAGAAAAGCCATAGTAGCCAGAGGGAAGTACAAAAGTAGCGCACCGGTAACCGACCTGATCTTCTTCCATGATCCCAATGTGAACAATGAAGGGGTTGGGGTTAACCGGGATTACAATTCCATTGCATGGACAGCTAAGCCAATTGCAGCGGATAGTTTTTATGTTGAAATGCCGGTAGCTGATTTGGTTGAAAAGGCGGATAATATCCCGTATGAGTTCAAAGTCAAACTGGTACATGATAATGGATCAGTTAATGAAAATTATTATGCTTACACTTTTCTGGGAGGGCTGCCTGTACTGGATTTCAGCACAAAAGCTGAATTGACTAAGCAAGGCTGGTCTGTAATGGGTTTCAGCTCAGAAGAAACAAGCGGAGAAGGTGCAAGTAATGGTCGTGCGCTGCAGGTGATTGATGGCAATGCAACTACTTATTGGCATTCTCGGTGGACCAGCAACGCAGCGGCCTATCCCCACGAACTGATCATTGATATGGGTGCAGTGGCAACTGCAAAGGGGTTGTCAATCACCCAGCGCGGAGGTTTGAGCCGGGCTGTGAAGGATGCAGAATTGTTCATCAGCACAGATGGAATGACCTATGTGTCAGCCGGTATTTTTCAGTTCCGCAATGCCAATGGTGTGCAATATTATGATTTCAATTCACCCAAATCGTTTCGTTATTTCAAACTGGTGGTGCGGTCTGCATGGGACGGATTGCAGTTTGCCTCCCTGGCGGAAGTTGGGTTCTATTGAACGGTGTTTTCCGGCTAAATTCCTTACATAGCACAGTTATTTTTTAAATTCACCTCAAACTGGAACTTCTTTTTTGCGGAATGGATATTATTTCAACAATTACGCTTGACAAATTGCCGGACTTGTCATAATAAAGGATACATTCACCGGATATAATACCCTGAATCATGAAGACAAGCAGGATTGAAGTGATGCAGCATCTGGGACAGCATATTGATGGTGAAATTGAAACATTTCTCAAAGACATCGATACCAACTGGCAACCTGCTGATTTTCTTCCCGAAAGCAGTCATCCTGACTTTGCCCGTGAAATTAAGGATATACAGGAGCAGTGCCGCGAGCTGCCTTATGACTACATGGCTGTGTTGGTGGGTGATATCATCACAGAAGAGGCGCTGCCTACTTATGAGAGCTGGCTGATTGATATCGAAGGTATCAGTAAGTCTGAGCCACAGGGGTGGAGTAAGTGGATCAGAAAATGGACCGCTGAAGAAAACAGACATGGCGACTTGCTGAACAAATACATTTATCTTTCCGGACGGGTGAATATGAAACAGATGGAGATCACCACCCAACACCTGATTTCCGATGGTATGGAAATAGGCACCGCCAGGGATCCATACCGCAATTTTGTCTATACATCTTTTCAGGAACTCGCCACCAACATCTCCCACAGACGAACTGCTACAATAGCAAAAAATCATGATAATTTCCAATTGTCGAAAATCTGCGGTGTGATAGCCGCTGATGAGATGCGCCATGCCCGGGCCTATAAGAGTTTTGTCACCAAAATTTTTGAGCTCGATCCCAGTGAGATGATGCTCGCATTTGAAGACATGATGCGGAAAAAGATTGTCATGCCCGCCCATTTCATGCGCCAGCAGGGAGAGAAAATAGGACAAACCTGGACCCATTTCAGTGATGCGGCCCAGCGGCTTGGGGTCTATACCAGCATGGATTATACCCAGATTCTGGATTCACTCATCAAAGAGTGGAAAATCGGCGATATCTGTAATTTGACAACTGCAGCAGAGAAGGGCAGGGATTACCTGATGGCCCTGCCGGAGCGGTTTATGAAGGTGGCCGAAAGAACGAGCATCAAATCCCCCATTGATTACAAGTTCAACTGGATTTATTAATTACTGTTTTTTATTGAGTCATTTAAGTCCATGCAGGCGGTAGGCCTGCAATAATCTCTATTTATAAACGTTTTAGTACATAAACACCCCCATTTTGTTGGAATTGCCTTGCGGTAACCCATCAAGTGGGGGTATTTTTTGGTCCAGCCAATACACTTTTCAACCCCGTAAAGTATGTCCAAATTGAAGTTTTTATGCATGATTTTCCTGCTCATCGCTTACATGACAGGTTCAGCGCAAATCAATAGAATCGGGTCAAACGAATTATGTCTGGACGATACCCGGAACATTGAATACCGATTATACTATTACTTCTGGCGGAGTTGGCACTTCAAGCAATACAGTAACTTTGAAATGGTTAACAACAGGAAGTAAAACGGTAACCATCAACTATACAAATTCAAATGGTTGTACTGCAGCAACTGCTACTTCGTCAACTGCAACAGCGGTGAGCGTTATACCCTCTACAGCCAATGCTGGCGCTGACCAAATTGGATCTTCTACCTGTGGATTAACCAGCGTGACCCTTGCTGGTAATATCCCAACATCTGGAACAGGGGCATGGAGCATCATTAGTGGTGCGGGAGGAACAATCACAACTTCATCAAGTGCAACATCCAGTTTTAGCGGAGTAGCAGGAACAACGTATACTTTAAGGTGGACAATATCTAGTAGTCCATGTGCTGCTTCAACAGATGATGTGCTGATTGCCTTCAATCGAAATCCTACTGTTGCCAACGCAGGACCTGACCAAAATGCATCATCATCTGGAACTGTCATATCAGCAACCCTTGCAGGCAATACACCTACAGTCGGAACTGGACTTTGGACGATTGTGAGTGGTACGGGAGGTTCAATAACAACGCCTTCAAGCCCAACATCTACGTTCAGCGGAACAGCGGGTGGAACATATATTTTAAGATGGACTATATCGAACAGTCCATGTAATGCATCATCAGATGAGATGACGATAACTTCAACTTATGTCTGGACAGGTTCAGGTGGCGATGATATATGGGGTAATGGTAACAACTGGTCAACGGGTACTGCTCCTGCAGCAGGGGCGGAGATTGTGATCAGTTCGGGTAATCCAAAATTGAATGTAGATTATATTATTAGTGGTTCCTTCACCCTGAGTGGCACGGCAACACTTACCGTAAATTCAGGTAATACGTTGAGTATACCTTCTGGTGGTGCTGCTGATTTTGGTGGTAAACTGGTGACTTTTAAGTCCGATGCTACAGGTACTGGTCAGCTTGGTATTGTTGCTGGTACGCTAACAGGTGCTACGAATGTGGTGGTAGAAAGACATATTCCTGCGGGGAAAAGGGCATTCCGGTTTTTCAGTTCATCGGTGACTACCACAGGTAGCATCCGCGACAACTGGATGGAGGGTGCCACACCCGCTGTGGGCAACTTATACCCATACCGGACACAGTCGGTCTACAACCCGAATCTGGGATATGGAACCTTGATTACAGGCACCGGAGGAGCAACCAATGGTTTTGATGCTTCTGAGACGAATAATGCTTCATTGTTTACTTTCAACAACAGCACCAATGCCTGGGCAGATGTAACGAGTACAGCAGGAACAATCAGTGCGGGTACCGCATATCGTATGCTGGTTCGTGGCGACAGGAGTTATAATATCATGGCAAACACACCGCCTACACCAACGCAGACGGTTTTGCGCACGCGCGGAACCATTGGCACGGGTACAATGACGAGCGGTGTGCAGTTGCCGGCATTGAATCAGTCGGCCGGCGGCTGGAGCCTGGTGGGTAACCCTTACCAGAGTGTGGTGGATATGTCGGCTGCAAGCGTGGTGAAAACTAACCTCACGGACTATTACTATGTGTGGGATCCACGCATGGGAACAAGAGGAGCATACGTAGCCTACAATTACGTAACGAGTATAAGTGCCAATGTGAGCAGCGCGGTCAATCGTTTTGTGCAACCAGGTCAGGCCTTCTTTGTGCAAAGCAGTGCTGCTGGTAGTGCGATACAGTTCACAGAGGCAGCTAAGGGTGCAGCAACTAACCAGTCGGCCACTTTCGGGAAGAATGAGGTTAAGGATGGCTACAAAATCGAAGTAACCCAGCAAAGGAATGAAGTGACACAGACGGGCGGTTTTGCATCGCTGAGCATGCTGCTGTACGAGACGGACAGTCTGACTACGGGTGGAACACCAGCTGATGCCACCAGGGTCTTGTTTGCAGCAACATACAGCAACAATGTGGATCTGAAGGATGGTAGGAAGTTCACCAACCTCGATGAGACGATGGCTGTGAAGCAGAACAATACATTGTTGAGTATGGAGCTGCGTGCTTTGCCGGATACGGGAACGGTGTTACCACTCAGTATCACACAGTACCGTGCAACGAAGTACACCCTCAGGGTTTATTGGGATAAGATGCTGACCGACAGCACGCGCCGGGCGTATCTGAAGGATAAGTTTACGGCGAAGGAGTACATGATCGACAGAGGCGGCAATTACACAGATCTGGCATACACCATAACATCAGACTCCAAAAGCAGTGCTACGGACCGTTTTGAGGTGGTGTTTAAGAACAGCGCAAACGTAGTAACATCCGTAACGAATTACAGCAACGGAGATTACGTGCGGACCTATCCCAATCCTGTGCTCAATCTGCTGAAAGTGGAATACAAACTCCGCATGCAGCGGGAGCTGACGCTGAAGGTATATGACATGAGCGGCAGGGTAGTGCTGGAGCAGAAGAAGGTGAAGAGCGGCGACCAGGTGAACATGAGCCAACTGCTGCGTGGCATCTACCACTATCAACTCATCGACAAAACCGGAAAACTGCTCATGGCAGATAAACTGATGAAGGCATCAAATTGATGTACTTTTGCGGAATGCAGTCAAACACATTTTCGATTCCTGATACGCTCGTTAATTTACAGATAAAAGCATTGAATGAAATGCAGCTGGCTTCCATCGAAGCCAACAACAATTCAGATGAAGTAATATTACTCGCCGATACAGGTTCTGGTAAGACCCTGGCTTTTTTAATCCCCATAGCAAATTTACTAGACAGGAGCAATCCCGTAACACAGGCATTGGTAGTTGTTTCCTCCCGTGAACTGGCATTACAGATTGAACAGGTGTTTAAGAAAATGGGAACGGGTTTTAAAGTTACCTGTTGTTATGGGGGGCATTTAAGAGAGACAGAAGAGAATAACCTGAAACAGGCTCCGGCGCTCATTATTGGAACGCCTGGCAGGCTGGCCGATCATATCAGAAGAGGAAATATACATACAGGTACTATATCAACCCTGGTGCTGGATGAATTTGATAAGTCGCTGGAACAGGGCTTTGAAGCTGAGATGTCATTTATCCTTTCCTCCCTCCCGGCACTGAAAAAGAGAATTCTCACCTCTGCAACAGAAGCCGTGGAAGTTCCGGATTTTGTTGGACTTAAGAATCCTGAAAAACTCAATTTTTTAACAGGCGAGCAATCGCCTGCATTGGCAGTTCAGTTTGTGAGGTGTCCTGATGCCGATAAGCCAACTGCCTTGTTCAATCTGATTTGCGCATTGGGTAACCGATCAACTATTGTTTTCTGCAACCAGCGTGAGATGGTTGAACAGGCAAGTTATTTCCTGAAAGATAAAGGCATTGTGAATGTGTTTTATCACGGTGCCATGGAACAGCAGGAACGAGATGTGGCCTTGTGTAAGTTCCGCAATGGTACTTCAAGTTTACTGATCACCACAGACCTGGCTGCGCGTGGACTCGACATTCCACACATCCGTTATATCATCCATTATCAGCTGCCTACTTCACAGGAATCATTTATTCACCGCAACGGAAGGACAGCGCGGATGGATGCCAGCGGAACAGCTATATTGTTGCTTGCTCCACATGAAACAATTCCGCCATACATAGAACCAGAACCTCTTGAAAAGGTTTTACCTGAGCAAGCTGAGTTACCTGCAAAGCCCGACTGGACTACCTTCTATGTAAGTGCAGGTAAAAAGGACAAGGTTAATAAAATTGATATTGTTGGTTTTCTTTCCAATAAGGGTCGTCTGAAAAAAGAGGATATAGGACTGATTGAAGTCAAGGATTTCTTCTCATTTGTGGCTGTCAGAAAATCCAAAGCAGGTGCCACTTTACAGTTGATCAAAGAGGAGCGGATAAAGAACAAAAAGGTGAAGATTGAAATAGCGAAATGATTTTTCCCTAACTACGGTTAGTTAAAAAAAATTAAGTAATTAAATTAAATTCATAAATATATTTTATGAAATATTTTTTTAGTTTATGTCTTTGCTTGGTTTATTTAAATGGACAAGCACAGCATCCTGGAGGTAGTTTGTCCTTTATAGCCTATCTAAGTCAATTTAAGCCGTGCGGTGATTATCTCCATTATTCTCCGCATATTATGCGGTAATATGAGGAATTTCGTATGAATCAATTGCTGAATTGGCTCAACCAGCCATCTTCACTTGATCCGGTATTAAAATCTGCAATTGCACACTTATGGTTTGTAGCCATTCATCCTTTTGATGATGGTAATGTAAGAATAGGAAGCGCCATAATGGACAGGCAACTCGCGGTAGCAGATGGAAATGAGAAAAGATTTTATAGTATGAGCAGCCAGATTCTCAAAGAGAGAAAAGAATATTATTTGCAATTGGAAGCAGCACAAAAAGGAATGCTTGATATCACTGCATATTTAAAATGGTTTTTATCTTGTCTTGACAGGGCTATACTAAACACCGATAATGTGTTGAGTAATATTTTAGCCAAGTCGCATTTCTGGAAACAACACGCTGAGGTTTCACTTAATGCAAGACAAATAAAAATGATCAATCAATTGTTGGATGGATTTGAAGGAAACCTAACCACTAAAAAATGGGCTAAGATCTGCAAATGCTCTGAAGATACAGCATTGCGTGATATTACAAGGTTAATGGAATTGGATATGCTGAGAAAAACAAATTTAGGTGGGAGGAGCACGAGTTATGAATTGGTGGTATAGCATAAAATCAGTAATCCTAAAATTGCCAGCAGAACTATCCCAATAATAAAAAAGCCGCTTCCCATCAGGATAGCGGCTTTTTTAATTGAATTGTGTTCTAATTACAGAACCACCATCCGCCTCATGTATTGATTCAGTCCGTGTGTAACCTTGATCATGTAAACACCGGGCTGTGGTTTGTTCAACCGGATATTTTCCTTAAATGTTCCGCTGAACCTGGATTTGTTTTGTCTGTACACTTCCTGTCCGGATGCGTTGAGTACTGATATGCCCAGATCCTCCCGGCCACTGACACTGAAGTTGAGCTGGAAACTGCCGTTATTCGGATTGGGTGCAAGGGTGAATCCAATGCTTTCAGGTGCCAGGTTGATGATGGTAGTCACTGTTACATTCTGCTCGGCAGATAAACTTTCGCACTTGAATTCATCAGTCACCTTTGTTCTGTATTTGCCAGACTCCGTGACCTTGATTTTTTGTCCGCGTTCCCCACCAATATCGAGTCCGTTCAACTGCCATTGATTACCAGTAGCCATGGAGCTGATGAGGGTGTCTCCATTTCTGGTTATTGTGGGTATGGTATTGCTGATGGCTGTGACAGCAACCTTGGGAGCCGGACAGGTTTCAGCTAATAAAGACACTTTCATGTCGTAAAAGAAATAATAAAACTGACTGGGATCAGATGTGGCAGATGGTACAACACTGTTGCCCGTTATTGCAAAGGCATTGTTGATGTTATTGATTTTTTGTGGATAGGGTGAGGTGGTCAGTGCATTGTTCCGGTACACTGTGGCTCCATCTGTACATTGCATGATGAGGATATGGTTACCTGGCTCGAAAACCCCGAAATTGAGGTTGAATACCATGCCTTTATCATTCGGGTCATTTTCAGTCAAGGAACCGCCTTGTGCAACTGGCCTGGAATTGGAAACGAGGAAGGTGCGTTCATCGCGCACAAAATAACTGTAACTGCCATCACCTGGTTCGCTGGCTATGTCTGCATAGATGATTCTGATCTTGCCGGGATTGCCAACATACATTTTTACAGATTCCATAATCATGGGTGCTGTATTGGAAAACCGCACAAAATTGCCATTGAACTGGTTGTAGCCTCCAGAAGGGAAAACGAGCTTGTCTTTGGGGCCAACACTGCCAGACAGACTATTGCGTGCCGCATAATATTTTTTATCGGCTGTAATGGTGTTTGTACTGGCTACGATATTATTTGCCGTAGTTGCAAAAGGCATGGATGAAGTGTCTGATACAAACCAGCTGATGTAATTGCCTTCAGTTACAGCGCCTTTTAGCTGGGCTGATGCATTGTTGCAGACGAGGGCCTGGAGCGATGTCAGTGCTTGTCCTGCTCCGCTGGAACTTACTTCTGTTACCACGGCATTGTTTTCTGCGTTCTGGTCTGTGGTGAGTCCGGATTTCACATCAAAACTATATCTGCTGTTCTCTTTCATCACAAACGGCGTCTGGAACGTGTATTCAGTTGTTGTGCCGGGTGTAAGCGGACCATTGAAAACACCAGTAATTGTTTGCAGGGTGTTGCCGTTTTCCCTGATGTCTACTGATAGTGGGATATTCCGCAATTCCTTTGTGCCGAAGTTTTTCATTTCAATGGTTACATATTGCGTTCCGTCTGCACATTCTCCACCATATGGGTAAACCAGTTCATTGATGCCGAGATCCCTTGAGGGCCTGGCTATTGTAAGGGTATAGTCCTGTGTTTCTCCCTTGTTATATATGCCGGAAGGCTGAATTGCAGCTGGGTCAGTGGTTTCAGAAAGAACCAGCCTCATCAGCATTTTGTCGCCTGCTGTAAATCCATTGGGGAGGCTAATGGGGGCCTTGAATATGCTGTCGTTGAGCAAAACACCACTTGTTGCAAAGAGTTCTCCCGCATCTGTAAAGTCGCCATCACTGTTGGTGTCGATGAAAACTTTCGCATACCGGGCATTGTTGGAACTATCACAGCTCTTTACCCTGAGAAAAAGGGTATCAGTACTGCCAGATTCAATGACTCCTGTTTGCATGCGGTTGTCTGTGTAGCTTGCACAGGTATCTTTGAATTTTATTTTGATGCCTCCAAAAGATAGGGTGTCTACATAAGATCCGGAACCAGCTGCTGGTGCAGATGCTGCATAGGCATTGCCGCCAATCCCTGATACAATCAAAGAAAAATTCTGGGTACTGTCGCCATAAGTGAATTTCCCCTTATGTCTGACCGTAATGGTATAGGTCTCTCCAAGAAGCACAGAATCCACTTCAATTTTTTCAACATTGTCAACATCATTATCTCCTCTTGTAGCGGCTGCCCGCGGAGCCAGTCCGTTTAATTTCCAGGGTAAAAATGTTTTGCTTCCCTGAGTGATTCTGATGTCCAGGTCATTGACAAGTCTTTTTGTTCCATCATCCAGTGAATTGGTGGCAACAGCCTGACCTGCAGGGTCCGTCCAGCAAATCGTTGCAGTAAGCGGACCTTTTCCGGATGCTACTACTTTGATGGTGTAGCTCGAGTCATTCCGAAGGTTTTGTTCTTTTACGAGGTTATTGGAAGTATTGTCAAGTATGCTGGCTGCCCTGGCGATGTTGGCGAGACCCCATCCATGCAGGTAATCTGGTCCGGGTACTGCTGTGGCTTTATCTGTGGTATGGATGATAAGACCTTTGATGGTGGATGACCAGGCAAACCTGTTGTTGTTTTTCTTCATAAATAACTCCTCCAGCAACACTGCAGATCCTGCTACGGTAGGTGAAGACATAGAGGTTCCTGAAAGGGTTGTGTAACTCGAATTGCTTCCGATGGTGGTTGAGGTGATCGCAGAACCGGGAGCCACCACATCAGGCTTAATCCTGCCATCGTCTGTTGGTCCAACCGAGCTGCTCGCCGCCAGCAACACATCTAAAGCATTGGTATATCCACCCGGAATAAGTGCAGTATTTCCTACAGTCAGGATGTTTTTAGAGGTGGAATAAGTAGGAAGCAGGTCATATTCAGTCTGGTCACTGATATCTGCTCCACGGGCTCCCGCGTTGATCCACTGATTGCTTTCATTTTGTCTCCAGAAGGTAGTTCCTAAGGCCGGACCTTTTTCGTTCCTGTTGTTACCGGAAGATTTTACAATCAGGTAGTTTGGCGCAAAATAGGCGATGGAATCCCACAACATGGCTTCAGTAGAATAGGCACCGAATTTCCAGTCTTCCAGAGCACCCGGAGCTCCCCAGAATTCCCAGCGGGATTGTCCGGAATTGAAGCGCCAGCCTGCAATTGAGCCATAGCTGTGGTTAGAAACGAGCAGGTTTGGAGATGCAACAGCCATCTCTGCAAGGTGGTTGCTAAAGTCATAGGCCCAGATGCCGGGTATGCCATTGGCCATGCCTTTGGCAACAGGGTTTACACCTGATGCAATCAGGGTTCCCGCAACATGGGTTGCATGTCCGTCAACAACACTGGCATTGTCTTTTGGTGTGATTCTCCCCCCGAATTCAACATGGGTTTGGTTGATCAGGCCGCCATCCCAAATACCAAGTTTATTGAGCAATAAAACATTAGATCCGTTGAGGTTGAGTCCGGAGCTGCCGCCAGTCCAGAGCCTGCTTGTTCCTATGGTTGCTGCAGCCACGAGGTTGCTTTGTGTGCCTACATACATCGGGAAGCCTTTGTCGTCAACTCCTACCAGTTTGGCGGTATTGCCTTTGTCATCTTTTAAAGTGAGGCTCCATCCTTTCTGAGTGGCCATCTTCAATGCCCGTTCGTATCGATCTGTTTCAATGATTTGCTGATCTGTGGCAATTTTATCGAGCACTTTCAGCTGGGGTCCATTTTGTCTTTGGGCCTTTGAAGATATCAACACGAATAATGACAGTCCTGCGAGTAAAAATGATTTCATACAAGTTTTTAAAGAATGCTGCATTAACATTCAATTCAAGATATTAATAATTGGTTGAAAAAATCTAAATTGTACATGCCGCCAATCATTTTTTCGGTGGGCGTCAACACAAAATGACCATCTGATGATCAAATCAATAGCGTTATCGTTCATGCTTGCCTTTTTTCTAACTGGCTGCAGCACTTCCAGAGGTTTGTTAACAGGTAAACTACAAAGGGTTACTGGTAACAACATGCCTTCACCCGATATCGCCAGAGAAGAACCTCCTGGTTTCGCAGGAACCATTTATTTTTTTGAGCCTATTATGGCCAGTCAGGCTGACCCCACCCGTGAGCCTGGGGTTTACAGGATGTCTGGCAAAATGCCTTTGGCAAAGACCATGGCAGACAGTCTGGGACAATTCCATATCAGGCTCAAGCCAGGCCGGTATTCTGTACTGATTGGCAGGGATGGTTTCTTTTACAGTAACATCACCGATCTGGATGGCAGCATCAATCCGGTTACCATCACCCGGCGGGAAACAAAGCAGCTGGTTTTGCGGGCAGACTGGGATGCGGTTTATTGATCCCGATAGAATATTTTCCTTATTTTCATACAAATAACTTTTGTATGAACAGGTTTGCTTTATGCGTTTTAGCAGTTTTTTGTCTATTCGTATCTCCGGTCATGTCTCAGGAAAAAGTGGACACAGACATGATGAGCAGGATCAGGGAAGAGGGACTGAATAAGTCTCAGGTAATGGATATAGCGCTCCACCTGACCGACCTGAATGGCAATCGACTCGCCAATTCTCCTGGATATACAAGGGCAGCAAACTATGCCATCAGCAAACTCAATGCCTGGGGTGTGCAAAATGCCAGGCAGGAAGCCTGGGGAGAATTCGGTAAAGGCTGGGAGCTCGAGAAAATGTACTTCGCCATGACGGCGCCTTATTATAAGCCTATTATGGCATATCCCAAGACCTGGACCTCTGGTACAAAAGGTCTGAAGTCTGGAGAGCTGATCGTTGTTGAACTGAAAGATTCAGCATCTCTCATGAGCATGAAGGGTAAATTGAAAGGTAAAGTCATCATCCCGGATATGACTTATGAATACAAGATGAGCTTCAAAGCGGATGCAGTTCGCTACACTGAAGAAGAATTGAAACAAATGGAAGCCGCACAGAGTGGTGGACAGCAGCAGCGTCAGGTGAGGGATACCGCACAGATGCGCAGGATGCGTGAACAGATGCAAAGAACTATGGGGCCGCAAAGGGTTCTTGCCCTGTTAAAGGAAATGGCTAAGGCTGAAGGTGCAGTTGCCCTGCTCAGCAGCTCCACACGCAACCATGACGGGACGGTATTTGCTCAGGGCGGTGGTGCATACAAGGGTAAGGATCCTGAAAATTTTCTGGATATGGCACTTCCCGTGGAAGATTACAACACTTTGCTGCGTATTGCGAAATCCGGTGCTGTAGTGAAACTAGAAACCGATGTGAAAACAAAATTCTATACTGATGACCTCAAGGGCTACAATGTGATTGCAGAAATACCAGGTACCGATCCTGCCCTGAAAGATGAAGTGGTGATGATTGGTGCACACCTCGATTCCTGGCAGGCAGGTACAGGTGCTACAGATAATGCTTCCGGATCTGCAGTGATGCTGGAAGCCATGCGCATCATCAAGGCGCTGGGTATTCAGCCGAAAAGAACGATACGCATAGGGTTATGGAGTGCTGAAGAGCAGGGACTGATGGGGTCAAGGGGATATGTGGCGAACACATTTGGCGGTGTGGGTGGCAATGCCAAAACAGCTGCACATGAAAAGTTTTCAGGATATTATAACATAGACAATGGAACAGGTAAAATCAGGGGTATTTACCTTCAGGGTAATGAGGCATGCAGGTCAATTTTTGCTGCATGGCTCGCTCCATTCAAAGACCTGGGAGCTACAACCGTGACCATCAGCAATACAGGCGGAACCGATCACCAGGCTTTTGATGCAGCCGGGTTGCCAGGTTTCCAGTTTATTCAGGATCCGATGGAATATGATACACGCACACACCACAGTAATATGGATGTGTATGATCACCTGTCTGCCGACGACCTGAAACAGATCGCAACCATCGTTGCTGCATTTGTTTATAATACTGCCCAGCGTGATGCAAAGTTGCCGAGGAAGTAGAGGGGGGCTTAGTTGAGAGAGTTAAGTTGAGAGAGTTAAGTTGAGAGAGTTAAGTTGAGAGAATTAAGTTGAGAGAATTAAGTTGAGAGAATTAAGTTGAGAGAATTAAGTAGTAATTTCAACTATCATCTCTAAACTCTAATCTCTAATCTCTCAACTCTGATCTCTCAACTCTAAACTCACAACTCTAATCTCTCAACTCAATGAAATACTCCTTCTGGTTTACTTTATTAACCCTGGCTGCTTTCGCCTGCCAGCAACCATCCGGTGTTTCCACTGCAGACTATTTTGCCAGGCAGGATTCAGGCATGCAGACGGGCAATGTAAAAGTTGTGGAAATTGAAAGCATGGGGAAGAAGTTCAACATCTGGACCAAAAGATTTGGCAATAATCCCAAGACTAAAATTCTTCTCCTGAATGGTGGTCCGGGGGGTACCCATGAATATTTTGAATGCTTTGAGAATTTCCTGCCACAGGAAGGAATAGAATTCATTTACTACGACCAGCTTGGTTGCGGTCTCTCTGATAACCCGAATGACACAGCATACTGGGATCTCCCTCGTTTTGTGGAAGAAGTAGAACAGGTCAGAACTGCTTTGGGGTTGTCTAAAGATAACTTTTACCTGCTTGGTCATTCCTGGGGTGGTATCCTGGCCATGCAATATGCCCTGAAATATCAGCAAAACCTGAGAGCCCTGGTCATTTCCAATATGATGTCCAGTTGTCCGGATTACGGCAAATATGCTGATGAAGTACTGGCTAAACAGATGGATCCGGCTTTGGTAGACACCATCAATGCCATGGAAGCCAGGGGAGCCTATACTGATCCCGGCTATATGCAAATTCTCATACCCAATTATTATGAAAAGCATATCCTGCGTCTGCCTTCGGCACAATGGCCGGAACCTGTTAACCGTTCATTTGCCAAAATGAACCAATCACTTTATGTCACCATGCAGGGCCCAAGTGAATTCGGAATTGCAGGCAGGCTGTCTAATTGGGATGTCAGCAAAAGATTGCCGGAAATTGGAGTGCCCACATTGGTAATTGGTGCACAGCACGATACCATGGATCCCGAGCATATGAAGTGGATGTCTACTCAGGTGAAGAATGGTACCTTCCTCTATTGTGAGAACGGCAGTCACATGGCTATGTACGACGATCAGCAGACCTATTTCAAAGGTCTCATTGATTTTGTTAAAAAGACATCTGCCGGGAAATAAGATATTAGATCGGGATGGTAAGGTTGACAGTTATACACATTTTTATTCAGCTCATGTGTGAGGTAACAATCCAGTCATTTTGCGGTAATCATTTGTTCACGCAGGAAAAACTTTAGCTTAAGACTGCCCTCATAGTTTCGCTTTCAAATCAAAGCAAAAATTATGAGAAGATTTTATGTGGTCACTGTAGCAGTGGCATTGTTCCTGATCGGACAATCCCCTTTTTATGCTGCAGCCCAGAAAAAATTTACAGGAAAAGTAGTGGCCATCACCAACAACCAGCCTGTATCAGGCGCATCAGTTCAGGTGAAAGGCAAGCAGAAGGGAACAGCAACCAATGCTGAAGGTGCTTTCAGTATTGAAGCTGAGGAGAGCGATCTCCTTGTTGTTAGTGGTGTAGGTGTACGTCAGAAGGAGCACCTGGTTAAATCTGCTGGTTTCCAGCTTATTCAGGTTGAAGTGGTTGCTGAAGAACTCAATGAAGTTGTGGTAACTGCCCTGGGTATTCGCAAAGACAGAAAGAAGTTGGGTTATGCCGTGCAGGATATCAAAGGTGATGCCCTAACCGTAGCCCGTGAAACAAACGTTGTTAACCAGCTTGCCGGTAAGGTAGCGGGTGTAACTGTCGTATCAAGTCCCTCAGGTGTGGGCGGTTCTTCTCGCGTAACGATCCGTGGAGAGCGTTCAGTAGACCTCAATAAAAACCAGCCACTTTATGTTGTTGATGGTGTGCCTATCAGCAATTCAATTACCGGAGGTAATGGAAGGGGTAATCTTGAAGTTGACTTTGGTAACGGCGCAAGCTTTGTCAATCCCGATGATATTGAAAGCATCAGCGTACTGAAAGGTGCTGCTGCATCTGCCTTGTACGGTTCACGTGCAGCCAATGGCGTTATCGTAATCAAAACCAAATCAGGTGGTCGCAACAAAGGTGTTGGCGTAGAAGTATCCAGCAATTATGTTGCAAGTACGCCACTGAAGTTACCAGAGTATCAGACAGTATATGGTCAGGGTAATGGTAATGGTGGCGTTTTTGCATTTGTTAACGGAGCAGGAGCTGGTCTTACAGATGGTACCGATGAAGCATGGGGACCAGCTTTCAAGGGGCAGCTTTATCCACAGTTCAATTCACCCAGAACTTTAAATGGTCAGGTTATTTCATTTTTCGGTGGAGACCTCAATGCTCCTGCAGGGTCTGTCATTACACCCACACTTTGGGAAGCAGATAAAGACAACCTGAAAAACTTTTTGCAAACAGGTTCAATACTTACCAACTCAGTTGCTTTCACAGGAAGCAATGAAAACGGCGACTTCCGTTTGGGTTATACTCGCCTTGATGAAAAAGGGATGATTCCGAATACGGATCTCAAACGTAATTCTTTATCTTTCTCCGGAGGTTATAACCTGAGCGAAAAGCTTACTGCAAAAGCGTATGTTTCTTATATCAAAAGCAGTAGCGATAACAGACCGAGCATCAGCTATGGTACTGAAAGTCTGATGTATCTTTTCAATTGCTGGTTACCACCAAGTGTAAAGGTTTCAGATATGAAAAGATTGTGGATGACTGGTGCTGACAACCTGCGTCAGTATGGTTTCAACTATAACTACCATGATAATCCGTACCTTACCCTTAACGACAATACAAATGGTCAGTATTATGACCGTATCATAGGTAATGCTTCTTTGCGTTATGCATTTACTGATTGGTTGAGTTTGCAGGTTCGTGCAGCTACAGACTGGTCTTTAGAGAGAAGAGAGTTCCGTCGCGCTTTCAGTACACAACGTTTCCCATTCGGCCAGTACCGTGAAGTTAACCTGCTCAATGAAGAGACCAATGCTGATTTCCTTTTATCTTTCAACAAAGAGTTGAACAGCGACTTCAGTGTGAATGCTAATTTCGGTGGAAACCAGATGAAGCAGCTGAGCAAATTTGATGAGGTCAATGCAGGTCAGCTCAATATTCCCGGTATCTATAACCTTACGAATAGCCGCATTCCCCTTCAATCAGCACAACGTGCGGTATCAAAACGCATAAACAGTTTGTATGGTGCTGCAGGTGTTTCTTACAGAAACTGGTTGTTCCTTGATTTTACTGCGCGTAACGACTGGAGCAGCGCCCTTACATTACCTGAAGACCTGAAGGCTTTTGGCAGTGAAGACAATTCATACTTATACTCTTCACTGGCATTGAGTGCAGTGTTGAGTGATCTGGTAACTTTGCCCAAGGCCATCAGCTTTGCTAAAGTGAGGGGTAGTTTTGCACAGGTGGGTAACGATACTGATCCTTTCACCTTTACACAGTCATTCAATCCGAGTACAGCCTTTGGAAATTTCCAGATCTACGGTGAAACAAGCAGACTTACAAACCTCAACCTGAAACCTGAAATCAGCAATGCCTGGGAGATGGGAGCTGAGTTTAAATTTTTCAAAAACAGAATAGGACTTGATGTAACTTATTATAATAGCACAACTTCAAACCAGATTCTGAATATTCCTTTATCTATCACAAGTGGTTACGACAGTCGTAGTATCAATGCAGGTAAAATCAAGAACTACGGATTTGAAGCGATGTTGAATGTTCAGGCAATCCGCAACAAGAATTTCAAATGGAGCACTGATTTCAACTTTGGATCTAACCGCAGTAAAGTACTTGAATTAAGAGATGGTCTTACAAACTTCGTGATGGCAAGTCGCCGTGTAACTGTTGAAGCTCGTGTAGGTGAGCGCATGGGAGACCTTTATGGTATTGGTTTTGCAAGGGTTCAAAATAAAGATGCCAATGCACCTTACTATGATGCTTCAGGAAAATTTGTAGGTCAGATGGTGTTTGACGCCAATGGTCGTCCGGTAAGAACAACTAACCGTATCAAATTGGGTAACTATAACCCAGACTTCCTGCTCGGTATTAACAACAGCTTCCAGTTTAAAGGTGTTAACGTAAGCTTCCTGTTTGACATCCGCAGTGGTGGCAGGATCTACAGTGAAACACAAACAGTGGGTCGCGAAGGTGGAATCATTGTTGAAACCCTGGAAGGAAGAGCTGATGGCTACGACCTTACAAAAGCTGGTAATGGTGTAATCGGACAAGGTGTTGTATTTGTAGGTGGCGTGCCACAGGCAAATACCAAGAAAGTTGCTGCAAGAGAATGGCATACCGCCTGGACTGGTGGTCGTGGTATTGCAGAGGGTGTAATGTATGATGCATCATTTATCAAATTGCGTGAGTTACAGATTGGATACAGCATTCCAGATAAGTTCTGGGGTAAGTTGCCTTTCCGTGGTGTGAATGTTTCCCTTGTTGGTCGTAACCTGCTGTTGTGGGATAGGGTGCCACATGTTGATCCAGAGAACATGAGCTACTCAGGTGGAACAGCGTTGCCTGGTATCGAAAACATGTCTATGCCAACATCCCGCAGCTTTGGATTTAATATCAATGTGAAGCTCTAATCAACCCAAATTTAATTTTATGAAGAAAATATTTTCAATCGTTCTTTTTGCTGCATTGGGCTTGGTTAGTTCATGCACTAAAGAATTCAGCGATGTCAACACCGATAAGAATGTGCCCACGGCTGTAACACCAGATTTGTTGTTGAGTGGAGTTATTTTGAGTACTGTTAATCAGCAGGTAAGTGAAGCATGGGGAATTGGAAATCTGGTTGCTCAATACAATGCCAAAATACAGTTTGTTAACGAAGACAGGTACCTTTGGAATGAGAAAAATGGGGTTTGGAATAATGTTTTCAGTAATTACCGAAATCTCCAAAATATTCTCAGCACAGTAAGTAGCGATAATAAAAATAGTTATCACGGGGTAGCGTTGATCCTCAAGTCGTATATGTTTGAAACCCTCACTGCTGCATACGGTGATGTGCCATATAGTGAGGCTGGACTTGCTAAGCAGTCAGGTACTTATCTCCCCAAGTATGATAAGCAGGAAGACATTTATACAAGCATCCTTGCCGATCTCAAAAAAGCAAATGAAATCCTGGCAGCAAGTACCAATGCTATTGGTGGTGATGTATTATACAATGGTGGCACAGGTGCTATCATCAAGTGGAGAAGACTTGCAAACGCACTGAGAATCAGAACACTGATGCGTATTTCTACTAAGCGAAACGTAGCTGCTGAGTTACAGGCTATTGTTTCAGATCCTGTAAACAATCCCATATTTACCGGTAATGCAGACAATGCAGAACAGAAGTATCAAGTGCTGGCTCCTTATCAATGGCCACTTTATGGTACAAGGGTTGGTTCTTTTGATGAAATCAGGGTTAGTAAAACACTGAGCGACAGACTTACCAGCCTGAAAGATTCCCGTCTTGTAGTATTTGGTAGGCCTTCACAAAAATCTGTTGCTGCCGGAACACCTGTAGTTGAAGGTATTCCAAACGGATTGGGTGATGTGCAGGCATTGAATTACAATGGTGGTCCACAAGGTGTTTCCCGCGTAGGTTATACTTTTGCATGTCTGGTTTGTAATGATCAGGGTCAGGCTGCTCCTGATCCAGCTGCACCAAGAGGTATCATCATGACCTATTCACAACAACAACTGTTGTTGGCCGAAGCAAGGGAAAAAGGACTGATCACAACTGGAGATGCTGCTACCTATTACACCACCGGTATCCAGTCTAATTTTGATTATTGGTCTGCCGTTGTTCCAGCTTCTTATGGTATCAATGTAAAACCTGATGCAGATTATTTTACACAGCCATCTGTTGCGTACACCGGGACTACATCAGAAAAACTGGAAAAGATTTACCTGCAGCGCTGGATTGCCAATTATTTCACAGGATTGGAAGCATGGTTCGACTGGCGCAGAACCGGAAGCCCTGCAATTCTTCCGGGGGCCAACAACCTGAACAATAATCTTGTTCCTGTTCGTTTCATCTATCCTGTTATTGAGCAATCCCTTAATGGAGACAACCGGAAGGAAGCAGTAGCTCGTCAGGGAAATACCGATGACATCAACACAAAGATGTGGTTAAATAAATAAACATCAGCAAGTGCTATGTAATACTCATAAGCCCCTGCAAGTGCAGGGGCTTATATATGTAACAATTAGCTTAAATTTATACCATGTTACCGCAACGTCTTAAGTACGCTTTTTTCTCTTTTATTTTTCTTTGTAGTTCACAGCTTTCAGCTCAGCACTTGCTTGAAGTGCCGGGAAAGTCAATGTTTTCTGCAGTCAATCCGGATGGCATTTCTGTGTTACCCAGTGGCAGGTTTGTAAAACCTGCAGGAAAGGTTACCCGCATCACGCATGACCCGTTTGGCCTAACTGTTTCTCCCGATGGAAAGCGGGCTGTAAGTCTGCATAATGGCGTGCTTACGATATTCCACCTGGATGCTGACCGGGTTGTGCGTGTACCTGATTATGCCAATACTACTGCATCACCCTTTACAAAAGGATCCCTCCTCGGTGCCTCTTTTTACAAAGACAGCAGAACTGTTTTCCTGAGTGGCGGTGATGCAGGAACAGTCATCGCTTTTGATACAGACAGCCTGCGTATCGTCAACACCTACACACTTGATGGCAAATCAGGTAACCTACTTTTTCAGGATAGTTTCACTTCAGACCTGATTTACCTCTCTTCATCCAACGAAATAATTGTACTTGATCAGGCTAACTACAGGCTGGTCAGGATTGATGCCACTACCCGTTCTATACTGGCCTCCATTCCAGTTGGAAGACTGCCGTTTGGGCTTGCCATCAGCGAGGATAACAAAACGGCAGTTGTTGCCAATGTTGGCATGTATGCATATCCGCTTGTACAGGGAATGACACCTGGTAATTACGACAGCATGGTTATTAACCATCATCCATTCGGACATAATACAATGGAATCAAGAAATGGCACTGTTGTTGACGGAAAAATTATCCCGGGTGTTGGTGATCCCAATGTTGATGAGTCCATGAGTGTTTTCACCATCGATCTCTCAACAAACACAGTAACTTCAAAGTTGAAAACAGGCTACAAGGTTGGGGACATGGTTGAGGATGCCGAAGTTATCGGTGGATCCAGTCCTAACAGCATTGCTATCCACAGCAACCTGGCGTATGTGACCAATGCTACAAACGACAATATCGCAGTCATCGATTATGCGCAGGGCAAAATCACCAGGCATATTCCTATTAAAGTTGATGCCCGGCTGGATAAGTACAGAGGCCTGCTTCCTTTTGGCATAACCATTTCAAAAGATGGCTCCCGACTTTTTGTTGCCCTTTTAGGCTTTAATGCGGTGGCCGTTATCGATACAAAAACAGATGCTACAGTTGGACTCATACCTGCAGGATGGGGACCAACAAGGGTTAAGCTATCACCAAACGAAAAAGAAATGTATATCATCAGCTGCCGTGGACTCGGAGCTGGTCCCAATGGCGGTAAAGATTTTAAAACACCAGAACAGGGATCCTATGTTGGGGATATCCAGCTGGCTACATTTCAACGCCTGGCAGTACCTGATCAGCAGGCACTTGCAGTGTTTACCAAAGAGGTACTCGATTACACTTATCAGGTTGTGCCTTTTAAAAAGTCGAATAATCCATTGCCGGCATTCCCCGGTGAGAAAGCTACGCCCATCAAACATGTGGTTTATATCACCAAGGAAAACCGTACTTATGATGAAGTATTCGGACAAATGGAGGGCGGAAAGGGAGATGCTACCCTTGCGAGATTTGGTTTGAATGCAGAGGTAACAGGTAAAGCCAAAGTGAACGTCAATGGAAAAAATAACACAAAAGATACCTTATACTACGCTGGAGTCAAAGTGACGCCTAATCACCACAAAGCAGCCAGAGAGTTCGCATTTTCGGATAATTTTTACTGCGACAGTGATGCATCGATTCACGGACATCACTGGATGATGGGCGTCATTCCCAACGAATGGGTGGAAACCAATTCCAATACCAGTAAAACAGCTAAATTCTTTTCAAATGCTCCCGGCAGAAGGTTCCCTGGTTCTACGGGCAGTATGGATCCGGAAGATTTTGCCGAAACAGGCGGATTATGGGAAGCATTGGAACGCAAAGATGTTTCGTTTTACAATTTCGGCGAAGCCAATGAAACAGCACACGTAAGGGAAGAATGGAATGATACGGCAACCGGCGCTGCACATGGCGTCATGGTGCCCATGCAGGATGCACTTTTCCGCAGAACCAGCCGCAACTATGCGGGATACAATACCAATATCCCTGACCAGTTCAGGATGAATCAGTTTGAATCGGAGTTTACAAAAATGTGGCTCAGTGGTAAAGAGAAAATGCCGGCACTGGTGACTGTTCAGATTCCCAATGACCATACAGCATCTCCAAGACCTCAGGATGGATATCCTTACACAAGTAGTTATGTGGCGGATAATGACCTGGCTGTAGGGCGAATCTTGCATTTTCTTTCCAGAACTCCTTATTGGAAAAATATGCTTGTGGTCATCACCGAAGACGATCCTCAGGGTGGTGTTGACCATGTGGATGCACACAGGAGTATCCTGATGCTGGCTGGTCCGTATGTGAAGCGCAATTATGTCTCGCATACGCATGCCAATTTTGGTTCCATCCTCAAAATGATTTACAATATTCTGGGCGTGCCTTATGTCAATCAGTATGATGTAACTGCGTCTGGATTGAGTGATTTTTTCACTCCTAAACCCAATTATAAGCCCTATACACTGGAACTGTCAGACAAGCGTGTTTTTGATCCATCTCAGGCCATGAAAAAATACAAGCGTGATATTGACTGGCGGAAAATCATGCAGGGTCCTGCTATGGATGATGAAGCGGAACAGCGGGAGCGCCATATCAAGGGAGAGAATTAATTTTGCAGTATGTTTTTGAGAAATGTTTTTTGTTCTGCATTTGTGTCATTTTTTGCATTGGATCTAGCTGCCCAGCAAAGCACTGACAGTATTGTGCAAATGGAGCAGGTTACTGTAACAGCCACCAGAAAACCACAATCCCTGGCCAGTCTGCCTTATGCAGCAGTTGTGATGCAGCACAGTGAGCTCGAACGACAGGTTTCACGGACTGTTCCCGAAGCGCTTCAGGGAGTGCCGGGGGTGTTTATACAAAAGACCAACCATGCAGGTGGTTCACCATTTGTGCGCGGATTAACCGGCAACCAATCGCTGATTCTGGTGGATGGTATAAGGTTGAATAATGCCATTTTTCGGTACGGGCCAAATCAGTACATGACACTGGTAGATCCGCTCATCGTTGACCGCATTGAAGTGGTTAAAGGGACCGGTTCTGTGCAGTATGGCAGCGATGCAATGACTGGTATCATCAATATCCACACCCAGAACCTGCAGTTCAGGGATAAGCCGGTTTGGAATGAAAAATTGCAATCTAGGCTTACCGGAAACGGGATGGAAACAACCTGGCGTCCGGAACTCAGTTACCAGGGTAAGAAAATTGCATTTGTAGTGGGTGCAAATACAAAAAGATTCGGAGACCTCAAAGGTGGCGATACCACAGGGTTTCAGCGTCCTTCCGGATACAGTGAAAAAGCATTTGATGCCAAACTGAAAGTTGATGCAGGGAGGGGCTGGACCATCACCGTGGCCAACCATTGGTTGGCACAGGACAATGTACCGGTTTACCACAAATACAAACTGGAGAATTTTGCGGTGAATACTTCAGATCCGATCAGACGGGGATTCAGCTATCTCCAGGTTCAAAAGCAATTTAACCAGGGGGTGGTCAAACAGATTGATTTCTTTACTGCCAGACAATTCATCGCAGAAGAAAGGTATAGCCGCAAGAACGGAAGTTTTGCTACCCGTTTTGAAAGGGATGCCATCAGTACGCTTTCTGCCGGGGCAGATGTTTATACAAAATTTACAGCTTTTTGGGACGCGAATACAGGACTTGAAATTTATACGGATCAGGTGAGGAGCTATCGCAACGATTTTATTGTATCCATGTTGCCGCAAAGTAACAAACGAGGACTTTACCCTGATCGATCCAACTATCAGAATATGGCCGTTTACAGCATGCACCACTTCCATTTGAACAGGTTGAATGCTGAAGCAGGAATACGGTTCAACAAATACAGGGCAAAGTTATCTGACCTGACTTTGGGTAATGTTTCCATTGAGCCAGGTGCCCTCGTTTTTCAGGGTGGTTTAAGCTACAGACTGGCCGGTAAATTGTATGTTTATGCCAACATCAGTGAAGGATTCAGGGCCCCCAACATCGATGATCTGGGAACCCTTGGTATAGTAGATTTCAGGTATGAGATTCCGGCATACGACCTGAAGCCAGAACGTTCGCTTAACCTGGAAACTGGGTTGAAGTATTCCCTCAAAAAGACGATGTTTGCTGCTTCAGTGTTTCGTACAAACCTCTCCGGATTAATCAGCAGAATCAAAACGCCTGCCGCCATCGCAGGGTATGATGTGTACACGAAAGTCAATCTCGACAAAGCTTTCATTCGGGGTTGGGAAATACAGGTTTCAGTTGAACCTATGAAAGGATTGCTGTTTGCCGCCTCAGCTACGAGCCTGTTTGGAGAGAGCACCACCCAATCACAGCCTTTGAGGAGGATTCCTCCTTTCAACAGCAGGATATCAGCTGGTTATACCAGAGGTAAATTCTCTATTGGCTTGATTTACGATAATGCATCGCCCCAGCGAAGGCTGGAAGCTGGTGATAAATCAGATAACAGGATTCCTGCAGGTGGCACGCCTGGTTTCAATCTGTTAAATGCCTATGCAGGTTTTGAGAAAGGATTCATCACATCCAGGTTATATTTCAGCAATATTTTTAATACCGATTACCGAACACATGGTTCCGGGATTAATGGTATGGGACGTGCCATTTCCCTGACTACAATTGTCCAATTCAATCAGCTAAAAAAATGAATATGAACAAGCTATTTTCTGCCATTTGCCTGTTGATCCTGTCACAATTATCCTTGGCGCAGACGGGTTCTCTGCCACAGCCCCTAACACTGCCTAACGGCTGGAAAATCAGTCCGGCTGGCCGCTCTTTTCCCCTGGGAGATCTGCCCCTTAATGTCGCAGTTGGTAAATCAGGCCGGTACGCGGCTGTTACCAATAACGGACAAAGTACGCAGCAGATTCAACTTATAGATATCAAAGCCGAAAAAGTTGTAGACTCGCTCCTCATTGAGAAATCGTTCTATGGACTGCAGTTCTCTGCTGATGAAAAAAAATTGTATGCTTCAGGCGGCCATGATAACCGCATCATGGTTTATACTGTTGAAGGAGGAAAGCTTCAGAAATCAGACATCATTACACTTGGCAAACCCTGGCCAAACAGGATTGGTCCGAGTGGACTGGCCCTCGATGAAGCAAGGGGCAGGTTATATGTGGTAACGCGGGAAGACAAACAACTTTATGTAGTTGACTTGAAAACCAACTCAGTCATCAAGCAATACGGTCTTGATGCAGAGGCTTATGATTGCAAACTCAGCAAAGACGGAAAAGAACTATTCATCACCTGTTGGGGATGTGATAAATTGTTGTCTTTCGACCTGATTCAGAACACCTGGAAACAAACCGTGCATGTAGGCGATAATCCCAATGAAATGTTGCAGTCGCCCGACGGCAAACGTCTATACGTTTGTAATGCCAATGATAACACCGTTTCAGTAATCGACCTCAGCACCAGAAAAGTAATAGAAACCCTGGATGCTGCGCTCTATCCCAACTCTCCAAGCGGATCTACCACAAACAGCCTGGCACTTGACCCACAGGGCAAACAGCTTTTTATAGCCAATGCCGATAACAATGCCGTTGCAGTTTTTGATGTTTCTGTTGCGGGAAAAAGTTTGCCGAAAGGATTTATTCCGGTTGGCTGGTACCCTACTGCTGTAAGATTTATCAGTAATAAATTATGGGTGGCAAATGGCAAGGGAATGACCTCAAAGGCCAATCCTTTCGGTCCTTCACCATTGCGGAAGCGTGAAGAGGTAATACACCATGGCTTTGAAACCAAGCCTGGTGATCAGGTTGAGTATATAGCAGGACTGTTCAAAGGTTCTATGAGTATCATTGATTTACCTGCTCAACCCCTACTGGATCAGTATACCCGGGCTGTTTACAGCAATTCGCCGTACTCATTACAGAAGACTGCCGTTGCAGATTCGTTGGCATTAGGCTTCCCCATACCAGTTAAAAAAGGACAGGTTTCTCCCATCAAATATGTGTTTTATGTGATCAAGGAAAACCGAACCTATGATCAGGTATTAGCAGATGTGAAAGGTGGAAATGGGGATACATCGCTCTTACTCTTTGGTAAAAATATTACACCCAATCAGCATGCACTCGCTGAGTCTTTCGTGCTGCTTGATAATTTTTATGTGAATGCAGAAGTGAGTGCAGATGGCCACAACTGGAGCATGGGTGGTTATGCCAATGACTACCTCGAAAAAACCTGGCCCAGCAGTTACGGCGGCAGGGGAGGTACCTATGGTGGTGAAGGTGAAAGGGAAATTGCAAACAACAAAGGTGGGTTCATCTGGGACCAGTGCAGGAGATATGGAGTCAGTTACCGCACTTACGGAGAGTTTGCAGATGAAGAGAAAGCAAATATACCCTCACTTGTCAATCATTATTCAAAAACATATCCCGGCTATGATTTGTCAATCAAAGACACACTCAGATTCAGGATATGGAAAAAAGAATTCGATTCCTTGTTGAAGTCAGACGCAGTTCCGCAATTTAACACCATTCGTTTTGGTAATGATCACACAGAGGGTGTAAGATTGGGAAGGCCAACTCCTTTTGCTCATGTGGCAGATAATGACATGGCAGTTGGTATGTTCATAGAACACCTTGCCAAAAGTCCAATCTGGAATGAAACAGCCGTTTTCATCCTGGAAGATGATGCTCAGAATGGCGCTGATCATGTGGATGCTCACAGGAGTCCTGCTTACCTGGCCGGTGGATTCGTAAAACGTGGATTTATTGACCATACACTGTATACAACTACTTCCATGTTAAGAACTATTGAGCTCATACTTGGATTGGCTCCTATGACTCAGTATGATGCAGCTGCCACACCCATGTGGCGTTGTTTTGACAGCACTGCTAAGCCATTTGACTTCAGAGCAATCGTACCTGCGGTTGATATGAGTCAGAAAAATACCACGATGAACGAATGGCAGCGCCGTTCGGAGAAATTCAATTTTGCCAAGGAAGACAGCAACAACGATGTAGAATTCAATAGGGTGCTTTGGCATGGTATAAAAGGTGATGTGCCTTTCCCGGGCCCACGCCGTGCTGCATTTCTGAAAGTTAGTGCAGAAGAAGACGAAGAATAAATTGTAAAGGCGATTTTAAAATGGGGATAGCTTCACGTTATCCCCATTTTTTTTATCACTATTAAAGCAGATTGTGAACTATTTAATTTGAAAAAAGCTTTGTTAACAATTGATCAATAATTGCTTAATTTTTTACTTGCATTAAATTCAAATTCCGGAAACATTCGATGGATATTTTTCCGGTATGAAAAGAATGCTTTTTTTATTGGCATTACCACTGCCTTTTTTCATTCTTTGGAAATGCCTTGATCAATATGTTTTAAGCCCAAGATACAGTTTTGCCGATCCAAGACCTTTTGGTGGACAAGTAATCATCAATCCATACGATGATGTCAACCTGGATAGCGTAGCCATCGCTAACTTTCATGCACATACAAAAATTTGGAATGGACTCACCAATGGTAAAGGGCAACCGCAGGACCTTTACCGGAGGTATGACAGCCTGGGACATGATTTTCATGCTGTTTCACAATACCATCACATAGACACATTCGGGCAGCATGCTGGGAATTATGTTCCTGCCTATGAGCATGGGTATAATCTTAAAAAAACACACCAGCTGGTCATTGGAGGTAGTCAGGTTGTTTGGAAGGATTATTTATTTCCTCAGAGCATTCACAACAAGCAGGATATTTTATATCGACTGGCAAAAGATACCGGAAATATTGTAGTGATCAATCACCCGGCCATCAGAAACGGCTACACAATGTCTGATCTGAAAAAACTTCATTATTACGATTATATTGAACTGCTTAATCCATCTGCACAGTCGCTGCAACACTGGGATACCATTCTTTCTGCGGGGAAGAAAGTTTTTGCCATGGGTAATGATGATATCCACAATATATTCAATGACAAGGCTATCGGTCGATTTATTACCATGATTTATGGTACAAATAATGATGCATCAGGTTTGTACCCTATGCTAAGGAAAGGTGCAGCCGCAGCAGTATGGCTGCCTCAGGAGGAAAAGGAGAGTCTCATCCAAAAGAGGAATCGGATTGAAAACATAAAAAAGGTGGTCAGTCGTATTTCAGTAAAAAATGATTCAGTGCAAATAATCCTGAATTATCCTGTTGCTAAAATCAGTCTCATTTCGAGTAATGGTGTTCTCAAAGCGTCAGATACGCTGACTTCAAAACTGAGGGTACCTCTATTTCCAGCGGAAACATACTGGCGTTTTGAAATCCTGTTGCAAGACCGAACCCGTATATTCCTTAATCCACTTTACCGGCAAACTGATTATCAACAATTGGCAAGAAATGAAGCAGGTAGGATGAATGTAAGTAAGAATAAGGGAAATCCTACAATGGCGCTTTTCTTGGGTGTATTTATAATGGTTTTGGGTTCATCAGGACTGAAATTCAAAAAACGTACAAGGCGACATAAAAACGATACATGGATGGGTTATCCTACATTATCCCGTTAAGTTGATGCAATACAAAAAACATATTTCAATTTTACTTGCTTCAGCATTGCTCTTGAAAATAATAATGGCATGTATCATTCCGCTTGGGATTGACGAATCTTATTATTTGCTCTATGGAAGGTACTTTGACTGGCACTATTATGATCATCCATTTATGACTGGTCTGGTCCTGAAATTATTTACTAAATCAATGGCTTTCAGTCATCCTTTTTTTTACAGGTTACCATTTGTATTGGCATCCGTTTTATCAACGTATATCATTTTTCTTACCGGTACACTGCTACAGAATTTCCGGGCAGGATGGTATGCCGCACTCTTGTTCAGCGCATCTTTTTATTTCTTTATAATCGGGGGCCTCTTCACCATGCCCGATGCCTTGATGGTTTTGTTTTGGGTTATGGCACTCTATTTTGCTGCACGTTATTTTTTTAATAATGATGAATCTGAATCAGTTAAAGGAGAATTGCTGATCTGGTTTGGTTTGGCAACAGGCCTTGCCATGGCTTCCAAAATTCATGCAGTTTTGTTGTGGGTGGGCTTTGGAGGCTTTGCTTTATTTTATCAGCGGTCGGTATTCAGACAGATATACTTTTGGATTGCAGGATGCATTTCATTGCTGGCATGGCTGCCCATGTTAATTTGGAATATGCAAAATGAATGGGTCCATTTCGCATTTTACAACAGCAGGGTAGGTGCAGATCAGGGTCTGAGATTTGATTATTTTTTAAGAGAATTCATTGGTGAAATCTTTTATCAGAATCCCGTAATCTGGGTTGCAATTATATATTTTGGATGCTTAAAGTTTGGTAAAACAGGCTTTGGCAAACAGAAGATATTCCTGCTCTTTTTTTCCTTCCCGCTGTTGTTGATGATTTGGCTGCTGTCTTTATTCCGGGAAACTTTGCCACATTGGACCGGACCAGCTTATGCAGCGCTTATATTGCTGAGTTCAATTGGTATGTCTGAGCGCGATGTAAAGCTTCCGGCTATATTGGGCTGGTATAGAACAGCATTTATTTTTTTTGCTCGTACTCGGTTTGTCTGTCATTCATTTTTATCCAGGCACATTGGGAGAAAAATCGAATTCCAAAAATTATGGGCGGCATGATTTTACCTTGGATATGTATGGTTGGAAGTCGACCGGTGACTCAATGGCCAGCCGTATCAGACATGCTGACTTACAACACATTCCCATTTTTACAGATAACTGGTTTCCTGCTGCACAGATCGACGAATATATTGGCCGGAAATCAGGTAATACTGTATTTGGGGTAGGGGAATTGAACAGAATTCATCAATACAAGTGGATCAATGAAAGACGGGGAGGCCTGCCAGCTACTGATTCAGCCCTCTATATTTCAGTTAGCAATTACCCCTCACAACCTGAAAATATTTATGGAGATATGTTCAGCAATATTCAATGTATTGATTCTGTTGCAGAAACCCGAAATGGTCATTTGACCCGATATTTCCATTTGTACCTGATGACATCTAAAAGATGATGTAACTATCCATTTTACGAATTGCGTAACTTAGGGCTTCTAAAATTTTTATACATGCAGCAAGTCCTACGCAATTGTCTCTTTGCCTCCATGCTTTTATTGCTTGTAGCCGGTAATACACAGGCCCAGAAAAAGCAGCAGAAAATCAATCCGCAGCCCGAAGCACCAGCCATAGATCTTGAATCCTATTTCAAGCCTGTTTTCTGGCGTAACCTTGGTCACTCCAGGGGTGGCCGTTCTGTATCTGCTACAGGTGTTAAAGGGAACACCCTGGTTTACTACATGGGTATCACCGGTGGCGGTGTCTGGAAAACAGAGGATGCTGGTCAGAGTTGGAGAAATATTTCTGACGGTTTTTTCAAAACCGGTTCTGTTGGTGCTGTAGCAGTGGCCCAAAGCGACCCCAATGTTGTTTATGTAGGGATGGGTGAGCACGCTCCAAGGGGTGTCATGACCTCTTTTGGCGATGGCGTTTATAAATCCACTGATGCCGGAAAAACCTGGAAGCATCTGGGGCTTGATTTAACCAGGCATATTGCCAACGTACGCATCCATCCACAGAATTCTGATGTGGTGTACGTTGCAGCTCAGGGCGCACTTAATGGTCCGTCTAAAGAGCGTGGTATCTACAAATCTGAAGATGGAGGTAAAACCTGGAAAAATATTTTGTATGTGGATGAGAATACAGGTTGTTCTGACCTGAGTATGGATATGAATAATCCGAGAATCCTTTATGCTGCCATGTGGGATCACCGCAGGCTTCCTTGGGCCGTTCAGAGTGGCGGCAAGGGATCAGGTTTGTATAAAAGTACGGATGGTGGTGAGACCTGGGTGAAAATCCAGCAAGGCTTACCTAAGGAGCTCGGTAAGATGGGCATCTCCGTTTCACAGGCAAACCCTGAAAAGGTGTACGCACTGGTAGAGAGTGATACAGAAAAAGAACAAGGTGGTTTATTCGTTTCCAACAATGCCGGGGAAAACTGGACAAGAATCAGCAAGGACCACAGACTCATCTCAAGGGCCTGGTATTATATCGAAGTATTTGCAGACCCGATTCAGGAAAATACAGTGTATGTGCTGGGAGCAGCAGGACTGAAATCCGAAGATGGTGGTAAGACCTGGAAAGATATTCGTGGCACCCACGGAGACTACCACCAGCTCTGGATTAATCCTGAAAATAACCAGAACATGGTCATCGCCAATGACGGTGGTGCAGCGATCACCTTCAATGGTGGCAAAATGTGGTCAGCGCAAAACAACCAGCCAACAGCGCAGTTCTACCGCATCAATGTCGATAATCTTTTCCCTTACAATATCTATGCTGGTCAGCAAGACAATACCTCTGTAAAAATTGCGAGCCGCAGCACTTCAGGTGCAGGTATCACAGAAAGGCAATGGTCTTATTCAGCAGGCGGTGAATCTGCATTCCTGGGCTTCGATCCCAATAATCCGCGTTATGTGATGGGCGGAAGCTACCAGGGTACAATCGAACTGCTCGATACCCAAACAGGAGAAGGAGTTGGTGTGATGGTTTATCCTGTGCAATATCAGGCGATGCAACCCAAAGACATGCAATACCGGTTCAACTGGAATGCACCCATTCTTTATTCAAAGCATGAAAAAAATGTCTATTACCATGCAGGTAACAGGTTGTTCAAAACCAAAGACATGGGTAAGTCGTGGGAAGCCATTTCTCCAGACCTTACCACCCACGATACCAGTAAGATGGGCATCAGCGGTTTCCCATATACCAATGAGGGAGCTGGTGGTGAGAATTATTGCACCATCTCCTATGTCATGGAGTCTGACAAGGAAAATGGCGTAATCTATACAGGCAGCGACGACGGACTGGTTCATGTTACGCGTGATGGCGGCAAGACCTGGGATAACATTACTCCCAAAGACCTGGGAGAAGCACTGATCAATGCCATTGAAGTGTCTCCGCATGATCCTGCAACTGTTTATGTGGCAGCTAACAAGTATAAGCTGAACGACTTCACGCCGTTTGCCTATAAGTCAAATGACTATGGTAAAACCTGGACGAAAATCGTTAATGGTATTCCCTATGGCGCATGCATGCGCGTAGTGCGTGAAGACGAGGTTAGAAAGGGTTTGTTATTTGCGGGCACAGAAACTGGTTTGTATATTTCTTACGATGGTGGTACCAGCTGGAAGAATTTCCAGCGTAACCTGCCTGTTACACCCATAACCGATCTGAAGATTCACCGTGATAACCTCATCGCAGCTACACAGGGACGTTCATTCTGGGTTCTGGATGAACTGCAGGCGATTCGTGATTTCAATCCTGCTGCAACAATCAAAGCACGCCTCTTCACCATTCCAACAACCTACCGTGTTTCCGGATACAGCATATTCGACAGCAATGGTGAGGAAACAGACCGTTTCCCTGTCACAACCGGATCCAATCCCGCAACTGGTGCAGTGATGTATTATCACCTGCCAGACAATGCGGATTCCATCAGGAAGTTGACAATCAGCATCAAAGACGGACTGGGTCAGGTGGTCAGGACTTTCTCCAATACAGCTCCCAAAGTGTATTCCAATAACGGCTTGCGCAATGAACCTGTGCTGACTGTTAAAAAGGGACTTAATCGCTTCGTGTGGAATATGAGAAGACAGAGTATGCCTACCATTGATGAGGTGTACATTGAAGGAAGTTATGCTGGTGGTCGACTGGTGCCTGGAACCTATAACGTGGAGTTGAATGTAGATGGCTCAATCCTTTCTGCACCGCTGGTTATCAAGGCCGATCCGCGTATTGATGCAGATGCTGCCGCCTATGCTGCGCAGGATGAGCTCCTGAAAAAACTGGAGACTGATGTAACGGATATCCATGTTGCTGTAACCCGCATGCGCAAACTTGCGTCTCAGGTCAGAAGCCTTAACGGTATCCTTGAATCTGATGATGCCAAAGCAGAGCTGGTTAAATCAGGAAAAGCTTTGCTGGATAAATTAAAAGTATGGGAAGAAAAACTCATTCAGCCTAAAAGTCAGTCATACGACGATGTAATTAATTTCGTCAACAAACTCAGTGCCAACATAATCTTTGTTCATGGTGAAGTAAATGGCACTGTTCCTTATGTTACAGCCGGACAAAAAGCAAGATACGCTGAGTTGCATCAGCAGTGGCTGGTATTGAAAACGGATATGGATAACCTCTTATCCACCGATGTAGCTGGCTACAATGCCTTATGTCGCAAATTTGATGTGAGCAATATTGTATTGCCGGAATAATTCTTGCTATTGGGTTTACTGATTTGACGCTGCTGCGGCCCCGGAACGGGGCCGCAACACTTTTTGGTAGACCTATGAAAAATCAGTATATTATAACCTGATTTAAGCCACATGAAAAAAATTCTTTTATCCCTGCTCCTTACTGTGATCGTTTTCACACAACAGGCTCATAAGCCTGCCACTCCCAAAATGCCCAATATCGTGTTGATATTCATGGACGACATGGGATTTGGCGATATCGGTGTAAACGGGGCCCTGGATTACCGTACACCCAATCTGGATAAACTGGCTGCGGAAGGCATGCGGTTCACTAACTTTCTTTCTGCCCAGGCCGTTTGCAGCGCCTCACGGGCTGCATTGCTTACAGGTTGTTACCCCAACCGTTTGGGTATAAGCGGTGCCCTTTTCCCCGGAGCAAAAGTGGGACTGGATCCTGGTGAAACCACAATAGCAGACATGCTGAAACAGAAAGCCTATGCTACAGGGATCTTCGGTAAATGGCATTTGGGAGATGCCCAAAAATTCCTTCCGCTGCAACAGGGTTTTGATGAATACCTGGGTATCCCTTATTCCAATGATATGTGGCCTATGGATTACGCAGGAAAACCTACTCAAAACGGGACTAACAAATCCCGTTATCCTCCACTTCCGCTCATAAGTCAGAATAATGCAGTCGATACCATCAATAACCTCGACGATCAGGGTATGCTTACAGGCCGAATAACAGATGCGGCAATAAGCTTCATCAAACGAAATAAGAAAAAGCCATTCTTTGCTTATATCCCTCACCCCATGCCGCATGTACCCATTTATGCATCCCCGGCATTCAGGGGCAAAAGTAAACAGGGGACATACGGAGACGTTATCCAGGAAGTAGATTACCATGTTGGTCGCATCATGCAAACCCTGCAGGAAGAGGGACTTGACAAGAACACTTTGGTGATTTTCACAAGTGACAATGGTCCTTGGTTTAATTTTGGGAATCATGCCGGATCAACAGGCGGATTCCGCGAAGGCAAGGGTACTTCATTTGAGGGCGGACAACGTGTGCCTTGTATCATGCGGTGGAAGGGTACGGTACCTGCCGGTGTTGTTGCCAACCAGCTGGCTTCAACCATTGATATATTACCAACCCTGGCAGCACTCTCTGGGGCTTCGCTTCCTGGGAAAAAAATTGATGGGGTAGACCTGAGTGAAGTTCTGCGTGGGAACATGGATGCCAGTCCACGTAATGAATTTCTTTACTACTACCGCAGAAATGCACTGGAGGCTGTACGCAAGGGGAACTGGAAGCTTGTTTTTCAACATCCTTCCCGGTCTTATCTTGGTAAAAAACCCGGTTTTGACGGATTCCCAGGACCAGCTCCTGAGAATACCCTGGTATACGAATCCCTCTACGACCTGCGCAGGGATCCTGCGGAACAATATGATATGAAGGCATTCTATCCTGAAATCATGCAGCAACTGCGGTTACTTGCAGAGGAAGCCCGCAAAGACCTGGGTGACGATCTCCAGAACAGAACAGGCGCCAATGTAAGGCCCGCAGGTTCACTCTAAGACAAGGATTGCAGCGTTACCTCAGACATCCAATCCGGCCAGTGAAAGACTCATTTTCTTCAGTTCACTCACCTCGCTGTTTTCAACGATGTTGTTTGGCATGAGGATGAGCGAATTGTTGTTGGTCTTCCACCAGTCTTTGTGAATGAGCGACTGATAAGGAATAGTTCCAATCAGGTAGCTGCGTTCATTGCCAGAATGCCACTCTTCAATAGAAGTAAATTCTTCCTTGGGTACATTGGCAAGGCTTTCGAAACTGATGAATACCCGCAGGTTATAGCTGTCTGATAATTCAGCTGGCTGTTGCTGGTTACGCTTTTTGTACTCATAACGGTATCCGTAGCGTAATGCTGCAATATCACTCAGTACGGCAGATGCTGTTGGGAAGCTGCCTGCACCCTTGCCGTAAAAGAATTGTTTATCAGCAAACCCGGTTTCGATGACTACACCATTGTACTCATTTTTGACGAAGTAAAGCTGATCAGCCTGATCAACAAACTGGGGGAGTAAGAAGGAGGCTACCTTGCCATTCTGAAGTTTTTTGGCCTGTGCTACCAGTTTAATGGACTGGTTCCGGGATTGTGCAACTTCAGCATCGATCGGACTGATCTGGGTGATGCCGTTGAACAGCATATCCTGAATAGTGGTGTCGATGCCATAACTGTGAGTGAGCAGCAAAACCCATTTATTTGCTGCATCAAATCCTTCGATATCAAGTGTAGGATCGGATTCTGCAAAACCCAGCTGCTGGGCGAGCAGCAAGGCTTCCTTGAAGTTCAGTTCTTCCTCAAACATTTTGGTGAGGATGAAATTGGTGGAACCATTGACAATCGCTTTGATGGAATGCAAGAGGTCATTGTCGTAATATTCTTCCAGATTTCTGATTACCGGAATAGATGCACAGGCGGAAGCTTCATAGAGCAATGATTTTCCTGTTTTTTCCTGCAATGCAATCAGCTCAGGCAGGTGTTCTGACAACATTTTTTTACTGGCACTGACCACGTCTTTGCCATTATTCAACGCCGTAGTTACAATTTCATAGCCGGCAGCACTGTCGTTGATCACTTCCACAATCACATTGATCTCCGGATCATAAAGCAGGTCGTCTGGATTAGACGTGAAAAGATCTGCAGGCGCGTTTCTTTTCTTCTGTGTATTTTTTATGCATACTTTTTTGATGGATGCTTTCAAAGAAGGCGTCTGTTTGAGTACTTTATACAATCCTTCACCAACTACTCCAAATCCGAACATCCCAATTACCAGTGTTTTTTCTGATCCCATTTGTATGTTTTTTGTTATTTATCTTGATAAAAAAGGTATTAGCAATGCATTCAGTTTCTCATCTTCCAACAGAAATCCATCATGTCCGTAAAAGGAATCAATGATGGCCAGCTGTGACCCGGGAATGTGTTTGGCAAGAAATTCCTGCTCGCAAACAGGATAAAGCAGGTCTGATGAAATGCCAATAACCAGACATTTTGAAACTATCCTTTCCAGCATCTCTTCAGCTTCAAAAACGCCCCTTCCAAGGTGATGGCTGTCCATACTCTTGGTAAGCATATAATAACTCAGCGCATTGAATCTTTTGGCCAGCTTTTCACCCTGGTATTTCTGGTAAGACTCACTCTTGGTATTTTCCAGTGCCTTGTCTGCATCATGTTGTGTTTTGCCGTAAATTTCATAGTGGCGGTAGCTGATCAACGCAACAGACCGGGCTACTTTCATGCCGGCCATTCCTGCATCAGGATTGCCATCCTGCCAGCTTGGATCGGCTTCAATGGCCATGCGCTGTGAGGCGTTGAAGGCCTTACCCCAGGGAGAGTGGAAAGCATTGGTAGCTATGGGTACAATGTACCTGAAAAGATCAGGTTGCCGGGTTGCCCAGACGATGAGTTGTTGTCCGCCCATCGATCCACCAATCCCCAGATAAATACTATTGATACCCAGGTACTCCCTGAGCTGGTTAAAAGCCACGGCCATATCCAGCGGGGTAAAAAATGGAAAGTTCCTGTAGTAGGGAGTTCCGGTATCCGGGTTTACCGATAAGGGATTTACACTGCCGTAGCAGCTTCCGGGCATATTCACACAGATGATGAAATGTTTATCGGCATTAAAAAATTTGCCTTCTCCCACCATACCTGGCCACCAGTCTGATGGGTCGCTGTTGGCTGTCATGGCATGGAATATCCAGACTGCGTTGTCCTTTTCAGGATTCAACTCCCCAATTGTGGTATAGGCCAGGTTGAAATCGCGGATTGTTTTTCCGGATTCCAGCTTTAATGAGCCTCTGAAAGTATAATTGTGCAGTGTTTTGTTCATGTTTTGATCATTTGCTTTCCGGAAAGGGCACAAAAAAACCCATCTGAAGTCAGATGGGTTTTCACTATAATGATTCAATCATGTCCAGGGAAAATGATCTGACTTATCTGTCTCCGCAATTGCGGAGCTGGAGTTGACACCTTTTTACTTGGAGTAACAGGTTGTCAAGGCTTCATCGGGCCAATCCCTCTGCCTTTCTGGATAAGAAAATTAAAGAACTCCTACAAAGATATCACTTTTTCATGTTTTTTTAAAAGGAAAACCTGTTTTTAATCATTTTCAGCTAATTATGCATGCAACAACCATTTGATGCAAATGCTGTTTAATTTTACATGACCATCAGCTAAAAATCACTGGGCAAACAGAGGGTCACAAAATATGAAGCAAAAAATTGAAGATCAGATAGAAGTGATTGGTGCGAGGGCCCATAACCTCAAGAATATCGATATCAGCATTCCCAAACACAAGCTGGTGGTCATCACCGGTATCAGTGGCAGCGGCAAGTCGTCCCTGGCTTTCGATACCATCTATGCGGAAGGCCACCGCCGATACATGGAGACATTTGGTACCTACGCCCGTCAGTTTATGGGTGAACTGGAAAGGCCGGATGTGGACAAGATAAGTGGTCTCTCTCCGGTTATCTCCATAGAACAGAAAACAACAAACAGGAATCCGCGTTCAACAGTAGGCACGGTTACCGAAGTATATGATTTTTTACGTCTCCTCTATGCCCGTGCAGGGGATGCCTATTCCCTGCACACCGGGAAGAAGATGGTCAAATTCAGCGATGAAGAAATTGTGGCAGACCTGTTCGGTAAACTTGCCGGCAGGAAGATAACGGTACTTGCTCCTCTTGTGAGGGGGAGAAAAGGGCATTACCGGGAGCTTTTTGAAGAAACCCGCAAGAAGGGTTTTGTGAAGGTAAGGGTGGATGGTGAACTCAAAGACCTGGTTCCCAAAATGCAAGTAGACCGCTACAAGGTCCATGATATTGAAGTTGTGGTAGACAGGCTGGTGGTTTCTGAAGAGCTGAAAGTAAGGATTGCGCAAAGCATCCAGCAAGCGATGCAGATCGGAAAGGGATTGATTTTCATCCTGGTACATGACCCTGAAAAGCTGGTGCAATACAGCAAAAAGCTGATGTGTGCTGAAACGGGTCTGTCTTATGAGGAGCCGTCTCCAAATACTTTTTCTTTCAATTCACCCTATGGGGCCTGCCCTGCCTGCAAGGGTATCGGTCAGCAACACGCGATTGATATCGATGCCATTATGCCGGACCGCACCATTTCCATTGCCGAGGGTGCTATCCTGCCGCTTGGCGAAGCAAGGGATTCGCATTATTTTAAAATGGTTGAACTTTTGGCTAAAAAGCACAAATTCAGCCTCAAAACACCGGTAAATCAATTGCCTGAAAGTGTCCTTAACCTGGTGCTTTTTGGCCATGAAGACGGGCCACAGGAAGTTGAAGAACAGGATGAAAACACTGAAGCCTTTGCTGGTATTGCAGCCATGGTTACGCGGTGGTTTACAGACAGTTCCAGTGATTCCGTGAGAGAGTGGGCTGAAAAATACATGATGCTCAACCCCTGCAAACGCTGTATGGGCGCCCGGCTTAAACAGGAGAGTCTCTGGTTTAAAATAGACAAGCAAAACATAGCAGAACTGTCTGCCATGAATCTCAATCAGCTGCAGGACTGGTTCCGAGATATTGAAAAACGGCTGGATAAAAAACAAAACCTGATTGCCAAAGATATACTGAAAGAAATCAGGACAAGACTCGGGTTTTTACTGGATGTTGGATTAGGGTACCTTTCTCTTGGCAGGCCAACCAGAACCCTCAGCGGAGGGGAGTCTCAGCGGATAAGGCTGGCTACACAAATCGGTTCTCAGCTGCAGGGAATTACCTATATCCTGGATGAACCTTCAATCGGTTTGCACCAACGGGATAATCAACAGCTTATTGGTGCATTGCAGCGTCTGCGCGATATTGGTAACAGCGTGCTGGTAGTGGAACATGACAAAGACATCATGCTTGCCGCAGATCACCTGATTGATGTTGGACCCAAAGCCGGTATTCATGGCGGAAGAATTGTTGCGCAGGGTACACCTGCTGAAGTGTGTGAGTCTCCTTCAGAAACGGCTTTGTACCTCAACAACAGGAAGCGCATCGAACTGCCTGCTGAAATCAGACAGGGAAACGGAAACTTCCTGGAACTGAAGGGGGCTTCCGGCAACAACCTTAAGGATGCAGATATCTCCATACCACTCGGCACACTGGTGCTGGTAACTGGTGTTAGTGGCAGCGGAAAATCAACCCTCATCGCTGAAACACTTTACCCCTTACTCAATCAGCATTGCTTTGGCTCCAAACAGGATCCCATGCCATATAAAAGCGTGAGTGGATTGGAACACATTGATAAGGTGATTGAAATAGATCAGTCGCCTATCGGTCGCACACCCCGCAGCAATCCGGCCACCTACTGTAATTTTTTTACAGATATCCGTCAGTTATTTGCCGCAGTGCCGGAAGCCAAAATCAGGGGCTACAATGCAGGTCGTTTTTCCTTCAATGTAAAAGCTGGCAGGTGCGACATGTGTGAAGGCGGCGGACTGCGGGTGATAGAAATGAATTTCCTGCCGGATGTTTATGTGCATTGTGAAAAATGCAATGGCAGGCGCTACAACCGGGAAACACTGGAGATCAGGTATAAGGGGAAGTCCATCAGCGATGTCCTGGATATGACGGTGGATGAATCAGTGGAATTCTTCCAGCATATTCCTTACCTGTACAGAAAAGTGAAAGTCTTGCAGGAAGTGGGGTTGGGATATATTACACTCGGACAATCAGCTGTAACACTCAGCGGTGGTGAAGCGCAGCGTGTCAAGCTTGCTACAGAGCTTTCCAAACGCGATACCGGAAAAACATTTTATATTCTCGATGAGCCCACCACGGGTCTCCATTTCCAGGATATCAACTTGCTGCTTTCAGTGATCAATAAACTTGTAAACAGGGGAAATACGGTTTTAGTTATTGAGCATAACCTGGATATGATCAAAGTAGCAGACCATATCATCGACCTGGGTCCGGAAGGTGGTGATGGTGGAGGAACAGTTTTATACCAGGGCCCGCCGAGCGGACTCATAAAGCATAAAAATAGCCATACCGGCAGGTTTTTGAAGCTCGAAATGCAATAAAAAAAGAGCCCCGGCGCAAAGCGCCGGGACTTCTCTTTTCGCATGGAGTTTGGTAATCAAAACTCCTGCTTTCGTTGGGTACAGAGCCTATTAAAATCTTACTACGGGACATTTTACATCTCCCCATTTGCCTGATCTTCCATATTCCCCGTCAGAACCTAATCTGATGCTCAGTTTTATAGATGATGAATAGTATGCGTCATTATTTGAAGGTGTTCCTCTCTTGGCACCGATGCCATAACCGGCTCTATAGTTGCCGCCGTTGGCAAAGGCCGTTTTGTTGGCCATCTGTATGGCTACCTCAGCTTCTTTGCTGGTCTGACCAAAGTGTTCGTAAAAATCCTCATTGCTGATGTAACTGGTACTTACATCATCTATGTAGTCTGTGAAGGTTTTGCGGTTCAGTATTTCCATGGATACAGCAACATTTTCATTCACGAAATATTTGACACCAAATCCAAATGGAATGTTTATCTGTGTTAATTCGTACTCTTTGCGGTCAGGATACTTAGCCATGCCCTGTCCTTCTGTTTTTAAAGGTTTCAGTGGCACCCATACCTTGCTACCATCGGCCTGTTCATATTGCGCTTTGGGATTGAAATGGAAGACGCCAATGCCTATTATGCCATAAGGTCGCAGCCGGTGCATCACATCTTCGGGTTCGTATTCAAATAGTGCTGTAGGGTATATTTCAGCCCCTATAAAGGCCTCTTCAATATTGGACCTGAAATGCTGGTTGCGTGCTTTCCTGGCTTCCTCCCATCCACCTTTACCGGCAATGAGACTGTCTGCACCCTCCAGCTTTCCAATATTTAAGGATAGCCTGAAGTTGATAAATTCATTGGGCCTGTAGAGGAGGTTGGCTCCACCCATGAATCTTGTCAGTGAAACCATATTGTCTTTGAGAAAGCCGGCACCTTTGCCGCTGTTACCGCCGAGGTCTCCTAAAAAATTGGAAGGGCCATAGGAGAAGGCAAATTCAAATTGTGACTGGGCCTTAATGTCTGCTATGCCGGTGTAAAACAGCATGAGCATGACAATGAAGTACCTGCACGGGTTGTACAGATTGGTTTTCATTTGGATACGGTTTAGGATAGGGTGTCTTGCGACGGTTTCTTAACGACTTGTTAATGCAAATAGTGTGTTAAACCGCAGAAATTTATAATAAACCGTTAAAGTATGGAATTATAGTACGTATTTCTACGTATTCCGGATCATTTTGATATGTGGAATATCGTCCTCCATGTAAGTGTCACTACATTGTGCAAAGCCGAGGTCTTCGTAAAATTTTTTTAGGTATTGCTGTGCCCCGATTTTAATGGGTTGTGGTCCGTATAAATAAATTGTTGCCGCTATGGCCTCCTGCATCAACAGCTTGCCTGCTCCAATCCCGCGGTGTCTGGGGGAGCCTACCACACGGCCTATGGAAGGTTCTTTGTAGGCCAGTCCGGGTGGCAGTATGCGCACTGATACGATAAGCTCATCCTGAAGCCTGCCCTGCAGGTGATGTGCCTGCTGATCCTTGTCGTCCATATCCAGGAAAATACATTGTTGTTCAACAACGAATACTTCACTCCGCAACCGGAGGATATCGTAGAGTTCAAAAGGAGTTAATTCCGAAAAGGTTTTGAGCGACCAGCAAATGCCATTCATACAACTGCTTTGGATGATTTGCTGCAAATTTAAGCCGCTTTCTGTCCACTTGAAATGATTTAATTTTGACGCACAATCGCATACCAAAGTACCATATTATCCAATCCAATAGAATACCTCAAAGGTGTTGGTCCACTGAGGGCTGATATGCTCAAAAAGGAACTGGAGATATTCACCTTTGAAGACCTGCTCAATCATTTTCCAATCCGGCATCTCGACCGCACCAAAGTGCAGTTGATCGGACAGGTTTCTCCTGCCATGGATATGGTTCAGGTTAAAGGAATTTTGTTGTCTGTGGAGTTGATTGGTGAACGTCGTGCAAAGCGCCTGGTGGCTCAGCTTAGAGATCAATCCGGTATCATTGAACTGACCTGGTTTCAGGGTATCACCTGGGTGCAGAAGTCGCTTGTAATCGGGCAGCCATACCTTGCTTTTGGTAAGCTCGGATTTTTCCTGGGCAGGCCTCAGCTTTCTCATCCTGAAATGGAGCAGGTGGTGGATGGCGCAGCACCCGTTAAAAGCTTCCTGGAGCCTGTATATCCGGTTACGGAAAAGCTCAAGGCACGGGGCTTAAACGGTAGAGCGCTGGCAAAGCTTACCCAGCAGCTTTTTCTGGTGCTTGAGCAGAAAGACCTGCCGGAAATCCTTCCCGAATCAATCATTGCTGCGGAACGGCTGATATCACGCTGGCAGGCCTATCAATTTATTCATTTTCCGGTTCAGCAGGACAATTACCTGAAAGCTGTAACCAGGTTAAAATTTGAAGAGCTGTTCATTGCGCAGGTGAGGCTAGGCATGTTGCGGTCTGTCCGACACAGGTACTCGAGAGGGGTGACTTTTGCTCGGGTGGGGGAAGCATTTAATACTTTCTTTCATGAACACCTTCCGTTCAACCTGACCGGCGCTCAAAAAAGGGTACTTAAAGAAATAAGACAGGATATGGGGTCTGGAAGGCAGATGAACAGGCTCTTGCAGGGCGATGTGGGTAGTGGTAAAACTATCGTGGCGCTCATGGCCATGCTCATAGCAATAGACAACGGTGCCCAGTCTTGTATCATGGCGCCTACTGAAATTCTGGCTAAGCAGCATTATAACCAATTTTCGAAATTGCTGGAGCCAATGGGTATCAAGGTGGGATTACTGACAGGTTCTACTAAAGCTGCCGAAAGGAAAAAAGTATTGGCGTCGCTGGCAGATGGATCAACTTCAATCATTGTTGGAACGCATGCACTTATTGAGGATGCTGTGCGGTTTCATCAACTCGGACTTGCAGTTATTGATGAACAGCATAAGTTCGGTGTGGCCCAGCGTGCCCGCCTCTGGGAGAAGAGCAGTTTTCCGCCTCATATGCTGGTTATGACTGCTACGCCCATCCCCAGAACACTGGCTATGACGGCCTATGGCGACCTTGACTACAGCGTGATTGATGAACTGCCTCCGGGGAGAACTCCGGTGTTAACGGTTCACCGGTTAGACGACGCCAGACCTCAGGTGATGGATTTTATCCGTTCTGAAATTGCGCTTGGACGTCAGGTTTATTTTATCTTTCCCCTGATTGAGGAAAGTGAAAAGCTTCAGTATGAAGACCTGATGCAGGGGTATGAAAATGTAAAAGCCTGGTTTCCCGAGCCACAATACTGGATCAGCATGGTGCATGGCCGGATGAATGCAGAACAGAAGGAAGTCAACATGCAAAGGTTTGTTAACCAGGATACACAGATTATGGTGAGCACTACGGTTATTGAAGTGGGCGTTAATGTTCCCAATGCGAGTGTCATGGTGATTGAAAGTGCAGAGAAATTTGGCTTAAGTCAGCTTCACCAGCTCAGGGGAAGGGTTGGCAGGGGCAGTGAAAAAAGTTATTGTATCCTTTTGTCCGGAAGCCAGGTTGGTAAGGATGCCAAAGATCGCCTCTCCGTTATGTGTTCCACAACAGATGGATTTAAAATTGCAGAAAAAGACCTCGAACTACGCGGGCCGGGTGATATCCAGGGCACACGTCAAAGTGGGGCGCTCAATTTCAGACTTGCCAATATCTCAGAAGACAGGGGCCTGCTCGAATTGGCAAGGGGATATGCCGAACAGATCCTGGAAGCCGACCACAGGCTTGAAATGCCCGTTCACCTTCCGCTTAAACAGTTTCTCCAGATTGGAAAGGCTAAGGGGGAGTGGAGTAAAATTTCTTAAGATCAAAACCTGAAACAATCCAATATGCCCTGCCGGGAGCGTTGCATGGATTCGTCTTTTACCGGCCCAAGCCTGTATCCTATTCTCAGAGATGTGCCGTAATAATAGTCTTTGCTGGCTGGAGATCCTCGTAAACTTCCAGGTAAAAAACCATTGACATAGTTTCCTGCATTTTTAAAAGCCGGATTATTGGCCAATTGCTTTGCGATTTCTGCCTGTTTTGTTGCTGAACCAAAATAGGCATCAAAAGCATTGTTGTCAATATACCTTCTGCTTACGTCATCAAGGTAATCAGTATTGGTCCTTCTGTTGAGGATTTCAAGTGCAATGGCTACTTTGGAAGAGAGCTGGTAGCGGATTCCTGCTCCTGCCTGAAAATTCAGTGCACGAAGCGCATATTCGCGGCTATCTGGATAAGCTGACATTCCCTGACCCTCTGTTCTCAATGGCTTTAGAGCAACCCATCCGTCTGGGCCTGATGGATTTTGATACCATCCCATTGGATTGAATTCAAAAAAGCCTCCCCCTAATAAGAGGTAAGGTGAAAACTTACTGATCCATATCAATTCAGTACAGATAAAATCAAATGGGTGAATGGCAAACAACAGTGAAGCCTCTCTGATGGGTGACCTGAAATGCAGATTTCTTGTTTTTTTGATTGATTCTTTCTGGGTTGACTGCTTGAGCAGACTGTCTGCTGCCTGAATTGATCCGGTCAAAACGGATATCCTGATTTGAATGAAACTTGGTGGGGTATATCCCAAATAAAGGCTTCTGAAAGGAGAGGCTGGAGAAGTTTTATTTTGCAGTATCCCGGGGAAACTATTTGCCCTGCCTCCTATATCACCCTCATACTGTAAGGTACCAAATGATCCTCCCACTTCAAAATGCTGCGCCTCAAGTTTTTGAGTCACGATGAGCAACAGCATACCTATAGCTATAAATTTTTTTCCCTCCATAATTTCCATACTCGCACTTTCCAAATACAAAATTACTTAATCCTTTTTTATTTACATAAATGTTGATTCAAAATTGATTTTCTGTTCAATTGGGTTAAACTGTTTTAACAATTAACAAGTCCTAAACCATTAAACCTATACTTTTATGTTACGTCTTTATTATGATGCAAAAATTACCTGTTCATATCATTTCTTTTGTGCTTGTTTTCCTGACTGCTAAAGCAGCGGGGCAGTCTTATTATGCAGTAGACTTTGAGGAAAACAAGGGCCAGTGGGAGGGAGATTTCAAGTTTAAAAGCATCATTGGTGATGCTCAGATTTTTATTCAGTCTGGCGGATATACCATCCTGAAGCAACACCCTGATGATGCAGCCCTGGTTAACAGCAGGCTTCATGGAGGTCTCGGGTCCGATATTAAGGCTCCTGTTAAGATCAAGGGCGGTATGGAGGAAGGCGGACCTGCTTCAGATAATTCATCAATCCCTGTAAGGGCACATGCCTTTGCGGTCCGCTTTGCAGGAAGTTCAGGAGTAGCTGCATTCAAACCTGAGAAGCCAACAGGGGAATCCGCCAATTATTTCCTGGGAAACAATCCTGCCAATTGGCAAAGAGGGGTCAGGTCTTTTGGAGGTGTTACCGGATCCGAACTTTATACCGGTATTGATATCAAGTATTACGGAGATGGGGATCAGTTGAAATATGATCTCGTATTGAAGCCAGGAGCTGATCCTGCCCGGATAAGAATGATTTATGAAGGGGTAGAAAAATTACAGCTCAAAAATGGCAACCTGGTTATCCAAACTTCTGTTGGAGAGTCTCGGGAATTGCCTCCTTTCGCTTATCAGGTTGTTGGTGGAATCAAAAGGCAGGTTAATTGTACCTATGTAGTTAACAATGGACAGGTAAGCTTTAGAGTGGGAACCTACGACAAAACGTTACCACTCATCATAGATCCCGTTTTAAGGATTTCTACTTTCACAGGTAGTAAGAGCAGCAACTGGGGTTTTACAGCAGCACCGGGACCAGATGGTAGTCTTTATGCCGGTGGTATTGTATTCGGACAGGGTTATCCAACTTCACTTGGAGCCTTTCAAACCAGCTTTGGTGGGGGTACGGGTCAGCGTGGTATCAGTGGTGTTGATATCGGACTCACCAGGTTCAGTGCTGACGGCAGGGCAAGAATTTTTTCAACTTACGTTGGTGGAAACAGCGATGAATTTCCGCACAGTATTTATGTGGATCCAGCGGGTAATCCGGTTATACTTGGCAGAACCACTTCTGCTAACTTTCCACATAAAAACAAGTTTGGTGGGGGCGGTGGTACAGATATTTTTGTTTTGAAACTTTCTGCTGACGGCACTTCGATGATCGGAGGTATTTTGATTGGTGGTGGAGGTTCAGATGGCGCCAACATGGATGCCAATATCAGTCCCTCTCCAAGACCTTTGTTGTACAATTACGGTGACAATGCCAGGAGTGAGGTAATACTCGACGGCGCAAATAACGTATATATAGCCTGCAGCACCAATTCTGAAGACTTCCCTACCCGCAATGCTGCCCAAACCAGTGTGGGTGGATTACAGGATGGTGTACTGGTTAAACTTAACCCAGATCTGAGTAATGTTTTTTACAGTACCTACATCGGTGGCAAGAATGATGATGCAGCCTTTGTACTGGCTCTTAATACGCTTGATAACCATGTCTATGTTGCAGGAGCAACAACGAGCAATGATTTTCCGGGATCAAAAACAGGAACAATCGGGCAGTCATTGCAGGGCGGTATCGATGGATTTGTTGCTGAATATAATCCCACAGGTGGACTTGTTCGCTCCACATTCCTGGGAACGGGTAACACAGATATAGTTTATGGTATTCAGTTTGATGGCAAAGGTTTCCCGTATGTGATGGGCATTTCTCTTGGAAGCTGGCCTGTAAAAAATGCAGTTTTCAACAACCCGGGCTCTAAACAATTTATCTCCAAGCTGCAACCGGATCTTTCGGATTATGTCTATTCCACTGTATATGGAACGGCAGCTCTTGTACCCAATATATCACCGGTTGCTTTTCTGGTAGACAGGTGTGAGAATGTGTATGTTTCCGGCTGGGGCGGCAAGCTGAACCTCTGTTCGCAAAACCCCTTTGATGTGAAAACTATCGGTCCGGCAGGTATGCCGCTGGCCGGAGTCCCCCTTCAGAATTATACGGATAATAAAGACTTTTATTTCTTTGTTTTGGAAAGAGATGCCCGTTCTCAATTGTATGGGGCTTATTTCGGACAAAGAGGTGGCGAGGGTGATCATGTGGATGGAGGGACTTCGCGTTTTGATAAAAAAGGCGCCATTTACCAGGCAATCTGTGCCAACTGCGGCGGGTCAGGCATTTGTCCTAGTGACCCTATCCGAGCTCCTTTGAAAATTGCGCCCGGCGCAAGTGTAGCACCTGTTAACGGGGCATTGGGAACCGGTGGGGCTGGAGAGTGTAATCTCTTTGCATTTAAAATCGATTTTGAGCTGGACGGTGTCAAAGCTGGGGTGCTGACTTCTATCAATGGAGTTGCCTATGACACCCTGGGTTGTGTGCCGCTCATGGTTGATTTTCAGGATACTCTTGAACTAGGTGAGCGGTATATATGGGACTTTAATGATGGCTCACCGAGAGATACAACTGATGGTCCGAATAACAGACATGAATTCAAGGCAGCAGGAACATACCGCGTCATGCTGATTGTGGAAAACCAGGACCGCTGTATTCCGCTGGATACTTCTTATCAGGAGATTGTTGTGCGCACAGACAAAGTTGATCTTAAGTCAGATGTAACCAAAGTAGGATTGTGTAATAGCCTTGAATACGAACTGCAAAACCTTTCAGTAGCTCCGGCTGGAAAGACATTCGGACCCAATTCATTTGAATGGGATTTTGGTGATAAGTCGCCAAGGGTTATCACTGCTAATAATAGCGTCAGACATACATTCCCTGCTGTAGGCACCTATCCCGTCCGGCTTTATTTACGGGATGATTCATTTTGCAATACGGATGACTATGTTGACCTGCGCGTATCTGTGACACCCGTTTTAAGGGCTTCGTTTAAAGTGGATTCAATCATATGCTTTCCTGACAGAGTAAGTTTCAATAACCTTTCGCTTGGTGGTAAGACGTTTAGCTGGGACTTTGGCTTTGCCACCGCTACAGGATTTGATCCGGGCAAGATAAGTTTTCCTGGTCCGGGTGATTACCCAGTAAAACTAACGGCCTTTGATAACAGTACCTGTAATCCTGTTGATGATACTACCATAACCGTAAGGATAAGGGAGAAACCACAGGCTGCATTCACATTCAGTCCGCTTCAGCCCATTGAAAATACACCCACGCAGTTTACCAATACATCCACCGGGGCAAATCGTTCCCAATGGTTTTTTGGGGATGGTACTGTTTCATTTGCCAGGGATACCGTTCACCAGTATCAAAAAACTGATTCCTACAATGCCATGCTCGTTGCTCAGAATATTTTCGGGTGTTCAGACACGATTGTACGCGTGGTATCTGCCATCGTAAATCCTGTTGTAGGGGTTCCAACAGCATTTACGCCAAATAATGATGGCGTTAATGATGTGGTTAAGGTAAGGGGCTTTGGTATAGAGCAAATGATGTTCAGGGTCTACAACCGCTGGGGTCAGGAAGTTTTTGTTTCGCAGAATCCTGAATATGGTTGGGATGGAAAAATCAGGGGTGAGCTCCAGCCCATGGATGTTTATGGGTATACCCTGAATATTGTGTTTACTGATGGAACAACCTTAAACCGAAAAGGGGAAATAACGTTAATACGATAGTACTTGCTAGATGACGGCAAGAAAATCAAAAATAATACGTTAAGTTGTATGATGAATATTTGCAAATACTGGAAATCAACCTGCCGGGGTTTACTCCTCTTGTTCATAACAGGAACAGGATATGCTCAGGATTTGCATTTTTCACAGTTTTTCAATTCACCATTAACAACCAATCCCGCTAATACGGGTTTTATTCCAACTGCCGACTACAGACTTGGTGCACATTACCGGGATCAGTGGTCGAATGCTTTTGTGCCTTATAAAACACTCAGTATTTCCGGGGATTTTCAGTTCCTTCGCAATAAATTTCCAAGTGGATGGATGGGGCTCGGTGGCATGATTCTGCAGGATGTTGCCGGAACAGGAAGCCTACGGTCTACCAAAGTCTATCTTTCTACGGCCTATCACCAGATGATTGGTGTGGCGGGATTGCTGTCTGCAGGGTTCAACCTCGGATATGCCGGTAAAAGCATAGACCTGACTAAAATGACTTTTGGGGATCAGTGGAATGGGAAATTTTTTGACCAGAAAATAAACAGCCTCGATCTGAACAATATCCAGAATAATACAATTGGATATTTTGACATGCAGGTGGGCATGAACTATTCCTATTTTCCTACTGACGACATTTATTTTCATACCGGATTCAGTGTACACCACGTAAACAAACCCCGTGAGTCATTTTTTGCTGATGCAAGCGGCTATGAGAACAGGATTTCGCAGCGCTCCATTTTATTTGCTGATGCCATGATCAAGATGAATGACTGGGTTATCCTTTCTCCATCCATGTACTATACTGCACAGGCTAAAGCTTCCGAGTTTGTTATAGGTATGCATGCCAATTATAACCTCGCTGATGATGGAGATCAACAGTTACTGGGTGGCATTTACCTGAGGTCTCGTGAGTCTGTTATCCCCATGGTAGGTTACCAGTGGAGGAATTTTAAATTTACATTCAGCTACGATGTTTCCAGGTCATCTTTAAAATACACCAATCCAGGTCTTGCATCATCTGAAATGTATTTACAGTTCGACGGCGTTTACTCAACAAATTACGGTTCCGGTAAGCAAAGTCTTTGCCCGAACTTTAAAAATTAAAATCAGCAAAAGTTCCTTGTTTGTATTGAATCAGTTGAAATCGCTGATAAGGGCATTTACAAGTGACTCAGGGTTCTCATGTTGGGTTATCCGTTTCCATATCGGGTCATAGAGGAAACCAGTATCCTGGAGGTATTCAAGATGCGCTATCAGGTGGTTGTAAAATCCTCCTGAGTTCAGGATATGGATTTTTTTATCGTGAATACTCAGTTGATTCCAGGTTAGCATTTCAAACATCTCGTCCAGTGTGCCGAATCCCCCTGGAAGGACAACGCCTGCTTTTCCCAGTTCATACATGGTACGTTTGCGTTCATGCATGTCTTCAGTTATAATAAGTTCTGTGAGGCCATTGTGTTGGTGTTCCCATTCAAGCAATACACGTGGCAATATTCCGGTTACGGCTGAACCATTTGCCAGGGCATTGTTGGCTATATCGCCCATAATTCCTTTGTGTGAGCCGCCGTAGACGATGTCGAAACCCCCTTTCCCAAGGAGTTCCCCCAGTTTTGCTGCATCTGCTGAAAATAGGGGGTTGTTGCCATGTTTCGAGCCGCAGAAAATAGCAATTTTTGTCCTGGAATCTGACTGCATCTGGTTATTTTTTCTTGTAATCCCCACGTTTCCAGGAGCGGATAAATTCTCCCCATGCAAATGGATTGAAAATATTCATGGGTGGAGCCTGTCCGGTATAGTAATACCGCTGTGCCGTTTTGGCAAGATTCATGTTAACTGACTCACGGCCATCATTGGGCAGGGAACGCATCAGAATCCTCCGGGTGGCCATATCGGTATTTTTACGGGCCAGTTCAATGTTGTCGTCCGGCACATCAGTTGAAACGAAATCCCGCTCAAATTGTTCCTTGGTTGGTCTTGGTTTAATGATGGCAGCTGGCAGGTAGGTTGTATCATTGATCATCAGCTGAATGATGCTGTACTGATTTCCCTCAAGGGTTGATGGTATTTTGGTGATTTTGTTTTTGAAACCAATGCAACTGAATTCTATTTCATCACCTTTCATCACTACAATAGAGAAAACACCCTGCCCGTTTGTGAGTGTTCCTCTTCCACTACCTTTTATTAAGATGCTTACAGCAGGAAGTCCCCTCAAACTGTCTGCAGTCATAACAACACCATACAGTTGAACGACAGAGTCTTTGAAATTCTCAAACTGAGCCTTTACCGCAAAGGGCATAAAAAAGACAAGCAATAAGGAATGGCGGAGCATTTTTTTCATCGTCATCATCGGTACACAAAATAAGGTCTTCTTTCTGATAAACAAAGTAGAGTAGGAATGGTTAATTTTGCAGTCTGAATATTTTAACAAATTATATTTATGGATACAGCAGCGGTTTTGAAGGCGTTAAGTACAGTTCAGGAGCCTGATCTCAAAAAAGATCTTGTTACGCTCAATATGGTCAGGGATGTTAAGATAGGAGATAAAAATATTGAATTTACTGTAGTCCTGACTACGCCAGCCTGTCCGATGAAGGAAATTATGCGTCGTGATTGTGAAAAAGCCATACATGACCATATCAGTGAAGCGCTTGAAGTTATCGTGAACTTTACCGCCAACACCAGTTCAATAAGGGTAGACCTTACTTCTGTTTTGCCGGGTGTCAAAAATATCATTGCTGTTGTGAGCGGAAAGGGCGGTGTTGGTAAATCAACAGTTTCTGCCAACCTTGCACTGGCTTTGGCACAACAGGGTGCTAAAGTGGGACTGATGGATGCAGACATTTATGGTCCGAGTGTTCCGATTATGTTTGGTGTGCGCGGACAAAGACCCCTCATGGAAAATATTGAAGGGAAAGATAAAATTATTCCGCTTGAACAACACGGCATAAAGCTGATCAGTATTGGATTACTGGTAGATGAAAAAAGTGCAGTAGTATGGCGTGGTCCAATGGCGAGCAGTGCTATCCGCCAGTTTGTGACAGATGTACATTGGGGCGAACTGGATTACCTCGTCATCGATATGCCACCAGGTACAGGAGATATCCACCTGACCCTGGTGCAGACCATTCCTGTTACAGGGGCTGTAGTAGTAACCACGCCGCAGGAAGTGGCACTTGCAGATGCCAAGAAGGCCATTGCGATGTTCGGTCAGGCACAGATTCGGGTTCCTATAATTGGACTGGTAGAAAATATGGCATGGTTTACGCCAGCGGAACTCCCGGAGAATAAATACTATATTTTCGGTAAAGACGGTGGAAGAAACCTGGCAGACCAACTGGACTTGAATTTCCTCGGACAGATTCCCCTCGTGCAGAGTATCCGCGAAGGTGGAGATAAGGGAGCACCTGCCATGTTGGGTGGTGATGCACCAACGCTTGAAGCATTTTCCGCTTTTGCTGCCGAAACAATCAGGGCAATCGCAGTGGCTAATGCAGGCAAAAGTGAAAGCTAAAAAAGGGAGTCGCTTTTCGGGTAAACTCCTTACCTGGCAAGAAATGCTTTTCTTGAAGGACTGGTCAACCTGAAACTTTCCCGTTTGCGATCTATGTTGATATGGATGATATTGATATGTTCTGATTTATAAGCATACATGAGGTCTGTATTGACTTCAATCGATTTCACTCCTGTTAATTTTGGTATGTTAAAATATATCCAGGCAACTTCCTTGTCAATTTCATAGCCCAGATATTGAATGGCCCTGGGTTTGCCATTGATGTTTAACTTCAGGTGGTTGGTGAAGTAATCGTTTAAAGACTTATTTGTCAATTCCTTGTTGCCCTGATAGAGATCGTGTTTTTTACCCGTGACGCCTCTCAGGGTCTCTTCCATATCGTCCGGAAAAACTTTGCATGCAATGCCTAATTCTCTTGTTTTACTGCTGTATTCCACCTCCATAACTGCGGTATAAAATGGATGCCTGCCTGCACCGGTAAGTGTAAACATCAGCAACGCCAACAGATATTTTTTCATCCCGTAAAATTCCGAATTATTTTCAGACCTTTAAGATGTGAACGATTTTATATTTTATTTCAAGGAAGGATGGTTCCATATCATGAGTTCAGACGCCACCGATCATCTCCTGTTTATCACGGCACTTGCTATAATTCATTCATTTAAAGCCTGGCAAAAAGTACTTGTATTGGTGACGTCATTCACGATTGGTCATGCTATTACCCTGTACCTCAGCGCATTGGAAATAGTTCATTTCCCAACAGAAATAGTTGAATTTGCGATACCCTGTACCATTGTATTAACAGCTTTGCTTAATCTGATTACAAAGGGTGGAGCAGATGATACCACTAAACGCATTCAATATCCTTTTGCAATGCTATTTGGACTGATTCACGGAATGGGATATGCAAATTATATCCGCATGATGCTTTCCAAAGACCAGCATTTCGTTTTGGGGTTATTTAGCTTTAATGTGGGACTCGAATTTGGGCAGATTTTCGTAGTTTTATTGATTCTTCTGATCAGCTGGCTGATAACCCGGAATAAACTGGTTTCCCAAAGGATGCTGGTGGTTCTGGTATCACTTGTGATCATGGGATTCTCATTACAAATAGCCATAGCAAGATTTTAATATTTACCATAAAAACAAGTTCATGAAACATGTCTTAGTGATGATGCTGCTTGCTGGTGCAGTAGCATCTGCTTCAGCACAACCCCTGCGCAATCCGGGCTCCAACCATGGTAACAGGTTTGAACAGCTGGATTACCTTATGCAGGATCCTAATGAGTACCGTACTGCAAGCGGTGCACCCGGACCCAAATACTGGCAACAGCGTGCAGATTATGATATTAATGTGGATATCAATGAAGAAGCTAACGTACTCACAGGCTCTGAAACTGTAACCTATTTCAACAACTCTCCTGATATCCTCACTTACATCTGGTTGCAGATTGATGAGAATTTCCACCACCCGAACAGCGACAACAATTATGACAAGCCATCCTCTATGGGTAACAGGCTTACGCATCAGCAGTTGCTGCAGATGGATCCAAAATCCTACATGCAGGGTTTTGGCGTGAACATAACCGCACTTACTGATGCTACTGGCAAACCATTGTCATATACTGTGAACCAGACCATGATGCGTGTGGATATGCCGATTCCGCTGAAGCCCGGACAAAAATTCATTTTCAAGGTGAATTGGAATTATAGGATTCCTGATAAACTCACCCGCTACGGACGTGGTGGTTATGAATATTTTGCTGAAGACGACAATAACCTTTACTCCATAGCACAATGGTTTCCAAGGTTAGCTGTTTATAGCGATTTTCAGGGATGGCAGAACATGCAGTTTTCCGGAGGTTCGGAGTTTGCCCTTGCATTCGGAAACTACAAGGTTAATATCACCGTTCCTGAAGATCACATAGTGGCAGCTACAGGTGAATGTAAAAATCTTGCAGCGGTATTGACCCCAGCCCAGCTTACCCGCTGGAACCAGGCACAGAATGCTGCCAGTCCGCTGGAAATAGTTACCCTTCAGGAAGCACTGGACAACGCCAAGGAGAAGTCCAACGGCAAAAAAACCTGGATTTATGAAGCTCAGAATGTAAGAGATTTTGCTTTCAATACTTCCCGCAGGCTTGTTTGGGATGCCATGGCTGTAAATGTGGAGGGAAAGAAAGTGATGTGTATGAGCTATTACGGTAAAGAAGCATATCCGATCTACAGGAAATACTCCACAAAAGCTGTGGCCCATACGATTGATGTGTACTCAAAGTTCACTACTCCATATACTTATCCTGTGGCCATATCCGTTGAGGCCTCAATTGGTATGGAATACCCCATGCTCGCCATGAATTACGGCAGAGCTGAAAAAGATGGAACCTACAGCGAGTCTACAAAATATGGAGCCATTGGTGTAATTATTCACGAAGTGGGTCATAATTTCTTCCCGATGATCGTGAACTCTGATGAGCGTCAATATTGGTGGATGGATGAAGGGTTGAATACTTTTGTTCAGTTTCTGACCGAACAGGAATTTGATAACAATTATCCTTCCCGCCGCGGCCCTGCTCACCTGATCACAGACTACATGCGTCTGCCTAAAAACATGTTGGAGCCTATCATGACAAAGGGTGATAATGTGGCAAGCGTTGGTTCCAATGCCTATGCCAAAGCTGCAACAGGTTTGAATATCCTGCGCGAAACCATCATGGGAAGGGAATTGTTTGATTATGCTTTCAAGGAGTACGCCAGAAGATGGGCCTTCAAACATCCAACGCCGTATGATCTTTTCCGCACAATGGAAGATGCCAGTGCGGTTGACCTCGACTGGTTCTGGAGAGGATGGTATTACGGAACAGACCCGGTGGATATATCCCTGGATTCCGTCAAATGGTTCAAGCTGGATTCCGAAAAAAATATGGCTACGCTTCAACAGACTGATTTTGAAACTATCAGCAAAATCCGTAATAGGGAAGGTAATAAGATTAGCTTCTATACAGACCGTGACACCACCCTGCGAGACTTTTACTACTACAACCGCAATGCGGATATGAAAATGTTCCAGGGTATGGCCCAGCAGCAGCTGAATGCCCAGAAAGACGTCGCCCATTACAAAGACTGGGAAGACAAAAACCTTTATGAACTTACTTTCAGCAACAAAGGTGGAATGATTATGCCAATCATTGTGGAGTGGACATTCAAGGATGGTTCAAAAGAGGTAGACAGGATTCCTGTTACCATCTGGCGCCTCAATGAAGAGCATGTTACCAAGCTGTTTGTAAAAAACAAAGAAGTTTCCGGTATCAGACTTGACCCCATGCGTGAGACAGCAGATATCAATGAAGCCAACGGTATGTGGCCCGTTAAGGAAATGCCTTCACGTTATCAGCTGTTCAAAGGTGCTTCCGGTATCAGCGGATTGGGTGCTCCACGTGGTGGAGGCGGAGCCGGTAATGCCATGCAGCAGGCTGCTAAAAAATAAGTTATTTCAACCAGGAAGTGAATTCTTCCTGCGTTACGAGGCCCTGTTTACGGATTACTTCTTTACCATTTTTGTAAAGGATAAACGTAGGCAGGGCTTCTACAT
>CAMAXV010000009.1 GCA_945862385.1 Chitinophaga pinensis
GCACCTGTTTTTGAAAAAGCTTCGATAGATGAATTTTACATTGACCTGACAGGGATGGATCGTTTTTTTGAGCCACTGCAATGGACAATAAACCTGAGGCAGGAAATCATGGAAACAACAGGCTTGCCGATTTCATTTGGTTTGGCTTCTGGTAAAATGGTGGCCAAGATGGCTACCAATGCAGCCAAACCTAACGGGTACCTGCAGGTTCTGCCAGGATGTGAACAGGAGTTTTTGGGTCCACTTCCGGTAGGCGAGATTCCTGGCGTAGGAGAGCACATGCTGAAAAGCCTGAATGCACTGGGGATTATTAAAATCAGCGATCTTGCTGCCTTCCCGGTTCAGCTGCTTGAAAAATACTTCGGTAAATATGGAGAATTACTTGCACTGAAGGCAACAGGAGCATATACAGGGACAATCCATACCACACATGAGTCAAAGTCCATTTCAACTGAACATACTTTCTTTGAAAATACAGCTGATCAGGATTACCTGCATGCTGAATTGCTTCGGATGACAGAAAAGCTGGGTTTTGAGTTGCGTGAAGACCAGAAAATGACCAGATGTGTTGCTGTGAAAATAAGGTATCCTGATTTCTCAACCCATACGAAACAGGTTGCCATCAAGTCAACTTCTTATGATGATGAGATAATTAGGGTTGTCAGAGAACTGTTCCGACAGCTTTATGATGGTAAACAACAGGTGAGGCTGATTGGGGTTCGTTTCAGTGACCTCACTGCTGCATCTGTTCAAACTGATATCTTTGAAAATAGGGTAAAGAAGGCCAATCTGTATGCCGCGATAGATGGGGTCAAAAACAGGTTTGGAAAGGGTAAACTCGCACGCGGCAAATAACGCTACTATTCAGTACCTTTGCAGCATGTCAACGTTAAGCAAACCGAATATCCGCAGTTTTACCAAACAGGAAATCGGTGAATATCTTGAATCAATAGGAGAAAAGAAGTTCCGGTTACAGCAAATATGGGAGTGGTTATGGCAGAAGCATGCATTCGATTTTCAGTCGATGTCTAACCTCTCCAAAGAACTCAGGACAAAGCTTGAAGAAAAATTTAGTTTCCCCTCTCTGAGTGTTAATACCACCCAGTACAGCGAAGATGGAACTGTCAAGTCGCGTTTCAAAACCCACGACGGCCATAAAATCGAGGGTGTCCTGATCCCAACAGAAGAAAGGCTCACTGCATGTGTTTCCTCACAAATCGGATGCAGCCTGAGTTGTAAATTTTGTGCTACAGGCTTTCTTGAAAGACAGCGAAACCTCACTTTTGATGAAATTTATGATGAGGTTGTATTGATCAATCAGCAGGCACAGAAAACACATGAGAAAAAGCTCACCAACATCGTGTTCATGGGTATGGGTGAACCTTTGTTGAATTACAGAAGTGTGCTTAAGGCAATAGAAAGGATAACCGCACCAGATGGTTTGGGTATGAGTCCGCGCAGGATTACTGTTTCCACCGCTGGTGTTGCCAAAATGATCAGACAACTGGGAGATGATCAGGTGAAATTCAAACTGGCACTTTCGCTCCACGCGGCCAATGATAAGAAGAGGAGTGAGATCATGCCCGTTAATGAAACCAATGACCTGAATTCACTTATTGATGCTTTAAATTATTTTTACAAGCAGACAAAAAATGAAATCACCCTGGAGTATATCCTTTTTGATAATTTCAATGACTCACTCGAGGATGCTGCTGAACTGATGAAGGTCTACCGGCAGGTGCCTGCAGACCTGGTGAATATCATCGAGTATAATCCCATTGATTTCGCAAGATTTAAGAAGCCTTCAGAAGAAAAAACAGCAGCCTTTATGCAGTTCCTGGATAAAAACAGGGTAAACACAAGGTTGAGGAAAAGTCGCGGTAAAGATATTGATGCGGCATGCGGACAACTTGCCAACAAGTAAAAGGCAATTCATGTCTTTGTGATCAAAGCCGATCATGATAATGTGCATTACGTTAATCCCTGTTGAAAAACAGTAAATCAGCAACATGAAAAGAACAGACAATTTTGACAAGTTCGCTTCCCGGAAGAAGAACAGCGCCATCAAGGAAGAATTCAGGCAGGAGAAAAAGAAATTTAAAAAAGAGCGCTCTGAGGCCATTGAAAAGAAAAAACTAGAACTGCGGGCAGCACATGCAGGTACAAGCTCAAAACCACACCAGCATCAGGTTGTAAAGAAAACCGGAAGGCCTTCCGAAAACGACCACCGCGCTCCCATTACAGTCCGGAAGGAGGATAAGTCCATGCCTTTAAACAAATATGTTGCACATTGTGGTGTCTGCTCCCGGAGAGACGCTGTGGAACTTATTAAAGAGGGCAAGCTAAAGGTAAATGACGTTATTGTTACCGAGCCTGGCTTTAAAGTTGAACCCAATGCCCTGGTGTTTTTTTCGGGTAAACGTATTTTCCCGGAGAAAAACCTGGTTTATATACTTCTGAATAAACCCAAAGATTACATCACCACTTCTGAAGATCCCGAAGGCAGGAAAACCGTGCTGGACCTTATCAAGGGGGCAACCATCGAAAGGGTGTTTCCCATTGGCAGACTAGACCGGAACACTACAGGGGTCTTGTTACTTACTAATGATGGGGATATGACCCAGAAGCTGTCTCACCCGTCTCATGAAGTTCGTAAAATTTATGAGGTGAAGCTGGATAAGCCGCTCGGGAAACTTGATTTTGAGCGGGTGCTCCGCGGACTAGAACTGGAAGACGGTTTTGTAAGAGCTGATGCGCTGGCATACTCTGATCCCAAAGACAAATCAATTATTGGCATTGAATTGCACAGCGGAAGAAACAGAATTGTAAGAAGAATATTTGAATCACTGGGGTATGATGTCCGTAACCTAGACAGGGTGATGTTTGGTAACCTCACCAAGAAGAATGTGGAGCGTGGGAAATGGCGTTTTTTGAATGAGAAGGAAATCAGGTTGCTTAAGTTCATGAACAGTTCTTTCATAAAAAAATCTGATGCTTCACTGGTACCGCAAACCAGTCGTTTTGAAGATTTTGATGAAGTGCCTGAATTGGAATTGCCTAAAGCCGCAACACCTGAGCCGGAAAAAAAGAAGGGAGGGATGCGTCAGCGTAAGACACTTGATGGAAAGAAGATTTTACAGGTAAATCCCAATAAGCCTTCAGGTCCTAAAACGCTCAAATTATCTGGGAAGCAGCCTTCAGCAGGCAGGCAACAGGGAGAATATCGTACAAGGCCCGATTTCGAAAATAAAACAGAACAGGTTATTAAAAAATGGGAGGATAGGGTTGGTAAAGATGGCGGCAATGGCAGCTTTGGACAGACGCCCCGTCAGGGAAAACCGGTTGCAGTAAAACGCAGGGATGATGCTACCCACCAGGGCAAAAACTTTACGGTAAGAGGCAAAAGCAGTTCGGGCAAATCTTTTCCGGTGAAAAAAAGAGATGACGGGAGCAGTCCATTTAAACCAACCCGAACCAAACGTTTCTGATTATGCATGCAATGCCTCAACTGATATACAGTGATGAAAACCTGTTGGCAGTGAACAAGCCATCAGGTTGGTTGTCTATTCCTGATCGCCATGACGCTGAACTGCCATCTGTCAGTAAATGGCTGGAGGGGAAAGGTGGAAGGATATTTATTGTACACCGTATAGACAAGGATACCAGCGGTTTGATGTTGTTCGCCCGCAATGAGGTTGCTCACAAATATTACAATGGTTTATTTCAGCAGCGAAACCTTGAAAAGCATTATTTTGGACTGGTTTCCGGTGTTTTCAGTGAAGATGCAGGCGTTTATGATCAGCCTATAGAAGAACACCCTGTCATACCCGGAAAGATGCGTGTAGGTCGAAAGGGCAAGGCAGCAATAACCCATTACAAGGTGCTGGAACGGTTCAGGGGTTATTCCTGGGTAGCGTTTCAGATTGAAACCGGAAGAACCCATCAGATCAGGGTTCATCTCCAGAATGTCGGGCATTCGCTTGTTTGCGATCCCATTTATGGCAGTGCTGATCCTGTTCTCCTTTCAACATTTAAAAAGAAATTCAATCTCTCCAAAAAAGAGGAAGAAGAAAGGCCACTGCTTTCCAGGCTGGCTTTGCATGCTTCAAGGGTTGCCTTAACTAATTTACAGGGCGAATCACTGTCTGTTGAAGCACCATTGGCAAAAGACCTTGAGTCAACCTTGAAGCAACTCAGGAAATGGGGTAGTGGTTCAAGAAAATAGGATACTTGGTCGCCCTAATGTGGTAGATTTTATAATCTGATTCCACTTACGATGTAGGTTGACGTTATCCGAAAAGCACTTTCCAGTTTCCATGCAGGTCTGCTTGCTGAAGTTCCATTTGTTTTCCTGTAGACAGCTGTTTTACAACTACAGTGCCGTTATCTGCTTCCTTTGAGCCAAGGATCATCACCCAGTCAATCTGTTTGCGTTCTGCGTACTTGAATTGTTTATCAAACTTGACAGGCTCATGATAAATTTCAGTCGCAATGCCTGTGGCCCTCAGTTTTTCTGCCAATCCGAGAACAGCTTTTATTTCATTTGAACCAGTATTGAAAAGCAGCACATCTGTTCCCTTCTGAAGCGTTTCCGGAAAAGCTTTGAGTTCCTCCATGACATCATAAATTCTATCCACCCCAAAAGAAACACCCACTCCTGCAATGCCTTTGACGCCGAATAGTCCGGTAAGGTCGTCGTAGCGTCCACCACCACCAATACTGCCCATCTGCACAGTAACAGCTTTTACTTCAAATATGGTGCCCGTGTAGTAATTTAATCCTCTTGCGAGTGACAAATCTATAACTAGTTCTGCCAGACCTTCTCCTGCGGGCTTGGACGTCTGATACAAGTCAAGCACAGTTTTTAATTCACTAACCCCATCCAGCCCCGACTGAATTGTACTGAAAAGTTCAGTCAGTTGTTGTAATTTGGTTTCATTGCTACCGGCAATTGCGATGAATGAAACAACTGTTTCAACCTGTTCCATGGAAAGACCTTTGGAAAGCAGTTCATCTTTCACCTTATCAATCCCGATTTTATCCAGTTTATCTATGGCAATTGTGATGTCCATCATGATGTCTTCACCCCCGCAAAGTGTTGCCAGGGCAGTAAGAATTTTCCTGTTGTTGATGTGAATGACAACAGGGACATCCAGTTTATGAAAGACATGGGTATAAATCAGTGCCAATTCCGTTTCATGGAGGAGGGAGGTGCTTCCGGCTACATCTGCATCGCATTGCCAGAATTCCCTGTATCTGCCTCGTTGTGGTCTGTCTGCCCGCCATACAGGCTGCATCTGAAACCTTTTAAAAGGCAGGGTTAGCTGGCCATGGTTCATGGCAATATAGCGGGCAAAAGGAATTGTCAGGTCGTAGCGCAGTGCCCTTTCCGTAATGCCTTTGGTTGTTTTGCCTTCCAGTATACTGTCGAAATCCCGGATTGCATTTTCGCGCTTTTCAGGATTGTTTAGTCCGTTATTAAGAATTTTGAAAATAAGTTTATCACCTTCCTCGCCATATTTGCCCATCAGCGTTTCTGTGTTTTCCATTGCTGGGGTCTCCAGAGGTTCAAAGCCGTAACTTTCAAAAACGCCCTGAATCGTGCGCAGGATATAGTTTCTTTTACGCAGTACAGCTGCTGAAAAATCGCGCGTACCTTGCGGGATGGATGGTTTCATATTGTAAAGTTAATATTGTATTATTATTACAAAGATACCTTGTGGAAAACTGTCATAATAACATCAAATCAGTCAGACGGAAACCTAATTTTCATAAATTGCAGTTATGGATACAAATTCATTCAGGGATAAGGAAGCCAGGAGGCAGGGTAGCTTTAGAGTCATCTATGATTTCACGATGGGTGTTTTGTGGTTCGGAGCAGGTATTTTCTTTTTGCTCAATAAATACCTGATTGCCGGAGCAGGTTTTGATTCACTTACATCATCCATATTTGGTATTGCCTGTCTCTGTTACGGTTTCTTTCGCTTTTACAGGGGTTTTGCTGCAAAAAAAAACCAATGAAAAAAATGAAAATGAATTTTCAAGGGTCATTGTCAGTGCTGTTGGTATGTATATTGATAACGGCTTGTACCGGAACAACAAAAAAGGCAAAAGTAATCAGTGGTGATGATACCCTTACAAGTGGCACCATCCACATCAGCGTTGATGAGTCATTTGCACCAATTATTGACTCACAGATCAAGGTCTTTATGTCTCAGAACCCCAAGGCTACAATTGTACCTCATTACAAACCTGAGGCTGATTGTATAAAGGATATGCTGTCTGACAGTACCAGGATGGTTATCATAACCAGGGGTTTAACGGAAGATGAAGCACCGTTTTACAAGGATACAATCGGATTTGTGCCATCATGGGGTAAAATAGCTACTGATGCAATAGCCGTAGTTATGCATCCCAAGGCAAAAGATTCACTGTTTTCAGTTGCTGAAATAAGATCTATGCTGAATGGTTCGTCGGGCTATAAATACCAGCTGGTAATGGATGGACTGAAAGCGACCAGTACAGTCAGGTTTCTGATGGATTCTGTGTTACGTGGCCAGCCCCTAAGCGGAAATGTAATGGCTGCAAGAAGTTCTGAAGCTGTGATTGAATACGTGGCCAGTCACCCTCAGGCAATAGGGTTCATAGGTGTAAGCTGGATTGGAAACCGCGAAGATCCTGCCCAACTGAGTTTCCAGAAGCGTGTAAGACTTGCAGCACTGCAGTGCGCCAACTGTGAAGAGGAAGTTTATGTGAGGCCTTATCAGGCCAATATTGCCATGAAACGCTACCCGCTAAACAGGGGTTTATACTACATTTTAAAAGAAAATTTTGCAGGATTAGGTAAAGGTTTTGTCAATTTTCTTACCCATGAAAAGGGTCAACTCATATTCAGGCGTGGATATCTCGTGCCAGACCGCATGGCTTTGCAAATACGTAAGGCAAAAGTTTCTGAATAAAAATATGATTTCTTACATTTACACCTCATAAAATGAAAACGATGCTAAAATTGAAGTTTGGGGTATCTATTCTGGCCCTCATGGTTTCTGCAGGAGTTATGGCACAGTCCGTTCAGGAAGGCCGCCGCATGCTGCACATGCAAAGACATCACGCAGCCAAAAAAATCCTGCACCAACTGGCGGATCAGGCTCCTGCTAATGTAGAGACAGCTTACTGGCTGGCTCAGGCTTACTTTGAAAATGGAGATCCCAAAGGGGCTGAAGCTGTTTTAGCAAAAGCCATGCAGGGTGAAAATGGAAGTCATCCGCTTTTGCTTGTTGCAAAAGGACAGGCAGAGCTGATAGAAGGTAAATCTGCTGATGCCCGTCAGCGTTTTGAAACAGCTATTTCATTGACAAAAGGTAAAAATGCAGAAGTATTTACTGCAATAGGTAAAGCTAACCTTGAAAAGGGTGGAGATGTAGCCTATGGCATTGAAAAACTCAAGCTTGCAACCGCCGTTAAAGGGTTCAAGGATCCGTTTACATATATCTACATGGGTGACCTTTACCGTGGTTTGATGAACGGAGGTGAAGCGGTTAAGGCATACGAAAATGCTTTGATGGTTGACCCGAAGAACGCCATTGCCAAACACAAAATCGGAAAAATTTACCTGACTCAGGGTTCTGAGCAAAGGGATATCTTCCTGGGTAAATTCAATGACGCAGTAGCAGATGATCCTGCTTTTACGCCAGCATTGTACGATTTGTATGTGTTTTATTTTTCGAGAGATGTGTTCAAGGCTACTCAGTATTTCAACGAGTATAAAAAGCATGCAGAACCTGGTCCTGCCATCGATTATGAGGAAGCCAGTCTGCAGTTTGCCGGAGGTGATTTCAACAATGCCATCACAAAGGCTGACAATCTGCTCAATACGCAGGGAGATAAGGCTGATGCCAGACTTTACCGCCTGAAGGGTTACAGCTATGACAAACTGGGAGATTCAGTAAAGGCATTGGCCATGATGGAGACTTTTTTCCAGAAAGCAACAGCTGACCAGATTAATCCTGATAACTATGTTGTAGCTGCTTACAATGCCGCTAAAACTAAAGCTGATGCCCAAAAGGTTGATTATTTCTTCAGCAAAGCCATTGAAGCTGATACAACAGCTTCCAATAAAGTTGACTACGCTCGCAGGGCAGCAGACTTTTTCAAAAAGTCTGGTAATACGGTTAAGTCTGCCGAATGGCTCACAAAAGTACTTTACATCAATCCCAAGTTGAGCAAGGTGGATCTGTACAATGCAGGCTTCGAGAATTTCAAGGCAACAGAATTCAAGAGGGCAGACAGCATATTTACCGTGTACAAAACAAATTACCCTACTGAAGTTTATGGTCATTACTGGTCATTCCGTTCATTGTCTGTAATTGATTCCACAATGGAACAGGGACTTGCAATTGCTGATTGTGAGAAGTTTATTTCCATTGCAGAAGCAGATAAATCAAAGAATAAGAGCACCCTCATTACTGCCTATGGTTATCTTGCTGGCTACTCAGCCAATATCAAGAAGGATCTGGCTGGGGCTTCAGCATTCCTCGACAAGATAATTGAAATTGATCCCAATAACCAGGACGCCATCAAAAACAGGGATATTATCCAAAAGGCACTGGCTGCGGGGCAGAAGAAGTAGTTGGGGAAGAGGCAATAGGCACAAGGCACAAGGCACGAGGGGAAAGTGTTGAAGTCTAGGGGCATTATCATCCTTTTAACTTTAACTTACACTGACTTAACAGGGAGATTGAAAGTTTAAGCACTTTTATCTCCCTGTCTTATTTAATACCTCGTCCCCTGTGCCTCGTGCCTGGTGCCCCCTGCCTCGTACCTCATCCCTCATGCCTTGTGCCTCGTGCCTTGTGCCTCGTGCCTTGTGCCTCGTGCCTCATCCCTTTTCCTTCGTTTTTACTAATTAAATCCCTTTCTTTTCTTTGCTACATTGGCAATTTGATTAACTTTGCGCCTTGAAATTTAAACCGATGATTAGGATGTTTTTCCTTCAGGCGCAAGCAATTGGACAGAATCCGGAAATCAGCAAGGCAAGTGATTATTTCCCCATCGGTATCCAGCTCCTTTTTGCACTGGGGCTGGTATCCGTTATGATCCTGGGAAGTCAGCTGCTGGGTCCGAAGAGGCTGACTTCAGACAAGCTTCAGGTATTTGAAAGTGGTATTGAGCAGTTTGGTAATGCCAGGCAGCCCATGGCTATCAAATATTTTCTCGTAGCCATCCTCTTTGTGTTATTTGATGTTGAAGTTATCTTTTTCTATCCCTATGCGGTTAACTTCAGGGGATTAGGCTGGGATGGTTTTCTTGCTGTACTGATGTTCGTGGCTTTTTTTCTGGCAGGCTTCGTTTATATTATAAAAAAAGGTGCCCTTCATTGGGAAGAATAGCAATTCATGTCTGCGGAAATCCTGCAGACTTTTGTTGTTTCATCTAACAAATTAAAGTATATGGCTCGTCCGGTTCGTTTTAACTTGATAGAAAAAGATACATCAGACCGTGGTATAAACCAGGTCGTGATGCCTGAAGGGCATATGGGGGAGGGATTCTTTGCCACGTCTTTGGATAGAGTAGTGGGACTTGCAAGAAAAAATTCCATGTGGCCACTCCCTTTTGCAACATCATGCTGCGGAATTGAATTCATGGCAACCATGGGTTCGCATTATGATTTGTCCAGGTTCGGCTCTGAGCGTGTAGGTTTCTCTCCACGTCAGTGTGACCTGCTCATGGTTATGGGTACCATTGCCAAAAAAATGGCCCCGGTGCTCAGGCAGGTTTATCTCCAAATGGCTGAGCCACGCTGGGTAATGGCTGTAGGTGCCTGTGCTTCCAGTGGCGGTATCTTTGATACTTATTCCGTTTTGCAGGGGATAGACCAGGTCATTCCAGTTGATGTGTATGTGCCGGGTTGTCCGCCCAGACCTGAAGCTATCATTGATGGCGTGCTTAAGATTCAGGATCTTGTTCAGGACGAATCCCTGAGAAGGAGAAATGGTGATCAATACAAGGCATTGATGGAAGGATACGGCATCCAATAATTCCCAAAACCGGATAACATGTCAACACATTACGATACAATCAGGGAAATACTTTCGAAGCAATTCGGGGACAGCATCCTGGCCTGGGAGTTCCCCTATGGTATGCTTTCATTTACCATTCAGCCGGAGTTTAATTTAAAAGCACTCACGCTGCTTTATGATGACCCGGATTTGGGTTTTCAGTTTTTAACAGATATAACTGGAGTCCATTATCCAGAAAGAGAAGGACAGGAACTGGCCGTGGTTTATCACCTTCATAACCTGGTTACAAATGTGCGAATCCGCATGAAAATATATGTACCCGTTACTAAGCCTGATGTGTATACTGCAACAGGGTTGTTCAGTGGTGCAAACTGGATGGAGAGAGAGACTTATGATTTCTTTGGCATCAACTTCATTGGGCATCCCGATCTCCGTCGTGTGCTGAACGTTGATGAAATGGATTATTTTCCATTGCGCAAGGAATTTCCCCTGGAAGACCAAACCAGGATCGACAAGGACGATGAAATGTTTGGCAGATAAAACAAAAGCATATGCCTGAACAAGTCAATATCAATTTGCCGGAAGGCTCAATAGAAAAGCAAACGACAAGGCTGAATCTGGGTCCAACCCACCCTGCCACCCATGGTGTGTTCCAGAATATTCTGGAAATGGATGGTGAGCGGATAGTCAAAGCTGAATCTACTGTTGGTTACATACACAGGGCTTTTGAGAAACTGGCCGAACGCAGACCGTTATACCAGATCACAACACTTACGGACCGCCTTAATTACTGCTCGGCACCACTTAACAATATGGGGTGGCACATGACCTGTGAAAAACTGCTAAATGTAAAAACGCCTAAGCGTGTCGACTACCTAAGGGTCATCATCATGGAGCTCGCGCGGATAAGTGATCACCTTATCTGTAACTCTATCGTGGGTGTGGATACGGGGGCATATACAGGGTTCCTCTATGTGATGCAATACCGCGAACTCGTCTATGAAATATATGAGGAAGTTTGTGGTTCCCGTCTCACCACCAATATGGGTAGGATTGGTGGCTTTGAACGTAATTTTTCTGATACGGCTTTCCGTAAGCTGGAAAAATTCCTTGAAGAATTCCCGGGTGTATGGAAAGAGTTTGAAAATCTCTTCACCCGAAACAGGATCTTTATGGAGCGGACGCAGGGAACAGGTGCCATTTCCGCTGAACGTGCGCTGAATTATAGTTTTACAGGGCCTAATCTACGTGCTGCGGGTATTGACTATGATGTGCGTGTTCATGCACCATATTCTTCTTACGAAGAGTTTGATTTTATCATCCCTGTTGGAACAACAGGAGACAATTACGACCGTTTCATGGTTCGTAATGAGGAAATTTGGCAATCACTCAGCATCATCCGTCAGGCATACCAGAAGGTTCAGGCCTTCAAGGGCACTGAAGCTGATGTATATCATGCTGATGCCCCGGCTTATTACCTTCCTGAAAAGGCTGATGTATATACTAAAATGGAAGCACTTATCTACCATTTTAAAATTGTCATGGGTGAAACAGAGATTCCCTCAGGTGAGGTTTATCATGCAGTGGAAGGCGGCAATGGGGAATTGGGTTTTTACCTTATCAGTGATGGCGGTCGTGCACCGTTCAGGCTGCATTTCAGGAGGCCCTGCTTTATATACTACCAGGCCTATTCCGAAATTGTTAAAGATACCATGCTCAGTGATGCGATTGTGACACTGAGTAGTCTTAACCTGATTGCCGGTGAAATGGACGCTTAAATCAATAGCAAATGATCAAGTTTTCAGAAGATAAATTGAAAGAGGTACAGGCCATGATTGATCGCTATCCGGAAGGAAAGCAAAAGAGTGCACTGATACCTTTGTTGCATCTTGCGCAGGATGAGTTTGGGGGTTGGCTGAGTCCCGAGACAATGGACTATGTAGCATCCCTGTTGCATATTGAACCCATCGAAGTGTATGAGGTGGCAACATTTTACAGCATGTACAACCTCAAGCCGGTAGGAAAACATGTGTTCGAAGTCTGCCATACTGGTCCGTGTATGCTTAGGGGTAGTGATGATATCATCTCTTACATCAGGCAGAAACTTGACATCAACGTTGGAGAAACTACTGCCGATGGGATGTTTACGCTGAAAACAGTGGAGTGTCTGGGTGCCTGTGGTTACGCTCCAATGATGCAATTGGGTATGCATTACAAAGAGCACCTTACGCCGGAAAAAGTGGATGCAATAATCAATGCATGTCGCAACAATTAATAACAAGAACGGAAAAGCACAATAAAACATGTCAAAAAAACTGTTACTTGAAAAGGCTCACATAGAAGGGATTCGTCACTTCGATGTTTACAGAAGGGAGGGTGGTTATGCTGCGGTGGAAAAGGCATTGAAAATGGAGCCCGGTGGAATCGTGGAGGAAGTGAAGAAGAGCGGTTTGCGCGGAAGAGGCGGTGCCGGTTTCCCTTCAGGAATGAAATGGAGTTTTCTGGCAAAGCCCGAAGGTGTTCCACGCTACCTGGTGTGCAACGCTGATGAGTCTGAACCGGGTACCTTCAAAGACAGGTACCTGATGGAGTTCCTGCCTCATCTGCTTATAGAGGGACTGATTGTTTCCTCATTTGCATTGGGCAGTAACAGAACTTACATCTACATCCGGGGAGAATATGCCTGGATTGTTGGTATCCTGGAGCAGGCAATCGCTGAAGCAAAACAGCAGGGCTTTCTTGGAAAAAACATTCTTGGATCAGGATTTGATTGTGAAATATACGTCCAGCGCGGTGCTGGAGCCTATATCTGTGGTGAAGAAACGGCATTGATAGAATCTCTCGAGGGAAAACGCGGTAATCCGCGTATTAAGCCTCCGTTTCCAGCCATTAAAGGCCTGTGGGATTGCCCGACTGTGGTGAATAATGTCGAAACCCTTGCTGCTGTAGTTCCTATCATGAATATGGGTGGTGAGGAATATGCTAAAATCGGGATTGGACGGTCAACAGGTACAAAACTTATTTCAGCATGTGGCAATATCAACAAACCAGGGGTTTATGAAATTGACATGACCATCTCCGTGGAGGAGTTTATCTACAGTGATGAGTATTGTGGTGGAATCCCCAACGGTAAAAAGCTGAAAGCCTGTATTCCAGGTGGTTCTTCAGTTCCCATCCTCCCTGCAAATCTGTTGCTGAAGACTGCAAAGGGCGAAACCCGTTACATGAATTATGAAAGCCTTGCAGATGGAGGCTTTGCCACAGGCTCCATGATGGGTTCCGGTGGATTCATTGTGCTGGATGAAGATCAGTGTATTGTGAAAAATACACTTACACTTGCCAGATTCTACAGACATGAAAGCTGTGGACAATGCTCGCCTTGCCGGGAAGGAACAGGATGGATGGAAAAAATCCTCCATAAGATTGACGCTGGAAAAGGTGAAATGAGTGATATTGATTTGTTATGGGATATTCAGCGAAAAATTGAGGGAAATACGATTTGTCCGCTTGGAGATGCTGCCGCCTGGCCGGTAGCTGCTGCAATCAGGCATTTCAGGGATGAATTTGAGTGGCATATCAACAATCCGGAATTGTGTCTGACAAAAAATTACGGATTGGCGCACTATGCCGATGAAATACATGTTCCAGCATAAACTCAGGATAAGAACCTGTTAAAAGGATTATATGACCGAAGCAGTTAAAACACTGAAAGTAACGATCGACAACATCACCATTGATGTTCCGGCAGGTACAACTGTACTGCAGGCGGCCAGGATGATTGGCGGTGATGTAGTGCCCCCTGCAATGTGCTACTACAGCAAACTGCAGGGCAGTGGCGGAAAATGCCGTACCTGTCTTGTTGAAGTAAGCAAGGGAAGCGAGGCTGATCCCCGTCCCATGCCCAAACTTGTGGCAAGTTGCCGCACCGGTGTGATGGATGGCATGGAAGTCAAGAATATGACCAGTAACCGCGTAGGTGATGCCCGCAATGGTGTTGTGGAGTTTTTACTCCTTAATCATCCCCTCGATTGCCCTGTGTGCGATCAGGCCGGGGAATGTCACCTTCAGGATCTTGGTTATGAGCATGGCAAACAGGGAACACGTTACGAATTCAAGCGCAGGACATTTGAGAAACACGACCTTGGGCCATACATTCAGTTGCACATGACCCGTTGTATTCTTTGTTACCGTTGCGTCTTTACAGCAGATCAGCTCACTGAAAAGCGTGTTCATGGCATCTTGAGCAGGGGAGACCATGCAGAAATTGCTACGTACATTGAAAAATCACTCGATAATAACTTTATTGGAAATGTGATTGATGTTTGTCCTGTTGGTGCACTTACCGATAAAACCTTCCGTTTCAAAAATAGGGTATGGTTTACAAAACCTGTTCTGGCGCATAGAAATTGCAGCTGCTGCAGTGGAAAAGTAACACTCTGGCAGCGTGGTGAAGAGGTCTTGCGAGTAACTGCGCGTAAGGACCAATGGGGTGAAGTGGAAGAATGGATTTGTAATGAATGCAGGTTTGAAAAGAAAAAAACAAGTGACTGGATTATTGAAGGCGCAGCTCCGGTAAACAGGCATTCAGTTATATCTCAGGGGCATTATGAACATACCATTAAACCAGCTGAAACATTTTCTGCGGTTATGGATGGCAGAAATCCACAACTGCTGATGGATATTCATACGGTGAGTGAGGTCAATGATCCTGCTATAGACTTAAGCCAGGTAAACGGGCCCGCAACAAGTGCGCTGTACGCTAAAACAGATAAAAAACATTGATCGATATGGAAATGCTGGCGATAGATCTTTCACTGGGACTGGAAAAGCTTTTGCTGATCGGTGGAATCATATCTTTTTCACTTTTGGTAGCCATGTATACAACATATGGTGAACGCAAGATTGCTGCCTGGATGCAAGACAGAAGAGGTCCGAATAGGGCTGGTCCCTTTGGACTATTGCAGCCTGCAGCAGATGGGTTGAAATTATTTTTCAAGGAAGAAATTATTCCCCTAACATCCAACAGGATGTTGTTTGTACTGGGTCCTGCATTGGCTATGATAACAGCGATGCTAACCAGTGCGGTTATTCCATGGGGACCAACCATTGAGGTTTTCGGACGTCAGGTTAGCTTGCAGATTGCAGATGTCAATATTGGTATCCTGTATATTTTCGGTGTGGTGAGTATGGGTGTTTACGGTATCATGATTGGCGGTTGGGCCTCTAATAATAAGTTTTCACTGATGGCTGCTGTGCGTGGTGCTTCCCAGATCATCTCCTATGAGTTGGCCATGGGCTTATCACTGATAGCGCTATTGATGCTAACCGGAACACTCAGCCTCAAATCCATAGTTGCACAGCAGATGACCGGAGGTTGGAATATCATTTATCAACCACTCGGTTTTCTTATTTTCCTGATCTGTGTTTTTGCTGAATGTAACAGAACACCCTTTGACTTACCAGAGGCAGAGAATGAACTGAATTTTGGTTATCACCAGGAGTATTCATCTATGAAACTTGGACTTTACCTGTTTGCAGAATATGTAAACATGTTTATCTCGAGCGCAGTTGTAGCTACCCTGTTCTTCGGAGGATATGATATTCCTTTTGTTGACGAAGCTTCACTCGCTGCCAATATTGGGGTAAATGCAACAGCAGCTCTTGGTTTCGCGGCATTGTTCAGCAAAATACTGTTCTTCCTTTTTCTGTTCATATGGGTACGTTGGACTATCCCCCGTTTCAGGTATGACCAGCTCATGGATCTGGGATGGAAGAAACTGATTCCGCTGGCATTGGCCAATATGCTGATAACTGCAGTTGTTGTTTTATGGCTAAATAAATAAATCTATGGCTACATTAACGAATAGGGCGAAAGTACTGGAGCAGAAGCCTATGAGCTTCATGGAAAGGTTATACCTCCCGGCAATCCTGAAAGGCATGGGCATTACGCTGAAACACATGTTCCAGAAGAAAGCCACCATACATTATCCTGAAGAAAAACGTCCATTCAGCCCTGTATTCAGGGGGTTGCACGTTTTGAACCGGGATGAGGAAGGAAGGGAAAATTGTACAGCTTGCGGATTATGCGCTGTAGCCTGTCCTGCAGAAGCCATCACTATGGAAGCGGCTGAACGTTTGCCTAATGAGGAACACCTGTACAGGGAAGAAAAATATGCAGCCAAATATGAAATCAATATGCTTCGTTGCATATTCTGCGGATTATGTGAAGAGGCTTGTCCCAAAGACGCCATCTATCTTTCAGAAACTTTTGCCCCTTCCAACTTTACAAGAAAAGGATTCATCTATTCAAAAGACGAGTTACTGATTCCAAACCCTGTAACAAACAAGGAAAGCTTTGAAGCAGCAAAAGGACAACGTGAGCAGCAATTAAAAAATAAATAAACCATGCACATTACTGAAATTCTTTTTTGGATACTGACTGCGCTGGCGCTATTCAGTGCATTGATGGTGGTTTCCAGTGATAATCCGGTGCACAGTGTCTTGTGGCTGATACTTGTATTCATGGCCATTACCGGTCATTATATTTTGATGAATGCACAGTTTTTGGCGATTGTTAACATGATTGTTTATGCTGGAGCCATTATGGTACTCTTCCTTTTTGTAATCATGTTCATGAACCTTAACAAGGATAGCGAGCCACAGAAAAGCGTTTGGCTCAGGCTGGCAGCAGTTGTTTCTGGGGGAAGCCTTTTGCTTATTCTCGTTGCTGCACTGAAAGACAATGGAGGATATATCAACAGCATGAAAGGCGAAGGAAGTATCGGACTTATCAAAAACCTGGGTAATACCCTGTTTACTGAATATGTTGTGCCATTTGAGATCAGCAGTATTCTCTTCCTCAGTGCCATGGTAGGTGCTGTAGTTCTTGGGAAAAAGGAATCTTCAACACCAGCAGCTTAAATTAATTTATATGCCAATCATACCCGTTAATTATTACATATTCCTGTCTCTGGCGCTCTTTGCCATTGGCATTGTTGGTGTTTTGACACGCAGAAATGCAATCATCATCTTCATGTGTATAGAACTCATGCTGAATGCTGTTAATATATTATTGGTTGCCTTTTCTAAAATGCACCATGTTGCTGCCTTTGCACTTGATAAAACTACCACTGTCGGAACAGAGGCACAGCTGTTTGTGTTTTTTATCATGGTGGTTGCAGCGGCGGAAGTGACTGTTGGACTGGCAATTATCGTGATGTTGTACCGAAATATCCATTCTGTTGATATCAATTTCCTCAACAGGCTTAAACACTGATTTTTCAATTGACTGACAAGTTATACTGACTGATATGAGTAAATTCATTTTTCTGATCCCGCTCCTGCCGTTTGTTGGTTTTTTGATCAACGGGTTGGGAAGAAACTTTCTTTCCAAAACACTTATAGGCATCATTGGAAGTGGCGTGCTTGTTGCGTCATTTGTATTAAGCTTGTTGGCTTTCTCTCAGGTTTCTGAACCAGGGTTTACGGTTCAGGTTATTAACCTCTTTGATTTTATCAAAGTAGCAGGATTGAATATTCCATTTGCGTTTCAGATAGATCAGCTCAGTTCTCTTTTCCTTTTGATCATAACTGGCATTGGGTCTCTGATACACATATACTCTATTGCTTATATGCATGAAGAGACACCTGCACATTTTGCACGTTATTTTGCATACCTCAATCTCTTCGTTTTTTCCATGTTATTGCTTGTAATGGGGGCCAACTTCATTGTCATGTTCATAGGATGGGAAGGTGTAGGACTCTGCTCGTATTTATTGATTGGATACTGGTTTGGTAATAACAGCTACAACAATGCTGCAAAGAAGGCTTTCATCATGAATCGCATAGGTGACCTGGGTTTCCTCCTGGCTATTTTCTGGATGCTTTCCCAGTTCGGTTCAATTACTTATGCAGAAGTTTTTGCGAAAGCTTCAACGGCACCAGTTACCGTGCTCACTGGGATAACCATACTTCTTTTTATAGGTGCAATGGGTAAGTCTGCTCAGATTCCGCTTTACACCTGGTTACCTGACGCAATGGCCGGACCAACCCCCGTTTCTGCGCTTATCCACGCAGCTACGATGGTTACTGCAGGTATTTACATGATTGCAAGAAGCAATGTACTCTACACCCTTGCACCAACAGCACAACACCTGGTTGCTATTGTTGGTATTGCCACTGCATTACTTGCCGCAACAATCGCACTCAAACAAAACGACATTAAAAAAATCCTGGCTTATTCAACTGTCAGTCAGCTCGGACTCATGTTCATGGCATTGGGGGTAGGGGCTTATACCGGTGGCGTTTTCCATGTTATGACGCATGCATTTTTCAAGGCTTTGCTTTTTCTCGGTGCAGGCAGTGTGATTCATGCCATGCATCATGAGCAGGATATCATGAAAATGGGCGGACTGCGAAAAAAGCTTCCAATCACACATATTACATTCCTGATTGGTTGTCTTGCCATTGCAGGCCTACCTCCTTTTTCAGGGTTTTTCTCCAAAGATGAAATTCTTGCTGCCGCACATGATATGCATCCCATATATTATGCTTTAGGGGTTATCACATCCCTTATGACGGCATTCTACATGTTCAGGTTGTATTTTCTTACTTTTTCCGGAACATTCAGGGGTACTGAAGCACAGGCGGAGCACTTGCACGAATCACCTTTCTCCATGACTTTCCCACTGATAATCCTTGCCTTGTTCTCAATAGCCGGAGGCTGGGTGGGAATTCCTGCAGTTTTTGCAGAAAATGCACATAAATTATCAGCTTTCCTACTACCTGTATTACCTGAAAGACATCAGCATCATCACTTCTCACATTCCATGGAACTTATGATGATGGGTGCAGTGGTTTTGTTGATAGTTGTAATGATTCTTATTGCAGCTAAAAAGTTTGCCTCCGTTAAATCATCCGAAGAAAAGCAGCTTTCAGGTCTGGGTAAATTCCTTGCCAACAAATGGTACGTTGATGAATTTTACGACCTTCTTGTTGTTAAACCCGTCAGCCAACTTGCTGCATTTTTAAGCAAGGTTGTTGATCAGAAGATTATTGACGGACTTGTCAATGGCGTAGGAAGAGGTGTTCAGTTCAGCGCCAGGCAGTTGAGGTGGTTGCAAAGTGGACAGACAGGGTCTTACGTGCTGATAATGACAGTATCCATCATATTATTTTTCATTTTCCAGTTGCTCTGGAAAGCCTAATCAAACGCATTGAATATGTTCGCAGCTTTTGATAATTTTCCCGCTTTACTGATCTGGTTGCCACTGGCTGGAGGTCTGCTTTCTTTTTTCATCAAATCTGAAAAAGGCGCCAAGGCAAATGCCATGATATTTTCTCTGCTTAGTTTGGTCGTCATGCTTACTGCCTTGTTTTTCACGGCATCCAAGCATTTCATGCTCAATCAGGTGAGTTATGTATGGTTACCCGGAATTGGAAGCAGTTTTGGACTTATCCTAGACGGACTGACCAGAATACTCGGCTTACTTACGGTAATCATCTTCCCTATTGTTTTTCTGATGGTGCCGGCAAACAGGTATATCCATGCCAACAGGTTTTATGGTTTGATGCTTTTGACACAGTGTGGACTCCTTGGAGTTTTTATGGCAACAGATGCCTTGGTATTCTATCTATTCTGGGAGCTTGCACTGATACCTGTTTATTTTCTTTCATCTGTCTGGGGTGGGGAAAAGCGCATCAGGGCAACATTTAAATTTTTCATTTATACATTTCTTGGATCACTGTTTTTGCTGATTGGCATACTATACATGTATCTCAAAACTGGTACAGGCTCATTTGGACTGGTTGCATTTTACAATGCACAGCTTTCTCAAACAGAGCAGTTCTGGATGTTTGGATTATTCTTTATCGCATTTGCCATTAAAATGCCCGTTTTTCCTTTCCATACCTGGCAGCCCGAGGCCTATGAGGAGGCTCCGACACCAGTAACAATGGTATTGAGCGGCATCATGGTGAAAATGGGACTTTTTGGAGTTCTGAGGTGGTTATTACCCATGTTCCCGTTGGCTGTTAAAGAATTCAATACTGTAATTATTATAGTCATAGTTGCTGGAATGGTTTACGCCTCTTTCATTGCCATTTATCAGGATAGCATCAAGCGATTGGTTGCATACTCATCCATTGCACATATTGGATTAATGGCAGCGGGTGCATTTACACTCAAAGACAGTGCCATTCACGGACTAACTTTGCAGATGTTCAACCATGGAATCAATATTGTGGCACTATGGGTAGTGGCTGATATTGTGGAACGTAAAACAGGTGTCACCCGAATATCACAATTGGGTGGTATTGCCCGCAAAGCGCCCATTCTTACTATGTTTCTTGTTATTGCAGCATTTGCCAATATTGCTTTGCCACTCACCAATGCATTTGTGGGTGAATTGATGATCTTCAATGGATTGTTCCAGTTTAAACCATGGATCGCCGCATTGGCAGGTTTGAGCATAATCCTTTCTGCTGTATATACATTAAATATGGTTAAAAATGTGTTCTACGGAGAGCCGGTAGCGGCAACGTCCACCTTTACAGAAATTAACAGGATACAGGGGCTTGCACTTACTGTGCTTACTGGACTGATTTTTGTAGTTGGCGTTTATCCCGATCCATTCTTTAAATTAATCCATGAAACGGTTGGATTGATTGTTAATAAATATGTTACCATCTAAAATATTCTTTGCTTTATGAATGCAATAATTGTAGCTGCTTTGTGGGGTGTACTGATGATGTATGCCGGATTCGTTGCCAAAGGCAGGTCAACCAACCTGCTTGCGGTAACAGGTGTTATTGTACTGCTTGTAGTGAACTGGCTTGAATACCTAGGACTTTCAATATTCAGTATAGATACAAAAGGGATGCTGGTTTACAACAGCTTCGGACTACTCTTCAATGAAGTTATTTTGTTTGCTACACTCATGTATTTCCTGCTTTCAGGTCAGGAGTTGGGCAAAAGCAATAAGACGCCTTCCGATTTATATGCACTGATATTTTTCATTCTTGCCGGAATCGCAATAATCGCAGGCTTCAAGTCTTTGCTGATGTTATTCATTGGTATCGAGATTGTTTCAATTCCCCTTTATGTATTAGCAGGCAGCGCCAAAACAAACCTCAAGTCCAACGAAGCTGCGTTGAAATATTTCCTTATGGGTTCTTTTTCAACCGGACTCATGCTGATGGGTATTGCATTTTTATATGGAGATGCGGGTACTTTTTTTCTTGAAGGCATCAATGCAGGTATGGGTATTATCTCTCCCATGAAAGGTATTGGTTTGGTACTCTTGCTGGCCTCTATGTCTTTCAAAGTTTCTGCAGCACCTTTCCATTTCTGGACACCGGATGTATACGATGGGAGTCCCACCGTTTTTACATCCTTCATGGCAACGATTGTTAAATCTGCAGGATTTTTTGCTTTCCTTAAACTGTTTGAATCTGCATTTGGCAATATTCATCGTGAATGGCAAATCTTAATGGCCGTAATTGTGTTCTTGACCCTGGTTATTGGTAATGTTACTGCGGTATTTCAGCAAAGTGTAAAGCGGATGCTCAGCTATTCCTCCATCGCGCAGGCCGGATTCATGCTGCTTGGTGTTTTTGCCTTGAATGTCTTTGCCAAGCAGGGGATGATACTCTATTTTGCAGCGTACAGCCTTGCAACAATTGCAATTTTTGCTGTGCTCGCTAGGTTTAAAGATGACTCAATAGAATCATTCAATGGATTTGCCAAGAGGCAGCCTTTGGTTGCAATCTCCTTGTTGGTTTCTTTTTTATCTCTTGCAGGTATTCCACTCACGGCAGGATTTTTTGCCAAATATTTCATGTTATTAGCAGTACTAAAGGATGCAACCATGCTATGGCTCGTTGTGGTAGCCATCCTGTGTGCTGCAGTGAGTGTCTATTATTATTTCAGGGTTATTCAGGCCATGTATTTCAAAGACGTAACTGCAGACCAGGAGCAGCAGCAGTTGCCTGAATTCAACAGTGCTTTCAAAATAATTATTTTGATCAATTCATTGTTGATTCTTGCTTTGGGTATTCATCCAGACTGGCTGACAAACCTGCTATGATCGTTTTCAAGGGTTAATTTACTCCGTTCATCAAACTTTTTGATGACTCACCCATTGTTTGCCTAATTTTAGGGAATGAAACCATTGGATAACCTGGTGCTGGCCTGGAGAACGGTACGCGCCAATAAGCTAAGGACAGGCATAACTGTGGCCATTATCGCATTTGGCATCATGGCTTTAGTTGGCATTTTTACAGCCATCGAAGCGATGAATGAAAGCCTGCGGGATAGTTTTTCAACCATGGGCGCCAATGCCTTCAGCCTGCGGTTTAAGGAGCGAAGAGTCGGCTTTGGCAGGGGTGCTGAGGTTTCAAAAACCAATACTAAAAATCAGCGAAGGGAAAGAAAATCAAATACAGGAAAGATAATTACGTACCATCAGGCTCAACTGTTCAAGCAGTTGTATCAGTTTCCTTCAGCAGCCGTGAGTATCGGCCTCAATGGTTCGCGTAACCTCGTGGTTAATTTTGAAAATAAGAAGACTAATCCAACTGTTACCATGAATGGGGGTGATGAAAACTACCTCCTGCTCAATGGCTATGAAATTGCTTATGGTCGTAATTTCAACAGGAGAGATGTAGAAAGTGGTCAGGATATCTGCATCATCGGTAAAGATGTGGCATTTAAACTTTTTGGATCGAGATTTGAACGTGCTATTGATCAGGTTATCCGTGTTGGAGGTAATAAATACCGTGTGATTGGAGTCACGAAGGAAAAGGGTTCAAGTTCTTTTTTGCAGGCTGACAACATCATTTTTGCTACCTATACAAATGTCAGGCAACGCTATGCCAACAGGAACCAGTCTTTTAGTCTCGCCATTAAAGTGGATGATGTCAATCAGATGGAGTCGGCTATTGGAGAAGCTGAAGGGGTTTTCCGAACAGTCAGGGGGCTGGTAGTAACAGAAGAAAACAACTTTTATGTTGACAAAAGTGACAGTATTGCGGAGACATTCATCAACCTGCTGGGAACCATTGCAGCAGCAGCTGGAGCCATTGGGTTTATTACATTAATAGGTGCAGCAATCGGACTGATGAATATCATGCTTGTTGCGGTAACAGAACGTACTAAAGAGGTTGGTTTGATTAAGGCACTTGGAGGCAAGCGCGGATCAATCAGGTCTCAGTTTCTTTTTGAATCTACTTTAATCAGCTTACTGGGTGCAATAATTGGTATTATTCTGGGCGTTTTAATTGGCAATCTGGTAGGCAGCCTGATGGACACACCCTTTTTTGTGCCTTGGAATATTGTGAGTATCGGGATACTTATTTGTTCTATTGTAGGGTTGGTAGCAGGACTTTATCCAGCCATGAAAGCTGCAAAGCTTGATCCTATAGTAGCATTGCGTTACGAGTAAAAAGGTTTAATCAATTTCTTTGCCAACATATTAAAACGCGAAACGCCTTCCATCCGGAAGGCGTTTCGCGTTAAGGGTATCAGCCACCCTGAGCTAATCTATTTACTTGGGATCAAGCGCTCTTTTGATACGCTCCGCAACATCCTGTAAGTGATATTTGCTCATGTTGTCTGTGCTGCCTGCTGCTGCAGCAAGGGCTTCAGCACGTAGAGAAGACAACTGTGCACGCACAACTGAAGTTACATCTGTTTTCTTCAGATCTGGACCAGAACTTATAGAACCACCAATGCTCAGGCTTATGCTGGTTCCACTGGCTCCGAGTAGTGAAATCATCCTTTCAACATAGCTCTTCTGTAGGTTTCTTCTGTATCCATCTATCTTTTTTCGTGCAGGTAATTCACTCCATATCCCTTTTTTAAGGTCTGTCAGCAATTCATCAACACCATATGCATTAGCAAATCTGTTGGAGGCAACAGACATTCTGGAGAGCCTTGAAGAAGAAAGGATACTTGCAAGTGTATTGTCTTGCAGAGAACCAAGCTGATCACCAGCCGGACTATTTATCTTATCCAGGATTTTATTATCCAGCATCCAAGTTGGGGTAGTGAAAAGTTGTGTATTGAGGAATGCTACAGCCTCTTTCTGCATTGCTTTGGGGGTCACTTCAAACACTGCACCAAGCTGTTCAACACTTTTTGGTGTTTCATAGTAACCACCAATATTTCTTGAAACGTGGCCAATGTATCTGTTAAATTGCCCAACAACCTGGCGATACATCTGGGAAAGGTTTTTATATCCATCTCCTTCTTCTTTTGTCCATTCAGGCAGGTTTGCCACAATACGCTTCAGGTTTTTGATACCATATTCACTGGCTTTCATGGCATTATCTCCAAGGTCTTCACTTTGTGTCCTGGCATCAGCTATGTTACCATACTCATAAGTGCCAAACCATACGCGCGGATTTTTGGCAATACGCTCATTGTACAATTTATTTCTTTGCTTGCTATCTGCTTCAACATCTTCAGCGCCATAACCATATCCCCATTCGATTGCCCACTTGTCATAGTCACCAATTCTGGGGAACAGTCCGGATTTGCTGATGTTGTCTTCCGGCTGAGCAACATAATTGAAACGGGCGTAGTCCATGATGGAAGCTGTATGACCATTGGCTTCAACCCAGTTCTTATCACGCAGTTTCTCTACTGGTGTTTTGCTGCTGGAGCCCATGTTGTGGCGGAGTCCTAGTGTGTGACCAACTTCATGAGAAGATACAAAGCGAATTAGATTACCCATCAGGTCGTCATCAAATTTCATTTTGCGGGCATCCGGATCAACTGCAGCAGTTTGAACGAAATACCAGTCATGAACAAGACTCATCACATTGTGGTACCAGCCAATATGACTTTCCAGGATTTCGCCACTCCTCGGGTCGTGGATATTGGGACCATAGGCATTTGCAATATCGGATGCGAAGTAGCGGATAACAGAGAAACGCGCATCCTCAAGACTCATGGTGCTGTCGTTTTCAGGCCATTCCTTACCCATGATGGCATTTTTGAAACCGGCTTTTTCGAAAGCGGCCTGCCAGTCGTCGATTCCTTTGATGAGGTAAGGCCTCCATTTTTTTGGGGTTGCCGGATCGATGTAATAGATGATAGGTTTTTCTGGCTCTACTAGTTCACCATTTTTCCATTTTTCCATGTCTTCCTTGCGAGGTTGCAGTTTCCAGCGAACGATGAAATTTTCTGTTTCAACTTTTTGCTGATTATCTGAGTAAACAGTATAATCGTCTGCAAAGTAACCAACACGCACATCATTGGTTCTTTTTTGCATGGGTTTTTCAGGCAGAATGATGAATGAAGTATTAGTCTCGATGGTTACAGCACCTGCAGCTGAAGCTGCTGGGAGACTGGAGGAAGGGAATGCAGAAGGAATTCCACCACCAACTGATGCTGCGTAAGTTTTTACAGTTCTTACCTCCGTATTAATAGGGAAACTCTTGATGGTTTCAATATAGGAACGATCAGCCTGAAGCATAGAAAGGTTAAGCCTTCTTTTTGCAGATGTATTTAATGAAACCGCCTGGTTATCTCCTTTCAGGAAATCTGTTACATCGATTACTGCCCCGGTTGAATCCTTGCCAAGAGCTGCAAGTGGGAAAGAAGCAGCAATTGGATCCAGATTGGAGTTGCGCACTGCTTTGTAAATGGGCTGACTGGAATCTGCAACGCTGATAATGGTAACAACGCGCATAAAAATTTTGTTATCCGGGCCTTTTTCGAACTTCACAACCTGTTGATTGGCCAGTTCACCTCCATATACACCACCGCCACCGGCTACTTTGGAATAACGGGTAACCGCCATGATTTCCCTTCCGAAAAGCTTTTCGCTGATTTCGAAATAATATTTTTCATCAACCTTGTGAACGGTAAACAACCCATTAGTTGTTTTTGCCTTTGCCGTAATTACGTCTTTGTAGGCTTTCGGACCACTGGCAGCACCCCGTGTAGCGCCCATTCCAAGGGCTGGTGTAGCAGGTTTTGTAGTGTCTGTTTTAGCCGGTGCAGGTGCCTGAGGCGGAACCGGCCTGCGGTTTTGAGCTATACTAAGCAGTTGACTGGCTAGGAACAGCGTGGCAAGAGCAGCCGTCCTCATCGTTTGGTTTGATCTCATTTTTCTCTGTTTTGTAGAACGTAAATATATCGTTATTTAACTATTAAACGTACATTAAGTAAGAATGGTTGTGATGTCTTTTGGGCAGGAAGTTTGCGCTTAATTTGAAGAATTTTAATTTTTTTTAACCATTGTACTTTTTTTAATCAATTTCATTAACTTGCTCTCCACCTGCAGGAACGCCCCCTTGCTAAACAGTAAGTAAGGACAGTTTAGATGCAGAAATTTTTTTTAATCAAACCGTAATCTTTAAATCAAAAAACGAAAGTCATGGCAGAAACTAAACCAAACACAGCTGCTAAAGCATCAGCATCAGCTCAATCCAAAGGTGGTGGCAACGCAATTTCTTATTTGGCTCCTATCATTTGCATAGTAGCCGGATATGTAGTATGGAGATTTTTCTTGGGTAACCCGGATGGATTTACTAAGCCGGATGAACTGGGCGGTTTCTGGCCTGCACACAAAGGTCCGATTGGTGCCTGGAATCGTATGTACGAGGGTGGTATTATCGTGCCCTTGCTGATTGGATGTTTTTTCATGGTAGTTGTATTCTCAATCGAGCGTTTCCTTACTATCAGGAAAGCTACAGGTTCAGCATCCAATGCAGATTTTGTGCGTAAAGTACAATTTGAACTGGCTAACAAAAATGTTGATGCTGCTATTGCTTTGTGCGACAAGCAAAAAGGAAGCGTAGGCAATGTAATGAAGGCTGGTCTGAAGAAGTACAAAGAGATGATCTCTGCAGGCGAATTCTCAACTGATCAGAAAGTTGCTGCAATTCAAAAGGAAGTTGAAGAAGCTACTGCGCTTGAATTACCTATGTTGCAGAAGAACCTTGTGTTCCTTTCAACACTTACTTCTCTCGGTACACTTGTAGCCCTTTTGGGTACAGTATTGGGTATGATCAAATCTTTCTCCGCTCTTGGTGAAGAAGGTGGATCAGGTGCTGCTGCTGAGCTTGCCGTTGGTATCTCTGAAGCATTGTATAACACTGCACTCGGTATCGGTACTTCTTCTGTTGCCCTTATGATGTACAACGTGTTTACAACTAAGATCGATTCAATCACTTATGGTATTGACGAGTCTGGTTTCACATTGACCCAGAGCTTTGTTTCTCAGTACAAGTAATTTGGTTTTTTTCATTCCCTTGTGGAATGAAAAAATTCCAGCATCTAAATCTTAAATAAGTAAACATGCCAAGTGTCAAATTAAAAAAACATGCACCGGATAACGACATGACTCCATTCGTGGATATTGCGTTCCTTATCCTGTCGTTTTTCATTATGGCAACTAAGTTCAAGCCTGAGGAACCTGTTGAGGTAACAACACCTAATTCGGTTTCTTCCCAGGCGTTGCCTGAGAAAGATGCCTTCATGGTATCAATCGACAAGGATGGCAGGGTTTTCGTCTCCATGGATAATCCACAGGCACGTCAGTTGCTGATCAGTAATCTGAACACAACAAGGAATCTGGGACTGACACCAGCTGAAATTAAAAATTTCATCAATGCACCCAGCGTTGGTGTTCCTTTTAGTCAGATGAAGAGTCTCCTTTCCCTTGATCCTGAAGATGAAAACAATAAAAATGCCATCAAAGCTCAGCCTGGTATTCCCTGTGCTGATTCTACCGGAGGTGAATTATACTATTGGGTACGTGATGCCCTGGTTGCCTATTCCGGTAAGAAGCTTAACCTGCTGATCAAATCTGATAACAGTACCAAGTATCCTGCTTTCAAGAATGTGCTGAATGCCTTCAAGAAGAACGATCAGAATAAGTTTCTGCTTGTTACTTCACCAGAGGATGCACCTGCTGGATCGGCTTTGTTTGTTACCCGTCAGAAGCAGATTAGCGGCGGAAAGTAATATTATTGTGAATTGAATTAAATTAACGATTATGGCAAGTATAGACTCAGGTGGAGATGGCGGTGGACACAAAAAAGGTCCAGGTGTCAAGAAAGCGAAAAAGATGTCCACGAAGGTGGACATGACTCCCATGGTGGATCTTGGCTTCCTCCTCATCACATTCTTCATCTTTACATCAACCATGTCTCAGCCAACGGCTATGAACCTCTTCATGCCTAAGGATGTGGATAAGCCCGAAGACCAGAACAAGGTTAAGGAGTCAGGGGCATTCACCATCATGCTTGGCAAGGACGATGTGGTTTATTATTATCAGGGACTTGATCCTACACAAATTCAAACAGCAACCTTCAAAAGTATCAGGGAAGAAATCATCCGTAAAAAGCAAAGCACCAATCCTGAAGATCTGGTGATGATTATCAAGCCTACTGAAGATGCCACGTATAAAAATACGGTGGATATTCTGGATGAGATGACCATCAATGAGATCAAGCGCTATGCAATGGTTGATATTTCCGATACGGAAATGCAATTAATCAGGGCTACAGAGGCTGCAGCAGGGATCAAATAATTTGTGGAAATTGAAGGAAACTGAATCAAATTAAAAAACGTTACCATGGATGCAAACAAAATACTAAGTGCCGATCTGATCGACCTCATTTTCGAGGGGCGAAATAAGAGCTATGGTGCTTATGAGCTCCGCACAGGGTATAACAAAAGGTTGAGGAATTCCTTATTCCTGACTGTTGCCCTTGGCGCGCTGATACTGCTTGCTTCCTTCATTTCTTCTTTAGATCTGGGTCCGAAAAACGGCCAGGTTCAAATTAAGGAAGTACAATTGGAGGAAATACAGCAGGAAGAACAACCCGAACCACCACCACCTCCTCCTCCGAAGCCACCAGAGCCTCCAAAGGTTGAGATGGCTAAGTTCACACCACCCAAAGTGGTGAAGGATGAAGAGGTGAAGGAAGAAGAGAAGCCACCAGAAATTGAAAAGCTGGAGGATACCAAAATCGGAACCGTTAACCAGGAAGGTATGAAAGACGAGGGTATCGTTGCTCCTCCTGTTGAAGACAAGGGTGGCGTAGTTGAAGCCCCTAAGGAAGATGATTCCGACAAGGTTTTCCAGAAAGTGGAAATCGATGCTGAATTCCCTGGAGGTGTTAAAGGATGGACGAGATATGTAACCCGTGAAATTGAACGCAACATTGATGAGCTTCAGGATGATGGAAGGTCAGGAACAGTTGTTATTTTATTCATTGTGGATAAAGAGGGTGCAGTTAGTGAAGTGCGAGCACTTCCCTGCAGCGAGGCTGGGGTAGGCAACTGTCTGCCTCCGAACTCAAAGCTTGCAGAGATTGCGATTAGCGCCATCAAAAAAGGTCCAAAATGGAAGCCAGCCATTCAGAATGGTCGCCAGGTTAAGGCATACCGCCGTCAGCCTGTTACCTTCCAGCTTGCTGAAGAATAACTGATCCTTTACAGGTCAATACAAGCCGTTCCGTTAAATCGGAACGGCTTTTTTTATAGCCCAAACAAATGGGTTATTTTCGTTTTATGTCGGCTAACTGGAATGATATTATTGTTGCGCTTGCTACCCCACCTGGCGTGGGAGCCATTGGGGTAATCCGCCTGAGCGGTTCAGGTGCTATTGATTTGATAAACAATATGTTTCCAGCTAAGGATCTTACTGCCGTTCCTGCAAATACGCTGCATGTAGGTATTTTACAGGATGGATCAGGCAGGCTCGATGAAGTGGTGCTTTCGGTTTTTAAATCACCACGTTCTTACACGGGAGAAGATGTGATTGAGATTTCCTGCCATGGTTCAGCTTTTGTACTTAAACAGGTGATGGAAGCCTGTATTCGGCGCGGTGCCAGGATGGCGAAGCCGGGTGAGTTCACCATGCGGGCATTTTTGCATGGTAAAATGGACCTGGTTCAGGCTGAAGCCGTTGCTGATCTCATTGCGGCTGAAACAAAAGCGGCACAGGAAACAGCTTTGCATCAGGTACGTGGTGGCTTTTCGCATGTGCTCAGTGCCATGCGTGAAGAGCTGATTAAGTTTTCTGCATTAATAGAACTAGAGCTGGATTTCTCACAGGAAGATGTGGAGTTTGCAGACCGCAGCAGTCTGCGTGATCTGTTAGGCAAACTTGACAAAACAACCCATGACCTCTTGCTTTCATTTGATCTGGGCAATGTGATCAAGCAGGGCGTTAGTGTCGCCATTATCGGCAAGCCCAATGCCGGAAAATCAACCCTGCTCAACGCCCTGCTCAACGAAAACAGAGCCATTGTGAGTGCCATTGCCGGTACTACAAGAGATACTATTGAAGAGGTATTGAATATTGGTGGGATACTTTTCAGGTTGATTGATACCGCCGGAATCAGGGAAGGAGCAGATGAAATTGAAGCTATTGGGGTGGAGCGAAGCAGGGAGAAAATGAAAAGCGCAGACCTTGTGGTTTATCTTTTTGATGTACATACCACAGACCCTGATGAGTTAGAGGGGCTTCAGGCTGAATTAGAGGCCGAATGTCGCAGTTTCGTGGTGGTTGGAAATAAAGTAGTCGACCTGCAACATCAGTCGAGTCTTGAGGCTCTTTTTGGCCTTAAGGGCATATTGTGGATAGCTGCAAAAGAAGAGATAGGCATTGAGCAGTTAAAACAGGCCCTGCTCGAGAAAGTCAGTTCCGGTGCCTTGAATAGTGAAGGTACCATTGTGACCAATGCCCGCCATTATCAGTCGCTGCAGCAAGTGTCTGCCTGCATTGATTCCATCCGGAGGGGCATGGCAGACGGTCTCCCCGGAGATCTCCTCGCAATTGATATACGCCAGTGTTTGTATCACCTCGGGGAGATCACAGGCACCATCTCAAACGAAGATCAATTAGATTTTATCTTTAGTAAGTTTTGTATCGGAAAATAATACCTTAGTCTGCAAACACTTAACAATTCGCTAATATTGGAATTGCACAATTATTATGTCAAAAGCCAATTGACTATGTTTTATTAAGATATATTTGCAACGAACCTACAGCATTATAAATTATGACAAATCTGGTGAAGGTGTCCGTGTTAATGGCAGTTTATAATACAGACTTTTCCATTACAAAACGGGCAATTGATTCTGTCCTAAACCAAGATTTTCAAGATTTTGAACTTATCATTATTGATGATGGCAGCAGAGACAATAACCGTGAAGCTTTATTGCAGTATGCTGAGAAACACGAAAATAAAATTATCTATATCAGGCATGCAAATCGTGGACAAGCTGCTTCAATTAACCGCGGAGTATTAAATAGTGTTGGTGAGTTTATTACAATCATTGATAGTGACGACGAATATAAGCCTAACCATTTAGCCTTATGTATTCGAGAATTGAATAATGCTGATCTGATTTGCTCTACCGCAGATACAATCGTGGATACCATCGAAGATTATTATGTTCCTGATAAAAATGACCTTACTAGAAATATCCATTTAGATGATGTTGTTTTGTTCGGCACACTTTTCGGACGGAGAAAAGTTTTTTTAAGTATTGACTTTAGGGGTGGTTTTGCTGCAGATTCTGCTTTTTTTGAAAAAGCGGGTACACTATTTCGCGTTAAAAAAGTAGCGCTAAGAACATATATTTATTACAGAAATAATCCCAATAGCATTTGTTCTGTGTTGAAAAAGCAAAATTCGTTATCTGATGAAATCAGAGATTTCTCCCTCTCCTGCAGCCAGTAACCTTATAATGGCTTGTCATATAACTGGAGTTTATGATGTAAATCGCAATACCACACTTCAGGATAACAATTATGAATTGGTTCGCAATTGGGCCGAATCAGTAGCCAAAGCGAATCTACAAGGAATTATTTTTCATAATAATTTTACTATTGAAACGTGTAAAAAATTTGAAAATGATTTTATATCTTTTATTGAAATTGATTACGATAAGCGATTTAACCCCAATGTATATCGCTACTTTGTTTATAGGAATTTTTTGCAGCAAAATTTGCATCGGTTCAAAAATATCTTTGTTACAGACATATCAGATGTAACCGTTTTAAGAAATCCATTTATCGATCCTTTTTTTTTAGAAAATCCCAGTTCTGTTTTTTGTGGAGATGAACCCCAAAAACTTAAGAATGACTGGATGCAAGCCCATTCCGAAGTGCTGCGTAATAAAATAGCTGACTTCACTGAATACGAAACAAAATTCGGTGAAGAAACGCTTTTGAACTGTGGAATAATTGGGGGAAGTGCTTCCTTGTTATATGATTTCATCCTGAAATTAAGTGACATCCATCAGCAATTCAATTGCGATAACCAAACTGCTTACACTGGCGACATGGGTGCATTTAATTATTTGGTACGAAAGCAGTTTAATCAAAATATAAAGCATGGTGCTCCAGTGAATACAGTTTTTAAAATGTATGAAAGTGAAACAGCGAATTGTTGGTTCAGACATAAATAATCTTGTTATTTGCAAGCCCACACTGAATTGTTGTAATCAGTCAGATTTAGATCTTATTTTTATCTTTAAATACCCATCATTATGTCTGTTTCTGATCGTTTGAAGGCACTGAGAGAAGAAAAAGCGGCTGCCAATTTAAGTGCCGCAGAATTATTTTTAGCTGAAAATGCCAACCAGCAGGGAGTTGCGGTATTGTCGAGCGGTTTGCAATATCAGATTTTGGTGGAGGGGCATGGTGAAAAACCTGCTTTGCATCATATTGTTACATGCCATTATCATGGCACATTGACGAATGGCGAGGTTTTCGATAGCTCCGTTAAAAGGGGACAACCCGCCTCATTTCCGGTAAATGGTGTGATTAAAGGTTGGGTTGAAGCATTACAATTAATGCCCGTAGGAAGCAAATGGCGATTGTTTTTGCATCCAAATTTGGCTTATGGTGATAGGCAAGTCAGTGCTGTTATCGGACCGAATTGTGCACTCGTTTTTGATGTTGAACTGATATCCTTTCGATAGGTTAGATTTCAAGCGAGGCCCCAAGCGGGATATCAGTTTCTTTCTATCAACAATTTCAATTCAGCTACTTCTGCTTCAGTAGGCATTGAAAGAGGAGGCCGCACAGCACCCGCAGGTCTACCTATGATTTCAGCTCCGGCTTTGATCAGGCTCACAGCATACCCATTCTTCCTGCTGCGCATCCTAACCAGCGGGATATAAAACTCTCTGGTAATTTGATCAACAATTGCTTTGTTGCCGGCACGGAGGGCTTTATAAAACTTGTTGGCAAGCTCTGGTACGAAATTGAAGGCAGCGGAGGAATACGTATTCACGCCAATGGAGAGATAGGCCTCTGCCATGATCTCTGCAGTAGGAACGCCGCCAATGTATGACAACCTGCTTCCTAGCGTGCGGATGGTATCATTCAACTCCTGAATATTACCGGTGCCGTCTTTGAGCCCGATGAGGTTTGGACAAGCTGCGGCAAGTTTTTCTATGTTTGCTGCACTCAGCGTGCCATTGGCACGGTTATAATAGATTACTGGAAGAGTGGTACTGCTGATAATCTGTCTGGCATATTCCACTACACCATCCTGTGGGCATTCTGTCAGGTAGGGTGGGAACAGTAACAAGGCATTGACTCCAGCCTTTTCAGCAATGGCTGCAAGTTTGATGCCTTCCTTAACACTCTTTCCTGTTGAAGCAATCACCGGCACACGTTCTTTAACTGTGGCTACCGAAACATCAACGATAGCTGCATACTCATCCTGATCAATTGAAAAGAATTCTCCTGTTCCTCCGGCAATAAAGATGGAGGAAATTTCATGCTGGAGAAACCATTCAAGCCTTGATTTATAAGTAACCGGATTGAATTGACCGTCTTGGTCGAAGTCTGTTATCGGAAAAGAAAGTAAGCCGTTTTCCAGTGAGTCTTTAATTCTTGAGAGTTCCATGTTTATATGTTATGAGTTTTAAAAATCAGGTTAATGGACCCGGATTGAAAAGTACCAGGTCGTTGTAAATGCCGAGTATGTCTGTGGCTACTTTTCTCCTTCCACTCGCTACTTCAAGCATGTCGTGGAACAAGGACCAGCCCAGCTCTTCAATGGTTTTTTCTCCTGTTGCTACCAAACCCGCATCAAAGTCAATCAGGTCATGCCACCTGTTGGCCAGCTTGCTGTTGGAGCTTATCTTGATAACCGGAACCATGGTGAGTCCGTATGGCGTACCACGACCCGTTATAAATACATGTAAGTTCATGCCGGCAGCAAGCTGCAAGGTGCCACAAACAAAATCACTGGCAGGGGTAGAAACAAACTGCAGCCCTTTTTTCTTTACACGTTCTCCGGGGGCAACAACATCCACAATTGGCATAGTGCCTGATTTCACTACTGACCCGAGGGCCTTCTCCACAATATTGCTGAGTCCGCCTATTTTGTTTCCCGGAGTGGTATTGGCTGTGCGATCTGCCAGTCCGTTCTGTAGATAGTCATCATACCACTTCATTGCTGTAACCAGTTTCTGTGCCACTTCTGCATCGGCTGCCCGGGCAACCAGCTGACCTATGGCATCACGCACTTCGGTGACTTCTGAGAAGAAAACAGTTCCTCCTGCACGAACAATCAAGTCTGCTGCATACCCAGCAACCGGATTCCCAGTGAGTCCGGAAAAGGCGTCACTGCCTCCACACTGCATGCCAACAACAAGATCGGCAACCGGACAGGTTTCACGCCGGCGGGCATTGAGTTTGGATAGGTGTATTTTGGCAGTCTCCAGCACAGCGTCTACCATTTCATGAAACCCGGTAAACGATTCATCCTGCATATAAAGGATGTTGCCTGCATCCTGACCGGTGATGGTTTCTGGTCGCAGCTTTTCACATCCAAGTCCAAGTACCATAATCTCTCCACCGAGATTGGGATTCCTTGCCAGGTTGTGTATGGTGCGGATAGGTATGGCTGCGGCTGGGGCATTGATGGCCACACCACAGCCATAATGGTGACTAAGGGCAATAACATCATCAACGTTGGGATAAAGCGGCAGCAGTTCTTTTTTGATTTTATCTATCACGTAGTTGGCCATGCCGGCAACGCATTGGACACTCATACTGATGCCCAAAATATTTTTGGTACCAACAGTCCCATCAGGATTACGGTACCCTTCAAAAGTATAGCCCTCCAGTTTTTCTGGTACTTGCCAGTTAACAGGGTGATAAGGGATTTCATCCAGCGCAGGTGCTTCAGGGATTTCCAGCAGGTGTTCCTGGACCCAGGAACCGGCAGAGATGGGTGTTCTGGCGATTCCGATTGTATATCCATAACGAATGACTGGTCCGCCTTGCGGAATGTCTTCTAAGGTTATTTTATGCCCCATGGGCACCTGTTCCAGACTTATTAGTCCATCAATTATCCACATTCCTTCGGGAATGCCTTCCAAATTAACAGCAATGGCTACATTGTCTGCCTGACTGATTTTGAGGATACTTTTTAATGACATTGGTGTACAAGTAGGTTAGGCCATGGGATAAATCCATGCCGCGAGCATGGTGATGATCAGTCCTGCAATACCCATAATACTTTGCATGGGTGCGATTGTTTTCAATGCCTCTGTTTCGGTCAGGTTGCTGGTCTTGCATATAATCCAGAATCCGGCATCATTCATCCAGGGTATCAGTTTGGCTCCACTTCCTATGGCCAGGCAGAGGTAAACAGGATGAAATTCCAGATTGGCCTGTTGTGCCATGCCGGAAAGTATACCAGACGCGGTGATCAATGCAACTGTTGCAGACCCCTGTGCGGTTCGCACAATCATAGTAATAAGAAAAGCCAAAGGAATCAGGGCAAGCTGGAAATTGCTTGAAAGCTCAGCAATACGCTGGCTGATACCGGATTGTTGCAACATCCCGCCGAAGGCTCCGCCTGAGGCGGTAATGAGTATGATTCCGCCTCCGCTCATCAGTGCATTTTGGACAAATGCTGTAAGCTTGCTTTTGTCGTCTTTTTTCTGTCTGATCAGCACAAACAGTGCAATCAATGCACCCGTCAGTAACGCAATATTTTTATCTCCAAAAAATAAAATGACATCTATTGCTTTATTTAAATAAGGTAATGATGTTAATGCTCCATCCGTTTTGACAAATGCCTCAAACATCGACCGGATACAAATCATCACCATGGGGAACAGGGCGGGCATGATGGCCCAGCCAAGTGGCGGTAAATCTTTGTCGTCTTTTTGCGCAAGTGCAGCAATGTCTTCCAGGCGGGCATCAGGTGTATCTCTCAGCGGGATGTCGTATTTTTTATTGAGGTATACTGCAACAAAATAACCTACGGTAATGGTACATAATCCCAGGAGCAATCCGCAAATCATCATGAGTCCAATTGGTACATTCATTGCACCTATCAGGAAGAGCGGACCAGGAGAAGGTGGTACATATGAGTTGGCCATTACCGCGCCAGCAATCACAGACAGTGCAAGCAACAGGTAGTTTCGGCCCAGTTTCATCCCCATGGCTTTGGCCAATGGCATCATGAGAAAAATAACAGTGTCTACAAATACTGGAATAGTCAGGAAAAAACTGCTGAGTGTAAAGCCAATTGGAGCTCTTTTGGATCCTGTAACTTTCAGCATCGACCGGACTATTTTCTCTGCAGATCCACTATCCAGCATGCTCTTGCCAATAATTGCAGCCATTGCAATCAGGATACCGATTTTGGCACAGGTATTTCCGAACTCTGTGGCAATGCGCTCTCCAATGCTTTTATGAGCCAGTTTCAGGGCTTCTGTAGCTGTCATACCCTTGCCCAGAAAAAATTCGTAGGTAAGGTTTTCTGGCGTCAAAAGTGCAACAGTTAAGGCAGCTAGCAGCAGTGACAGAAATGGATGGAGTTTGAAAACGATGATTCCTCCAACCACAACAACAATGCCGGCAACGAGGATTATTAATGGATCCATAATAGTCTATTATTTTATGACGGTTTAATGTACGACATAGTCCTTCAAATCATCTGGATAGTTTGATTATTTCAGCCCCGGCCAATAAAAAGCAGCCGAGTCCGTAGTCTTCAAAATCCGGCGTAGAATTGAAATTGACTGGTTGTCCGTCTTTTGGCTCTTTTCCAGTTCCCTGCACAAATCCCAGCTTTCCATTATCGTGTACAGCCTCGCTACTCATGGATTTCCATGCTTTCACTACAGCAGGCAGGTAAGTTTTTTTATCGAGTAGACCTTTTCTGATTCCCCAGGCATAACCATAGGTGAACAGTGCTGTTCCACTAACTTCTTTTCCGCCATAATGCGCTGGGTCTTTGAGGCTGACGTTCCAGTATCCATCTTTTCTCTGAAGAGGTAATAAGGCCTTGCACATGTCGAGATAGTCTTGCAGGTATTCCTTGTAGTGCGGATCAATTGGAGGAAGTTCTTCGAGTGTGCGGACCAACGCTGCAATCACCCATCCGTTACCGCGGCTCCAGTAGCAGTTTTCCCCATTGGGTTCCCTGTATGGCGGATCGAAATCTTTGTCGCGCCACCAAAGGTGTTCTTCAGCATTATATAATCCTTTGTCGCCATGCTTCCGCTTGGTATAGCTATACATATCGTACATGCGGTTGTGGTAACTGGTATCCTTGTAAATATTACCCAGTTTAACAAACACCGGCATGGCCATCTGCAAAGCATCAATCCAGTGCCAGTCGTCTATTTTGCTGGTTCCTTTCATATTATTGATCGCGGTTGTGATGGTGCTGATTCTTTCCGGATGCTTACTGCCATCCATGAGATAAAGATCAATGTATGTCTGTGCGCAGCATTGGTTATCAGCATTGCGCACGGTTGCTCCTCCCCAAAGTCCCCATTGGTGTTTTTCTCCCCACTGCATCATGTAATCCTTATATGTCTGCTGCGGATCCACCTGATACAACCCAACCAATCCCTCATAATATACCGCGCGGGTCCACAGGTTGCTGGGTCTTACTTTATTGGTAACTGTTTCCTTTCCTGCATCCGGCCATTTATCCATGAAATATTGATTGGCTCTCCGCAATGTTTGCAATACCTGTTTTTCTTTGGGGAGCTTTTGTGCATGACTCAGTAACGGGTTGATTACGGTCATGAGTAAAAGTGTGATGAAAATCTTTTGCATGCCTAAATATAGAAATGATGCAGGGTTAACTATCCTGCGCCATACTGAAATTTTCCTTTTTCAGCTGAATTACCGCTAATTTGTAACTCCTTTCAACAACCAGATTTTATGTTCAAAAAGACAATCCTGTTTCTTTTAACCTTATTGGTATATGTCCATGTTTTTGCACAATCATGGCCCCCGGTTGATTCGATTACAAAGCCCTGGACGCGCTGGTGGTGGCTTGGTAGTGCAGTTGATGAAAAAGGATTGACTTACAACCTGGAAAATCTTCGTGCTGCAGGAATTGGAGGCGTGGAGATTACTCCAATTTATGGCATCAGGGGGCAGGAGAAGGCTTTCGTCCCTTTCCTCACAACACGATGGTTGGATCTACTCGGCCATACCTTAGAGGTTGCTTCAGCCAATAACATGGGGGTTGATCTCGCAAATGCCACCGGCTGGCCATTTGGTGGACCCTGGGTTGGTCCTGAAGATGCCAGCAAAACCATATACAGGAAAAAATACAAGGTAAGTGGTGGACAGTCGCTTGATAGTCTTGTAGTCTATGAATCAACGGGCATGGTTAGAACTGCCAACACAACCAAAAGAAAGCCGGGCGAAATTCCTGCAAACTTCCTCACTTCGCCCCTGCTTCAGGAATGGGCATTGGATCAGATTCAGTTCGCAGGCAAGCTGCCCATTGAAGCAGTCATGGCATATGGTCCGGAAAACCAGTCTCTCAACCTCACTAACCTCGTTGATCAGGATGGTCGCCTTAAGTGGACTGCCCCGGCGGGGAACTGGGAGGTATGGGCACTTTTCCGGGGGCTGCATGGGAAAATGGTAGAAAGGGCGGCGCCGGGTGGCGAGGGATATGCGATTGATCATTTTTCCAAAGGAGCAACAGAGCGGTACCTGTCGCATTTTACAGCTGCTTTCAAGGGAAGGGATATGCGCAGGCTTAGGGGTTTTTTCAATGACAGTTATGAGGTGGATGATGCAAGCGGACAAGCCAACTGGACCACTTCCATGTTTGAACAGTTTCAGCAGATAAAGGGGTATGACCTGCGCAACTACCTGCCTTCACTTTTTGGAGAGGGTGATCAGCTCCTGCAAAGCCGCGTTTTATTTGATTACCGCAGTGTAATCGATAGCATGATCCTGCATCAGTTTACAGAAACCTGGAAGAAATGGGGTGACGCACAGGAAAAAATCCTGCGTAACCAATCGCATGGTTCTCCTGCAAATACGCTTGATTTGTACAGTGTAGTTGATATTCCCGAAACAGAAGGAACAGATTGGCTGCGGTTCAAGTTTGCAACTTCAGCGGCTCATGTGTCAGGGAAAAAATTAGTATCGGCAGAAGCTGCAACCTGGCTGGATGAGCATTTTTTGTCCACCTGGGGTGACGTAAAAAAGGCATTGGATCTGTATTTCCTGGCAGGGGTAAACCACATCGTTTATCATGGTACCCCATATTCATCCCCGGATGCAAAATGGCCGGGCTGGAACTTCTATGCAGCTGTACAGTTTCAACCTACCAATCCGCAATGGAAACATTTTCATCAACTCAATCAATACGTTACGCGCATTCAATCCTTTTTACAACACGCTAAGCCTAGTCATCAGGTATTGTTATATTATCCATTGCACAACAGGTATGCGCAGACGGGCGGACCGCTCCTGCAGCATTTTGACGGGATGGAGCGGAATTTCGAGCATACCGATTTTGAAGCCCTTGCGCGTCGATTGCAGCAAATCGGAATCGGATTCGACTTTGTCTCTGACCGCCAGTTACAACAAGTTAAAGCAAGCGGAAATGAATTGATTACGGGGGGAAACAGGTATAAGTTGATTCTGGTGCCTGAAATTCAGGTGATGGACCTGGCCACATGGCAGTACCTCACAGCACTTGCAAAAGCAGGTGCACGTGTGGTATTTCATAAAGCAATTCCCAACGCATTACCGGGTCTGTCAAATCTTTCGGAGCGATCAAAAGCATTGGCGCTTCTTCAATCAGGGCTTCAATGGCAAACAAGGTCATGGGGAAAAGAAGCCAGCATCGGCAAAGGAAGCATCTCACTGACAAATGATTGGGCTGCTTATAGTCTTAAGACACCCCTCAAAAAAGGAGCATTTGAAGCGGTTGGCTTGCAAGCCTACCCATTCAGCAGGGAAGGAATGTATGCTGCTTTCGTTGTAAATAGGACTGATTCCACTTTGGATGAATGGGTAGATAATGAGTACCCGGGAATTGTTGCTTTTTTTGATCCTTTGACCGGAGAAATCAGTCAACCTGCTGAACAGCAGTTTCAGGGTGGAAAGCGCAGGTTCAGAATACGTTTGCTTCCGCAGACCTCTATACTTGTTAGCTGGGAAAAAGTAGCTGGCGGGTTGCCCTTACATCAGTATTTCAGTAAGCCTGAACAGCTCATACCCCTGCAAGGCAGGTGGGACCTGAGGTTTACTGAAGGTGGGCCTTTGTTGCCTGTTGGTGTGCAATTTGAGAATGGTCCTGATTATTGGACAAACACGACAGACAGTGCAAAACTTGCATATTCCGGAATCGCTGAATATACAACCCACTTTCAGTTAAGTAGTCCGCTCAATGCACAGTGGCAACTTGATCTTGGTGCGTTGAGTGCCACAGCTGAAGTTTGGCTAAATAACACTTCCCTTGGCGTGTCAATTGGGCCGCAGCATTTGCTGAATATACCAGCCGGACTGCTCAAGGAACAAAATACACTTCGTATTGAAGTTGCCAGCTTGATGGCTAACCGGATTGCAGACATGGATAGAAAAGATATTCCCTGGAAGATTTTTTACAATATCAATATGTCTGCACGACGAAAGGAAAATGTGCTTAACGGGGTTTTCGATGCCGGGCATTGGAAACCTGTAGCTTCAGGCCTTGCAGGGCCTGTTAGGTTGCTCCGTTATGTTGATTCCGGTAAATAAGGCAATTTGAGCTGTTTTGCCTCGGGAACGATTGCGTAAAAAACTGAATAAAAGCTAGCATGTCTTTTAAATAAGGTAGGTGGGATGCTTTAAATTGCAATCCTAGGACATGAAAAAATCCCCATTCTATAAGCTGCTTTATTTTGATGATTTTCGGTCACGCCGAAATACCAGCAGCTTGCAAACTGTATCATGAAAGGTATTGAGGAAGGAAAATTGCAGGTGGGGGACATCCTGCCGTCGATCAATGAATTGAGTTTTCATTTTGAAATTTGTCGGGATACGGCTGAAAAAGGGTACAAGGCATTAAAAATGCAGGGTATTGTCAGCTCGGTTCCCGGAAAAGGGTATTTTATTCAACGGGTAGACCTGGAAAGCAGCATCAAGGTGTTCCTGATGTTTAACAAACTAAGTCCACATAAAAAAATCATCTATGATGCCTTTGTGAATACACTGGGTTCAAAAGTATCCGTGGATTTTTATATTTACAACAATGACCTTTCGCTTTTCAGAAAATTGCTGGATAACTCCAGTGCAGATTATGATTTTTATGTGATCATTCCCCATTTCATTGAAGGTGGTGAGAAGGCCCCGGTGCTGATCAATCAGCTGGATAAGCACAAGCTCATTTTGCTGGATAAAATTTTGCCGCAGGTAACAGGGGATTTCAGTGCCGTATATGAAGATTTTGAGCAGGATATTTATAGAGCACTGGAAGAAGGATTGCCTCAGCTGAGAAAATACCATTCAATCAAGCTTATCACACCTGAGAACAGTTATTATCCTGATGAAATAAAATCTGGGTTGATGAGTTTTTGCACACGATATAACTTCAATTGTGGCCTCGTCCACGATATTGCAGTTGAAGATTTAAAGCAGGGAACTGTATACATCAATCTGGTGGATGATGATTTGGTCGTGCTTGTTGAAAAAGCCATTGCTACAGGGTTGGAAGTTGGGAGTGAGCTTGGTATCATTTCCTATAATGAAACACCGCTGAAGCGCATTATCCTTCAGGGTATTACAACCATTTCAACTGATTTTGAGAGGATGGGGAAAGCCGCCGCAGAAATTGTTTTATCGGGTAAGCCTGCAAGGATGGCGGTGCCATTCAGCATGAACCTGAGGTCATCGCTGTAAAAGCTGAACAACAATGCCAGTCCATTGTTAACTGATGGTGAAAACCAAAAAGATCAATAAGAAAAAACCCTTCCTGCCGGAAAAAATATGTGTAACCTGTGGTCGTCCATACTCATGGCGCAAGAAATGGGAAAAGGTCTGGGAGGAAGTTAAATATTGCAGTGACCGTTGCCGCAAATCAAGGTGATTGTCAATTATCCGCAATCCTGATTGCAGCTTTTTTATCCAGTGGGTCTCTTTGATCATAGTTTATGCCAAACATGTTCAGCTTTGGCTGAATTTTTCTTTTTCTACTTAGTTCATAGGTATAAAACTTATCGCCCAGGGCCTTTAAAAAAGGAAAGCCAACAGTTTCTTCATCGTATTTTGAATCGTTCACAATGCCATCACTGTTAACATAAACAGTTGCGGCAAGCATATATTCTATGTTGTTCAGCGTGTCTCTGACATAGGATACATCTGTGAGAAAGCCATAAGCCCATCCTACTTTGTTGAACACCCGGATGTGAGCTGGAATTTTTTTGGATGCATCACTGAAAAAGAATTTAACATAGCTGTCATAGAAAATGCTGTCGTTGTATTTCGGTGATGTTGTTTCCGATGGGTATTGTGAAAGGTATTTCAGGAGAAAAGCCCTGTCTGCCTCTGTTATATTAAACCTGGATTTCACAGGAACCGATTCAGGTTCAATAATAGCCTGTAACATGCGTTGCATGTCTTCCAGTGAGATATTGTTATGGCGGGTGAAGTCGAACGATCCTTGAACAAGTTCGTCATTTCTGTTGATATGGCCAATGCCAATGCGGACGGGCGGAGGGAAATTAAAACTATCGGTGTTGTAGCCTGGAGACTGGTAATGGATTTCCCTTCCAGTAGTATTGATGAATGCTATGCCATTGGTATGCCGGTTTTGTTCATCTGTATAACCCATGAATTGCCTGGTTATCCTGGCTGAACTGTACCCTTTTTCGGTGAGTTTTCTGTTGGCACCTTGCTGGGAAACAAATTGGTATAACCTGTTATAAGGGTCGTTTTCACTGATCAAAAGTGCCCTTTTGATAAAATGCGCAATACTCGGGTAACCATCCGCTGCAGAACTGTCTTTATCCATCGCCACCTGCCGCTCAAAGCTGCTGTCAAACCTCATCCGGGTGTTCAGGTTCACTTCCGGTAAATTCATTTCATTCAGTTTCTCAAGTGCAAGAAACGCGAGCGGCATCTTGACCATAGATGCCGGATTGAAATAATACGCCGGATCAACATGAAAGGCGTGATTGGTGAATTTGGCCTCGCCCTTTAGGTTTCTGTCTATCTGCGTGTAAATAATTTGCACACGGTACTGCTCCGGATCGCTGATTATTTTTTGTGCATTAGTATCACTGATGTCTGCAAGGATTAATCGCATCAGTGTATCCGTTCTGAACTGGGCTTCTGCCTGAAAGCAAACTGCCATGAAACAAATAAAAAAAAGTACGCTTCGCATATTTTAACCTTAAGAAAGTATGATAAATTTATTGGTATTCCTTCAATCTGATGTAAGTTCATGGTATGAAATCAATGAAGCTTGCCGCCGCTGCTTTAGCCCTGATGCTGTTAGGAGAAATTAAAGCACAGGTTTTCGGTATCCAAACCGATCAGATCCACCGTCCGAAAATACATTTTACTCCCAGGCAGGGCTGGATGAATGATCCCAACGGCATGGTTTTTCACAATGGCGTTTACCATCTTTTTTACCAGCATAACCCTGATGCATCTGTATGGGGACCTATGCATTGGGGCCATGCTGTAAGTAAGGATATGATAGACTGGAAACATGAGCCTATTGCATTGTACCCTGATAGCCTGGGAACAATCTTTTCAGGAAGTGCGGTGGTGGATCTGAACAATACATCCGGACTTGCACCGAAAGGGAAGGTGCCTCTGGTGGCAGTTTTCACCTATCACAATCAGGCTTTGGCAGACAAAGGACGAAATGATTTTCAGACGCAGGGTATTGCCTATAGCATCGATAATGGCGCTACCTGGCAGAAGTACAAAGGTAATCCGGTTCTGAAAAATCCGGGGATCCGAGATTTCAGAGACCCCAAGGTGATGTGGCATGCAGCTACCGGGCGATGGGTTATGACCCTGGCTGTGCTTGACAGGATATATTTTTACTCCTCACCCAACCTGAAAGATTGGAAAAAGGAAAGTGAGTTTGGAAAGGATGCCGGTGCCCATGGAGGCGTATGGGAATGTCCGGATCTGTTTCCAATGCAGGTTGAAGGTAAAACCATCTGGACGTTGCTCGTCAACCTCAATCCAGGTGGACCAAACAAGGGTTCTGCCACGCAGTATTTCCTGGGTTCATTTGACGGACACCGGTTTAGTCCGCTCTCTAACCAAACCAATTGGCTGGATTATGGTCCGGATGAATATGCCGGTGTTACCTGGTCCAATACAGGAAGCAGAAGGCTTTTCATTGGCTGGATGAGCAACTGGATGTATGCTAATCAGGTACCTACAGAAACCTGGCGCAGCGCCTGCACCATACCAAGAGAACTTAGGCTCGTCAAACTGGGTGCTGGTTACAGACTCGCATCTATGCCTGTAAATGAGCTGAACAAGTATAATCAGAAACCCCTTGTGTACAATTACCCCAATGTTTCAAAAGGGTTGTCTCTTGGGGCCGCATCAGTTGCGGCATTGCCATGCCGGATAGATTTGGACATGTCTCTTGAAACCTGTGCCTTTACCATTTTCAACGAAAATGAAGAGGAAGTGAAGGTTGGGTATGATAAACAAACGGGCAATTATTTTATTGACAGAACACGTGCCGGGAAAAGTTATTTTCACAAGGAATTTGCTGCAAGGCATACATCTCCGAGGCATACAAGCAGTAAAAAGCTCAGAATGACGCTGATTATTGATGTAGCTTCAGTGGAATTGTTTGCCGATGGCGGACTAACAACCATGACGTCTTTGTTCTTTCCAACCATCAGTTTCAATAAGCTAAGTTTTCAATCTGATATTTCTCCGATTTCTATAAATTATGCCACATTGAAGCCCCTTGAATAAAGCCTGTGTGTTAACAAACACTGCAGGATGGTTATCAGGAAATCTTTCTATTAATTGCAAAAGAACAGTGCCGCTTTCGATGAACGCATCACCGTAAATAAGTATATTAGCTTATCAGTTTGCCATCAACCCACCAACACTATGCAGGTCATTCTAGGAGTACTTTTTCATTTTATAGGCGGCTTTGCCTCAGGAAGCTTTTACATCCCGTTTAAGAAAGTAAAAGGGTGGCATTGGGAGAGCTACTGGATTATTGGTGGATTGTTTTCATGGCTGATCGTGCCTCCACTGGCTGCCTACCTTACCATTCCCGATTTTACTGAAATCATCTCCGGATCAGGTGGCGCTGTATTGGGATACACTTTTCTGTTTGGGGTACTCTGGGGTATAGGTGGACTTACCTATGGCTTAGGTGTGCGGTATCTTGGGGTTTCTCTGGGCAGCAGCATTATCCTGGGCCTGTGTATGGTTTTTGGCGCCCTTATTCCGGCAATTTATTATGACTTCAATGTGGTGGAAGGGAAAGATACTTTCAGTATGATGATTGGGTCAGACTGGGGAAGAACCATTATCATTGGTCTCCTCATCTGTGTAGCTGGTATTATGGTCAGTGGCAAAGCTGGGATGCTTAAAGAGAAGGAATTGCAAGCTACTGGAACAGATCCGCATGGGGTTTCGGTAAAGTCTGAGTACAAATTCGGATTAGGCATGTTGGTTTCAGTTATATCCGGAGTACTCAGTGCCTGTTTTAATTTCGGATTGGAAGCGGGGCAATCAATGGCCAATGTGGCCAATGCGGTTTGGGTAGCATCCCATGCTGGAGAAGGAGAATTTCTATACAGGAATAATGTGGTTTATGTGGTGTTATTGTGGGGCGGACTCACCACTAACCTCATATGGTGCCTGATTCTGAATATCAGGAATAAATCTTTTGGTGATTATACTGACCGGTCAACACCATTGGTAAAAAATTATCTTTTTTCAGCCATTGCCGGAACCACCTGGTTTCTGCAATTTTTCTTTTACGGCATGGGAGAAAGCAAACTCGGTAATGGTCCGAGTTCCTGGATCCTCCACATGGCCTTCATCATCCTTGTGGCGAATGTGTGGGGACTGCTGCTCAAAGAATGGCAGGGGGTACGTGCGAAAACAACCCGAACAATTATAGCCGGGATTGCCATCATCATTCTGTCTGTGCTTGTTGTGGGATATGGCAATGGGCTTCATCAATAGTATTTAAAAATTAAATCTAATACAACTTAATTATGTCAGAGAATGCTGTGTTCAGGTATGTGAATTATCTATGGGATCAGGAAAAGGCAAAATCAATGGAAGGTGATGAAGTAGCTCTGCTGCTTTATCGTTCCAATATACTCGGAGCCGATTTGCGCATAACAAATTATGGCGGAGGCAATACATCCTGCAAGACGATTGAAAAAGATCCTTTGACCGGGCAGGATACAGAAGTGATGTGGATCAAAGGCTCAGGAGGGGATATCGGTTCCCTGAAACGCAGCGGGCTTGCTGCGCTTTATATGGAAAGATTACAAAATCTGACTAAGGTATACCGTGGGCTGGCCTACGAAGATGAGATGGTGGCCTTATTCAATCACTGTATTTTTGACCTGGATTCGAAAGCACCATCTATAGATACACCACTTCATGGTTTTCTTCCCTTTAAACACATCGATCATTTGCATCCGGATGCAGCAATAGCCATTGCTGCATCAAAGGATGGTGAAAAGATAACCCGTGAACTGTTTAATGGAACAATCGGATGGGTGAATTGGCAGCGCCCGGGTTTCGATCTTGGCTTGCAACTTAAAGCCTGTCTGGAAGCCAATCCCGGAATCAGGGGCATTATGCTGGGTTCGCATGGTTTATTTACCTGGGGTGATACTGCATACGATTGTTACATCAATTCTCTGGAAGTAATTGAACAATGTGCAGCTTACATTGAGGAACAGGTTGTTAAAAATGGCAGTGTGTTTGGTGGACAAAAAATCGAATCGCTTCCACAGGAAGAGAGAATAGCAAGAGCTGCAGCCCTGGCTCCGGTCTTGAGGGGCTTCTGCTCTTCACATACCCGCATGCTTGGACATTTTACCGATGATTCACGGGTGCTTGAGTTCATCAATTCCAATGACCTAGAGAGGCTTGCTCCAATGGGAACCAGCTGTCCTGATCACTTCCTTAGAACTAAGATTAGTCCGCTCGTACTGCAGCTTGCACCAGATGCAGACATCAGTGATCTTGGTCAGTTGAAGTCAGCCATCGAGCCTCAAATTGTGGCATACCGCAACATGTATACGGATTATTATAATAATTGCAGGTACGACAATAGTCCGGCGCTCCGCGATCCCAATCCTGTTGTGATAATCTATCCTGGCGTGGGTATGTTCACCTTTGCAAAAGATAAGTCAACTGCAAGGGTATCATCGGAGTTTTACATCAATGCCATCAATGTGATGCGTGGGGCGGAAGCAATTTCAGCATATACTTCATTGCCACATCAGGAAGCCTTCAACATTGAATACTGGTTACTTGAAGAAGCCAAATTACAGCGCATGCCCAGGCCCAAATCCTTATCAGGTAAGGTAGCATTGGTGACAGGTAGTGCGGGAGGTATCGGTAAGTCTATAGCGAGGAAGTTCCTGGAAGAAGGAGCTTGTGTGATGTTGTCTGACATGGATGCTGATCGTTTGGCGGCCAGTGTGGATGAATTAAAAAAGGTATTTGGCAGAGATGTGGTTTCAGGAGCAGTACTCAATGTGACTTCCCGTGAAACAATTGAAAAGGCATATAGTCAAGCTGGGCGCGAGTTTGGAGGTGTAGACATACTGGTGAATTCAGCAGGGTTGTCTATTTCCAAGCCAATCGAAGAACATACTGAAAAAGACTGGGATATTTTATACGATGTGCTTGTAAAGGGACAGTTTCTGATGACACAGGGTGCTGTAAGCATCATGCGCAAGCAGGGTGTAGGTGGTGATATCATCAACATCGTCAGTAAAAATGCACTTGTTTCTGGTCCAAATAACGCGGGTTACGGATCCGCAAAAGCTGCGCAGCTGCACCTCACCCGTTTGAATGCTGCTGAATTGGGGGCAGATAAAATCAGGGTCAATACGGTTAATCCGGATGCTGTTATAGCAGACAGTAAGATCTGGGAAGGAGAGTGGGCGCAAGGCAGGGCAAAGGCCTATGGTATCAGTGTGGAGGAGCTGCCTGCATTCTATGCAAAGCGAACATTATTGAATGAAGTGATACTTCCTGTTGATATTGCCAATGCATGTTTTGCACTCACTGGCGGATTGTTGAATAAGTCTACGGGAAATGTGATCAATGTGGATGGTGGAGTTGCTATGGCCTTTGTTCGTTAATTTTTAATAGTTCAATTTGCCTTTATGCAAATAGAAAATGCAAGGATAGAGGAACTAAATTCACAATTGGAGTCAGTGCACAAAAGAAATTTTGATTTTCATGCTGCTGCCATAACCAATGTTGAGGCAATTATTGATAAACTCATTGCTTTTCAAGTGGCGATTCCAAGTTGGGCGCTGGGTGCTGGTGGTACACGTTTTGGAAGATTTTCAATTGGAGGAGAGCCAGGCAATCTGGAGGAAAAGATAGCTGATGTGGGTTTGTTGCATAAGCTGAATATGTCAAGCGGTGCAATTTCCTTGCACATTCCGTGGGATATTCCCTCGGATGCTGCAAAGATCAAGGCATTGGCTGCACACCATGGTTTAGTCTTTGACGCAATGAATTCCAATACTTTTCAGGATCAGCCCGGACAAAAATTAAGTTACAAGTACGGCTCTCTGCAAAATGTAGACAAAGCTGTTCGCCAACAGGCTGTAGATCACAACTTGGAAGTAATCAAATACGGGAAAGAATTGGGCTCCAATTCCCTGACCGTCTGGTTGTCTGATGGATCTAACTTCCCAGGACAACTGAATTTCAGGAAGGCATTTGAAAATACACTTGAAGGGTTACAGGATATCTATGCAGGATTGCCGGAAGACTGGAAAGTATTTGTTGAATACAAGGCCTTCGAACCCAATTTTTACAGCATGACTGTAGGCGACTGGGGACATTCGCTACTCTATGCCAACAAGCTTGGTCCCAAAGCATTTACATTGGTTGATTTGGGTCATCATCTGCCCAATGCCAACATCGAACAAATTATTTCGCTCTTGTTGATGGAAGGTAAACTGGGTGGTTTTCATTTCAATGATTCAAAGTACGGAGATGACGACCTTACTGTTGGCTCCATCAGGCCCTATCAGCTTTTCCTGATTTTCAGGGAGCTCGTAGAGGGAATGAATGCCAGGGGAATGAATCATGCAACTGATCTTGGTTGGATGATTGATGCATCGCATAATATCAAGGATCCCCTGGAGGACCTCCTGCAATCTGTTGAAGCCATTATGATAGCATATACACAGGCACTCATGGTAGACGATGCCGCTTTGGATGAAGCCAGACAAAACAATGATGTGGCGCTTGCACAGGAGTTGTTGCAACATGCTTTCCGCACCGATGTTCGGGCTATTGTTGCAGAAGCGAGGCTTCGCGCTGGAGCCGCAATTGATCCGCTGGGTGCGTACAGGTCTATGCAGGTAAGGAAGATGTTGATTGATGAACGCGGTGCTGTGTCAAAGGCAACAGGACTATAAATTGAATACCTTATGGAAAGAATTCCTGTTGTAGCTGTACTGGATATTGGCAAAACCAATAAAAAAATCCTCCTTTTTGATACACAGTACCGGGTAGTGTATGAGCATACAGAGCGGATGGAGGAAAGTGTAGATGAGGATGGATTTCCCTGTGAAGACCTTGACGCACTCACCAGTTCTGTTAAAAACATGGTCAGTGCATTGATTGAAAGACAAGAATTCCAGATAGAAGCGCTCAATTTTACAACTTACGGAGCCAGCTTTGTTTACATCAACAAAAATGGTGAACCGCTTACACCTTTGTATAATTACCTGAAGCCATACCCTTCGGAATTACAAAATCAATTATATGCTGATCACGGGGGGCAGGATGTATTTGTTCGGGAAACTTCATCACCTGCATTGGGGAGCCTCAATTCCGGCTTGCAGGTGCTGAGACTTCAGGCTGAGCAGCCCAATGTTTTTAATCAAGTTGCCTATGCCTTGCATTTGCCGCAGTATATAAGCGGATTATTCACAGGGTTAAAAGTAACTGATATTACCAGTGTTGGCTGTCATACGCAACTGTGGGATTTTACACGTGGTAGTTACCACCGTTGGGTGGCATCAACAGCCATATCTCATGTTCTTGCGCCAATGCAAGCCTCCGATCATGCAGTACAGGTAAATATACATGGTCAGGAAATATGGACAGGCATAGGTTTGCACGACAGCTCATCGGCTTTGATACCATACTTGGTTAGCTTCACGGAACCATTCATACTCATTTCAACAGGAACATGGAGTATCAGTCTGAATCCATTTGATCAGGTGCCACTAACTGATGAAGAGTTGGCACAGGATTGTTTGTGTTACCTTCAGTACACAGGCAAGCCAGTAAAAGCCGCAAGGTATTTCCTAGGACCCGCTCATGAAGCCGGCGTCAATCGAATTGCAGCACATTTTGCATTACCGGTGGATTTTTATATGGCGATGAACTTCGATGAGGGATTATATCAGCAAAGTTTAAGCATGTTGCAAAAGACCAGCTATGCTGATTTTGATAGTGTGGATTTAATGGAATTGGGGTCTCCGGATTTATCTTATTACATCCTCATGCACTTCCTCATTCGTTTTCAGTCTGCCAGCACCAGGTTATTGCTCAGGCATGGTACGGTGGAAAAGATACTCGTAGACGGAGGATTCAGCCGGAATCCTATTTTTATGCAAATGCTTGCGGAATCTTTTGCGGAACAGGATGTTTATGCATCAGAAGTGCCACAGGCCACGGCGATGGGAGCTGCACTCGTACTACACAAATATTGGAATGAAAAAGAGATACCTCCAGCCATCATTGACATAAAGGCATATCCCAGGCAGATAGCAGGTTAGGTAGATTTCCTGATCAGTAATTCTGTGGATTGAATACGGGTTTCAAATTTTTGTTGTGGTCTCTTGCTTTCCATCATGCTCAATAATAGGGTCATGGCAGCTTCCCCCATTTCAAATGCAGGTTGTTTGATCACAGAAAGCGGAGGGTTTAGCAATTCGGTAAGGTCATTGTTGGAAAATCCGATTAATGCCAGGTCTTCGGGAACTCGGATTTTTTTATTTTTCATAAAACGCATGCAGCCTGTTGTGATTTTGTCTGAACCTGCAAAAATGGCATCAGGTTTAGTTCGTAACCGCATCAGACTGTTCATGGCAGACTCAACTTCACTGTAAAGCATTCCACCATGATCACAAAAAACAATCATATTGTCTTTAACAGGGATTTTCGCTTCTGAAAGCGCTGCTTTGTAACCTTCAAGTCTTTCCTTGGCTATGGAAAGTCCTGCATGGTTGGATACAAGTGCAATTTTGCTGTATCCCTTGTTGATCAGGTGTTTTGTGGCTTTGTATGCCCCCTTGAAATTGTCTGCAATAACTTTATGTGTTTCTATTTCGTCAATAACCCTGTCTACAAAAACGATAGGTAAACCCTTCTCATGAACTTCCTTGAGATAGAGGTGATTTTTTGTTTCAGTTGAAACGGAAATAATCAGTCCGTCAATAAAACTTGAAGTAAGGTATTCCAGGTTCATCAGCTCACGTTCAGCAGATTCCATGCTTTGTGAGATATTTACTGTGTAGCCGTTTTTACTGGCAATTGATTCGATACCATTGATGACCTGGGAGAAAAAACTGTTGGCAATTTCACTGACTATGACGCCAATGGAATGACTCTTTTTTTCCTTCAGGCTTTGAGCATTCCTGTTGGGTTTATAGTTGATTTTCCGGGCATAATCAAGGATGAGCTGTTTTGTTTCAATACTGATCTCATGACTATCTCTTAAGGCCCTTGACACGGTTGACGTGGAGAGGTTCAGTTCCCTTGAAATATCTTTTATGGTTACAGCAGAAAGTTTCACTTAGCTGAAGATACAATTCTCCGGATAATTTTCAGATAATCTACTGACGGTATCTTTATCGGGAACGATTGCGTTAAAATAAGGGGTACAAAATGAGGTTTAAAATATTGAAGTTTATAAAAACTGTATCTTGTTGCGATGAAATTTTTTGCGGTTTTTGTTGCCTTCCTGCTCATGTCTTTTTTGCCTGAAAGACAGACAAAGATCTTGCAGGAAATCAGATTAAAAATACCTGAACTGGCAAATTATATTTACTCATTTCAGAACAGTAAATCATAGAAAATATTTTTGGAACATGGAATCCGAAAAATCAAATCTTCAAATGAAAAAAATTATATCAATTACAGGCGCTGTCTGTGTCTTGCTTGCAACATCAGTAACTGGACAACACAATCCCTTAACACTTAAGTCTCCGGTGTTTAAAAAAGATACGGTCTCTATTGCGGTTAATGGTGCCAAAGGTGATGGGTTGAGTTCAAATACTATAGCAATACAACAAACAATAGACAAACTTGCTGCAAGGGGTGGTGGTGTGGTGTTGGTTCCCCGCGGTGTATGGAAAACCGGACCAATAGTGTTGAAAAGTAATATCAACCTCCATCTTGCTCAAGGAGCCATGTTGGTATTTACCACTGATTTTGATGATTATCCACTTGTAAAAGGCAATTGGGAAGGCTTACCCCAGATGCGGAACCAGTCGCCTGTTTCTGCAACTGGTCAAACAAACATTGCCATTACAGGCAAAGGAATTTTTGATGGCAATGGAGATTCTTGGCGCATGGTGAAAAGGGAGAAAATGACAGAGGGCCAGTGGAAGAAATTGCAGGCTGGTGGCGGTTTTTTGTCGGCTGACCAGAAAACCTGGTACCCAACTGCTTCTTCACTTAAGGGAAGTACGGAAAAGAACCCCGGCGTGATTGGTTCAGAGAAAACAGCTGCATATTATGCTTCTGTGAAGGATTTCCTGAGGCCGAATATGGTCGTGCTTACTGAATGTAAAAATGTATTACTAGAGGGAGTGACTTTTCAAAATTCACCAGCCTGGTGCCTTCATCCACTGATGTCTGAGAACATCATAGTTAGAGGGATTACGGTGAAAAATCCCTGGTATGCCCAAAATGGGGATGGTATTGATCTGGAAAGTTGCACAAATGTACTCATAGAAAACGCAACACTGGACGTAGGAGATGATGCCTTGTGCATGAAAAGTGGCAGGGACGAAGCTGGCAGAAAAAGGGGAATGCCCACGCAGCAGGTGACCATTCGCAATTGCACCGTTTATTCCGCACATGGTGGGTTTGTAGTGGGCAGTGAGATGAGTGGCGGTGTTAGGAATATAAAGGTGGATAATTGCAGTTTTATTGGAACCGATATCGGGTTGCGCTTCAAGACTGCCAGGGGAAGAGGTGGTGTTGTTGAAAATATTGATATCTCCAATATACAAGTGAAAAATATTCCGGGTGAAGCCATTTTGTTCGACATGTACTATATGGCAAAAGATCCTGTTTTGCCATTTGGTGAGCAACACGCGATGCCGGTAATTGAAAAGAAACCTCTGAACGAAACCACACCTGTTTTCAGGAATATAAAGATTAGAAATGTTTATTGTGACGGAGCAGAAAAAGCCATCTTCATCAGGGGCTTACCGGAAATGCAGATTCATAACCTAAGTCTGCAAGACATGGCATTCAGGTCAGTCAGGGGCATTGAAATGCAGGAAGCAAATAACATCATCCTTAGAAATATCAAACTGGATATCAAAGATCCTACCAGGCCAATCCTTTCACAACAAACAGCTGATATTACCATCGATGGTGTTAGCTCATATTCGAATGCTACAAAGCCATTGAGTCAGCTTATGTCTGAGACCGCAATGCGACTATGGCCGGATTCATTTTTGCTTGCGGGTGATAAACAATCCAAATGGCGATATGATCAGGGGGTTATTTTAAAAGGGATAGATGAGGTATGGAATGCTACTGGTGAGCGCAAATGGTTTACTTATGTGCAGCAATCTATGGATCAATATGTGGGAGAAGATGGTTCAATCAAAGGGTATAAAAAAGATGAGTACAATATTGATCATGTGAATAATGGTAAGATACTGCTGATGCTCTTCCAGGTAACAGGAAAAGAAAAATACAAAAAAGCTGTCCAGCTGCTTCGTAGTCAGCTTTTAACACATCCTCGCACAAAAGAAGGTGGCTTCTGGCATAAATCCATCTATCCACATCAAATGTGGTTAGATGGATTGTACATGGGCCAGCCTTTCATGGCTGAATATGCCAAAGTATTTGGGGAAGATCAGATTTTTGATGACATCGTGCTGCAATTTCGGTTGATGGAGAAAAATGCCAGTGATGCCAAAACCGGCCTCCTTTACCATGGATGGGATGAAAGCAGACAACAACAATGGGCAAACAGGCAATCCGGGGTTTCACCACACTTTTGGGGAAGGAGTCTGGGTTGGTTCGGCATGGCACTGGTAGATGTTTTGGAACATTTTCCGATAACACATCCGGGAAGAAAAGAATTGATTGGAATCCTGAACAGGTTTTCTGAGGCTGTGGTAAAGGTTCAGGATCCTGCTACCGGTTTATGGTATGATATTGTGGATATGATTGGGAAAAAGCCCAATTATCCTGAAGCTTCTGCTTCCAGTATGATTACGTATACGCTTGCCAGAGCAAGCAGGCTTGGATATATTCCGGCTCAATATCATAATGCAGCCAATAAGGCATACGAAGGGATTAAAAAAGCCTTCCTTTTAGACTCTGCAGGGTCAGTCCACCTGAAAGGTACTGTATCTGTATCCGGACTTGGTGGAAAGCCATACAGAGATGGTAGTTTCTCGTATTACATGTCTGAACCCGTTATCAACAATGATCCCAAAGGCATGGGTGCATTCATCCTCTGTGCGGCTGAAATGGAGTTTGGTGCAAAGCGTAATGTTGCTGCGGGAAAAAAAGTATACCTGGATAATTATTTTAACAATGAATGGCGTCTGGGACCATCCGGCAAACAGGAAAAATGGCATTATGTGTGGGACGAACGCGACAATGGCGGGTATTCTATGTTCGGGAAGATATTTCAACGATACGGAGCTGAAACTATACTGGCTTCAGCACAACCAACAGCAGCATCATTGAAGGATGCCAGCATTTACATTATGGTTGATCCGGATACCCAAAAAGAAACGGCGAAGCCCAACTTCATGAATCCAGTTGATGCTGCATCCATCCGTGATTGGGTTGCTGATGGAGGTGTTCTCGTGCTTTTAGGAAATGACTCTTCTAATAATGAAATCAAACAATTCAATACACTTTCCAAAATGTTTGGCATAGCATTCAATGAAGTGTTATTCAATCCTGTTTTGAAAGACCAGTTTGAAATGGGCGTAGTGAATACCCCTGATGGGTCGCCTGTTTTTGGGAAAAGTAAAAAGCTTTTTATCAAGGAGTTGAGTACTTTAAAATTAAGCGGATCTGCACAGGAAATTGCTTCAAAAGATGGACAGTCCATAATGGCAATCAGTAAGTTTGGGAAAGGAACTGTATTTGCATTGGGTGACCCATGGATTTACAATGAATATCTGGATGGAAGAAGGTTGCCGGCAGATTTTGAGAATTTTAGTGCGGCAACTGAGCTGGTGGATTGGTTATTAAAGCAGGTTACAAAATAAGGATATGAAGCATTTGAATAAAAGTATTTTGTCGGAATTACATCCAGGAGATCACCCTGAACTTCCTGATTTCAATCAATTTGAATTACCTGAGAAAGTCTTACAATTTGGAACCGGTGTGTTACTTAGAGGTCTCCCGGATCAGTATATTCAGGAAGCCAACAACAAAGGCTTGTTTAATGGACGGATCGTGGTTGTGAAATCAACAGCAAGTGCTGGAGTGGATGAGTTTAACGAGCAGGATTGTCTTTATACGGTTTGTTTCAAGGGTATACGAAATGGGCAACTCGTTGAAGCGTACAAAGTAAATAACAGCATAAGCAGGGTTCTATCGGCTGCAAGTGATTGGAGTCAGGTATTGAGCTTGGCTGTTTCGGAAGACCTCGAGATTGTAACTTCAAATACAACTGAAGTAGGAATGATTTATCAGGAAGAGCTGATTCTTGAAAATATTCCGCAGTCATTTCCCGGACGATTATTGAAGATACTGTACACCAGGTTTATGCATTTTAATGGTGATAAATCAAAGGGACTGGTTATCATTCCGGCTGAATTGATTGAGCATAATGCTGATGTTTTGAAAACTGTATTGCTGCGGGTTAGTGGATTCAATAAATTGTCAGCTGAGTTTGAGGACTGGCTCTTGCAAGCAAATTATTTCTGTAATACACTTGTGGACAGGATTGTTCCAGGGAAACTCAGTGAGGCGGATCAGCAACAGGCTGAAGAGTTTTTGGGGTACAGAGACAAGCTTATGATCATGGCTGAACCTTTTGGACTTTGGGCTATCGAATCTTCGGAACCACAGGTAATGGAGGTGCTTTCATTTTGTGATGAAGCGGCAGGTTGCATGGTGGTGCCATCCATAGAAAAGTTCAAAGAACTTAAGCTCCGATTATTGAATGCAAGTCATTCATTTTCCTGCGGTGTTTCCATGCTTGCCGGACTTAATTACGTAAGGGAGTCCATGCAGCATCCCATTGTTTCAGCATATATCAAAAGACTTGCTTTGGAGGAAATTGCAGCTTCCATTCAGGGTGAGTCTATAACTCCGGAAGAGGCCAATCTGTTTGCACGAAACGTGCTTGACCGTTTCAGTAATCCCTATCTCCAGCACCAGTGGAAAAGTATTTCAGCTCAGTTTGCATTAAAAATGAAAGTAAGATGCATGCCCTTGATTAAGCAGTATGCTGAGCGGTATAAAAAGCTACCCGAAGGGATGTTAATCGGATTAGCAGCATTTATGGTATTTGAGGGAATACCGATTGAAGATGTTGAAACAGTCATAGCTGATGAAGCAAAGTGGGGCATAGATTTATCGCAAATTGATGGGTTGGAACATGAATTGATTCATTTGGTTTCATCGTTATCAGAAAATAAGATAGTTTCAGTTTTAGAAAATTATACAGCAGGGATATGAAAAATTTTATGGACGGGGATTTTTTATTGAGCAATGAAGTGTCTAAGGTATTGTATCATACTTATGCGGCTCCCATGCCAATTATTGATTACCATTGTCACCTTAGTCCGAAAGACATGGCAGAAGACAGAAAGTACAATAACCTAAGTGAGGTGTGGCTGCACGGAGATCATTATAAGTGGAGAGCTATGCGTACCAATGGAGTTGATGAAAGTTATTGCACAGGTATACGAACGGACTGGGAAAAATTTGAGAAATGGGCTGAGACGGTTCCATATACCATGAGAAATCCATTGTATCACTGGACGCACCTCGAGCTTCAGCGTTACTTCGGCGTTACAGAAATATTGTCTCCCGAGAATGCCAAGGAAATTTACCAGCATTGTAATGCTTTGTTACATACACCTGAATTTTCCACTTTGAATTTATTGAGGAAAATGAATGTGCAGTTGGTTTGTACAACTGATGATCCGCTGGATGATCTTGCTTATCACAAAGCAATGCAGTCTTCTGGTTCGGGTATCCAAATGTTGCCCTCATTCAGACCCGATAAGGCCATGGAAGTTAGTGATACAAGATCTTTTTTAGCATATATCAGCAAGCTAGAAATTGTATCTGGTATTAATATCAATGACTTTCAGTCGTACCTAGATGCCCTGGAGCAGCGCCATGATTTCTTTGCTGGAATGGGTTGTTCTGTTTCTGATCATGGACTTGAAGAGATCTATGCTGAAGATTATTCCCGGGATGATTTGGAAAATATATTCATTAAACTTTTGGCAGGAGTAGCGTTGACAAAGCATGAAATTCGCCAGTTTAAATCGGGTATGTTGATTCAATTTGCTGAATGGGATCATGCAAAGGGGTGGGTGCAGCAGTTTCACCTCGGCGCATTGCGCAATAACAATACCCGGAAAATGAAAGAACTGGGTCCAGATACCGGGTGGGACTCGATTGGCGTATTCAATCATGGTAAACCTTTGTCGAAGTTCCTGAATCAACTTGATCAGGATGATAAACTGACAAAGACGATACTTTATAACCTCAATTCGGCAGATAACGAAGTCATGGCAACCATGATTGGGAACTTTAATGATGGCTCTTTTCCCGGGAAGTTGCAGTTTGGTGCCAGCTGGTGGTTTCATGATCAGAAAGATGGTATTATCAGTCAGATTAATATTCTGAGTAATATGGGGTTGTTAAGCCGGTTTGTGGGCATGCTTACTGATTCAAGAAGTTTTCTCTCTTTCCCCAGACACGAGTATTTCAGGAGGATTTTGTGTAATTTATTGGGAGAGGAAGTTGTAAAGGGAGAACTGCCCAATGATGTTAAGTCTATTGGTAAAATGGTAGCTGATATTTGTTACCACAATAACCGGAATTATTTCGGATGGAAGTAATCTGATAATTCAAAAATTTCGAATACGGAGTACCCTAAATGGGGTAATATTTGATAATAATTTCACTAATTATTGCATTTGGTAAAATTCTTTTGCTAATTGCACAATATTCTATTTGTATAGCATGCTGGTATTAATAGTTTTGGAAAAGTTGATAATAAAATGACAATACCAAGATTTTTTAATATAACTTTTGTATATATTTGTATAGACGCATTCAATAGTGATTAAATCCTCCAATCTCCTTTTAAAACCGCTCTGGTCCATTCCTGCGTAAAACCTCTTCATTATCCTTTTTGGAATACCTGACATGGTCAATTTACATTGGCTGTAGTTACAAATAATTGCCAAAAACCAAACTGTCTATGAGGAGGTCTATCTTAAGTATCAATGGTAATAAACCATTCAATTATATTTTAAAAACAGTCTTGTCAGACAAATACAATGTATTCCTGGCTGCTGATCCTGTTTCGGGCTTAAGGATGATCAAAGAGCAGTTATCTTTGAGTTTGATTCTCATTGATACAGATTTATTTGAGCAGGATGCGATAGATTTTATTTTGCATGTTAAATCAAGTTTGATACATGATAAGCCAATTATAGTGCTGACATCATCTGATTTGAATTTATTATTATCAAAATTGTCAAGAATTAAATTGGATGAAATATTTATAAAGCCTTTCAATCCAGTGTTGCTATTACAACATATAGATAAAATGTTGATGCCAGTGAGTTTAAGTTTTCCAATAAGACCATAATTTTTAATCCACCTTCACATGAATTCAATAAATCATAATCAGTTTGCCTTTTTTAAGGATGAAGTTGGTGATATAACACTTGAGAAGAATGAAGCAGTCAGCGCTCTGAAGTTCATTCATATAAAGGAGTCGATGCTTGCAAATGAATTTTATGATTTACAACCGGACCTTGATCTGCCAGTAACCAGTTTTGATCAGGCTTTGAGAATTGTGAATTTATCTTTATCCGGATTGCTTCCATTACCTGACGCTATTTTGATTGATGTACCATTTCACAGGGCAGAATTTGTTTCTTTCATTGTTTCTTTAAAAGCGATGAAAAGATGCTCTGAGATTCCAGTAATTTACAATGCCAAACATTTATCTATTGAATTGGCTCAATCTTTATCTCAAAAAGAGATGATTGATGATGTCATGGAGTTGGATGAAAATTATGAATTAATTGCAAATAAAGTTTCATTTTTAAAAAAGGTAAAGAATCATCCTCCAATACCCCATCTTGATAAAGAACTGGTTTTAAAGGAAGAATTCAATCAAATGTATCAGTCTGAATATTTTAAAAGATCGCTCGATATTATTATTTCATTGTTGCTTATTGTTGTTTCTTTTCCAATCTTAATCATTATTGCTTTAGCAATAAAGCTTGATTCGGGTGGAAGCGTGTTTTATACTTCATTACGAGCAGGATGCAGGTATAAAGTTTTTAAACTATACAAGTTCAGAACCATGTGTATGGATGCTGATTTGTTAATTGATTCTCTCAATCATCTGAATCAGTATGATGCAAGTGAAAATAGTCAGGCAAAATTTTTAAAAATAATCAATGATCCTCGCATAACCAAAGTGGGTAAGTTCTTGAGGAAAACAAGTTTAGATGAATTGCCACAGTTGTTTAATGTATTAAAAGGGGATATGTCTCTTGTAGGCAACAGACCACTTCCACTATACGAAGCTTCCTCTCTTACAACCAATGCATTTGTTCCCAGATTCATGGCCCCAGCCGGAATCACTGGATTGTGGCAGGTTACCAAGCGGGGATATGAGAAAATGTCTGCAAATGAGCGTATTAACCTGGACATACTGTATGCAAAGAAAAGATCATTTTTTCTTGATCTTAAAATCATGATGCTGACACCGCTTGCGTTATTCCAGGAATCTGACTCATGAATTAATTGTTTGATTTTCTGAGCATTATAATTATTTTTACGTACCCTAATATTGTCTTTTAATGTCTTTAAACTCTTATCCATTTGTCTCAGTAGTTACTTTAACCTGGAATACCACCTCCATTACATGTGATTTTCTAAGGTCAATTAATGCGCAATGTAATTACCCTAACCTTGAAGTGATTGTTGTAGACAATGGCTCAAAGGAAGATCCCACTGAAGCATTCAAGTCAATAAAGCCGGATGTTAGAGTGATACGAAATGGCAGGAACCTTGGTTTCACCGGAGGTAACAATATTGGTATAAGCTCGGCGAAAGGCGAATATTTGTTTATTGTAAATAATGACACGGAGTTCACCCCAGGACTGATTGAGGGTCTAATCGAGGTTTTTCAGCAATATCCGGACGCCGGGATGGTTAGTCCAAAATTCCATTATTTCTTTCACAAAGGTATAATTGAATATGCAGGGTATAATCTTGTTAATCCGTTTACTGGAAGAAACAGTATGGTTGGTTGCAGGGAGAAGGATAATGGTCAGTACGAAAAAATTAGGATTACGAATTATGCACATGGAGGTGGCATGATGGTCCCTAAAAAGGTGATCGATGAAGTGGGGATGCTTCCAGATGAGTTTTTCATTTATTATGAGGAGCTTGATTGGAGTGAACAGATCAAAAGGGCGGGATATAAGATTTATTATCAACCAAAGTCACTCATCTACCACAAGGAATCAATGACTACCGGAAAGGAGAGTCCGTTCAAGGCTTTTTATCATACCCGGAACCGCATTTTATTCATGGTTAGAAATATGAACTTCTTTCAGCGCTCAGTTTTTCTGCTTTATTTCAGTTTATTCACGGTACCCAAGAACACCCTGAAATTCATATTCAATAAACAATTTCAACATCTGAGATCATTTTGGAAAGGTATCTTATGGCATTTCAATAATGAAATTACTTTTAATCATTAAGTTGTGTGTGGAATAGCTGGTTTTCTGGATTTTAATAAACAAACATCAGCTGCAGTTTTGCAACAGATGACTGACGCTTTAATTCACAGAGGGCCGGATGACATGGGTTGTGAAGTCTATGATTTTCCTAATTTACAGGTTGGTTTTGGTCAGCGCAGATTATCGATACTGGATTTATCAGCATCCGGGCATCAGCCCATGCACTTTGGTGACTATACCGTTGATTATAATGGGGAAATTTATAATTTCATGGAGGTCCGGGCAGCATTAGAAAACTGTGGTTATACATTTGACTCATCCAGCGATACTGAAGTGATTCTGAAAAGCTATGACAAATGGGGGATGGACATGCTTCATCGTTTTAACGGGATGTTTGCGATAGCCTTACTGGATCGCCGGCAGGAAAAACTTTTTTTGGCAAGAGACAGGGCAGGTGTGAAACCTTTGCACATATACAGTAATAATAATCTCATACTTTTTGCTTCAGAATTAAAATCATTTCACAGGCATCCAAAATTTGAGAAACAGATTGATGTCAATAGCCTGGCGCTTTATCTTCAGTATAGTTATATTCCTGCGCCTTATTCTATTTTCAGAAATACGAGAAAATTATTACCCGGACATTGGATGTCAGTTGATTTGAAATCTGGTTTCCAGACTGAGGTCTGTTACTGGAACATAGATGATTTTTATGCAAAGCCAAAATTAAATCTGAGTGATGGAGACGCTATCCTTCAGACTGAATCAATCATGAAAAAGGCCTATGCCTACCGCATGGTATCTGATGTTCCGGTTGGCGTGTTTTTGAGTGGAGGATACGATAGCTCAAGTGTAGCCGCTCTGTTACAGTCTGATAGAACTGAGAAGCTAAAGACATTTACAATCGGTTTTCAGGAAGCCAGTTTCAATGAAGCTCCTGAAGCAAAAAAAATAGCCAATTTTCTTGGAACGGATCATACCGAATGGTATGTATCTGCTAAAGATGCTGCAGCAGTTTTACCTCAGTTGCCTGAAATATATGATGAACCGTTTGCAGATAATTCAACTGTGCCAACAGTTTTGGTTAGTCAGCTCGCATCAAAGCAGGTAAAAGTGGCACTAAGTGCTGATGGCGGTGATGAGATTTTTGGAGGATATCATAAGTTTAAACAGGCACAGAATTATACTGGTTCATTACCGAATTGGCTACAGGGTGCATTGAGCAGTACTATGTCTTTGATAAATCCTGATCATCTTCCTTTTTTCAGGAACAGTTATAACTTTGCAACCCGGTATGAAAAGTTTAAGCTTATTTGGAAAGCCAAAGATCCTGTTCAGGCAGTAAGGTATATCAGCCAGTACATCACTGAAAAGGAAGTCAATTCTTTCCTTGGTGTTGAATTTGATCGTTATGTAACGGAATTTGATAGAAACTGCAGGGCAGGTAACCATAATGATATACTCAATGACTTGCTTGCGTTGGATTTCAAAACTTTTCTGGTGAGTAACAACCTCAATAAAGTTGACAGGGCAACAATGTCTGTGGGGCTGGAAGGTCGTGAACCCATGCTTGATGTAAACCTTGTGGAATTCCTTGCTCAGTTGCCAGGATCATTCAAAATAAGGCAAGGTAAAACGAAATGGTTGCTGAAGGAAGTAGTGCATCGGTATATACCAAAAGAATTGATGGAGAGGCCTAAGAAGCCATTCATAGCCCCTCTAACAGTTTGGTTTAAAGATGAATTGAAAGAACTGTTGGAATATTACTTATCTCCTGAGAAGTTGACAAAAACAGGTTTATTTGATCCGGGACCCATTGTGTTATTGCGTGATCAATACCTTCGGGGTGAGCGGATTCAGTTTCAGAAACTGTGGCAGTTGCTTTCATTTCAACTATGGTACAGCAGGTGGGTCGAGAAATTATAATCGTCAAAAGATAGAATATGAAAAAAAATGTGTTAGTAACAGGTGGTGCCGGGTTTATAGGTTCTCATGTAGTCAGATATTGTCTTGAGATGGGATTTGAAGTTATTGTACTTGATGACCTCAGTGGCGGCTTTGAAGATCATATTCCCGAAGGTGCACATTTTATTCAGGGAAGTGTTACCGATCACCTGCTCGTGACAAGTCTTTTTGAGCAGTATAAATTTGACTATGTTTACCACCTTGCTGCATATGCAGCTGAAGGACTTTCGCACTTTATCAGAAGGTTTAATTACAATACAAATCTTATTGGCAGTATTAACCTCATCAATGAATCGGTTAAGCATAAAGTAAAATGTTTCGTATTTACATCTTCCATTGCAGTTTATGGGAAAGGTCAACTGCCTATGACAGAAGACCTGAAGCCTGAACCTGAAGATCCCTACGGTGTTTCAAAGTATGCAGTAGAGATGGATTTGAAAGCTGCACACGAAATGTTTGGATTGAATTATGTCGTATTTCGTCCACACAATGTTTACGGTGAAAATCAGAACATAGGAGATAAATACAGAAATGTTATCGGCATTTTCATGAATCAGATTATGCAAGGCAAGCAATTGACGATATTTGGTGATGGCATGCAAACAAGGGCGTTCAGTTACATAGATGATGTGGCAATCCCCATAGCAAAATGTGTTGATGTACCGGCTGCATACAATGAAGTTTTTAATATTGGTGCTGACCAGCCATATACAGTCAATGAACTGGCTCAGGTAGTTTGCAGACAATTTAATGTTGACACAAACATCAATTATCTTGCTGCCAGAAATGAAGTATTGCATGCATATGCAGATCATACCAAGGCTCACAGGGTATTTGGAGCTCCCACAGGAATTGATCTTGCTGCCGGAATCAAAAAAATGGCTGAATGGGCAAAAGTAGTAGGTGCAAGAAAAAGCAAGGAGTTCGATAATATTGAAATAGCTGAAAAACTCCCTGATGGCTGGCAAATCAATTCCAAATAATAATCTGTGAGTATTGCAAAGCCAATAAGGGTTTTACATGTGATCCGGCAGGGGCTTATTGGTGGGGGAGAATCTCACGTTCTTACCCTGGTTGAAAAGCTGGATGGCAAAAGCGTATCTTCATATGTACTGTCGTTTACAGACGGACCAATGGTGCAGCAATTGCGTGCCATGAATGTTCCCGTCCATGTGATTCCCATTAAAAACTCACTAGATTGGGGACTCTATAGTAGAGTAAGGAAGTTCCTGATCGAAGAGCAGATTGATTTAATTCATGCGCATGGTTCAAGGGCCTGCGCATTTATCATTATACTGGCAAGACTCCTAAAAATAAAAGTAATCTATACCATTCATGGTTGGTCATTTCATCCTAGTCAATCAGCATTGATTAATTTCTTAAGGCGGAAGGCTGAAAGCATAATAACCCAGCTCACAACATTAAATATTTGTGTATCAGATTCAAACTTGTTGACAGGTAAATCCTTATATAAAGGATTCAAAGCTAAAGTTGTCAAAAATGGAATTGACATACAAAAATTTTCCATATCGCAGATGTTTCGGGATTATAGGATGGAGTGGGAAGTTCCTTCCAATGCAAAATTAATTTTGTATGCAGCCCGTATGACCATTCAAAAACAACCTATCGTAGCATTGGAGGCTTTTGAATTTGTTGCCAAGCAAATTCAGGATATTTTTATGGTTATGGTTGGTGATGGAGAGTTATTAGATGAAGTGAGAGAAAAAATTCAGACATTGTCTTCTAAGGATCGTATCAGGCTTAAGTCATTTTATACAGACATGCCAGGTGTTTATCATGCATCAGATGTTTTTATTTTACCATCCTTATGGGAAGGACTTCCCATAGCTTTGCTAGAGGCAATGTCAATGGGTAAAGTTGTGATTGCTACCGCAGTAGATGGTACAAAGGAATTGATTCAGCATCGTCACAATGGTCTGTTAATTGATGTGTCTGATAGTATTTCAAGAAAACTCGGGAGAAGTATTGTTGAAGTTGTCTCTGATCAATTTCTTTTCAAAGAGCTATCCTCACAGGCAATTAAAACCGTTGAAATAGAATATAACTCAGTCGTCATGGCTAATAAAATAAAAGACATTTATCAGGAATGCTTAATAAGTTAATTATGGAATTTCAAAGATATACAGATCAAAAACGTTTAGCATTCATTTCTTCTGTGCTGCAAAAATCAATTACAATAGTTGCTGAAGTGTTGGATATTGGTTGTGGAAATGGTATCATTAGCCGGAGTCTTGGTGCATCAGGTTTCAATGTGCTTGGAGTTGATGTGAGTGAGAAGGCTATCGAAAAGGCAAAGATGTTGAATAAATTTTCAAATGTCAGGTTTCAAGTTAGAAGTGCAGAACAATTGGTTGCAGACGGACATCAATATGAGGCAATAATTTGTAGTGAGGTTTTGGAGCACCTTCAAAATCCAGATATTCTTTTAAAAGTATTGAGACAAATTTTAAAAGAAAATGGCGTGTTGATAGTAACAGTGCCAAACGGGAAGGGTGGACGAGAAATGTTTGTTACTAAACCAGTGCAGAAAATCATGAAGAATTTTCCAATATGTTGGAAAGGTTTAAACTGGATTAAAGGAATGCTGGGGTACAAAGGAACAACAGTACAAAGTGATGCTGATGATCTATCTCACGTTCAGTTTTTTACGGTAAAAACCCTTTCAGAGCTTGCGTTCAATGCGGGATTCAAAATTTCATATTGGGGTAAATCCAATTTTTTAGAGGATGTTTTCCCTTTTTCTCTATTGACCAAGCGAGTAAAGAAATTACAAAAATTTGATTGTGATTTGGCTGAACGCCTTCCCTTGAGATTGACTGGTGGTTTCTTTACAGTCTGGAATTAAGCGTTTATATAATACCTCTTTGGTTTTTGAAATGGTAGTTGTCTTTTTTCACTCTGACATCATCTGCTGGATAAAAAGATTTACCATTGTTGAATTTTAATGGGCGCCAATACTTTTCCCAATCGGAATGAATACCGGGCTCAACGGCTGAATGATGTTTAACGCACAAATAAATTTTTGATTTCCAGCTAACCACATCACCTGGCTGATATGAAACAATATCCCCTTTATTTTTCCCAATATTTAATTTATCAGTCCAGAATTCAAAGAATTTAAAGCCATATCCATTTGTTGAATAATTTTCGAAAATAACTTGTTCAATTTCAAGAGGCTCATTTTGCTCACTCTTATAGCTTGATTCAAAGTTAGTTGAAAAAAAAGCCTTTTTAACGTTACCCTTTTTCCACCTGTTATTATTCAAAAATCCTTTACCTGCATATCCGCCTATTACCATGTATTTTGCTTCATCCTTATCATCATGCAATTTGTTGTATTGAAATCCAGATCCAACAAAATCATTGTTTGAAATATTCAATGTCAATCCTTCAAAGTTGGCTTTGTATGGACCAATATATGCACCAAGTCCGGATCTTGAATAAAGAAAAAGATTATTCGCAATGCTTATTTCTTTTGAATTTCCTGGATGATTATACCAGTTTTCTTTTTCAAGAAATACCTGAAAAAGGGCATTTCCTCCGTTTATAATGATGTTGTTGTAAATCTCAACACCACCAGAGACAAAGCTTAGGGAAGCACCGAAATCCTGACTATCCATAAATGATGAACGCCATTTCATGCCACCATCAAGCACATTGTTATGTATTTTGGACTCTCCTGCTGTTTGCACAACCTGAAGCGCATCAAGTCCTGTCCGTAAAATTCTGTTATTATAGATTTCTACATTTTTGAATATGCCCTGTTCACCTTTTGTAGAGGTATTGCCCATGTAAATACCTTCACCATTGGTATCATGAATGTAGCAATCGTGAATCTTTATATTTTCACTGACGTATTTTTCATTATTCGCTTTGATTACATTAGAATATCCTCCATTCCCTGATTCAATAAATTCCAGTTCAAAGTCTGAACTCATTTGTCGTGATTCAGTTCCCTTGATTTTCTTGGATGTTATTTCAAGTAAAAATTTACTGGTATTAAACCATTGGTTGTCAATAAATATGCCATACTTCCCCTGTGAATAAGCATATCCTGCTGCATGTCCCTTGAACATGGGATCACCGGTTTTTGCTTTTAAATCATACTTTCCAGATAGTTTAAAGTGCTTTAATCCCGCTATCTTGATATGTTTTGTTTTAACTTGACCTTGAAAATTTGTAATAACGAGTGGCTTTTTTTCTGTTCCAGCTGCATTGCATTCAATCCAGATTGCGTCATAATCTCCCCCGGCAATCAGTATTTTTTGACCTGGCAACAATTTATCCTCAAATTTTTCACCTATCGAAATGATTTTTTTTTCATTATCTGTCCGGGTTGGACCAAACACAATTAGATCTCCAATGTTTGCATTGGGAATGGTTTTAACATCTTCTACAGTAGCAAATTTAATGTTATGATGCTGTCCCGTAACGGATAATGAGATTAATAGAGCTGCTAGGTATATGTAAATGAAACGTACCATTTAGTTATTGTGGTTTCACAACTGCAACCTGTGAGATGGCAATGTCTAGTGGCATACCAAGAATTTCCTCCAGGTTATAAACAGAATAATTGATTTCTTTTAGCAAGTTGATTTTTTTTGCAAGAAGATCATTGTATTTCTTCGTGGCAGCAGTGAATACTTCAAGGTCAACTTGATTGTTTTCAAACATGGTATTAACTCTGTCTAGTAGTATTTTTTCATCCTGCAGCAATGATTCCTGCAATGCAAGAAGATATTTATTACTTATGTAATCTTGATAAAAAATCCTCACATTCCTTTTGATATTCAGAATAATTGTTTGCTGATTTAATTTGGCCTGTTCTACAGCAATTTTTGATTTGTTCACTGCACTTTTATTGCCTGCAAACAATCCAAGAGGTAATGAAAGGTTGATATTATATCTTGGCCAGAATGTGTTAAATTGAGTATTGATTCCCAATGTTCTGCCAAGCGTAAATTCATTCAGGTTAAAGTTCGGTGTAACATGATTTAACCAAGCTGATTTTGCTTTTTTGACATCTTCTGATGCCATATCTATTGTTTTATCTGCAGACTGTACCATATAATTTTTGACGCTAAGTTCTGCCAGTTTTTCGGCTACTGGGTCCTGTAGACTAAAGCCAGGATTACTTATGTCATTGATAATTGATTGTGCTCCGGCATTTAATGAAATGCTTACAAGCATTAATGAAAGTAGCTTTTTCATGTTATTTTATTTTGAGGAAGGTTTAGTGAAGTTTTTAAAATTATTGATGCAGAACCATAAAATAAAAACGAGTCAGGAAATTGACCAATAGCAACTTGAGCAAATTGAGCAACTGTAAAAATAAAGATGCACACAAGACAGCAAGAAATTAAAATTTTAATTTCTTGTTTGTCAGTATTAAAATATACGTGCAGACCTTCTGCTAAAATTGAATAATATAAAACTAGCAAAAGAATTAATGCAATCCAGCCTAACTCTGTAGAGATTTTTAAATATCCACTGTCTGTTTCAAATCCTGCCAAATAGTGATTCGGATTATTTTTTAAGCCATTTCCTGAAGTAGTGCCAAGTCCACCACCAAAGGGATGAGTCAGCATATATGGTTGTATTGATTTTCTGTTTACGTTTCGTACATTCAATGATGCTTCATTGTCAAAGTCAAATGCACTTCTGACCCTGTTGAGAGTTTGGTTACTATAAATTGGAACAACCATAATAAAGGCGAATCCAATTAAAAAAAAGATTCCTAAAACTCTCGTGGCTAATTTGTTAATGGTTAATAGAAGAAAAAAAACTGTGCCAGCAGCAAATGCAAGATACGCAGTTCTTGTTCCGGAGAAAGCCATTCCCAAAAGAGAGATTCCCATGAATAAAATGTAAAAAACTGAAGTTCTGTTGATTTTTGACTGTGCAATAAGAGCGACTAAAATCCCAGAAGTTACTGCCATTGTGATTCCAAAACTAGAAGGATCAGAAAATAATGAAAATTTTCGTTTTACTCCTGAAATCATGAATAAAAGATTTTTCCTTAATTCTGATTGTTGTATATAGTTCAATTCAAAATCTGCAAATCCAAAAAATTGTTGATAACATCCGTAAGCAGCAGCAATTAGACTTAGGGTTATTAGAAAACGAGCATATTTGTAATGTTCTCTTACATTATCTAATCCAATATAAATGAGCAAAAAGAAACAATATAGGGATAAAATTCTCTTGATTTCACTTATCCAACCCGACTTTGAACTTAACTCAGGATTGGCTACGCTGATGAGCATATAGAAAAGATATATAGAAAATATGATTGTAAATGGCTTTTTGAAATAGGGCCCAAGCTGTTTATTATTTAATTTTTGAGATATTAGCATTCCTATTGTAGATGAAAATAGCAGTAATTCTATGATTGTCCCCCATGGAATGTCCTGATAAATTAATCTATTCAATGTAAATACCAAGAATCCCAAAGCTGTAGTTATATATAACCCAATTTGATATTTGTAAAGTGATAAAAAAACAGTAATTAATCCAACTAGAATAAAAATGGACAAAAGTCCAATGGTTAACCCATGAGCGTTCATGAGGTAAATTAAGGGTATACAGATTAATACAGAAAACAATAATATGCTCCTGTTATTTAATATCATGTTATGTGGCAGTAGTTTTTTCAATCTAGAAAAACATGATTTTGATGAATATTATGATTAACATTAACGCCAATATTATATTTAAAAATAGTTGATGAAAATTTTGTTTTTTTTCTTTATTTATCATGAACTAATTTTTTAAAAGGGCATAAATTTTATTAGTACAATTATCCCAGCTATGATTTGACGCAAATGCTTTTCTTTTTTGAATTAGTTTATTGTCAAATTTGTACTCTAAAATTTCTTGGATGCAAGATTCGAATTCATTTTCATCATTAAACAATGAGACAATTTCAGACCATCCAGACATAAAGGCAGTTTTAGTTGCAGCTACTGGTTTGCCCATATAAAGATATTCATCAATTTTTCTCGGATAGTTTCCCTCCGTCATGCCATTAATCAATTGGGGATTGATACAAACATCAATATGGTAAATATATTTCCATATTTCCTTTTCAGGTTTTGGGCCAAGGAAATATACATTAGGATATTCTTTAAGAGCTGATTTTTGGAATATTTCATCTAAAGGACCAACAAAAACCCAATTCCAATCTTTTCGTCGTTTACAAACAGATTCCAGTAGTTTTATATCCAGTCGATATGATACAATATTGCCCACATAACCTATGGTTGGATATTTGTTTTTAGGAAAATCCTCTGGTATTTCAGCTACACCTTCCTGAAATAGATTAAAGTCACAACCCTGCCCAATGTCATGACTATTATTATTGAAAGGTTTCATGAGATTAGCGAGAAATGGAGAGTTCGCAACAATCAGATCGGCTTTAGTAGCAATTTGCTCTTCACATTTTTTTCCGTGTTTATTGAAATATTCATGTGTGCACAGGTTATCTCTTATATAATAAATGAATTTGCTTGGTTTGATTAATTCTTTCAGGTATAAACCCCTTATAAAATCATTGTCAATAAACAATACTGGGTTATTCATTCCCAATTTTAATATTGCTTGCTTTATTTCTTTCGAAAGCTTCTTTCCGTTATAATAGTTTAATATTTGAAATGGTTTTTTGGGGAGCCAGTTGATTGACTCCATCACGGATTGGATATTCAGTACATATAAGTTTGTAGATGGATTAGAAATCCAGTCATCATTTTTAATTTTTTTCTTGGTATAGATTAAATTTTTAAATTGATTAATTCTGTCTGGTGCTCTGTTTATATAAAGAACCCTGTTTTGTTTTGCGAATTCCAAGGCCAAATTGTATGAGTTACTCCCGAGAGCATCTCCCCAATTTTGTAAACTCATCATTAAAATATCCCGGCCTTTCATCATTTATTTTTAATCTCTAATTCTTCGCTTGAAATTTTATTCAGTACAGCTCCGATAAATTTTTCAGTTACTGTTTTGAAGAATTTAATCGATTCTTTGTCAGAATGTTTAATAATCATACTCGCTGAGAAAATACCTATAATCCCTTCTGCATATTTAGCCAGCTCTTTTGTATCCGTAAAACCGCTAAGAGGTGCTCCTTCAAGCAATATGAAGTCATAGGTTTTCAATAATTCTGGTAAATACTCAAGTATATTGTCTTTAGGAAGAATTTCTGATGGTGTATAATCCCCTCCCCGACAACCTATGATGTCGACATTCTCAAATCTGTTGGGACTAACATATTTCAGAATATCTTCCTTGTCAAGTTTTCCAGATTTAATTATAATGTTTTCAAGCGTTGGTTTAGCATTATTATACATTGTAAGATCATTGTTACAAAAATTTGTATCAATGATAAGAACCTTTTTATTACTCAGGCTTAAACTGAGTGACAATGCTTGTATCAGTGTAGTTTTGCCCTGCTGAGGTTCAGTGCTGGTAAAAAGAATAACTCTTTTACCACTTTTTTCAATTTCATACCTAAATTTTCTGAAAAACTCCTTGAATTTGTTACTTCTATTGGCCTGTTCCTGATTAAAACCTGTGATGTGATCCTTTAAATTTTTATCCTTTAGATCAATGAAGTTAATAGTTGCCAGTAATGGCAGCCCAGTCATTCTAATAAATTGCTCTGGGTTCTTAATTGATTGATCTAGTAATGCAAGGATAATGAAGAATAGCGAACTAATAATTGCACCCATAAAACCAGAAAGTAAAATGATAATTATTTTGTTACTTGCCTCGGGTTTTAGTGCAACTTGACCGAATAGCGTTTGTTTGAAATTAGAAATTCCTGTATCTGTTACGCTGCTGGCTTTTGTTGAACGCTCTTTTGCACTCATATATTCACCAGTGGCCCATTCTATGTCTTTGTCTAATTGTTCTAATCTTGCAGCTGAACTGTTACCCGTGGTTTTTGTGTAAGCAGTACCTGCAGTACTTGCTAATTTTTGTCTAAAAAATGCAATTTTTGATGTGGTTGACTTCAAACTAGCTTCAAGTTCAATTTTTTTCTGAATGAGTGTGTTTCTCAAATTTGCTTGAGATGTTGTGGTACCTGGATTGGTTGTATTTGGTGCTTTCGCTGCTATTTGCATTTTTTTCTGCAAATCATCAAGCTGTGCCTTTTTTAGGGGATCATTTCCTCCCTCTTTCATGTATTTGTCATACAAGTCGTTATACTGGCGTCTAATTTCCGCAAATTGTCTGTTACTGTTTTCTGGGTTAGGTGCATTTACGTTTGGTGCTGGCAGACTTAATAACTGGGCTTCAATTTCGGTAACCTGATAATTGATGCTTTGTTCTCTGGCTAACTCTTCAGCAAGACTTGTTTCATAAGAACTTGCTTGTGTCATTTTACTTGCGCCAACAACATTGGGATCAATTTTCACTGAAAAAGAATCCCGCATGAAATTCATTTTAATACGGATTTTTTCATCAAGCTCCTCTTTTCTCTTTTTAACAATTGAATCTATAGTTGTTATAGACCCAATTGATCTAGATCTCATAGAATTGTCATAATACCTTAAAAATTCCTTGATTACACCATTTACAATAAATTCAGAATATTCAGATTTGCCAGAAATAAAGGTAATATCTATGTAATCCGTTTTTTCAAGTCTTTTTACATTCAGATTTTCCTTTATGTTGTTAGTATTGTATCCAAGTTTAGAAATAAGTGTATTGACACTTTTCTGATCTGGGTCTTTTAAATCTAGCAGCAACATTTGTTCATAACTGCGATTTAATATGTCTATTGATTTATCCAATGTTAAGCCTTCTAATCCTTTCTCAGCAAATGTTTCTTGAATTTTATTTTGCATTTCAGGATCTGTCGAAAGTAGTTCATTCAAGACGATTCTATAAATGAGTAAGTTCAATACTTTCGGAGATTTTATATTTTCAATTACATTATTGAATTTTACATTTATTTGACTTTGGTCGAATATATTATCTGATAAGATGATTTCTTGACTTAGGGTAAAACCAGTAGAAATCTGCGATTGAGATTTATACTTTTCCTTAATGGTGAATGTGAATAGAAAACCAATTATTAAAGTAATCAGGCTTGCTTTGAGGATAGTCCATTTGTTTCGCAGAAGAATGTTAAATAGGTAAACCAACTCCATGAGTGTACTAAATTAGATTGACTTTAAAAAGGTCACAGGAGATTGGATAGGGATTACAAATCTGTCTAAAAAAGTTGAATTTCGCAAGTAGAAGGTTATATAGTTATTTAAATATCACAAAGTTGTGACAATCAATTATTTAAAATGAATTAATTATACTTATTTACCCTTACTGCCTTGTCCCAAATACCTGTTTGAGATACAAATAAGAATCGGATCAGGCCAAAGTACATGTTCAAATTCATGAATAAAAAATAAAACGGAATACTGAATAATGGATGCTTCTTGTTTTTTGTATCCAACCATGCTCCTTTTAAAGCCAACAGATAAAAGCAGGATTGTGCAACGAATAATGTTATGAAGAACCAATGATTTTGTTGTGTTAAAACGATGAAATTTGTAAATAATATTAAAGGGAGAAGAAAGGGACAAATAATCCAGCGCAGGAAGCGATGAGAAATATATAAATAAGTTAATTTAGGATGTCTCCAGAATAAAAATAGTTCTTTTAAAAGAAAAACAGATTGAAAAGCCCCGGTAGCTATTCTCCTTTTTCTTTTTTGTTCTTCACCGAGATTCTCTGAAGGATATTCACCGGCAATGGCTTCTTTACAATAAGCAATTTTCAATCCTTTCAAACAAATTCTCATGGATATAACAAAATCGTCTAGTAATACTTCTTTAGGGGTGTGTGTATACAATTTAGTTCTAATGGCAAAAAGTTCACCCGCTGCCCCAACTGTTGAGTAAAAGTTTGAATCAAATTGTTTTAACCAGGATTCATATCGCCAGTACAATCCTTCCGCTTCAGTATTAGCTCCTCCGTTTTTCAGCCGAAACACTTTTTTTTCTCCGGCAACTCCACCAACTGATTGATCACGAAATTTTTCTGCGATGAACATAATGGCATCTGCATTTAAAAAAGTATTGGCATCGGAGAATATCACTACGTCTGTTTTTACCCTTTTCATAGCCCTGTTGATAGCCATAGATTTGCCATCCCTTTCAGTATGATTCTGTACTTGGATTGCTGGATATTTGCTAATCAATGGCACTGTAGCATCAGTTGAACCATCTGTGACAAATAAGAAATTTATCTTATCTTTTGGGTAAATAAGGCTGAGACTGTTACTGATTTTTTCTTCAATAATATCTTCTTCATTATATGCAGCAACAATAAATGTGACTGTTGGTAAGACGTTACTTTTAACCCATTTTGGCGCTGGACTTATTTTCATCCAAAGCCATGCTGGTATTATATATCCACCATATGAGAATATGCAAAGCAAACTAAATAATATTGTCAAATTAGCAGCCAATTATTTGTTTTTACCTATCAGTTTCCTAACATAATACATAATGATTTGATTCCAAAGTTCATTCACGATTCTTTTACTTAGATTTAGGTCATAGATAGGAATAAATTTCCAATATCCTTTTAGGTTTAGAAGCCAAATCATGATACTTTTCATATCTTTTTGCCAAAGTATTCTATGGAGGTCTTTGTAGAATAGTGCTACTTCAACTCTTTCTTTTAGTATTTCCATACTATTGAAACTATTTTCTAATTGGCCACTTACAATTTTTTCAATTGCTTTTATAAAATGGTAACGGCCAATGAATCTTGAGTAAGGCATCCATGAGTTGGGGCGAGGATCAACTTCAATTAAGTAATATATTGACTTTAGAATATCATAACGGAAACATATATTAACAAATGAATTTAATTTTAGAGTTTTACCTATTTTTCTGAGTAGTGGATCAATATCTTTGTTTTCATAGTAAGATCTTTGTGTGCTATAGGAAAATTCATTTGCTGATACTTGTAAGACATTCGAAGAAAAATATGCCATCATTTCCCCCTTATAAAATAATGCATCAACTCTGATCTCCTCTCCTTTGATATATTCCTGGATAATAACATTCTTATTTTCAGGAATTTTGTGAAGATTTGATTCAAATTCTTCCATGGTGTGACTAATAAACATGTCTGTTCCCCCCCAACTGAAATCAAGTTTATTGATTACAGGAAAAGTTAATGAATTGCTTATTAGTTCAAGATCCTGCTTGTTGTTGTAGATTATAAAACCTGGGGTATCAATTTTATTTTCTTGACAAATTTCTGAAAATCCCTTTTTGGAACTCAGCATTTTTCTCTTGCTGATATCTTGTATTGGCATGATTTTTGAAAAATGTTCAATTTGTACCACTTCGTTCATATATCCAATAAGTCCATCGTCTGCAAGTATTACCCAATCATATTTGTTCTTATCAACTAAATCGATTAGAACTTTTCTATAGTGAACTAGCTCAACAGGGCTTTCTATCCTATTGTCATAGTATTTATTCGATATCAGCCATGATTTATTTGAACAAAAAACATCAACCGTGCATCCACCTTTTTTTAGCATAAAAGGAACCTCAGCGCAAGAATCCCAATTGCTATAACAAGCGACAAGAACTTTGAATGACATATATATGATTTAAATATTAGTAATTTCTTTGTATGTGACTTTGCATATTTTGATTTCTATGCTCTTTCCACATTGCTCTTAGTAGTAAATTTCAAACAAGAATATATTATGTTATAAATTTTAAATAGGCGAATATTGTGATTATTTTGAAAATATGCAACTATTACATTCAAATTAATCTTGAATGTAAATGAATTTCCCCATCAGGATACACTACTTTACAAGACTAGCTCCCTGAATTTCTTTCAAACCATTTATTGTTGCCTGCACCAGACTATATGTTCCCCACCTGCACCGGACCCTTTTTTGAATAAAGAAAATGTTTTCTTCAGTCAGCAAATCACTGAATGCTTTGAGATTGACTTTTTTGTCGAGGTGGATATAGAAATCAGCTTCCGGATGCTGACAAAGGTCAATCAATATCCTCAGTTGGGATGGTAGTTTATGCGTTAATATCAGGTAGGCTATTCTCATTTTGGCCATTGATGGAAATAATCTGCACAAATTTATTTGAAAATGCAAGCAACTCACCGGAGTTCTTTATCTTTAAGACACAATCAACTTGCTGTATTATGCCAATTAAAAGCTCTAACGGCAGGAGAAAATTCCTGCAACAGTCTGCCACAGCGGCAGCTGGTTTTTTTATCGTCCCACGTCATGTATTAGGAAAAGGTTACATTCCGCCCAGTGATCAGCTTACCAAAGGTATAATTGGTGTTGGTGGAATGGGGCGTGGGCATATTCCCTATGCCGGCACCCGTGTTGTAGCCATTTGTGATGTGGAAAAGCTCCATTTACAGGCTGCTGAAAAAATGATAGGTGGCGGAGTAAAATTGTTTCACGATCACAGGGAACTTATCGCACTTCCTGAAGTGGATATTGTTCATATCGCTACTCCACCTCACTGGCATGGTATCATGGCCATCGAAGCCGCAAAGGCCGGTAAGGATATCTGGTGTGAAAAACCTATGACCAGGACAATCGGAGAGGGGAAAAGGGTAGTAGAGGCTGTAAAACAATATGGCCGCATGTTCAGGTTGAATACCTGGTTCCGGTTTGAAGATAATTTTTATGGCATGAAAACCACCGTTAAGCCTATCAAGAAACTGGTTGAATCCGGACTTCTGGGCTGGCCGCTGACGGTAACGGTGAGTAAACATACCGGGTTCGATTGGAAATTCTACTGGGTTGGAAAAACAAAACTTGAAGCCCAAAAAGTGCCAGATACACTTGATTATGACCGTTGGCTCGGTCCTGCTCCTTACAAGCCTTACCATCCACACCGGGTGCATGGTACATTCAGGGGTTACTGGGACTATGACGGCGGCGGATTAGGAGATATGGGGCAGCACTATCTGGACCCAATCCAGTATTTCCTGGGGAAGGATGATACAAGCCCGATATCTGTAGAAGTTGATGCGGAACAGCAACATCCTGATGCCTGTGGAACTTTCAGGAAAATCACCTATACCTATGCAGATGGTTGCAAAATCATTCTTGACGGTGAAGCGAAGGATCCTGATGTAGCCTATATCGAAGGTCCTAATGGCAAATTGTTCAATGGTTTCAAGTCAACCATTCCCAACCTCCAGGATAAGCTGGCTATGATGCCTGATCCTGAACCGCAGGTGACGAATTTCCTGGAATCGGTAAAGCACAGGAAGCCATTTGCACTCAATGAATCGAATGGACACCGTTCCTGTACCATGATCAATATGGGTAAGATTGCCCTTCAACTTGGTAGGAACCTCAAGTTTGATCCCGTATTACAGGAATTTATTGGGGATGATGAAGCGAACCGGATGGTCAATCCTCCCATGCGTGCACCCTGGAATATTTAATACCAACTGATGAACATGAAAAAAGTTACCTTATTTATACTTGGATTTGTCTCCATTGTTACTGCAATCCAGGCTCAGCAATCCCTTAATGAAGCCTTATCAGGTTTTCCTTACCAGCAAAAAAATACTGTTGCTCAGACCCTCTCAAACATGAATGAGTGGAAGAGCAGCTCTTGGAAACAATTCTATAAAATGCTGGATGATGATTCCATGCGAACCAGTGCTTCATTTGCGCTGTCTGCCTATGTTCATCAGGCTGCCACAAATCCAGCCTCATCTACCAGGGCGGCTGCCGTTCTCAAACAGGGAGTCAGTGTTGCCCAATCATTCCTTGCAAAGGATATTGTTATAGAAATGATGGGATTACTAGGTGATGAGGCCAATGTTAAAGACCTGTCTAACTTGCTCAAAGACGAACAGTACAGTCCACGTGCAATGCGCTCGCTGGCAACAATAAAATCTCCAGCAGCAATTGCAGCACTTGAAAAAGCTTTGATTAAAGCTTCTCCTTCGCTGGCTTCACAACTGAAATTGGCGCTTGATTTTGCCCAAAAATCCGCTAACTCTCCCAAGACTGCGGAATGGGTTATTTTAAGACCCGCTACCCCAATAAATAAAGTACAACATCTACTGGATGTGCAGAACCAGATTGAGAAAGCAAACAATCCGGTCGACAAGCGACAAGCCCTTCACCAGATGGAAAATATCAAGGGTGTCGCTGCTTTGCTGGTATGTGCAAAATACCTGAGTGATCCTGTCCTGCAAAAGCAGGCTGCCCTCATCATGGCCAGAAATGCCCTTGCTGATCCTTCAATCAGGGGAGTAGCACCTCGTGAAGCCCTGGAACAGGCTCTGCCGCTTATCAGTGGGGTCGACAGTGCGGTTCTTGTCAAGACGCTTAAAAATTACCTGAAGGCTATCCCTTATGATAATGGATGGGTACGTCTTTTCAACGGAAAGAACCTGAACGGATGGAAAGGCTTGGTTGGCAATCCCATTTCGCGTGCAAAAATGACTGAAGAAGAGTTACTGAAAGCACAATCAGCAGCCAATGCTGGTGCGGGTAACGACTGGGTGGTTGAAGATGGTCTACTGATCTTTACCGGTCACGGAGATAACCTATGTACCGTAAAACAGTATGGTGATTTTGAAATGTTTGTCGACTGGAAAATTACTGCCCAAGGTGATGCGGGTATTTACCTGAGGGGGAGTCCACAGGTGCAAATCTGGGATACTTCCCGTCGTGAAGTAGGGGCGCAAGTGGGTTCAGGCGGATTATACAACAACCAAAAGAACCCTTCAAAGCCGCTTCAGGTGGCCGATAATGCCATTGGTGAGTGGAATACTTTTCATATTATCATGAAGGGCGATAAGGTTACTGTATTCCTTAATGGAGTAAAAGTGACTGATGAAGCTATTCTCGAAAATTACTGGGACCGTAAACTTCCGATTTTCATCAGGGAACAGATTGAATTGCAGGCACATGGAACCTATGTGGCTTACAGGAATATTTTCCTGAGAGAACTGGATCCTGTATCCACCACGCCACTATCTGATGCAGAACAAAAAGAAGGGTTTGTATCCCTTTTTGATGGTAGCAACCTGGACAAATGGATTGGTAATAAAACCGGATATGCGCTGGAAGACGGCGTAATCGTTACGCATCCTGAATTGGGAGGTGGCAATATCTACACCGCAGAAGAGTTTGGTGATTTTGAATACAGGTTTGAATTTCAATTAACCCCGGGTGCAAACAATGGTCTGGGTATTCGTACACCTACAACCGGTGACGCAGCCTATGTGGGGATGGAGTTGCAGATTCTGGACAATGAAGCGCCTGTTTATGCCAACCTTAAACCCTATCAGTACCATGGATCTGTATATGGTGTTATTCCCGCCAGACGTGGATTTCTGAAGCCCACCGGAGAATGGAATCAACAGCATGTAATCGCCAAAGGAAACCGCATTAAGGTTATGCTGAATGGTCAGGTAATTATGGATGGTGATATTCAGAAAGCCTCTGAAAATGGAACAGCAGATGGAAACAAGCATCCCGGTTTGCTCAATAAGCAGGGGCATATCGGATTCCTGGGCCATGGTGACGTCGTTCGATTCAGAAACATCCGTGTTAAAAGGCTTTGATCAGTGGTGTTCAAAGCTTAAGCAGATGGTAACTAACTTTCTTTTATCAGTAATATGAAAAGTTTAATTTATCTCCTCATACTTTCTTTAATGGGTTTCTACTCAAATGCTCAGCCTTTGCAGGGTGCATGGAAGCGAAATCTGGATACTGCTATTCAGACATTAACCATTGTTGACAATTACTTTTCAGTGGCAACTTTTCATGTACAGGATAAAAAGTTTATCAATACTTCTGGCGGAACAGCCCTGCAGGAAAATGGCGAGCTGAAAGGGAAAATAGAATTCAATACAGCCGATCGCTCTGCGGTGACAAAAAACTATGTGCTTGCCTTTCAGCAGCAGGGAACTAAACTCATTTTCCCCTACAGCGGTATTGCGGTTGGATGGGAGCGGTTGGATGATGCTCAGCAGGGACTATCAGGAAACTGGAAAATCATTGGAAGGGAACAGGACGGGAAAATGGCTGAGATGAGACCCGGTGCGCGTAAAACCATCAAAATTCTTTCTGGAACAAGATTTCAATGGGCTGCTATCAATTCAGAAACAGGAGATTTTTTTGGAACTGGTGGAGGTTTTTACACTTTTGAAAATGGAAAATATACGGAGCACATAGAATTTTTCTCCAGAGATGCAACCAGAGTAGGGGCATCGCTTTCTTTCAACGGTGAGTTGAAGGAGGGAAACTGGCATCACTCCGGACTGAGTTCAAAAGGAGATAGAATATACGAAATCTGGAGCAGAAAATAAAATAAAAAGGTGCCATTGGCACCTTTTTATTTTATTTAATCTATTGATTATCAATTATTTAACCTTTAAGTATCAGGGCCAGTTCATCGAGTTGGCTGTTATCAATTGTTGAAGGTGCATCCAGCATCACATCCCTACCGGAATTGTTTTTGGGGAATGCAATGAAATCACGGATACTTTCACTTCCTCCTAAAATAGAACATAGTCTGTCGAAGCCAAATGCAATGCCACCATGCGGGGGAGCTCCATATTCAAATGCTCCCAGCAGAAAACCAAATTTATGCAGTGCCTCATCCTGACTCATACCCAGCGCAGCAAACATTTTCTCCTGTAATTCACGCTGGTAAATCCGGATTGAACCTCCACCAATCTCATTCCCGTTCAATACCATGTCATAAGCGTTGGCCTTGATCTGCGCATAGGGATGTGAAAGGTAATTCGCTGCATCATGTATGACCGGATCGTTATCAATCATGGTCTGAATCTGTGAGGGTTTGGGTGAAGTGAAAGGATGATGTCTGGCCACCCACCTGTTCTCTTCCTCTGCATATTCAAACAGCGGGAAATCCAGTACCCACAGCAATTTGAATTCATGCTCTTTTCTCAAGCCGAGTTGTTTACCCATTTCCAGCCTGAGTTCACTCATGGCTTTACGGGTCCTTTCTTCAGCACCGGCGAGAATAAGAATGATGTCTCCCTTTTGGGCTCCTGAAGCTTCTGCTATCGCTTTGAGTCGCTCTTCACTGTAAAATTTATCTATGCTGCTCTTATAACTGCCATCTTCGTTGGCACGGATATATGCCAATCCCTTCATGCCAATCTGTGGGCGCTTAACCCATTCAGTTAGTTCGTCGAGTTGTTTTCTGGTAAAAGCTGCACCACCAGGTACTGCTATCGCCATGACTGATTCAGCACTGTCAAAAACCACAAATCCTGCATCATTGATGAGTGCAGCATGATCCGCCTTGTCATAGAATACGGTGGCAGGTTTTTTCAGTGTACAAATGCGCATCCCGAAACGGATATCCGGTTTGTCGTTGCCGTATTGCCACATGGCATCCTCCCATGTCATACGCTCAATGGTATCGGTATAATCGATATTTTTTACATCCTTGAATATTCTTTTAATCAGCTCTTCAAACATTTTGAGAATGTCTTCCTGTTCTACAAAAGACATTTCACAATCTATCTGTGTGAATTCCGGCTGACGGTCAGCTCGGAGGTCCTCATCCCTGAAACATTTTACAATCTGATAATACCGGTCATATCCGCTCACCATCAGCAATTGCTTGAAAGTCTGTGGTGATTGTGGCAGGGCGTAAAACTGACCTGTATTCATCCTGGATGGAACCACAAAGTCTCTGGCTCCTTCAGGAGTTGATTTGATGAGAAAAGGAGTTTCAATATCCATGAATGCATTTTCATGGAGATAATTTCTGGCGGAACGGTTTACGGCATAGCGAAGCTCCAGATTCCTTTTCACAGCATTTCTGCGGAGGTCAAGATACCTGTATTTCATTCGGAGGTCGTCACCTCCGTCTGTATCATCCTGAATGGTGAATGGTGGGGTTGCAGATTTGTTGAGTATTTTGAATCCGGTTACCTCGATCTCAATTTCTCCTGTTGGGATAGTCTGGTTTTTATTGGTGCGTTCCAGGACTTTTCCAGATGCCTGGAGTACAAATTCCCTGCCCAAAGGTTGGTCGTCAAGCTGCGTATTGAGTATTTCATTGAAGACAAGCTGGGTTATACCATACCTGTCTCTCAGGTCAACAAAAGTAATGGCACCAAACTTTCTGATCGTTTGTACCCATCCTGCAAGGGTTACCTGGTTGTCTTTATGGTCAATGCGAAGTTCTCCGCAGGTGTGTGTTCTGAACATACTGAAATAATTTTTATCCCTTCTTTTCGGGGCTCAAAGATACTTCAACCTCTGCAAATTAGAATTCAATTAATTGTCGGATTTGACTGATTCCTGTTGCATCAGGGCTTCTGTCTGCTGAAGTATCTGTTCTTCAAAGTCGTTCCTGCGTATATATATCAGGTAATAATATCCAAGTATGAACAATCCAATGCCAAATGGGATTAGTGAAAATTCCCTTAGTCCATACCTCCCTACCAGGTTGGCGTCCCATCCGGTGAATTCACCTATCATCCAGGTACAGTTTGCGGTAATCCAGAAATCTATTGCCAGGTTATGAAGGAATTCACTGGTGATCTTTCTAGTTTGATAGGTTATGACGATGGCTACCCAGAGGGTAGGGATAATCATGATAAGTGCAGGTATTTTCAGATTGATGGCCCAGCAGGCATCTTTCACAAGCCAGAGCAGGATATGTAGATTTTCAATTCGCCTGAATTTATAGGGTATGTAATAAATCTTACTTTCTTTCACTTTACTTTTTGGAAATAAATGTACATATTTATTTCTATGATGAATATGGTGTTATGAAATTGATCAACCGAAAAAGTTTTATTGCGCTGCTGGTTGGAACTTCGGCTTCTGTTTGGATTGCCCAGTCAAGATTTATACAATCAAGGTTGTTGGCACCCGATTTTCAATTTCTTAGGCAGTCTGGAGGATTACTGGCTGCTTTGTGTGATGCAATCATTCCTGCAACTAATACCCCGGGTGCGTCAGATACCTTGACACATGAGTTTGTCGCGGCTTATGTTGAGCAAGGCCTGCCACGTTCCCTGCAGGTTATATTTATAGAGGGGTTGAAAAAGGTTGATGTATATGCGGTTGAATCCTTTAATAAGTCATTTTCCCAATGTTCAACTGACGAACAAAATAGTATTCTTGTAAGAATAGAAAGGGAGGATAAATTGTTACCCGGACTGGCTGGGAAGGTTGAACAAAAAATAACAGGCAAACCATTTTTTCAGCAACTCAAGACTTATACGGTTCTGGGTTATTGCACATCCAAACCCGTTGCTACAGGGGTGCTGAATTATGATCCTGTACCAGGAGCTTATCAGGGATGTATAGAATTTCAGGTGAATCAGAATTGTAATTACTCAAGTTAATCCATGGGAACCTTCAATATCAACGGAGTCGGAAAAGCAAATTATTTTGATGCCATTGTGGTTGGCTCAGGCATAACAGGTGGATTGGCTGCCAAGGAACTTTGCGCGCGGGGGTTGAAAACCCTGGTTCTGGAAAGGGGCCGGAACGTTGAACATATAAAAGATTATCCTACTGCTATGATGGAACCCTGGGAGTTTGAATTCAGGTTGAAGTCGACTTCAGGGGATGTTTCGAGTCAGCCTGACTGCGGACATTTTTTTGCTTCAAAAAAGGAATACCCCTATACAGAAGAAAAGCCTTTTAACTGGTACAGGGGATACCAGGTTGGTGGTCGTTCATTGACATGGGGACGCCAGTGCCTGCGGATGAGTGACCTTGATTTTGAAGCAAACCTGAAGGATGGCGTCGCTACCGACTGGCCAGTGCGTTATGCGGAAATTGCACCATGGTATGATTATGTTGAAAGTTATATCGGAGTTAGCGGAAACAGAGAGTCAAATAGGGTCATTCCTGACGGTGCATTCCTCCCTCCAATGGAAATGAATTGTGCTGAAACGGTATTCAAAGATCAAATGAAAGGGCATTTTCCTGAAAGGACAGTCACTATTGGCCGGGTAGCTAACCTCTCGAGGGGATGGGATGGGAGAGGGCCATGTATGTTTAGAAACAGATGCAACAGAGGATGCCCATTTGGCGGTTATTTCAGCAGCAATGGGGTAACATTGCCTGCAGCTGCATTAACTGGTAACATGACCTTACTTTCTGATACCATCGTTTCGAAGGTTATATTCGATCGTAAGACAAGAAAAGCAACTGGTGTTGAGGTGATTCACGTTAAAACAGGAGAAGCTGTAAGCTATTTTGCAAAACTTATTTTTCTAAATGCCTCTGCTATCGCTACGGCAGCCATTCTCCTTAACTCTTCAACAAGTGAATTCCCGAATGGATTGGGTAATTCCAGCAATCAGCTGGGGCATAACCTGATGGATCATTTTACAGGAACAGGTGCCGAGGCAGAGCTTGATGGGTATCTGGATAAATACTATTCAGGCAGGCGGCCATGTGGTATTTATGTTCCCCGTTTCAGAAATACAGGTAATAATGAAAGAAACGAGTTTATCAGGGGATACGGCTTACAGGGAAATGGGAGGCGGACGAGTTTTGAAGAAAACAGCAATATGCTTTCAGGCTTTGGAATTGCATTTAAAGATAAAGTGCTAAAGCCAGGCCCCTGGAAACTGTGGTTGGGGGCATGGGGTGAGACACTTCCTTACTACTCCAATACTGTAAAGTTGGATTCAGAAAAGAAAGATAAATGGGGGATACCACTTACTAGAATTAGCATGGAGTATCATCAGAATGAACGAAGTATGCAGGCAGACATACAGGTAACCATTGCAGAAATGCTCGATAAATCCGGATTCCGGAATATCAACAGCTACGCTGGGTTTCAGACGCCAGGATCATCCGTTCACGAAATGGGTACAGCAAGAATGGGAAGAGACCCCAGGACATCGGTTTTGAATAAATTCAACCAGATGCACGATGTGAAAAATATTTTTATCACAGATGGTAGCTTTATGACATCCTCAGGTACTGCAAATCCTTCGCTCACTTATATGGCATTTACAGTCAGGGCCGTTGATTATGCAGTCCGACAAATAAAAAAAGGCAACCTGTAGTTGCCTTTTTCATTGATTTTCTGGATAATTTATTTGCCCATTGCTGCAGCCATTGTTTTTCCAATGTCAGCAGGACTATCAACAACGTGGATACCGCATTCGCGCATGATACGCATTTTGGCTTCGGCAGTGTCATCAGCACCGCCAATGATAGCACCGGCATGTCCCATCCTGCGTCCGGGAGGTGCTGTTTGTCCGGCAATAAATCCAACAACAGGCTTAGTCCCATTCTCCTTAATCCATCTTGCCGCTTCTGCTTCCATGCCTCCACCAATTTCTCCGATCATCACAATGCCATGAGTCTCAGGGTCATTCATCAGCAACTCTACTGCTTCCTTGGTTGGTGTTCCAATAATAGGATCTCCACCTATACCAATGGCTGTAGTCACACCAAGTCCGGCCTTGGCTATCTGATCTGCTGCCTCGTATGTAAGTGTTCCGGATTTTGAAACAATACCGATATTTCCTTTTTTGAAAATAAAGCCTGGCATGATACCTACCTTACATTCATCGGCTGTAATTACACCCGGACAGTTTGGACCAATCAAGCGTGTTGATTTTCCCTGAAGGAAATGCTTCACTTTCACCATATCCTGAACGGGAATACCTTCAGTTATACACACAACCAGTGCAATTCCGGCTTCAGCAGCCTCCATGATGGCATCACCAGCAAATGCAGGCGGTACAAAAATAATACTCACATCAGCACCGGTAGCTTTTACCGCATCGGCAACTGTATTGAATACAGGACGATCAAGGTGAGTGCTTCCACCTTTTCCAGGTGTAACACCTCCAACCAGTTGTGTACCGTATTCAATCATCTGTGATGCATGGAAAGTGCCTTCAGTTCCAGTGAAGCCCTGAACAATTATTTTCGAATTTTTATTGACTAAAACAGACATGTTTTCTTTTTTTGAAATTTGTGGCGAAGTTATTGAAAAGGGGGGAGATGCAAAAAGGCAGAACCATAAACTTTTAAAGAATATTTGAGTTCAGTCTATTTAAGCAGGTCATCCATATTTCTGTCCTCATTGATTTTACCCCTCAACTCAAGCATTCGCATGTCCTTGGCATCCTGAAGGAATTCTGACGCGAATATGAAATTATTCAGTCGTTCATTTTTACTGAAAATGATTTCTTTATTGGTGCCTTCCCACTCTTTTTTCCCCTGAAACATGTATAGAATCCGGTCTCCAATCTCCATCACGCTGTTCATATCATGAGTATTGATAACGGTGGTAATATTAAATTCAGATGTAATTTCCCGGATAAGTTTGTCTATAACCAATGAAGTCTGGGGGTCAAGTCCGGAATTGGGCTCATCACAAAAAAGGTATTGCGGGTTCAGCACTATAGCCCGCGCAATGCCAACCCGCTTTTTCATGCCTCCGCTAATCTCTGCAGGATGTTTTTTATGAGCGCCATTCAGGTTGACCCTGTCAAGCACTTCATCTACCCGGCGTAGTTTTTCAGCTTTTGTTTTGTTGCTAAACATTTCCAGAGGGAACATTACATTTTGTTCTACGGTCATGCTGTCAAAAAGTGCAGATCCCTGAAAAAGCATACCGATTTTTCGCCGCATCTCTTTTTTAATATCTTCTGTCATAGCCGTGAAATCCACGCCATCGTATAAAATCCGCCCTGAATCAGGTCTGATGAGTCCTACCAGGCATTTCATCAACACTGTTTTACCACTTCCACTGGCGCCTATGATGAGGTTGCATTTGCCTGTTTCAAATAAAGAAGAAACTCCTTCTATGACAGTCTTGTCTGAAAAACCTTTGTGAATTTCGTTTATTTCAATCATAAAAAGGGTTTATAACAGCACTGCTGCTAATATGTAGTCTGCCAGCAGAATCATCACACAACTTGTTACTACTGCCGTTGTACTGGCCCTGCCAATTTCCAGCGCACCGCCTTTTACGGTATAACCGAAATATGCCGGTATGGCAGTAACAATAAATGCAAATGTATATGCCTTAGTTAAAGCAAAAGTTACGTTGTAAGGAACAAAAGCATCGAGGAGTCCTTTGTCATAAATCTGATGCGGCAGGATACCGGTCAGGTCACCTACAAACCTTCCTCCCCAGATTCCCAATGTCATAGCTATGATAACCAGCAAAGGAATGGTAATCAGTGCAGCAATAATTTTGGGTAGAATAAGGTATGCTTTCGTATTGATTCCCATGATTTCAAGGGCATCAATTTGTTCACTGACTCGCATATTTCCCAGTTCACTTGAAATTTTACTCCCAACCACACCGGCCAGCACAATACATGTTATGGTGGGGGCAAATTCTAGTATTACGCTATCCCGCACAATTTGAGCAATGACAGAACGAGGAATAATAGGACTAATAAACTGATATGAAGTTTGCACAGTTGAGACAGCACCAATAAAAACTGAGATGATTGATACTATTCCAAGTGAACCAATACCCAATTCCACGCACTGGTGCATGAGCTCTTTCCAGTAAACTTTGTACTGTTCAGGTTTTGTAAACATTCCTTTGAGCATCAGTAAAAACTCACCAAAACGGGTAAAAATGTTCATATTCTTTCAATTTTCCGCATTTTATATTGTGCATCTATCACTGAGATCATCACCATGTTTAAGATACTTCTTATTGACGAACCAAGCTGGAGTACATGAACCGGTTTTTTAAGTCCGAGTAAGATGGGACCAATCGCATCAGCTTCACCAACTTCCTGAAGCAGGTTGTATGCAATATTGCCAGCGCTAAGGTTGGGGAATATAAGTGTATTTACTTCGCCATTGTCTGCCAATTCAGAAAATGGATAGTTTTCCTTCATGATCTCTTTGTTAAAGGCAACAATTCCCTGCATCTCGCCGTCAACAATGAGTGATAGATTGCGCTGCTTAACGATTGTTCTGGCAGTCCGGACTTTAATAGCCTCTTCCGTATCACTGCTGCCAAAATTTGAATAACTCAGCATGGCAATTCGGGGTGTAATGCCCAAATTTCTGACTTCTTTGGCAACAAGAAGTGTTATGTCTGCAAGCTCTTCTGCTGTTGGGTTGAAGTTGACTGTTGTGTCAGCCAGAAACAACGGACCTTTTTTGGTAAGCATGATATACATGCCTGCAATCTTGCTGACCCCTTCTTCTGTACCAATTATTTGAATGGCCGGACGAATCGTGTCAGGATAGTTCCTGCTTAATCCGGAAATCATCGCATCTGCATCTCCCATTTCCACCATCATACAACCAAAATGGTTGCGGTCTTTCATGAGTTTATTTACCTCATAACGGTTAACACCTCTACGCTGTCTTTTTTTAAAAAAAACCTCACCATATGCTTCCCTTTTAGCTTTCATCTCTTCACTCTTGGGATTGACGATTTCCAGTCCGTCGAGGGGGATATTGTTTTTTTCTGCAATTTCCTGGATGATTTCAGGGTTTCCTAATAAAACGGGTTTTGCAATCCCTTCATCCAATGCAATCTGAGCGGCTTTCAGAATCTTTGAATTCTCTGCATCAGCAAATACTACGCGTTTTGGATCTTTTCTGGCTTTGCTTCCAAGCGCTCTAACCAGCTGGTTATCAATACCGAGTCTTTTATTAAGGTCAATTTCATACTTTTCCCAATCGGTTATTGGTGTTTTGGCAACACCACTTTCCATGGCGGCCCTGGCAACAGCGGGGGAAACCGCTGTAATAAGCCTGGGATCAAGTGGTTTGGGAATGATGTAATTCGGCCCAAAGGCAATGGCAGACTCATTGTATGCCATATTCACAATATCTGGTACAGGTGTTTTGGTTAATTCTGCCAGCGCTTTTACAGCTGCAAGTTTCATAGCTTCATTGATACGGGTAGCGCGTACGTCAAGTGCACCCCTGAAAATATAAGGGAAGCCAAGCACATTATTTACCTGGTTAGGATAGTCTGACCGGCCTGTAGCCATGATAATATCATTGCGAACGGCGGTTGCATCTTCCCATGTAATCTCCGGATCAGGGTTAGCCATGGCAAAGACAATTGGTCTGGGGGCCATTTTGGCTACCATTTCTCTTGTAACTACATTTCCTTTACTCAGCCCGATGAATACATCCGCGTTTTCAAATGCTTCAGACAGGCTTATTTCATTTCTGTCTACCGCAAATCTTTTTTTCCGTTCATCCAGGTCATTTCGTTTATTATGGATCAATCCCTTGGAGTCAAACATCCATACGTTTTCCCTTTTGGCTCCAAGTGCCTCATATAGCTCTATACAGGCCATTGCCGCCGCACCTGCACCATTAACAAGAATGATTATGTCTTCAATTTTTTTCTGTTGTAATTCCAATGCATTCAAAAGTGCAGCAGCACTGATAATGGCTGTTCCATGTTGGTCATCATGCATTACCGGAATATTCATTTCCTCCTTAAGTCGTTGTTCTATATAAAAACACTCGGGAGCCTTGATGTCTTCCAGGTTGACACCTCCAAAAGTGGGCTGGAGGGCTTTCACGATTTCTACAAATTTCTCGGGATCTTTTTCATTGATTTCAATGTCGAAAACATCAATGTCTGCAAAGATTTTAAACAATACCCCTTTTCCTTCCATAACAGGTTTACCTGCTTCAGGACCAATATCACCTAAACCCAGAACGGCTGTACCATTGCTGATTACAGCTACTAGATTTCCCTTGGCTGTGTATTTGTAAACATTTTCAATGTTTTCTTGAATTTCCTTGCACGGCTCTGCCACACCCGGGGAATAGGCTAGGGATAGGTCCCGCTGTGTTTTAGCTTCCTTGGTTGGAATAACTTCAATTTTGCCAGGTCTGCCTTTTGCATGGTACTCTAATGCCTGTTCCTTCCTGAGTTTTTTTTGCATACTTTATTTTTAACTTATTGCGCCTAAATACGCCATAATGCCTATACCAGTCTCTATTGATCTTTCATCCACATCAAATGTTGGGGTATGAACATTTGATGTAATTCCCAATTGCTTGTTACCTGTTCCTAACCTGAAAAAACAACCGGGAATAATTTGTGTGTAGTATCCAAAATCCTCTGCTCCCATGCTGAGCTCCATTTCTTCAACGCTTGTTTTTCCCATAAATGCTTCAGCATGTTCTTTAACCCTCGGAGTTAAAGCGGCATCATTGACCACTGAAGGATAGCCAAGATCAACATGCACATCAATGGATGCTCCACTTGAAATTGCAACACCCTGAGCTATTTCATGTATTCTTTTGTGTGCTTCCTTTCTCCAGTTTTCATCCATAGCCCTGAATGTACCCATAAGCTTGACTTCTGCTGGTATCACATTGGTTGTAAAACCGCCCTGAATGGCACAAATGGAAAGTACAGAGGGAGAAAATGGATTATTGTTTCTGCTTACTACCTGTTGCAATGCCACAACCAACTCTGATGCTGCCAGGATGGTATCTGCAGTCAGGTAAGGCTTAGCTGCGTGTCCGCCTTTTCCACGTATGGTGAAAAAAAGTTCATCAGCACTGGCCATGACTTTTCCAGGAGCAAAACTAACTTTCCCAGTATTGAGTAAAGGATGAACGTGTAATCCAATAATATGTGTTGGTCTGGGGTTTTCAAGCACGCCTTCCCTGATTAGGATGCTGGCACCTCCGGGGTTTCTTTCTTCCCCGGGTTGAAAAATGAGTTTGATTCGGCCATCCCATTTGTCACGGAGTTCATGTAATATTCTCGCTGCTCCCAAAAGGCATGTAGTATGTACATCATGACCACAGGCATGCATTACCCCTGCCACAGTGGATGCATAGGGTACCTCATTTTCTTCATGGATGGGCAAAGCATCCATATCTGCTCTAAGCGCTATTACCCTTTCTGATGGTCGGCCTTCGATTATAGCAATAATGCCGGTTTCAGCCATACGTTGATATGGGATTCCTAATTTATCCAGTTCGCTGCATACAAAGGCTGAGGTATTAAATTCTTTATAACTTAATTCAGGATTGGCATGAAGGTGATGCCTGATTGACCTGTAAGTTTCAAAGTAACGGGATGCCAGATCTTTGATTTCATCAATTAACGTACTCATGGGCGATTGATTGATTCCTGATTATTTACCCGCAATTCTATTTTAGACGGAATAATAAGAATGGTTGTACTAATAAACCTGGCCATTTCCATTCTTATCTTGTCAGCATCGCGGTAAGTTTTGAAATTCCCGAAGTGCACTTTAAAATTTGGTGCCTGGTATGACATATAAGTCTTGTGATCAGGGTATTCTTTTAAAAGTACGGACCTTACTTCCATGGCCTGGTCTCTTTTGTTAGTATTTATTACCAATAACCTGTAACCCTGTTCAATTACAATTCTTCCCTGTGCAGATAAATGATTGATTTCAATTTGTTTCTCTACAAGTTTGTCTACCCTGGGGTCTCTCTTTACATGTACACTTTTACCTATCTGTGCAATGGTAGTCATGTGCATGCCAATCAATAAAAACACTATGGTGCTTTTTATAATCAATATTGTCGGGTTAATTTATACCTGATCACGACCATGGCAGGACTTGAATTTCTTTCCACTTCCACATGGACAAGGATCATTTCTGCCAACCTTTGGACCAACCCTAACCGGTTCCTGTCTGATATTTGACGGGTCATGGTATTCGTTTTCACCATCCATCATTTCAGCCGGACCCGGACTTTCAACAGAATCCTTTCTGATTTTCATGTTACTCATGTCTGTCCTGCTTTCCCGGCCTTCTCTTACCCCTCCGTTGTTGTTTTCTAAGGGTAACCCGGCATGACATAAGAATGAAACAATTTCACGGTTTACCTCGCCATCCATATTGGAAAATAAGCCGAAAGCGGTTTGCTTGTAGATGACCAACGGGTCTTTTTGCTCGTAAACAGCAGTTTGAACACTTTGCTTCAGGTCATCCATGGCACGCAGATGTTCCTTCCATGAATCATCAATAATCGCCAGGGTTATGTTTTTTTCCATTGAAGCACTCAACTCAAGACCTTTACTGCTTATGGTTTTATCAAGATTGGTAAGGATATTTATAGTCTTCTTACCGTCGGTAACCGGAACAACAACGTTTACAATATGATTACCCTGTGTGAGCCTTACATTCTGAAAAACAGGGAGGGCTTGTTTCGCCAGGTTTTGTTTTCTAAACTGGTAATGGATTATGGCTTCTTTATATAATTTATCAGATAAGTCATTGATTTGACCTTTTTCCAGTTCCTGAGCAGATATGGTGGTATCTATACTGAAATGCATAATAGCCGCCAGTTTAAACCCTTCATAATCAGATCCACCAGCGTATTGGTTGACAAGTTGTGTGGCAACACCATAAAATGCATTGTCAAGATCGAGCGCAAGTCTCTCTCCAAAAAGTGCATGTGATCTTTTTCCATAAACAACGCTTCGCTGTTTGTTCATCACATCATCATATTCAAGCAGGCGCTTTCTGATACCAAAGTTGTTTTCTTCAACTTTTTTCTGAGCTCTTTCAATGCTCTTGGTAATCATGCTGTGCTGAATAACTTCTCCTTCCTTATAGCCCATCCTGTCCATCAACGATGCAATCCTGTCACTACCAAACATGCGCATCAGGTCATCTTCCAGGGATACATAAAACTGTGAGGATCCCGGATCACCTTGTCTGCCTGCACGTCCACGTAGCTGCCTGTCTACCCTCCGGCTTTCATGCCGCTCTGTTCCAATAATAGCCAATCCACCTGCTTCCTTTACGCCTGGCCCAAGTTTGATGTCGGTACCCCTTCCTGCCATATTGGTTGCAATGGTTACATTACCTGCCAAACCCGCCTCAGCCACCACCTGGGCCTCTCTGGCATGTTGTTTGGCATTCAAAACATTGTGTGGAATCTTTTTTTGCTGAAGCATTCTGCCCAATAACTCTGACACTTCAACTGAAGTAGTGCCCACAAGTACAGGTCTGCCTGCGTTCCGGAGTTGTTCTATTTCATCAATTACCGCCTTGAATTTTTCTCTTTTGGTCTTATAAACCAGGTCTTCCTGGTCTTTTCTTACCAAAGCGAGATTGGTTGGGATGGATACTACGTCAAGCTTATATATGTTCCACAATTCAGCTGCTTCTGTTTCAGCAGTTCCGGTCATACCAGCCAGCTTGTGGTACATCCTGAAATAGTTTTGCAGGGTAACTGTGGCATAGGTTTGTGTAGCCGCCTCAATTTTCACATTTTCTTTCGCTTCTATAGCCTGATGTAAACCATCGCTATACCTTCTGCCTTCCATGATCCTTCCGGTCTGTTCATCCACGATTTTCACCTGTCCTTCCATCACCACATACTCAATATCCTTGTCAAACAGCGTATAAGCTTTCAAAAGTTGCTGGATGGTATGTATCCTGTCGGCTTTCTGAGAGTACTCCTGAATCAGCTCTTCTTTTCTTGACAGTTTTTCTTCCTGTGTTTCAATACCCTGTTCAATTTCAGCCAGGGCAATGGACAGGTCAGGTAATACAAAGAAGTTGGAGTCAGCTTCATTTTGTGTAATAAACTGAAGCCCCTTATCGGTTAACTCAACCTGGTTATTTTTTTCGTCAATATGGAAATAAAGCTCTTCGTCCACTTCAGGCATATGCTTTTGCTGCTCCGCCAAAAAGTAGTTTTCAGATTTCTGGAGTTTAACTTTGATACCAGGCTCGCTCAGGTATTTGATAAGTGCTGTGTTTTTGGGTAACCCCCTGTACGCTCTCATTAAATGTAAACCTCCATCCTGAGGACCATCTTTGCTGTCTGTAATTAGTTTTTTGGCTTCCTGCAAAGAACGGATTACAACTTGTTTTTGTACGTCTACAAGCTGCTGAATTCTTGGTTTATGGATATGGAATTGTTGATCATCCCCTTTAGGAACTGGTCCGGATATAATTAAAGGTGTCCGGGCATCATCAATCAAGACGCTGTCCACCTCATCCACCATCGCAAAATGATGCTTGCGCTGAACCATCTCATCAGGGGAATGCACCATGTTGTCTCTCAGGTAATCAAAGCCAAATTCATTGTTAGTGCCATAGGTTATATCAGCCAGGTATGCTTTTCTCCTGGCATCTGAATGTGGCTGATGTTTGTCAATGCAATCAACAGATAGTCCCAGCCATTCAAACAAAGTGCCATTCCATTCGGAGTCTCTTTTTGCCAGGTAGTCATTCACTGTTACAATGTGTACACCTTCCCCTGCGAGTGCATTGAGGTAGGCGGGAAGCGTTGAAACGAGTGTCTTGCCTTCACCGGTAGACATTTCTGAAATTTTACCCTGATGCAGCACGGTTCCACCAATAAGCTGGACATCATAATGAACCATGTTCCAGTTAATCAGGCTTCCTGCAGCCATCCAGCTTGTCTTAAATACAGATTGTTCACCCTGTATTTTTACATAGTCTTTCCGGATACAAAGTTCCCGGTCCAGCGGCGTAGCAGTGGAAACAAGCTCGTCATGTTCTTTGAAACGGCGACCAGCCTCCTTTACAACAGCGAAGGCCTCCGGAAGTATTTGTTGCAAGACTTCCTCAATTTGCTCATTTCGCTTCTTCTTCAGCTCGTCTAGCTGTTTGTATATATCATCCCTCCCGAGAATGTCTTCAGCCGGTAATGTTTCAGCCTGAGCATTCAGGGCTTCAATATTATTGTCAATTTCCTGCAGGTGATCACTTATCCTGCTTCGGAATTCCAACGTTTTATTCCTTAGCGCATCATTGCTGATACCTGCAAAGGAGTTAAAATGCTGATTGATCTGTCTTACGATGGGAGAGATGGCTTTGACGTCTTTTTCTGATTTGCTACCGCCAAATAATCCTGATAAAAGTTTAAACATGGGCTTCAGTTCTTGCTAAAGGTCAAAATTAGTTCATTTTAATCACTTGTATTCATCCGGACTTTACCCTTTGTACGATAACTTTCCCGTTAATCCGTTTTAACAATAATTCTCCGAAGGCAAA
>CAMAXV010000010.1 GCA_945862385.1 Chitinophaga pinensis
CAGATTTCCTTGACAGTCCTGCCTGTCTCCTGAGTTCTCAAAATCGACACAATCTGTGCCTCTGAAAAATTCTTCTTTTTCATGTTTAAACCATTTAAGTTAGAAAATATTCTCTAAATCCGAATGGTCTAATTTTGGGGAACCTTACATTAGCTTTGCCGATCAATTCACAAGCAATGGTTTCGATTTAAATCTGCCATCGAATCAAACTTTTGGCTTGGGAACTTTGACTTATGGAGATATCAATACAGGTTTGATGTATAATTACAATGGAGAGGCTGGTAGTTTTTATCTGGGTGCTTCAGCTTATCATTTAACAAGACCTAAAGAAAGCTTTTTGAACAATAGTATGAACCGAATTCCTGTAAGGTATACGGTACATGCTGGTGGTGGCTTCAATGTTGGTCTTGATGGATCAATTTATGGATCTGGTTTATTCATGTCTCAAGGCAATATTTCACAGGCAGTTGTTGGTATGGCATATGGAAAACAACTTTCAAGTTCTTTAGATGACATTCGGGTTTTTGCCGGAGCCTGGTATAGAAATAAAGATGCAGTAATTCCCTACGTGGGCTATATTTATAACAATTTTCAGTTTGGCTTAACATATGATGTTAATATCTCACAGTTAAGTACTTCAGTATCTCGTTACAGAAGTTTTGAGGTTTCAATGATTTATATTTTCCTTGATAAGTCTGAGTATAGAAGATTTGTACCTTGGTATTGATTTAATATTATTAATTTTAGTTTGAATGAAATTTCTCAAAACCTTCAAAAACAAATACCTAATAGCAACCATTCTTTTTATTGTATGGATGCTTTTCTTCGATCACAACAACATATTCCTGCACCTGCAATACCGGAAAGAGCTGAATGAACTTAAAGCAGATAAGAAATACTACCAGGAACAGATTGATCTGACCAGGAAGGAGGTAGATCTTATCAAGAGCAATCCGCAGGCCATGGAAAAAGTTGCCAGAGAGCAATACCTGATGAAAAAAGATGATGAAGATGTTTTTGTTGTGAAGGAGTGAGGGGGAAAGAGGCACGAGGCACAAGGCACGAGGAAGACAGCCAGGCACGAGGGATAAGAAGCAGCCGGGAGGCTGTTATTAACATGTTGTCAACATTATGCGCTGATTGATAGGTGATGCTACTAATAATTTTAAATTTACAGCAATAAAAGCCATTGAGTGGCGTTTTTAAAGTCAGGATTCAGCCTCAAAACCTGCTTCCGACCACCATTCCAACAGATACCCGTTGATTTTTTAACCCTATTCCGTATCCTTTTACAATCTAAAAATTGATAAAAGGTTGATTATGAGCCCTTTAATAAGTGAGAAAATGTTGCGTTACCTGTACAACGAGATGTCTGCTGAAGAAAGCATGGTGTTCCTGAAATTCATAAACAGCAGTCCGGCTGTTCGTGAACAATTCAACCAAATGAAAGAAGGTTTTGAGACCCTTAACAGTATAAGCTTAAATCCATCCAGAAACACGGTAGACAGGATCCTGTCTTACGGATCCATCGATGGTTTCTCCATGCAATAATTTTACTTTTATTTCCGCTTCTTAAACTCCAGGCATATGGAGGTTAGTCCGCATGTCTCACATTTGGGATTCCTGGCCAAACAGGTATACCTCCCGTGTAATATCAGCCAGTGATGTGCCTTGTGTACCAGTTCCTCGGGGATATGCTGAATCAATTGTTTTTCCGCCGCCAAAGGGGTAGTTGCCCCCTTAGTTAGTCCCAGCCGGGCTGAAACCCTGAATACATGGGTGTCTACAGCCATATTCGGCTGTTGGTCAATGACTGAAGTAATCACATTCGCCGTTTTCCTTCCCACTCCTGGCAGCTTGATCAGCTCTTCCACGGTCATCGGTACCTCTCCCCCAAAATCATTCATCAGCATCTGCGCCATGCCAATGAGGTGTTTCGTTTTGTTATTGGGATAGGATATGCTTTTAATGATGGGAAAAAGTGTGTCAAAATCGGTAGCAGCCATTGAAGCCGGATCAGGGAACTCCATGAAAATAGCCGGTGTTGTGAGGTTGACGCGCTTGTCTGTGCACTGGGCCGACAAGATCACTGCCACCAACAGCTGGAAGGGATTGTCGTATAACAACTCAGTCTCTGCCTCGGGAATCTGCTGCTGGAAATGGTCAATGACGATGGCGTAACGCTCTTTCCTTTTCATACCCTGCAATTTCCTCATTATTCATCGATTTTCCTTAAATTCAAACCTCAAAACTGATTGCCACATGAAACCAATGCTTCGATTCCAGCTTTCTCTCATGATGTTCATGCAATTCTTTGTATGGGGCGCATGGTACGGACAAATGAGTAAATACATGACAGACCAGCTGGGGGCCAGCGGAGACCAGGTAGGCAGTGCCTATGCCGCTTTCTCCATTGCCATGATCATTGCACCATTTTTTGTGGGGATGCTGGCAGACCGGTATTTTCAGGCTCAGAAAGTGCTGGGTGTGCTCAATATTCTCGGCGCAGCAATACTTTATGTGCTCACGACCATCACCAATGCGGATACCTTCTACTGGGTTATGCTGCTCTATTGCCTGACCTTCGCGCCAACCATCGCACTCACAGCTTCTATCTCCATGAGAAATATGTCCAATCCGGAAAAGGAGTTTCCAGCTATCCGTGTATTTGGTACCATTGCGTGGATTGCCGTAGTGAACCTGGTTGGGTTCATGGGAGTGGGTGATAAGGTAACCATCTTTCAGATATCTATGATCTCAGCCGCTGTGCTGGGCGTTCTGTCTTTTATGCTGCCAGCAACACCGCCAACAGCAACGGGACCATCTTCATTTGCGCAAATCATCGGAAAGGATGCATTTGTCCTTTTCAAAGACCGTTCCTTCCTTATTTTCTTTTTCTCCTCGGTACTGATCTGTATCCCTCTTTCTTTCTATTATACCTGGGCGAATCCGTCGCTTACTGATGGATTCAAAGCAGCGTTCCCATCGGCTGATCCCAGTACTTTCCGGATTGAGAACATGATGTCGCTCGGACAGGTTTCTGAGGTGTTGTTCATGCTCTTACTGCCACTGGCCTATTCAAAGCTGGGGGTGAAAAATATTCTCATAATCGGACTGGTTGCCTGGATTATCCGCTTTGCTTTCTTCGGCTATGGTGATGCTGCACTTTCTCAATGGATGTTGTATGCTGCGATCCTCTTGCATGGTGTCTGCTACGACTTCTTCTTCGTCAGCGGTATGATCTATACGGATGCCAAAGCTGGAGATAAAATCAAATCACAGGCACAAGGATTAATTTCATTGGCCACTTACGGATTGGGAATGTTCATTGGGTCAATTGTAGCAGGTAAGGTGAAAGATACTTATACCACAGATAATGTGACCAACTGGCTCAATGTATGGCTGGTTCCTGCTGGGATTGCTGCAGTGATTCTGGTGTTGTTTTTGTTGTTCTTTAAGGATAATAAGGTGAAGGCGTGATACAGCCAGGCACAAGGCACAAGGGATAAGGCACGAGGCACAAGGCACGAGGGATGAGTTTACCTACCTCTGGTAGGGCACAAATCTAAATCAATCAAACTTTAATATATGGTGAAGTTAGCAATGTTAGGTTCCGGATTTATCGGAAGGTTTTATGCAGACTCCATTCAGGGTTTGCGCAGCAAAGACAGGATAGTATCGATCTATTCCAGAAGGGAAGAGCAGGCAAAGAAATTTGCTGAGGATTATGGTTGTGATCATTATACAACTGATATGGAAGAATCGATTGCCCATCCTGATGTGGACATGGTCTGTATCTCCCTTCCCAATAACCTGCATGAGGCGGCTGTAATGTTGTGTATCAAACACAAGAAAGCCGTTATTACAACAAAACCCCTGGGCCGCAATGCTGCTGAAGCCAAGCGGATGCTTGAAGCTGTTGAGCAGGCTGGAATTTTCAATGGCTACCTGGAAGATCTTGTGTATACTCCCAAATTCCTCAAGGCTTATGAAAGTGTAAAGAATGGTGCACTCGGCAGGATCCTTTGGGCGAAGTCCAGGGAAACACATCCTGGTCCGCACAGCGACTGGTTCTGGGACATCGAACAGGCCGGAGGAGGTTGTATCCTTGACCTTGGATGCCATTGTGTGGAGATTACTCGCAGTTATATCGGGAAAGATATTCGTCCGGTTGAAGTAATGTGCTGGGCAGATACCCAGGTGAAACCTATTGATGCGGAAGACAATGCAATCGGACTGGTAAAATATGAAAATGGAGCAATCGGACAGTTTGAAGTGAGCTGGACATTCCGCGGTGGATTAGACCTGCGTGATGAAGTCATGGGTTCAGAAGGAACCATCTGGGTCAATGGCTTTTTGCGAACCGGTTTTGATATGTTCACAACAGGCAAGGGTGCGGATTACGTGGCAGAAAAAGCGGAAACCAATTCAGGCTGGCTGTTTCCGGTAGGTGATGAACTCAACGAACTGGGATATAATCACATGTTCACGGAGATGTTTAATTGCTATGAGCGCGGTACCAAACCCAGGGAAACCTTCTATGATGGATACCTTGTGAATGCTGTGCTGGATGCAGCTTACAAGAGTGTGAAGTCAAAAATCTGGGAGCCCGTCATCCTCGACGACTGGCGCGGTAAAACCGGTGTCACAAAAGATAGCCACCTCATAGAATTTGATGCAGACCATTATCTTGTAAAAGAAGAGATGACCCATTATGGCACGAAGAAACTGATCCTGAAGGAGAAGGCGACGGGGAAGATTGTTGAGAGGATAGTGGAATAGTGGAATAGTGGAATAGTGGAATAGTGGAATAGTGGAATAACTTTTTAAACGGGTAAAAATCGGAAATAATTCGTTTTTTTACCCGTTTTTTTTTGTCAGCTATTTAGGATTTGTCCACTTAGAAGTGTCATTCAGAATTCCCCTCCTGGCCAGGAGGGGTGGCAAGAATTAGGCTGAGCCATAGGCGAAGACAAATTCTTGACGGGGTGGTGGGAATATAAATAAAATCCACCACCCCGTCTTTCGATTCGCTTCGCTCTCGAAATCCACCCCTCCTGGCCAGGAGGGGAATTTGTGAAGAAGGTTAATCTGAACTTATACCCAAACTGCGGTTTTCAAGCCTACCAGAGGTAGGTAAACTTATCCCTCATCCCTCGTCCCTCGTGCCCAGCCTACGGCTGGCAGGCTTGTGCCTCGTGCCTGGCTGTTTATAAATATTTTCTCACTTCCCCAACCAACTCTCCTTTTGTAATCGGTGTTCCTTTGATTTTGTTATAAGGTTTGGCGTCTACGAGGTAGACGTCACGGATGATTTTGATGAGTTGTCCGTTGTTGATCTCAGGTACCAGCACGGTTTCAAAGTTGCTGATGAGTTCACCGAGATTTTTCGGGAATGGTCTCAGGTAGCGCAGGTGTGCATGAGATACTGCATGGCCTTCGCTGATGAGTTCCTGCACGGCACTTTTGATAGAGCCGAACGTAGAACCCCATCCAAGAACCAGCACTTTACCTTTTGTGTCTCCACTGTCTACCTGCTGATCAGGGATGTAGTTGGCAATCAGATCCACTTTGGCCTGACGTGTTTTCACCATGTGCTCATGGTTATCGGGGTCATAGCTTACATTACCGGTGATATCCTGTTTTTCAAGTCCGCCAATGCGGTGTTCCAGACCTTTGGTGCCCGGAACAGCCCAGGGCCTCACGAGTTTTTCATCACGTTTGTATGGGTGGAATTTTGTTTCATCTTCAGACAGTCCCTCTTTGAATTTCACTTCAATCGGAGCGAGGTCCGCTTCCTGTGGGAACCTCCAGGGTTCTGCACCATTGGCGATATAGCCATCGCTGAGGAACATGACAGGTGTCATGTGTTGCAGTGATATGCGGGCTGCTTCGTAAACGGCACTGAAGCAATCGCTTGGGGTAGAAGCTGAGATGACAGGCATCGGACATTCGCCATTGCGACCATAATACGCCTGTAGGAGGTCACTTTGTTCTGTTTTGGTAGGAAGACCAGTTGATGGTCCGCCACGTTGCACGTCAATTATCAGCAAGGGTATTTCCAGCATAACAGCCAGTCCCATCGCCTCACCTTTCAGCGCAATACCAGGGCCTGATGTAGTGGTGACGGCCATGGCGCCGCCGTAGGCGGCGCCAATAGCTGCTGAAATACCGGCTATCTCGTCTTCCGCCTGGAAGGTCTTGACACCAAAATTTTTCATCCTGCTGAGCTCATGTAAAATATCGGAAGCAGGTGTAATGGGGTACGTTCCCAGAAACAGGGTGAGTCCGCTTTTCTGAGAAGCTGCAACCAGTCCCATCGCCAGCGCCTGGTTACCCATGATGGAACGGTATGTACCTGGAACCATTTTGGCTTTTTCCACTTTGTAGCGGGTGGTAAAAGTTTCAGTTGTGTCCCCATAATTATAACCTGCCTGGAGTGCTTTGATATTGGCATTGAGGATCTCATCCTTTTTGCCGAACTTTTCCTTGAGGAAGTTAAGGGTGCTTTCCATATCCCTACTGTACATCCAGTAGAGGAAACCCAGCACAAACATGTTCTTGGCACGGTCCTTTTCCTTCGTCCCCATCGTGATTTCCTTCAATGCCTCACGCGTCATCTTGGTCACATCCATTTTAATCAGCTCGAATCCTTCGAGTGAATTGTCTTCGAGGGGATTAACACCGTCAGGATAATTGGCAAGTCTCAGGTTTTTGGCATCAAATCCATCCACATTGGCGATGATCCGGCCTCCTTTCTTGATGGCTTTGAGGTTCGATTTCAGTGCTGCTGCGTTCATGGCTACCAGCACATCACATAAATCACCTGGGGTATATATGGCATCACTGGAGAAACGGAGCTGGTAACCGCTCACGCCTGGAAGTGTACCCTGCGGTGCACGTATCTCTGCAGGGAAATCAGGGAAAGTGGCTAAATCGATTCCAAGGAGAGCTGTATTATTGGTAAACTGACTTCCTGTCAACTGCATTCCGTCTCCGGAATCACCTGCAAACTTGATGACAATATCACTGAGCAGTTCTTCTTTACGCTGTGGCATGGTTTTTGATTATTTGGGTCATGACTGAGCAAAATGTTGCCGTGTCAATGAAATTAATTAAATTAGATTACAAAATTACCCTTTATGGCGCTTTTCAACTCAAGTAATCCCACACTTTCTGAAAAATCCTTCAACAGGTCGGCTGCAGTGCCTGGCTCAGGAGTGATGACATTCCGTGGAACCCTCAATAAATTCGGTTTCCTCTTCATCATGGTGATGGCAACTGCTTTCTACGTCTGGAACGAAGCCAGCGTTGGTAACAATGTGTCTGGTTATATCATGGGTGGAGCTATAGGCGGACTGGTTCTTGCCCTGGTGCTTATGTTCAAACCTACCCTTGCACAATACCTGGCTCCGGCTTATGCGTTGCTCGAAGGTCTTGTAGTAGGTGGTATCTCTGCCATCTACAATGATGCTTTTGCCAAAGTGGCACCGGGCATTGTCATGCAGGCTGTAGTCCTCACTTTCGGAACTGCTATTGCCATGTACCTGCTTTTTACTTTCCGCATCATCCGCGTTACTGAACGGTTCCGCTCCATCATGTTTGCAGCTATAGGTGGCATCGCCCTCTTTTACCTCATCACTTTCGTTCTTTCCCTTTTTGGTGTCAATATTTCCGGACTGCAACAAGGTAGCCTGCTGAGCATCGGTATATCCATCGCGATTACTGCCATTGCTGCTTTGAGTTTACTGCTTGACTTTGACAGGATAGAACAGGGTTCTGCCATGGGTGCTCCCAAACACATGGAATGGTATTGTGCCTTCGGATTGCTGGTAACCCTTGTTTGGTTGTATGTGGAAATCCTGCGTTTGCTGGGTAACCTGTACGGTCGTCGTGATTAAGATTTGCTAAAATTGAAATGCAACCTGTTTGTCTTTTTATAATACAATAAACTCCCCTTTCGCCCTGGCGGATAGGTTTAGATAGGGGTGGTGGAATTAAACTCAAACTATGACTATCCTATAACCTGAGAAGTCTGTTAGTTATCTTATCCCACCACCCCGTCATTCATTCAACTTCGCCTTTGGCTCAGTTTCATTCATGCCACCCCTCCTGGCCAGGAGGGGATTATTCCAAGATTTTCATATTACCTCCGGATTAGGAGAATTTTGATAAATAAGTTGCAAAAACTACCATAATTGGACTTTTTTGCGCAGTTTTACAGTCGTACTTCTGCTGTTTTGTGAAAAACCGGCTTTTTTTTGTGGAAACCTGTTTCCCCCAAAGTCTTTCCCAATCCTTACCAATTTTAAAATTTTAATCCGGCGTATGCTGAAATCTAATCATCCTTTCAGGTTGATGGTTGTTACATTTTTTGTAATCTTAACAGGACTCCTGCAGGCTGTTTATGCCCAGGGTGGTCGGAATGGGAATGGTGAAGGTGGTGTGGTAGATCTGGTACTTACCAAGCAGGCAGACAGAACAGCAGCAAGGGTTGGCAGCAGGATTATATTTACCATAAAACTGAAAAATACGGGTCTATCCAAAACTGATGATGTAACTGTTTCGGACCTGCTTCCTTCAGGGTTTAGCTTCATTTCTTCTTCAAGTCCGCAGGCATATAACCCCGTTACAGGAGAATGGGATGCTGATGATCTCCGCGCGGGTGATTCTATCTCACTTCTAGTTGTCGCTTTGGTGAACCCTATAACCCCTGCATCAAACTATACAAACGTTGCATTCATTGCCGATAAAAAAAATAACGACCCGCAACCCCTCAATGATACCGCCAGGGTTAAAATAGCGGTATATGATTTTACAGTTTCCTCATCCATCATTTGCGCTCAGTCAGCCGCAGCACTTACTGCCAGTTCCATCAATCTTGTCAATCCCGTTTTCAGGTGGTATGCTGATCAGGGGTTGTCTCAATTGGTGTTTACAGGCGCAAACTTCACAACTTCCAAACTGGAAACTGATCAAATTTATTACGTAACCGTTAGTGGAGATAATATTCCGGCAGACGCTGATCCGCTGGTTTCAACAGTGCGCGTTTTACCTTCACCAGTTGCTCCTCTGGTTAGTGTGCTTCAACCCACCTGTTTAACAGTGTCCGGATCCATAACCGTAGCAGCTCCTTTACTGGCAGGTTTCCTGTATAGTGTTGATGGTATTTCATTCACAAATACATCAGGTGTTTTCAGCGGGTTATCTGCCGGCACTTACAATGTTTATATAAAGTCACCGAATGGCTGTGTGGGTGCCCCCACCCAGGTAGTACTGAATGCACAGCCCTTGCCTCCTGCATCACCGTCCTTGTCTGTTGTTCAACCTACCTGCAGCAATGGTGCTGGGAAAATAACGGTTAGTTCTCCCCGAAACGCGGGTTACCGTTTCAGTATTGATGGTGTTGATTTCAGTGATTCGACTGGTGTATTCACGAACTTATTACCGGGTACATATACCGTTTCTGTAAAGGGAATGGGTGGATGTATCAGCGGTACTACAACTGCTGTAATTGAGCAGAATCCGCTGGTTCCTGCTGCACCTGTTGTTGCAGTTACTCAACCTGCTTGTCCGTCTCAAACAGGAACCATTACCATCACGTCACCTCTTGGTACAGGATATACGTATAGTTTGGATGGAAATACGTTTATCAACCAGACTGGTGTATTTACTTCACTTGTTCCGGCAACTTATTCTATCTATGTAAAGAATGCAGATGGCTGTGTAAGTGCTGCCACTGCAGCAACTATAAACTTGCCTGTGGCGAATGAACCAAAGCTGACGATTACACCAGCGGGCTCTACGCAGATATGTTCCGGTGGCAGTGTTGTTCTAACAGCTGGTGAAGCGGAAAGCTACCAGTGGTATAAATATGGCATTGCCCTTACCGGTGAGCAGTCGAAAAGCTATACCGCAATTTCTGAAGGCGTATTTACAGTTAGTCGCCGCAGCAGCACAGGTTGTTTGTCACAGCCAAGCGAAGGCATCCTGGTTACGGTTGCACCGCAACCTGCACAGCCTGTGCTATATGCTGATAAACTAACCGTATGTGCTGATGACAGTATCCGCCTGCAAGCGGTATCAAATCAACCTGTGCAATGGTTGAAAGACGGGAATACCATTGCGAACATAAGCGGTTATACGCTGGTGGTAAAAGAGGGTGGTAGTTATACCGTGCAAACAACCGGTTTGGGTGCTTGTTTAGGTGCAACAAGCAATGCTGTTTTTATTCAGGTTTTACCGAAACCAGAACTGCCATCATTGGAGATTGCACAACCAGATTGTTTCAGACCAGGTATCATCAATGTAACAGCGCCGCTGTCTCCTGGTAATTTATACAGTATAGCCGGAACAGGCACTTTTAATACATCAGGTGTTTTCAGCGGGTTATCTGCCGGCACCTACAATGTTTATATCAAATCACCGAATGGCTGTGTGGGACCCTCCACTCAGGTAGTACTGAATGCGCAGCCTTTGCCTCCTTCAGCACCATCCTTGTCTGTTGTTCAACCTACGTGTAGCAATGGTGCTGGGAAAATAACGGTTAGTTCTCCCCGGAATGCGGGTTACCGTTTCAGTATTGATGGTGTTGACTTCAGTGATTCGACTGGTGTATTCACGAACTTATTACCGGGTACCTATACTGTTTCAGTAAAGGGATTGGGGGGATGTATCAGCGGTATTACAACTGCTGTAATTGAGCAGAACCCGCTGGTGCCTGCTGCGCCAATTGTTGCCGTTACACAGCCTGCTTGTCCGTCTCAAAGCGGAACCATCACCATCACGTCACCAGTGGGTGCCGGATATACGTACAGTCTGGATGGAAATACGTTTATCAACCAGACGGGTGTATTTACTTCACTTGTTCCGGGAACTTATTCAATCTACGTAAAGAATGCAGATGGCTGTGTAAGTGCCTCCACTGCAGCCACGATCAACCTGCCGGTGGTAAATGAACCAAAACTGACTATTACCCCAGCAGGCTCCACGCAGATCTGTTCCGGAGGCAGTGTTATACTTACAGCTGGTGAAGCGGACAGCTACCAGTGGTATAAATACGGCATTGCGCTTGCCGGTGCACAGTCGCAAACCTATACCGCAATTTCTGAAGGCGTATTTACAGTGAGTCGCCGCAGCAGCACAGGTTGTTTGTCGCAGCCAAGCGAAGGCATCCTGATTACCGTTGCACCTCAGCTCGCGCAACCAGTGCTGTATGCAGAAAGGCGTTCTATTTGCGCAGGAGACAGTGCCGTTTTGGTTTCCGGTGCTCCGGCGCCATTGCAGTGGTTCAGAGATGGTGTGCTGATCGATGGGCAAACTGATTATACGCTTGTGGTTAAGCAGACTGGTGTTTATACAGTAAAATCAGTTTCAACGCTTGGATGTACTTCACTGCAATCCAATCCTGTGCTGTTGCAGGTGCTTGATAGTCCGGATCAGCCTTCTGTAGAGCTCACACAGCCTGATTGTTTTAACAGGGGAATCATCAAGATTAAATCACCACTTGCTTCGGGATATCTTTATAGCATTGATGGTGTGACTTATACCAATACCTCCGGATCATTTACCGGAATGGCAGACGGTACCTATCATGTGGCTGTAAAAGCTGCCAATGGTTGTGTCAGTGCGCATACTCAAGTAACCATTGAATCAACACCTATCAATGATACCTTGCTCACCATAACAGCCGGCAGCTCAACGCAGTTATGTCCAGGTGGTTCAGTTTTGCTTACTGCCAGTTCAGCAGCAAGCTACCAGTGGTACCAGAATGGCATTGCTGTTGCCGGTGCCAATATGCAAACTTATACCGTGTCTGGTGATGGTGTATTCACTGTTTCAAGGAGAAATGAAGGGAGCTGTATTTACCCCCAAAGTATGGGTGTTTCGGTGCGTATTGTGCAACCTCCTGCTGCACCTGTAATCTCATCCCCCAAACAACTGATATGTGCTGGTGAAACAATAGTCATACAGTCGAGCCAGGCTTTTGCTTTGCAATGGTTCAGAAACGGACAACCCATTGCCGGTGCCAATGCTGTTCAGCTTCAGGTTCAGGCTTCCGGAACCTATGTTGCCCAGGCCGCAAATAGTGCAGGTTGCATCAGCACTTTCAGCAATCCGGTTGTAGTCACAGTTATCGATCTGCCGGCAACACCTGTGCTGGAGATTGACGGAACCACGCAGTTTTGTAAGGATGAAACAAGGTTGCTGAAGGTGAAACAAATCCCGCCTGCACACACAATACAATGGTTCCGTAACAATACATTGATACCGGGTGTCTTTTCAGATACCCTGCGGATAAACGACGGTGCTGCTTATCGGGTGACTTTAACAAACAGCAATGGATGTCCTTCAACACCTTCCAATACTGTGCTTACAGCGGTTGTTTGTGTTACGGGTATTTATGTGCCTGATGTGTTTACGCCCAATGGTGATGGCATCAACGATATTATAAAGCCCATTACACCTGGAATCAGGAAGTTTAAGTGGTTCAGAATCTACAACAGGTGGGGTAACCTCGTTTTTGAGTCTGCCGATGCGCAGAAAGGATGGGATGGTAAATTCCGTGGCAAAGAGCAACCGGCTGAAACCTATATATGGGTTGTGGAAGGGGCAGATAGCAGGGGTATAAGTATAAAAAAGACTGGTATGTTAAATCTGGTACGATAGTGAAAAGGATAAACAAAACGATAAAAATAGGTTTGTTCACAGTTTGTCTGCTTGTGCAGGGGATGATCCTTGCCGCACAAGATTTTCTTTATGCTGATGTGCAGACCATGAACCTCTGGTATAACCCATCACTCAAAACCAGTAAAGAAGGAGATATCCGGTTCAATTATAAAGATATCAAATACCGTTCCATCTCAGCCTTCAGCAATGGCAATGCCATATTATCACTGCCTTTTGTTAAGCAGGATAAGGATGCCCAGGCAGGCCGCAAAGGTTTTTTCTCAGCCACAGCTGCTGGTGCATTCGACCGCTCCAATAGGGGTGCTTTCCGGCACTCAACCGGGATGCTTGGTATTGCCTATGCACAACAACTCACTGCTGACCAGGTATATCTGGCACTGGGATTTCAGGGTACCACTACCACTGCCTCTTTTGGAGGTATTACAGGTATGTTTCCGGATCAGTTTGATGCATACGGACCGCTTTCTGTTGTCTCGCAGGATCCTTTGCAGGCGCAAAGGTCTTTAAACTGGGTTTCATTTCACAGCGGGCTGTCTTTCTTTCAGCAATCTGAGCAGCGAGACTGGTACCTGGGTGCGAGTGCCAGACACCTGAATAATCCCTATACCAATGAACAGAAGACTGCAGACTACAGACTGGCCACTCAGTTCAGTGTGCAGGGCGGACTAACCGTGAAGAATGAGCTACACCAGTTTGGGGTGTACAGCATTATCAACTGGAAGTCAGAAGCCTCAGAATACCTGCTTGGCGCGCGTTTCGGGAGAACCATCGATCCGCCGGCAGACGGGCATGAGGGCACTGCACTTTATTTCGGACTGGGTTTCAGGTTACGGGATGCCATCATCCCGAATCTCCAGATGAAATTCAATAAAACAATTGTCGGTTTTCACTATGATATCAACATTTCCGGACTCCGTGCAGCGGGATATACCCGTCAGGGTTTTGAACTGGTGGTATCTAGAAAACTCTATTGATCAAGCATGTTTAAATACCCCTATATGAAATCATTCAGGATAAAATGGCCACTGCTGACGCTGATGCTGGTCATGGCTTCCGTTTCCTATGCGCAACAGCTTCCTGTTCAGCCTAAACTAACAGTTGTTAATCCGAATAAATGGACACAGTTCGGATTGAATAAACTGCATGTGCAGGATTTTGGAATCGGAGAACAATATGCAGATACCTGTACCACCTGCCTGGAGAATGGTTCTTTTTTGGGTAGGGCCAACACTACTACGGGAATAAGTTTCTACATGAATCGTTCTGAAAAATTTTCTTTCAGCACAGATTTCGGTATTGGCTATGGTTACATCTCCCGTAATAATCCCGAAGCCACTGATAAGCAACGCGGATGGTCTTCAAGCCTGCGTACTGATTTCTATTATCATTTTTACGACAGCCGGCTCCAGGTTCAGCCTTTCCTCTTTGGTGCCCTGCAGGGATCACTAAAACGTGGTACTGCTTTTGTTTCTGCTCCTGTAGGACTTGGTGCCAGGTATATGGTGTTCAACAACCAGGGCATGATTACGGCGCAAGTGGGGTATGGACTCGGCATCACCCAGCGGATGCGGAATCATGTCTCCTATTCCTGGGGACTCTATATCGGTATAGGTAAAAGGAAGAAAGATGCTGATAAGAAAGAAATATTGCCGCCCCCGGATGCTGATTCAGACGGTGTTACAGACAGCCTCGATGCCTGTCCATTTGAACGCGGACCGCGCACCAACAAAGGTTGTCCGGTTCTGGACCGTGATGGTGATGGCATGGCTGATAAGTTTGATAAATGTCCTGAAATAAAGGGACCTATCAGCAATGATGGTTGTCCAATTAACGACCGCGATAAAGATGGCATTGATGATGCGAACGACAGGTGTCCGGATATTGCCGGAACGCCAGGCGGCAGTGGATGCCCGGGAGATACGCTGAAAGTGGAAGTACCACGCAGGGAGGAAAAACCTTTTTCTACCTGGCGGCAAGACGGCAATCGGTTTATTAGTGTCACAGGAGACAGCATCAAATACATCATTCATTTTGATTTTGACAAATACAACCTCATTCAAAACAGTTTTGACATGCTCAATGAGGTTGTTACTTTCATCAAAACAAACTCGAATTTTGAATGTGTGTTAGAAGGCCATACTGATCTGGAAGGTGATACCGATTACAACCTGAAACTCTCTGAACGCAGGGTGCGTAATACAAAAAACTACCTGATGAGTTATGGAGTCAAACCCGGCAGGCTCTCTACAAATTACTATGGTAAGTCAAGACCTGTTGTTTCCAGTTTTGATGAGAATATCTCCTGGATGAACCGCAGGGTGGAGGTGATGTTGGTGAGGAAGAGGTGATTAAACAGCCGGATACAAGGCACAAGGCACGAGGCACGAGGTTGATGGGGTGTTTACTTTTCCAGAAACTCCCCTGCAGTCATGACAGGAATAAACGAATTTTTGAAATCCTTTTTGTTTCGGGTAATAATTACATCAGCACCATAGTTGATGGCGGTGAAATATTGAAGTCCGTCTTCAAAATCGTTAAAATCGGCCGCCAGGGCCAACTCAATCGATTTATCTTCAAGTGGCAATACCGTTACCAGAACTTTAAAAATCGACATGTATTTTTTTACTTCCACATCCCGGTGATGCCTTGATATTGAATAATAGGCATTGGCAAAAGTGAGAGCCGAAATACATAATTCAACTTCTTTTCTGTCGCCACGGGAAAATAATTCTTGTGCATCCGTGTAAAAAGGAATCCTTTTTGCCAGCAGATCGATGACAATGTTGGTATCCAGGAAAACTTTTTCCATCAGGAATATTTTTTATCAATAAAATTCCTGTAATCCTGTCTTTCATCAAATTGATCGGGAATGATGCCGGTCAGACTTTCTACCAATGGCGTTACGTTAGATTTTTTTTGCGATATACGTGTAACTGAATCCAGGTAGGTCTCAATCAATTTGGAGAGGCTAACACCATGCTCACGCGCATAGTGTTTAGCCTCTTCAATGATTTGTTTATCGATATTGAGGGTAAGTTTGGTATTCATAGATTCAAAATTACGTAAATAAAGTTTGAAACATTACGTGTAACATTTTTCCCTCGTGCCTTTCACTCATCAAAATCCATCTCCATCGAGCATATTGCCGAGCCCGCCGAGGATACTGCCTTCTTCTCTTCTTGAAGTTGTTCCGTAAGAAATAATGCGGCTGGCCAATCGGCTGATGGGGAGTGTCTGAATCCATACCTTACCTGGTCCGCGGAGGGTTGCAAAGAATAATCCTTCACCACCAAAAATGGAGTTTTTGATGCCACCAACAAACTGGATATCATAATCTACTGTCTGGGTAAAAGCAACAACACAACCCGTATCAATTTTCAGTACTTCACCGGGTGTGAGGTAGCGTTCGAATACGTGACCGCCTGCATGGACGAAAGCCATGCCATCACCTTCAAGTTTCTGCATGATAAAACCTTCTCCACCAAAGAGTCCGGTTCCAAGTTTACGCTGAAAGGCGATTCCTACGTTCACTCCTTTGGCGGCGCACAGGAAAGAGTCTTTCTGACAGATGATGCGTCCATCGAGTTGCTGGAGGTCGAGCGGAATAATTTTTCCAGGATAGGGTGAAGCAAAGGATACTTTTTTCTTTCCGGGCACCATATTGGTGAAGGCGGTCATAAACAGACTTTCTCCGGTGAGTAACCTTTTGCCTGCAGAGAAAAGCTTGCCAAGAACACCCTGTTGCTGACCGGAGCCGTCTCCGAAAATGGTTTGCATCTGTATCCCGTCATCCATCATCATGAAGCTACCCGCTTCTGCGATGGCTGTTTCGTTGGGATCCAATTCGATTTCCACATACTGCATTTCCTCTCCCACAATCCTGTAGTCGATTTCATGGTTTGAACGTGTGCTGAAGTTTGACATGGTCTATTTTATTTTAAGTGTATTTGAATAAAAAATGGGAACAGCTGAAGGGTATCATGCTGTTCCCATTCATAACACTAAACTAATTATTGTTTTCCATTCCACACAGGTTTACCCATGATCCTGCGCACAAGATACATGAAGCCTGCAAGGAGGAAGAAGAGCGGTCCGAGTAATCCAAGAATGGAAATCCATCCACCCTTGAAGAACTTCTTCATGGGTCTTTTCAGTCGCTCTGCAATCAGGTACATGGCTGGTACAATGAGCAGGGTCATGAAGAAGGCGAACATCAATCCCCAGATGATTGTCAGTGCCAGCGGCTTCCAGAATACAGCGTTATCGCCGCCAAAGAAGATGTGCGGATTGAGTTCAGAGAAAAGAGTTACGAAGTTGATGTTGAAACCAACAGCGAGTGGGATTAGCGCCAGGATGGCTGCCAGGGCGGTAAGGAGTACGGGTACAATCCTTGTTTTTCCGGCTTCGATAACAGCATCCCTAACTTTCATACCCCTGCTCCGGAGTTCATCAGCAAACTCAATCACAAGGATACCATTTTTAACAACGATACCAGAGAGACCGATAATGCCAATACCTGTAGTTACTGCGGCAAAAGTAGAACGGGTGATGGCATAGCCCAGCAGCACACCGATGAGGCTGAAGAATATTTCAGACAAAACGATCATGGTGCGGCTGTAAGAGCCAAACTGGAGGATGAGGATAAGCAGGATAAATCCTACCGCAATGAAAAGGGCATTACCCAGGAACGCGGCAGTTTCCTTCAGCTGCTCTTCTTCACCCGTTTGTGCAACGGTAACACCTTCTGGTTTCTGTTTGAATGCATCAATCTGCTTTTTGATTTCGGCATTCACGGCCTGCGGTGTATAGCCTTGTGATACCAGTACATTGGAGTAAATGGTGATCACACGTTTTTGATTCTTACGTTTGATACTGCCGTAAGTGTTGCTGAGGTCTGCTTTCACTACAGAACTGATAGGCACCTGTTTGATCAAGCCGGAGGTAAAATCTCTGTAAGTGATGCGCATATTCAACAGTTCAGACAAGGTCTTTCTCTGATTGGCATCATTGCGGATAACGATGTTGTATTCCTCTTCACCGATTTTCAGCTTCGAAATTTCTTTACCGAAAAGCGCAGTTCTGATTTCGATTCCCACCTGTGCCGTTGAGATGCCCTGCATCAGTGCGCGTTCACGGTCTATCGAGAGGCTGATTTCGGGGTTAGTGAAATCGACGTCTATTTTGAGTTCTTCTACACCAGGGATATTTTTATCACCGAGGTAGTTTCTGAGTGCAATGGCAGTACTGGTGAGGTCTTCAAAGTTATCACCTGAAACTTCGATGTTGATGGGAGAGGCTGTGGGCGGACCATTACTTTCCTGAGCAATGGTTATCTCAGCAGACGGGATGTTTTTTACAACACCTCTTATTGAGTCGAGGTAAGGCATGGTTGATAATCCATCACGTTCCTCAAAGGGCACGAAGTTTACCTGGATCCTGCCCAGTTCCGGGCGTGTACTGCGGTCGCCACTGTTGGGGTCGCTCGCACCTACAGCAACGTTGGCGATAACACTTTCTACTAGTGGGTTCTTTTTACCACCATCCACGCCAAGTACTTTGTTGATGCGCCCTTCCAGCATTTGTGTTACAGAGTCTGTGTATTCCACGTTGGTACCTGACGGCAGTTTGAGGTATACGTAGAGTGTATTGGGGTCGCCTGTGGGGAACAATACTACAGGTACGTTACGCATGCCAAAGAAGACGAATGAGAAGATCAGGAGGGCAAAGGTTGCCAGCAACATCTTAACCGGTCTCCAGCCTTCGGTAGTCCACCTGAGGAGCTTTTCATAACTGTTCATCATAGCTGGCAGGAGTCTTTCCTGGAAGCCTTTGATGGCTGCGGTCAACACATAAGTGTTGAGCACCATCAGCAGTCCGAAGAATATCAGCAGGTTTCCGATGAAACGCAAGGATGCTGTATCACCGCCATATCCTGCCAGGTCAAACAATGCACCGATGATGATGAAGAGGAGGAATAAAGGACTTTTGAAGATGGCTGATTTTTTCTTTTTTTCTTCATGTTCGTGTGTCATGAAGTCCACTGCAAATACGGGGTTCATGATATACGCCACGATCAGTGAAGCCGTTAGCGTGAAGATCAGCATGGTAGGCAGGTAAATCATGAACTTACCAATGATACCCGGCCAGAAGAGCAATGGTATAAATGGCGCAAGCGTGGTAAGTGTTCCTGAGAGAACCGGAATAAAGACTTCGCCGGCAGCATAACGTGCTGCATCTCGGGAACTGATTTTGCCTTTGCCCATTGCAAAAATCCTGTGCGTATTTTCAATCACCACAATGGCATCATCCACTACTATACCCAATCCGAATAAAAGCGCAAAGAGTACGATGAAGTTAAGGGTTACATTAGATCCCACGATAAAGTCGGCCGTAGGCAGGAAAATGAAGGCCAGGAACATGCTGAGTGGAACAGAGAGTGCCACAAAGAATGAGTTTGTTACACCCATGAAGAACATCAGGATGATCATCACAAGTATAAAGCCGATGACGATGGAGTTAACCAGTTCTTCAAATGCCGCTGCAGCTGTAATGCTTAGGTCTCCGGTTATGTTTATCTGCAGGTCTTTAGGAAAAACATCACGCTGCATTTCCTTCACGAGTGCATTGATTTTTTCTGATGCATTGATCAGGTTTTCACCTGACCTTTTAATAACACTCAGGGTAACCACATTCTTGTTGTTGAGCCTGGCAAAACTTTCCCTTTGTTTTACTGTATCTGTTATCTGTGCCAGATCTCTGAGGTAAAAGGGTGCACCGTAAATGTTTTTTACGATGATATTGTTCAACTCAAGTGCGGAACGGAACTGACCGTTTAACCGGAGTGTCCTTTTCTGGTCACCCACTTCAAGGAGACCGCCTGAAATGTCTGCATTCTCCCTTTGGAGGGCAGCTTCCACATCACTGAAACCAACTTTGGCAACTTCCATTTTATACCTGTCCACATTGATCTGAATCTCTCTTTCCGGCGCACCAACTACGTCAATCCTGCTGATTTCTGAGAGTTCTTCAATCCTGTCTTTTAACTGCTCTGCAAACTCTGCCAGCTTCATGCCGTCATAGTCACCGCTCACATTAACAGCCATGATTGGTAATTCAGACAGACTGATTTCCTGCACCACAGGTTCTTGTGTGAGGTCATTCGGAAGGTCTTTCTTTGCCTTATCTACGGCATCACGCATCTTCTGAAGTGCAACATCTGTTTTGACAGATGTGCTGAATTCAACGATGATGGCGGAGAAATCCTGCAATGAAGTAGATGTGATCTTGTTGATCTTTACACCTGTGATACCCTTCAGTTGTTTTTCGATGGGTCTGGTTACAAGACTTTCAATTTCCTTGGGAGAGTTGCCCACATAAACGGTTTGAACGTAAATGTTGGGGATCACCACATCCGGGAACTGCTCCTTGGGGAAGGATATAAATAATCCGATTCCCCAGAGTGAAATGATCAAGGTGATGAGGTAAACGGCTGTTTTGTTTTTGATTGCCCAATCGGTTGGTCCGAATGTCTTGGGATTTTTCAGCAGTTTAAAAATGGGGTTGCTGTTTGAAGCGTTATCCATAAAAAATATTTATGTATTGGTACAATTAGTTTGTGGCGGTGGAGATCAGCTGACCTTCATAAAGACCCTGAAAACCTTTGGTGATCAGCTGGTCGCCTGTTGCCAGTCCGGATTTCACTTCGATTAGTGCATCATAGAATTCGCCTATTTCCACTGCTCTCTTACGGGCAACGCTCTTTCCTTTTTCCTGTGCAAGCACGTAAACAAACTTGCCTTTTTCATCTGTTTGAATTGTTTCAACAGGAACCACGAGCGCATTTTTTGCTTCGTGGTCGAGTATTTTCACCACAGCGATTTGATTCGGCTTGATGGTTGATTTGCTCGGTACCTTGCTTTCAGCAATGAATGACCTGGATGTGATGTTGATGGTTTCACTGATGAGGTTGATGGATGAATTGAAAGACTCGTTGATGTCTGGTACATTGATCACAACCGGCATTCCTTTGCGCACTTTGCTGATGTAGTTTTCAGGTACATCAACAACGGCTTTCATTGCACTGGGATTGATGATGGTGATGGTTGCCATTGGAGATCCCATGAAGGTTTCACCAACTTTGATGGTAACAGCATCTACAATACCGGATACTTCAGCGTAAACCTGTGTGGTGCTGAGTTGTTCCTTAACAAGGTCGAGTTGCTTTTCCAGGCTTTCCACATTATTTTTGGATGAAAGGTACTGTACTTCAGTACCAATGCCTTCTTTCCAAAGATTTTCCTGCCTGCTGAAAATGTTTTTAGCAAAAGCCAGCTGGCTTTCTACCTGTTTGATGTTTTGCTGTACGATACCGTCTTCCAGTTTCATCACCAGTTGTCCCTTCTTTACCTGGTCGCCCTGCTTTACCAGCACTTGTTTAACCTGTCCACCCATGCCTCTTGGGGTTACATAATAGATCTGTTCAGTGGTGATTTTACCCTGTAGTTCAATGTAGTGCGCAAAATCCTGTGTTGCGAGGGCAGTTACTTCAACCAGCTTAACTTTCTCCGGTGCTGAAGAGCCACCCAGTTTCAGTATTTCTGCTTCAAGTGCTGTGATTTTTTCGGAAAGGGCATCCCTGTCTTTGGTAAGTTTTTCCAGTTCAGCTTTTTTAGCGGTAACGTCTTTGTTTTCGTTTTGGGTGCCTGAGCAGGCTGCCAGAACGAAGAGCATGCTGATGATTAATGACTTTTTCATATTGGTGGTTTATACTTTTTAGTGATTAGATTTTGCCCAAGGCTTTCAGGTAAGAGATGCGGGCATTGATGGCATCGTAAAGCGACTGGAAATAATTGCTTTCAGCTGTTTCCAGTTCTGTTTCTGTTTGCAGCAGTTCGAAGCTTGAACCCAGACCCTGTTCGTATTTCTTTTTAGTGGTATTGTATACCTTTTCAGCCAGCTCCACATTGCGTTCCTGCATATCTAAAGTAGACAAGGCATTGTTGAAGATGATGGTTGCAGCCTGCACCTGGAGGTCTATCGCACGTTTGACGTTGTCTATTGTATTGGTTGTTTTTTCCAGGTTAAGTTTGGCCTGTTTGATACGCTGACCTTTCTGGCCTGCATCAAAAATCGGAACAGTCATATTTATTCCCCACACTGAAGTTTTGAACCATTTCTGATTGAAGTTGAAAAGGTTTGACTCTTGTCCCAGTGCATTTCTGCTGTAACTCCAGTAAGTTGCAAGGGTTGGCGCATAGGCCAGTTTCTGACGTTTGATATCCAGCCCCTGCAGGTCTTTTACGATGTTCAGAACCTGAATTTCCTTGCGGTCTTCGTAAGTGAAGCCAGACATGTCCATCAGGTTTTTTTTGATCCTGTCGTTCGACAGTTTCTCGGTCATTTCCAGGGTGTCTTTCTGGTCCAGGGCCATGGCAAATTTGAGTGAGGCCACACCTATTTCAATAAGTTTTTCAATCTGATTAGCAGTAGTCATCAGGTTGTTGAGGGTCACCTGCGTTTTATCTATATCCAGTCTTTCAGCAAAACCATTTTTAAAAAGTTTTTCCTGGTCTGATTTGAGCTTTTGCAAACGAGTGATACTGGAGTCCAGATAACCTTTTCTTTTTTCAGCAATCAGTACACTGTAGTATGCCCTGTAAACATTGCTTTTGACTGAATCTTCCATCGCTTTGATGTTTGCTTCGGTCAGGTCTATAGATTTTTTTCTGGCCAGAACAGCGATGAAGAGGTCTGGCTGAAAGAGCAGTTGCTGGAACTGGAAACCTGCTGATGATTGCCAGGGTACGCCAAATTGCGCAGGAAAGAACTGGGGCGGGTCATTGGGTTTGGTAATCGGACTGCCTGCACCGTTTTTAACGCCATTGTCAACCAGAACCTGATATACTGAAGGCGATATGAAATCCGGAAGCAGTGTTACAGGAATGCTGAAGAAGTGTTGCGTAGAAATGGTTCCATTCACCTGAGGAAGTGCCTGTGCAATCAATTCCTTGTTTTTAGCCAGTTGCAGTTCCCGGTCGATTTGCAGGTTTTTGATGTCTGTAACCTGTTTCAAAGCCAGCTCCACGGCCTGTTCAGCCGAGAGACTGTACTTTTTTTGTGCTTCGCCGGCAAAGGGCTGCAAAGCCATTGCCGCGATGATGATAATGCCCCAACGTGTCATATTGCGTGTTTTATTTTGCATGATTTGAGATGCTGTTTTGTTTATATGCTTCAATCAGTTTAAACCCTTTTTCAGTTGCCAGTCCGTACAGAAAATTTTCAATGATCGCGATACTTACTTCAGCCAGGTTGTATCTGGAAGTGGGAAAGATATCCATATTGAATGCCAGCATCATCGACTCCAGTCGGTATTTCGCCAGTATCTCCACCTGCAGGTCCTCTCTGTAATATCCTTCCACAATACCCCTTCGCAGATTTTGGGAAATGATTTCCATGAGAAAGGTGTTTTTGTGTTGCATGAATTGCTGGAAAGACGTGAAATGGTATTTGTGCAGGTCCACCAATATAACAGGGTTCATGTTACCCAGTTGTTTGGTGATCAGCTGCATGGTGTTGAAGATTTCGTCTATTGCATCTTTTGATGGCAGGCAGCAACCGATGGCTTCTTTTTGCATGACCGCTATCTCTGCCTGGAGTACGAGGTCTACCAGTTCATCCTTGTCTTTGAAATGCTGGTAAATGGTTTTTTTGGAGATGCCCAGCTGGCTGCAGATATCATCCATCGAAACAGATCTAATGCCCAGCCTCATAAAAAGACTTTTGGCCTGGTCAATTATCCGTTCTCTTATGTCCATAAATTGTATTTGGCCCGCAAAACTACGGAAACTTTAAACGGGTAAAAAGTTTCTGTTCAAAATAATTTGTGAAAATGTTGAACGGCATTTTTTGATTACAAGCTGTTTTGACCGTGTTTTTCCGGTAAAAAGTCGTCTTTTTCCCGGATGCTGTTTTTAAAAGGGGTGTATCTTTGTGTCAAATACAGGTATGAAACCATTCAGTCCGACCAGGATTTTGTATTTCTTTTTCCAGGGATTGGTTGTGCTGGCTCCGATTGTCATCACGGCCTGGACGGTTGTATCCCTGTTTAATTTTATAGACGATATCCTCCCTAATCTGTTGCATGTCTTATTTCCTGATTTTGTAGTACTGGATGCCAGGGGTTATCCCAAGAAGGTACCCGGGCTCGGTTTTCTTGTTGTAGTGATGCTGGTTTTGATGGTTGGATATGTATCTTCTACTTTCATCGTAGGTAAACTCTTGCAATGGTTTGACAACATTCTGGAGCGCACACCTGGTATCAAGATTATTTATTCCACAGTCAAGGATTTCCTGGAGGCCTTTGCAGGTAATAAAAGGAAATTCAACCAGCCGGTATTGGTTTCTATTGAGGCGGCAGATGTTTGGCGAATCGGATTCATCACACAGCAGTCTATGGTCAATTTTGGACTGAAAGACCATGTAGCTGTTTATGTACCACACTCCTATGCTTTTTCAGGTGTAACTTTTCTGGTAACAGCAGACCGGATCAAAAAGATTGATGGCATCAATTCAGCAGAGGCACTAAAGTTTATCATATCGGGAGGTGTAACTGAGGTGGAGGGGCATGAGTGAATGAGTTGAGAGAATTAAGTTGAGAGAGGTTAGTTGAGAGAATTAAGTTGAGAGAATTAAGTTGAGTTTCTCTCAACTCTAAACTTTCAACTTCAAACTAAAATAAATTTGTGCAGATGGGAAATGGGGTGGTATTGGCCGAATTGAATATGACTCTTAGGCATAGTGCTTGTGAGTCGCACAAAAAGTTTAGATCCACCCCATCCGCCGCGGCGGACAGGCTCTGGCCAGGATGGGAATTATTAATATTAATAATAAAAAGGCAAGCGAAGTTCTTAGATTTCAAGTGTTTGAGGGTGGCGTCATTTTTGTGGGTTTTAACTTTATTTATTAATCAGCAAGCAATTTGCGGGGATGACAATCGTCAGTGTTTGTGTGATAAAATGAATGGAGAGAATCTCATTTTGTCAAATACGGTCAGCTGGGGGTTTTTCGGGCACCGGCATATTAACTACCACGCTGTTTTTCTCTTGCCACCCCAGATGATTCCTTTTTTCAAGAAACAAATTCGTTTCCTGGCAGACCATGCTACTGATCCGGATAAGCGGCGCTATGCGGTGAAAGAGGAGGCCCCACGGCATTATATTGATATGGACCGTTACGGAGCAGCAGCAGATAGCCTTCCGGTAAGTTGGGAAAAAGCCAAAGTTGAATATGGCGAAGACAGCCTGAATGCCCATGGCATTGCACCCTGGTGGATCATGGTCATGAAGGGCAGGTTGGTTAAGGCATTTCAAGGGGGCGATAAAGATGCGATCCTTAAAATATCAGCAGACATTGGTCACTATATCGGGGATGTGCATGTGCCGCTACATGCGAGCAGCAACCACAACGGACAAAAAACGGATCAGCATGGCATCCATGGATTCTGGGAAAGCAGGCTGCCGGAACTCTTTGCCGAAAAAGAATATGATCTCATCATCGGGAAAGCTGTTTATTTAAAAGATCCAGCCACATTTATCTGGCAGCGCGTTAGAGAAAGTGCAGCCGCTGCAGATACTGTTTTGCGCCTGGAAAAGGCATTGAGCCTTGCTTTCCCACCTGGGTCAAGGTTTGCGTATGAAACCCGGAATGGTGTTGTAACGCGCCAGTATGCCTCATCTTATGCAGCAGCATACCACAACAGTTTGTCTGGCATGGTAGAGCGCCGGATGAGACAGGCTATTTTTGCAGTGGCATCCTTCTGGTACACTGCCTGGGTGGATGCTGGTCAGCCCAATTTAAGTATCTTTGCGGCGCTGCCTGCCATTCCACCTTTTAACCCATCTGCCGATGATACACAATTTCAATGCGGGTCCGAGCATTCTCCCTAAACCGGTTTTTGAAGAAGCCAGCAGGGCGATACAGGATTTCAACGGAACAGGATTATCCATTTTAGAGATCGGGCACCGTACGCCCTTGTTTGAAGCCGTGCTCGATGAAGCGGTTTCGCTTGTTAAAGAGCTTATGTTCCTCAACGAAAATAAGGAAGTGCTCTTCCTGCATGGAGGCGCATCAACCCAGTTTTTTCAGGTGCCCATGAACTTCCTTTCCCCGGATAAAAAGGCAGCTTACCTTGATGGAGGCGTATGGGGTTCGAAGGCTGTCAAAGAAGCGAAGTTATTCGGACCGGTAGATGTGGTGGCATCCTCAAAAGACAGGAACTACAGTTACATACCCAGCGGCTTCACTATCCCAACTGATGTTGCCTATTTTCATTATACAACCAACAATACCATCGAAGGCACTCAGATGCATGCCATCCCTGAAACCAGCGTACCGCTGATTGCAGACATGAGCAGTGATATCCTGAGCCGGGAGATGGATTTCAACCGATTTTGTTTCATTTATGCCGGTGCGCAGAAAAATATAGGTGCAGCAGGTGTTAACCTGGTTGTTGCGGATAAGTCGTTTTTGGAAACGGCCAATTCGAAACTGCCATCTATGCTCGATTACCGCCAGCATGTGGCCAATGGTTCCATGCTCAATACGCCACCGGTGTTTGCCATCTATGTGTGCCTCCTCACCCTTCGCTGGCTCAAAAGCATAGGTGGGGTTAAGGCTATTGAGGAAATAAACCTGCGTAAATCAGCCCTTTTATACAATACATTGTCATCCCTCCCCATTTTTAACCTGCCTGTGGCAGAAGCTGACAGGAGTCACATGAATGCCGTTTTCACCATGGGTGATCCGGAGCTGGAAAAGATGTTCCTTGCACGCTGTAAGTCAGAAGACATGGTAGGCATTAAAGGCCACCGCAGTGTAGGTGGCTTCAGGGTTTCCATGTACAATGCACTTCCACTGGAAAGTGTGGAATCAATTACTGCATTGATGAAAGACTTCGCAAACAAACACGCATAACAACATAGCAAATGGCAAAAATATTCCCTTTTCGTGCGCTAAGACCTCAGCCAGATCAGGCATCAGCAGTAGCAGCGCCACCTTATGATGTCCTCTCCAGCGATGAGGCCAGGCAGGCAGTGACAGGTTCACCCAATTCTTTCCTGCATGTTACGAAGTCTGAAGTAGACATGCCCGCTGACCTGAGTATTTATGATGAATCAGTCTATGCGAAAGCAAGATTGAATCTCTCTGACATGATTAGCCGCGGTTTGTTGTTTCAGGATGAAAATCCCTGTTACTACATTTACGAGCTGGTCATGGATGGCAGGAGTCAGACCGGACTGGTTTGCTGTTCATCAGTAGATGATTATGAAAATGATATCATCAAGAAGCATGAGTTCACCCGTCCTGAGAAAGAGCAGGACCGCATCAACCACATCCGCATCACCGGTGCCCAGACTGGTAATGTATTTCTGGCTTACCGCAATGTGGCCGCTATGGATACATTGATCAGTCAGTGGAAGTTGAACCATTCACCCGTATATGATTTTACTGCAGCTGATGGGATTAGTCACCGCATCTGGGTGGTGAATGAAGCTGACATAGTTGAAGCCATCAGTGCTATTTTTGAGCAGGATGTTCCCCATACCTATATAGCAGACGGACATCACCGGGCTGCCAGTGCAGCTAAGGTGAGAAAAGCGTTGGGTGAAGCAGCGGGGCCAGAAGCAGATAGTTTTTTGACCACACTTTTTCCAGCCAACGAGTTGAAAATCATGCCCTATAACAGGGTGGTAAAGGATTTAAACGGACTTGAAGCAGGAGAGTTAATCAGTGCTTTACAGGATGATTTCATGGTATCCAGTTCAGATAAAGCAGTTGATCCGCCTGCCTTGCATGAGTTTGGTATGTACCTGGAAGGACAGTGGTATCACCTCACAGCCTTGGAAGGCACTTATACGGATGATCCGATTGGCGTGCTCGATGTGAGTATTTTATCTAATTTGGTTCTGGAAAAGCTTTTGGATATAGCAGATCAGCGAACAGACAAGAGAATAGATTTTGTAGGTGGCATCAGAGGTTTGCAGGAACTGGAGCGCAGGGTTGACAGTGGCGAGATGAAGGTGGCATTCAGTTTTTATCCCGTTAGTATTGAGCAGTTGTTTGATATAGCAGACAGTGGAAATGTCATGCCTCCGAAGAGTACCTGGTTTGAACCAAAGCTCAGGGATGGATTGTTGACACACCTGATCTGAGGATTAAGTTGTAAATTCATCCTTAACTTTGTTCCAATATATTCCTATGCGTCACCTGATAGCCATTATTTTGCTCTTTAGTGTGCAGCAGCTTGCTGCCCAGCAGCCCTCTGTGAAGCAGCTGCGTGAGACAGCACTCAATTTTCAGCGTCAGGAAGATTTTGGCAATGCACTCATGATTTTGTCTCGTGCCCTGGAAATGGAGCCTTTGAATCTTTCCCTGCTAAAGGATATTGCCAATACCCTTTACCTGGCCGGTGACTACAAGCAGGCTGCTAGCCGGGTTTTGCCGTTGACAGACAGGACTGATGCAGACGAGCAGGTGTTTCAGATTGCCGGAGATATTTTTACCATTCAGGAAGATTGGAAGCAGGCTGACAAGGTTTACAAAAAAGGGTTGAAGAAATTTCCATTGAGTGGTCCGCTTTACAGCAAATATGGCGAGATGTTTTGGCTGCAGGAGAAACCTGCTGATGCCATTGCACAATGGGAAAACGGGTTGAAGGCAGATCCTGCTTATCCCCTGAATTATTACCATGCTGCCAAGTTTTATTTCACCACTGCAGACAAGGCCAGGAGCATCGTTTACGGTGAAATCTTTATAAACCAGGAAAGCTTTACGGCCAGAACAGCAGAGGTCAAAGTGTTATTACTCGAATCGTACAAGCGGGTGTATATGAGTGGTGACAATAAGAAATTTTATGTAAAGGAAGCAACACCCTTTGAAACCAAGGTGCTGGCTATACTCAATAAACAGACAGAGTGGGCTTTGCGTGGCATCACACCAGACAACCTGCTGGCCATCAGAACCCGGTTCATTACCGACTGGTTTGAGGATGAAGCATCAGCACGCTTTCCGTTTCAGTTGTTTGAGCTCCATCGCAACCTCCTTCGGGAAGGGTTATTTGAAGCATACAACCAATGGATTTTCGGCATAGCTGCCGACCCCAATGGATATCAGTTTTGGGCCAGGACCCATGAAGAGGAGCAGGCCCGCTACTCGCTCTACCAGCGCAATAAACTCTTCAAAATGCCTCCCGGGCAGTATTATTTTTGAGGAGATTGAACTCTTTGTTTAGCCAGTTTACAAAAGGTTTTTTCTACTTAACAGTGTAAGAATCCAAATGTCTTGACCCATTAGTAAGATTATTTAAAAGTTAGATTTAAAACAAATACTTACTTTTGGCGTTAGTAACGTTAATCAGCATTAATGATCAAAAATTTTGCCGATAAAGAATCCGAAAAAATTTGGAAAGGTATTCGGTCGAAAAAATTGCCAAATGAGATTCAAGATGTTGCGCGCAGAAAATTAAGAATGATCAATAATGCTTCAGATGTAAATGATCTTCGTATCCCTCCTGCTAACAGACTTGAGAAACTCAAAGGTAATCTTCAAGACTACTTTAGTATTCGGATTAACAATCAATGGAGGATCATTTTTAAATGGATTAATAATGATGCGTACGATATTACAATAGTAGATTATCATTAATTGAACAGATATGGAAAAGCTTAAAAATATTCACCCGGGTGAAATTCTAATTGAAGAATTTTTAATTCCGATGGAGATTTCCGCATATCGTTTAGCAAAGGAAACCTTTCTTCCCCAAACCCGCATTTCTGAAATTATCAAGGGTAATCGAAGAGTTACTGCGGATACGGCGATTCGATTTGCTAAATTTTTCGGAACAAGCGCCAAGTTTTGGTTAGGTCTTCAGGATGATTATGATTTAGAGGAAGAGCAAAATCAAAAAAAGCAAGTGTTTAATAATATCAAACCAATAGAAGGGAATGCTGCATAAAAGCATTTAAACAATATTGTCCTACCATGCCAGATGTTCTGGACAACACAGCGCGTTGAGCACAACGCTCTGCTAAAAAGAGCTTAATAGCATGGGACCTGTGCTTACCATTACTAGCCCAATAAGTTGTTCAAAATGCCTCCCGGGCAGTATTATTTTTAATAATAATGCAGGCTATGCATAAATCCCCTCAATCACATCTTCATACTTGCTCATGATGACCTTTCTTTTCAGCTTTAGTGTTGGAGTGAGTTCTCCACCGTTGATAGTCCATTCCGCATTGAGCAGCTCGAATTTCTTCACCTGTTCAACGGGGTTGAACTGGAGGTTAAATCTTTCCACAATGGTTTTATAATGCTCAAGTACCTTGGGATTGTTGAGTATTTTATCTGCTGAAGAGGTATCTACATCATTCTTTTCGCACCAGCTCCTGAGGCTTTCCATGGATGGAACAATGAGGGCTGCTGTGAACTTGCGTTCTGCTCCTACCACCATCATCTGTTCGATATAGGGTGATTCCTTCATCTTGTTCTCTATGGGCTGCGGTGCCACATATTTGCCACCACTGGTCTTAAAGATTTCTTTCTTCCTGTCGGTTATCTTCAGGAAATCGCCTTCAGTCCAAACTCCGATATCTCCCGTATGGAACCATCCTTCACTGTCTATACATTCTGCGGTGAGGTCAGGCCTTTTGTAGTATCCCAGCATCACATTGGAACCTTGGCAGCAGATTTCTCCGTCTTCAGCGAGTTTGACGGTAACATTACGGATGACTTTACCCACTGTGCCAAAGCGTCTGCCGCCGGCATCGAATCGGTTTACGCTGATAACAGGAGATGTTTCGGTGAGACCATAACCTTCCATCACCACAATTTTGGCAGCAGTGAAAACACGGAGTAAACGAACCTGACATGCTGCTGCGCCTGTTACAATCGCCCTGACTTGACCCCCAAGGCCTTCCCGCCATTTGGAAAAAATGAGTTTATTGGCAATGGCGAGTTGAATATTGTAGAATAATCCAAGGTTCTTGTCCACCTCATACCTGTTACCCACAGATACCGCCCAGAAGAAAAGGGTTTTCTTGATTCCGGTAAGCTCTCTTCCCTTGTTGATAATCCTTTCATATACTTTTTCAAGAAGCCGGGGTACAGTAGAAAACAGGCTGGGTTTGACTTCTCTAAGGTTGTCTCCGATTGTATCCAGGCTTTCTGCATAGTATATGGAAACACCTCTGTACAAGTAGATATAGCTGACAACCCTTTCAAAGATATGGTTCAGTGGCAGAAAGCTGAGGGAGCGGTCTTTGGGTCCACATACTGGTTCCAGGATCTCCTCCACATTCATAATGTTATCAAGGATGTTGTGGTGACTTAGCATGACCCCTTTAGGAAATCCGGTAGTTCCTGAAGTGTAGAGTATTGTTGCCAGTTCTTCAGCTTTGACTTTGTCTTTTGTAGCCTGTAAATGTTGTATTTCTTCTTCAGTGCCGGTATGCAGGAGGTCTTTCCAGTGCAGCGCCTGCTGGATTTCATTGAATGTGTATACGGCCTGCACTGTGGGGGTAGCGTGGCGGATCGACTGCACCTTTTCGTAAAGTTCCTTATCACTCACAAACACCAGTTTAACTGACGCATCGTTCAGGATGAACTCCAGCTCATTGACATTGATGGTTGGGTAGATAGGCGTAAGGACAGCACCGGATTGCTGAACGGCCATATCCAGAATCAGCCACTCCGGACGATTGTTGCTGAGTACAGCTATTTTGTCGCGGCCTTCGATGGTGCCATCCTGAAAACCAATTCCAGCTTTCATCAACCCCATACTCAGGCTGTCGACCAAGCGTTTGACATCCTTGGTTCTGTATTTCTTCCACACGCCATCTTCCTTGGCGGCGAGCATGTCTTCCTGAGGAAACTGGGCCATTTGCCAGTCAATGCAGTCGAATAGTCTTTTTGGAGTCATATGGGCAAGTGTAGTTGAGGGTGAGTAGTTGAGAGTGAGTAGTTGAGAGTTGAGAGTTGAAAGTTGAGAGTTGAGAGTTGAGAGTTGAGAAAAATGGTTTGAAATGAAGATAATTAGAAATTACAAAATATTCAACTTTCAACTAAACTCTCTCAACTCCCTCTATTTACTCTCATCTCTCAACTTTCAACTAAACTCTCCTGCCTTTGGCAGGCAAGCTCAACTAAATTCTCTCATTACCTCACCATTGCTGCGGGTATTTCCTTTTGCAGGAGGTGTGTATAAATGAAACTGTTGTTTTCGTTAGTGGAATGGGATTGCTGGTTACCGCCCCAGCCGTGTCTGCCTCCGGGGTAAAGCATGAATTCAAAATGCTTTTTACTGTCCTGGAGTTTTTTGACCAGCTGCAGGCTGTTTTGCATGTGCACATTGTCATCCATGGTGCCATGGTATATCCTGAGTAGTCCCTTGTAGTTATTGGCGTAAGTCATCACGTTACCTGCTGTGTAACCATCTGGATTTTCTGCAGGGGTATCCATGAAGCGTTCGGTATAATGCGTGTCGTATAGTTTCCAGTCTGTCACGCTACCACCGGCAAGTCCGTGTGTAAAATAACCTGCACCAGCAGTGAGTGCCATACAAGTCATGTAACCGCCGTAGCTGAATCCTGCGATACCAATCCTGGTTGAGTCTGCTCCATGTTCACGCAGCCATTTGACGATGGTGATCCAGTCTTTCAGCTCCCATTGTCCGAGGTTGCGGTGCATGTAGTTGATGCCGTTTTTCCCGAAATGTCCGCTTGCGCGGTGGTCCATCGCAACCTGTATCAATCCTTCCTTCGCCCACCATTGTGTTTGTCCGCTAAACTGCCATCCATCCCTTACTGTGCCTGCATTCGGACCGCCATAGATATTAATCATCACCGGGTATTTTTTTGCCGGGTCATAATTCAAGGGCCAGGTAATTCGGATGGGTAGTTGGAAGAGTCCGTCTTCGGAAGGAATCCTGATGATTTCTGTTTTAGCCAATTCAAGGTTGCTGAAGTCAGCACCTTTGGCATCGCCGAGTTCGATGACCAGTTTACCCTTGTTGTTGATCAGTGCCATTTTATCCGGGGTGCCCGCATTGGAATAGGTACTGATGAAATAGCTGCCCCTCGTGGATAATGAAACATTGTGGGTGAACTCCCCGAAAGTGAGTCGCTGCTGGTTTTTCCCATCTATGTCAACCCTGTAGAGGTCTGTCCGTGCAGAATTTTCCTGCCTGGAGGTGAAATAAACCACATTTTTCAGGGTGTCTATGTATTTAACTGAAGTACTCCAGTTGTTTCCGCTGGTGATTTTATTTTTCAGGGAGCCATCCATGCCATGCCAGTACAATTGTTCCCAGCCATCTTTGTCGCTTTGCAGGATAAATCCTTTTTTACCTGGCAGGAAAGTGATGCGGCCGCCCTGATCATCGAGGTCTATCCATGTTTTTTGTTCTTCCTTGTAAAGTTCTTTTTTTGTGCCACTAGCCGGGTCAACAGCATAGATTATCAACTGGTCCTGACCACGGTTCATCCATTGCACCAGTGCAGTGTTGCCGTCTGGTGTCCAGTAGGGTAATCCAAAGTACTGGTCATCCTTTTCGTTGAAGTCTGCCCAAACAAGCTTTCCACCTTCAGGTGCTGTAAAGCCAATTTTGACAGTTGGATTGGGGTCACCTGCTTTAGGATAGCGCGTGTTTTCGGAAAAGCCATGCTGGCCGGATTCGCTGTAAATGGGGAACAGCGGTACTTTGGTGTCATCCATCTGCATGAACACGATTTTTTTACTGTCAGGGCTCCACCAGAAGGAGCGATAGCGGGTAGGTCTGCCCAAGATTTCTTCGAAGTATACCCAGCTCGCATAGCCGTTCAGGATGAGGTCAGTGCCGTCATTGGTTATCCGGTATTCTTTTCCCGTTGGGATATGGATGCTGTACAAATCATTTTTTCTGGTAAAGGCCACCCATTGCTGATCTGGAGAGAGGGTAGGATTGATTTCAGTTTCTTCCGTTTGCGTCAGCCGTTTGGGGTCCTGACCAGCTACATTGAGGTAAATATCGTTACCCCTGATGGCTACTGATGTGGTAGGTGCAGCCTCCTTTTTAAGCAGATCAGCTGATGATGGTGTCATCTTGCCAGTTTTGCCATCTACGAGGTATACTTTTGCCGTGGAGTCTGGGTGTATTTTTTTATTAATCAACAGTTGGTTATCGTCCACCCAGCCAAGTACCTGCGGTAGGGAAGAGGTGACAGCGGTTCTGGCGCCCCGTAACATTTGTGCTTCTGTCAGTTGTTTTTGCTGACCATTTACCTGCATGCTTCCCATTATGGAAAGAGCTATTACTAACTTTTTCATTATTGCTATTTTGATTTACTCAACTGCGGTTATTGATTTAATACAGTACGTTTATTTAGAATTAAGTTGAGCGTTGAGAGAAACCAGTTGCACTTCTCTCAACTATAAACTCTCAACTCTCAACTATAAATTCTCAACTCTTTCATCAATCCCTATAGTTCAATGCCGGCTTCCTGTTTCCGAGCAGGGCTTCATATTTGTAGTCGCCTTTCATTTTCTGGAACTCCACCTTGGATTGCTCAATCAGGGCGGGTTTGGTGAACAGGTCAATGGCAGTCAGGGCCATGGTTTTGGCTGCCACCAGCATGCCTTTGGTACCTATTTCAGTGCCGCCACAGGCAACTGCCTGCCAGCTGTGAGCCGGTGTTCCGGGAGCCCAGGTTGCAGCGCGCATACCCACTGTAGGGAGGGCATAGCTTACATCACCTACATCGGTTGAACCACCGCCTGCATCCATGTCAATTTTCAGTGGCTTAATGCTGTCTGCCGACGAGATAGCGGGTGCTGTGTAGGTGAAGGAAGATTGTATTTTTTTGGCGAATTCAACCTCTTCAGGCGTATATTTTACACCACCCACTTTTTCCAGGTTGGCCTGCATGGCTTCACCCAGTGTTCTGTTCAGCAAGAGGTCATGTGTTCCACCTATGATTTCGTATTCCATTTTTGTTTCAGTGCCCAGGGCCGCAGCTTTGGCAGCTGTCACAACCCGCTCAAAAATTTGCTTGACCTGATCACGTTTGGGGTGGCGCACATAATAATAAACTTCTGCATAGTCTGGAACCACATTGGGGGCCTTGCCTCCGGAAGTGATTACGTAGTGAATCCTGGTTTCCTGGGGTACGTGCTCACGCATCAGGTTAACCATATAGTTCATGGATTCCACGGCATCAAGAGAAGACCTTCCCCTTTCCGGAGCTCCTGCTGCATGTGCGGAGAGTCCGTAGAACCTGAACTTGGCTGAGCTATTGGCCAGTGCACTGGTCATGGTTACCCCATTGCCATCACCCGGATGCCAGTGGATAGCAACATCTACATTATTAAATAAGCCTGCACGCACCATGTATACTTTACCGGAGCCACCTTCTTCAGCCGGACAACCATATACTTTGATGGTTCCGGTCAGTTTTTTTTCTTCAATGAGTTTTTTGATCGAGACACCTGCTGCAACGGAAGCTGCACCAAAGAGGTGGTGACCGCAGCCATGGCCTCCAGCCTGACCGGCAATGCCTTTTTTCTCAGGAACGGCCTGTTGAGCCAGTCCGGGTAATGCATCAAATTCTGCCAGGATGCCAATCACAGGCTGACCGCTTCCGTAGGTAGCCACAAAAGCGGTGGGGATATCTGCCACACCGGCTTCCATTGTGAAGCCTTCCTTGCGTAAAGTTTCCTGCAACAGGGCAGAGCTCTTCACTTCCTTGTAACCCAACTCTGCATTGTTCCATATCTGGAGGGCAATATCTTTATACTGACCGTAACTATCTTGCAAACCCTGCAATGCTGCAGTTTTCAACGGTTCATTAGAAGGAGCGGCAACAGGTTTCTTCTTTTGCGCAAAGGCAAAATTCAACGTAAGCAGGGCAAGGCCCACCAATATTCTTTTCATGTACGATCAGATTTTTTTTCAAGTTACTGACTTGTTGCTGAATTTCCATGCTCATTGACCTGCACCATCAGACATAGCCCGCTGAATGGCAAATCCCGCCACCTTTTTTCCTACTGTGAGGCCTACTGTACAGTCGCTTTTATAGTGAATGGCACCATATAGCCTGGACAATGATGCTTCATCGGCCATATCCCGGAACTGTTGTTGTTTGGTGGGTACCAGATAAGCTAATATCTCTGCTGCGGCTCCGCTGAAGGTACTATGTCCGGATACATAGGCTGGGAAGTTGGGTATACCTGTTAAAGACTTGATCTCTGGGTCCACTTGTGATGGACGGGGATTGTAATAAAAATATTTGGCATCCCAGCAGGCGATGGCGGCATCCATGAGCGACATGTTCAGCAGTACCATGGCCCTGGCCCAGCGTAATTCACTCCATCCCAGTGTTACAAATGCTTCAGCTGCAATGGCGTTCCAGTGGCCCGGTGGGGTGTAGGTGCCTACGCCATCAGCCCAGAAATGCACAATGGCAATACGTTCCCGGGTTGGATTTTTGCTGTAGTATTTTACTTCTTCCAGCTCCTTTTTGAATGCTTCAGAACTGGTGGAAGGAGGTGGACCCGGACGAACCTGAGTAACCATGGTGGCAGAGTCAAATAAAAATGGTTGGACACGCCCAAAAAAAGGTAACATTGGAGGCCTCTTGGGCGACTCTAGGCTGATCCAGGGAACTTCGTTTCTTGAAATTGCCCCTTGCTCGAATTCCTTCCATAGGTCTACACCATTGCTGATGCCTATGGCAGCACCTGCCCTGTCTGTTCTTGCTCTTGCAATGGATAGTTGTGCTACTTGTTGCCCTAGTTTTTCACCTGCATCCAGATCAGCAGCAGTTTCGATACCTGATTGCAGTCTTGCTTTCTTGTGTAATGCCACTTGCTGGTCGATAAAACTGATTTCGCCGGGGAAAAGCAGTTTCAATAACGCTGCTGAAGCCCCACATACCACTGCATCTGATGAAGGATAGGACTTGACCGCATTATCCGGCAGCAGGGCCTTGATGCGGGTATCTCGCTGATAAGCTGGATTGACATTATATTGTGTCTTCCAGTGTTGTGCTGCAACCAATGCGTCGTATTGGGCCACACTCAGGTAAGCATAGGCCCTGGCAGCATAGGGTGGATTGGCAAAGGGGAAAAAGGGATAAGCGAGGGGATTACCTGCACTGGGAATTGGGTAGGTTCCATCCGGATTATTAACTGGGGGCAGATTGTATTTTGCTACCAGCTGCCGGATGATTTCGTTCCAACGCAGTACTGCTCCGGATCCCCAATAGTTGAGGTTTTCCTTGTCTTCAGCACTCATGTTTTGCTGTAATGCAGCAACTTCATCTAGTTGTTTCTGATAAGCAGGGTCTGTTGCAGAGAGTGGTGATGCCGGCTGGAAATCATTTTTATTGAAAGTCAGCACTGTTTTCCAGTTACCACCCTGTAGGTCTTTGTTGCTGGCTTGCAAAAGCGGGAACTCTTTGTTGGTTTCCACTACTGATTTACTGCACCCTGCCAAGAGCAGGATGAGAATCCATGTATATTTTTTCATGTTGTTATTTTTTTTGGCTGTCTTTCGACAGGTTAAGGATGTAGAAGAAGCCAGCCTGAAGAGCAAAAGACTGACCAACATTTCTTCCGGCAATGGTCTGGAAAGCTGCACCAGTGAGGGAAATACCCTTCCATTTTTCGGGTTCGTATTTGCCATTGATGCCAAACCTTGTTTGGACCATCTTATTGGAAGGGAAGGGCATGTTGTTTTTGCTGATATCGAAACCACCGAAGGTATTCCATTTGTCCAAGACTATTTCAGCCACGATATCCTTGTTTCTGAAACCAGCTCTCAGGTTGTATTGCAGCACATCGGGCATCGTTACCCTGTTGCTGTAAACCATCCGGTCTGTGAAGTAAGCTGTTCTGTCGATGGATATATTTGACCTCGAAATGTAACTGGCACTTGCTGTGGCAAACCAGTCTTTGAATTGAAGGTCAGCCATCGGTCTGATGGTCAGGTTCCTTGAACCCAGTCCGATCGACAAAGGCAGGTAGTCTTTCACGTAGTCCTGTACAGGTGTGCTGATACCGCCAATGGCAAAAAGTGTAATTACCGGATTTTTTCCGGAGGAAACGGTATTTGCCCCAGAGGCTGAGGTCTTGGAAACCATTGAAGCCCTTGAGTTGTCCGGCTGATGCCCTGGTCTGGATGTAAGGGAGGCTGAAAAGGACATTGAAATTTTTAAGGACGCCGAGGCTTCCCATGGGTCCGACCATGTATTGACTGACCGTTCCCAGGTTTTCATTGTTTCTTTTCAAGGTACCTTCCCAGTAATTTTTCCAGGAACCTTGTCCGTACATGATTCCAGTGCAGTGAAGGCCCTTCCCCATCATGATGCCGTCGGCATCGGTCTGGGCTTTTATTTGCATTGCTGTCAGCAGCAGGCCGATGCACAGGCATTTGCGCAGTATGAATGATTGCATGAAATAATGCTTGAAGATGACTGAATGCGAATGAAGCCGTCACATCTTCAGCCCATTTTGGGGGTTGGAATGATCAGCTTATTCAGAAATGATTATTGAAATTCATTCAGGCATTTGGAGGCTGATCGGGGATGTTTCCAAAGCCGTCGCATTGCTTTCGGATATGAAAAGCTTGAAGTATCATCGCGTCTTTGGCCGACAGGGCAGTCCATTGAAGCAATTCGTGCAGGGTAGTTTCTATTTGAAGTTTCCTGACGGCAGGTGAAGCAGGAACTGGTTTCTTGCTTTCCTGTTTTTCAAGGTTGTACACAAGTGTATGGAAGTAATCCCGCGCATTCTGAATGCTGGTGCTTTTGTAGTTCGGCAGACAGTGGTAAACCATGAAGCCGTTCTCGAGCTTTCTTTCCACAAAATTATAAATGACGCCTTCCACACTGATTGAGCCTGTTGCTTTTTCAAAACTTTTCCAGTCGGTAGAGTAGGGAAGGTCAAGGTTTACTTTGATTTCCAGGAGTTCTTCCTGCTTGTATTGGCCCTTTTCAAAATCAGCTGCCAGTGATTTGTTAGACTGATTACTCAGGATATGCAACATCAAATCATACCCGTACCAGTTGATGGCCAGGAGCATGATGAGGCAAAGGGCGATGATGCTGCGCATGGCGGAAAGATAAATAAAATTTATATGTTCATCGTTTTTTGCTTAATTTTTTGCAGGGAAATTGGTATATTACGACATAAACCATGTATTGATCAGCAAATATCCACTACAATGATTTTTTCCCGTTTTCGTTTTTCAGGTGCCGTCCTCACAGGATTATTCCTTTTAATTTCAGCTCATTCCGTCTTAGCCCAGGTACAATCCAAAGATGGTGTTGGACAAAAACGGGTTGCGTCTTTTGCAGCCCATGAGCAATTGCGCAAGACCTCCCCGTACCGCCAGACCTGGCGCAATGTTGGTCCGGATCTGATAAGTGGTCGTGTGACAGAGGTAGCGGGCATTCCCGGGAATAAAAACGTAATTTATGCCTCTTTTGCAACAGGGGGATTCTGGAAAACTACCGATGCCGGTGAAACCTGGATGCCATTGACCGATAAACTGGGCACGCTGTCTATCGGTGCCTTCGCACTGGCGCCATCCAACCCAGACATCATTTACCTGGGTACTGGTGAGGCCAATATTTTCAGGGCATCTTTGCCCGGCATGGGAGCCTTTAAATCAGTTGATGGGGGAAAGAGCTGGACGTCAATCGGACTTACCAATACCGGAACGATTGCCAGAATACTGGTTCATCCCAAAAATCCTGATGTAGCTTTTGTGGCTGCAGGTGGCAATGAATGGAGCTACAACAAAGACAGGGGATTGTATAAAACAATCGATGGCGGCAAAACCTGGAGCAGGATACTGGGCACTGATGAAAAAACAGGTGCTATTGATATGGTGATGGATCCCACAAATCCCGACTTGATTATCGTATCCACCTGGAACCGTATCCGCAGAAGGTGGAGTGATCCAGTGCCGGAAGACGGGGATTACCTGTACAAGACGACTGACGGTGGTAAAACATGGAAGAAGCTGACCAATGGCTTACCGGAAACGAAGTTCACAGGAAGGATAGGCTTGTCATTTTCCAAAAGCAATCCCAATGCTGTTTATGCCTACGTAGACAACCATACACCCAAGCGCGATCCCAAAGCTGGGGAGCTTGACCCTTACGGCAGACCAATACAAGTTATTCCTTACGGTGTGCAGGTTTACCGGAGTGACGATAAAGGAGAGAACTGGAAAAAGGTGAGTACGGAAGATGATAAATTGGAGCGTTTTGCGGGTACTTATGGATGGGTTTTCGGACAGATCCGGGTAGATCCGAACAATGAAAATGTGGTGTACATCATGGGTGTGCCCCTCGCTAAATCTGTTGATGGTGGCAAAACCTTCAACGTGATGCGGGCAACGGATAAATCGAGCGACCCTACCCATGGCGATAATCACGCACTCTGGATTGATCCCACCAACAGCGATTATATTATCAATGGTAACGATGGTGGCATGGTGTTGTCTTACAACGGTGGAGCAAAGTGGAAGAATTTCTTCAGGAGCATTCCCACCACGCAGTTTTACAATATTACTTACGATATGAAGACGCCCTACAACATAGTTGGTTCCGTGCAGGACGAGGGCAGTTTCATGGGCAGTATTAAGAATACATTCGGACAAAAACCAGCCGGTTTCATGGCATGGGATGATGCGCCGGGAGGTGAGGGTACGATCATTGCGATGGATCCCAAAGATTCGGATATCATGTATGCAAGCACCTTTTATGGCAGGCTTACAAGGAGTGACTTGCGTATGCCAAAAGTAGGATGGGGACAAAAAGCACATCCTGATTCCATCCGTACCAAAGATATTTATCCCAGCAAGGCTGCTGATGAAGATATTCATCGTGGTGAATGGCTTGCGTATACTATGTTGTCTCCGCACGATAATAAGACCGTCTACCATGGCTTTCAGTATCTTTTTGAGTCAAAAGACGCGGGAAATACCTGGAAGCGCATCAGTGGTGACCTCACCTATAACGATAAAACCAGGATGGGTAAAACCCCTTATGCCATCAACCACCAGGCTATAACGGCTATGGATGAGTCTCCTCTGCGTAAAGGATTGTTATATGTGGGCTCGGATGACGGTCGTGTTTGGATGCGTTCCGGGGATGGAGCTGAGTTCAAATCTGTCATGAAAGGCATTCCACAAAATGCACATGTATCCAGACTGGTGGCTTCAGCCTACAATGAGAAGCGTGTTTACCTGACACTCAGTAATAGGCGTGAAGACGATGACAAGCCATATATTTATGTTTCGGAAGATATGGGTACCACCTGGAAGGGTATTGCTTCCAACCTGCCTGCTTCACCAGTAAATGTAGTGCGTGAAGACACAAAAAATCCAAATATCCTTTATTGCGGAACAGATATGGGGATTTACGTGAGTGTGGACAGGGGTGCCAGCTGGAAGTCACTGCAGCTGAATCTGCCTGCTACTGTATCGGTTCAGGACCTCTTTATTCATCCACGAGACAGGAACCTGGTTATAGCTACCTATGGCAGGGGAGTGTATGTGATGGATGATATTAGTGGAGTAAAATAATAATATCCACCACCCCGGCACCTGCCTACGGCAGGTTTGCCACCCCTCCTGTCCAGGAGGGGAATTGTCAGATTTTAATTACATTACATGCCAGATAATTAATATTAGCCGTTGCTAACCTTTTACTCTTTCACCCGCAGCACGCTGTTGGTGATCTTATACATGTCGAATGTCTTGAAATCCTGCGGGGCAGAAAGCCCTTCGCCGAACATAATCATATCTACTGTGTGTATGCGAACTGGTTTATCAGTAGAAAACCTGCCAAGGGCCTGGTCCCAGTTCAGTTCATTGCAGAAAAGGGTATCTCCTTTGATGTTATAAACCCTGATGCTGTCTTTTAAGTTGATGATATTCCTGTTTTCAAAATAGGAAGCGTAAAAGGCATCCAGTCTGCTTTCAATATTGAGCGTAGAGTCGTAGAAGTCAACATGCAGTGTCTTGGGCAGCACAATCCTTGAGCCCGTATCCTGGTAACGGAGCATAAGTGGAGCGGTAAGTTTAGCCTTCATGTGTCCACCCTGGCTCATGAAACTCTCAATGTTAACGGCCTCGTCAACACCCAGTTTTTTGGTGAAGAGTGCATTGATTTTTGCCTCATCGTTCTCGCAGGAGACGATTACCAGTGAAGCAATCGAGACGATGGCGATAATCCTGGTAAGCATTTTGCTTTTGCTTTATTGGTACTTCGGCTTGTTAAACCAGATATCACTCAGGTTCAGTCCAAGTGAAAGCCTGAATAGGCTCTCTCTGATATCATTTTCTTTGTTACCCCTGAAACCAATTTCAAATGAAGTGTTGATCATCGTATATTGGTTGGTATAAACATTCCTGCGTACAGGTAGTCCGGCTCCGAAGGAGAAAGTATATTGCGGAATAGGTTTTGTAAGTTGAACATTAGAAGGACCAAAAGAAGCGCCGAGTCTGTAAGCTACCCTTGACCAGTAGTTTTCACCCTTGAAATTAGGAAGCCATTGTCCACCAAGCCTGGCAGTCCAGCTATTGACCATATTATCTGCAGTACCATAGTACCTGTATGCTGCCCAGTTTGCAATTCCTATTTCCCCGCCAAACATCCATTGGTTTTCTCTTTCAAGCATGAAGCCTGCAGACCAGGCTGAGGGATAGATTATGTCACCTTTGATGTCTGAACCGGTGTATACGCTGTCTACAACTATAAAGCCAGTGTTATCACTGTATTCAACTGTAGCACGGGTAAGGTTTCTTGTGGCATTCAGTTTGGCGGCGAGGTTACCATGTGCTCCCAGGCGAAGGCTGGTTTTTTCGTTCAGTTTGATTTTGTACTGGATGCCTGCATTGAGGAACAGACCACCGAACCTGGTTGTATCAGCTGCATTTGCAGTTTTGTAAGTAAGTGTATCGTTGATAAAAGATAGTCTTGAAGCATATTCCTTGTTGCCAAACATGTAACCTGCATTGAAGCCAATGCTGAGGGATTTTGTGCCATAGGCCATACCCCATGAAGCCTGGTAGGTGCCACCATTACCTACGAAGTTGTAGGCAGCGCTGTCAATGCCAGTGAGTCTTGTACGGGTGGTGATATCGTAGTTGATTCGCGTCAATGGGCGAAGGCCAAAAGCCATTCCCCAGTTTTTCTTTTTGGAGAGCGGCACACCAATTTGCAGGTAAGATGGTATCAGGTAGGATGAACCAAATTTTCTGGGTGGATTAAGGTCCCTCAATGTTCTTGAGTTGTAATCCAGTCCTATATCCAGTGTAGTTATTTTCAGGCTCGAGTAGGAAGCCGGATTAGCGAAATTAACAGTGGAGTAGTCTGCGTAAGCGCTTGACAATCCACCTATTGCCCTGTTCAGGATGTTTTGTCCAGGTGTCAGATCCCCCAAACCGTACCTTGAATAAGGAGAGTTTTCCTGTGCGCTGCTCTGCAGCGAAGCAAGGGTAAAAAGCAGAAATAACGCTGAAAAATAACTATTTGTTTGTCTCACTGATCGCATACAATCCTTTATAAAGTAAGTCGGGGTCTGCAAATATCCTGTTTTTTAACAGCCTCGCAAAATAGGTACAATCCCCTCCGGTTAAAACGACGTTAAAGTTGGTGTATTTTTTCGTATATTCCTCAACAATTCCTTCAATTTCCTTCGCCATGCCCATAACTACCCCGCTTAGGATGTTTGTCTTGGTATCATAACCCACCAGCGGGAACTCCCATTCTTTTTTTATTACAGGCAGTAGGGCGGTGTAGTCGTGGAGTGCATTGAAACGCATTTCCATCCCCGGTGAGATACTTCCACCCAGAAACTGGTTGAATTTATTAATGAAGTTAAAAGTGATACAAGTCCCCAACCCGATTACCAGGTTATTCTTTCCCGGAAAGAAATGCACCATGGCAGCAGACAGTGCCAGCCTGTCTGCCCCCACTGTTTCCGGCTTGCCAACCGGAACGGTGAAATTCAGTTTCGACAGGTGATTGAGTTTGTGAAATGATGTGTTTTTTTCCAGCAGGGTTTCCAGTTCCGGGGCGTGGTGTATAACGGAGGAAAGGATGGACCTCTCTGGTTTGAACAGGTTGATGATTTCCCGGGTTTGTGCTATGCCTTCATTTTCGAGCACAAAGCTTTCTATGATGCTGCCATCTTCAAAGAGGGCCGCCTTCAGGCGGGTATTGCCAAAGTCAAGACAAATGGTACGCATCTTACGATCTGTTTGTGCAAAGGTGTGGTAAATCAGCATAATGCGGTAATTTTACATGATAAAATGGATACTACCCTCATACATCAGGCGGAATGTGGCGATTTCAGGAGTATTGCCCGGTGTATTTCACTCATCGAACATCATCCGGATGAGGCTCAGGCTATCCTTTCAGGTATCAACATAAATTCCTCAGTACCTGTAATCGGCATAACCGGTCCACCAGGATCAGGCAAAAGCACCCTCGTTGATGCACTTATCGGCGCATATATTGGTGATGGTAAACAAATTGCAGTATTATGTGTAGATCCATCATCTCCTTTTCATTCCGGAGCGCTTTTAGGCGACAGGATCAGGATGAACAGGTGGTATGAACATCCACAGGTGTTTATACGTTCTTTATCCAGCCGGGGCTCATTGGGTGGATTGCATCCAGGAACAGGCACAATCACTGACTTCCTCAAGGGGTGTGGATTTGACCTTGTTTTGGTGGAGACAGTGGGTGTGGGACAATCTGAGGTGGAAATAGTGCGGCAGGCAACAGTTACCTTGCTGGTACTGGTACCTGAGTCGGGGGATGAAGTGCAGTTTATGAAATCCGGGTTGATGGAGGCTGCAGACATTTTTGTAGTTAACAAATCAGACCGGCCCGGTGCGGAGCGGTTTGCATCTCGACTGCGCACAGTGCTGCATGCAGGAACACGCACATTTGCTGTGCCAGATCCGGTCATCAGTGTGATTGCCACAGAAGGAAATGGAGTAGCATCACTCAAAGAAATGATAACCACATTTGTAACAAATAAAAAACAATAATATGGAAGAGATGATCCCGAACGAAGGCTTTCCGATAGCCGCCAAAAAAGAACCATGCTGTGTGCAGACAGAAGCCGGTAAGACGTATGCCTGGTGTACCTGCGGACTCAGCGAGAAGCAGCCTTTTTGTGATGGCAAGCACAAACAGATTGAAGGCAAGCCCTATGCGAGTTTGAAAGTGACATTTGAGGAAGCCAAAGAAGTATGGCTTTGTCAGTGTAAACAATCTAAAAATCCACCATACTGCGACGGCAGCCACAATCAGCTGTGAGATAAGCTTTAGCGTTACTGCCAGGCAGCATTGTTTACTGAACATCCAACGAAATTGAAGACTGATTTCCTTGTCATTGGTTCCGGTATAGCCGGACTTACATACGCCATCAAGATGGCAGAAAGATTTCCCGATCAGGAGGTTTTGGTAGTTACCAAAACCATTGCTGATGAAACCAATACCAAGTATGCCCAAGGAGGGATTGCGGCAGTATGGGATGAGCTTGAAGATAACTTCAACAAGCATATTGATGACACCCTTGTTGCAGGAGATGGTCTGTGCGACCAGCATGTTGTTGATATTGTGGTCAGGGAAGGTCCGGACCGCGTTAGGGAGATAATTGAATGGGGTGCACGTTTCGACAGGGATGCTGACGGTGATTATGCATTGGGGATGGAAGGCGGACACAGTGCCTCCAGGATTCTGCATTACAAAGACCTTACCGGAAGCGAGATGGAGCGGGCCCTGATCAGTATGATCCGGACCAAATCAAACATCCGTGTTATCAGTCATTGCTTTGTGGTAGACCTCATCACACAACACCATGCAGGATTTCTGGTGACCAAATCTACACCAGACATCACCTGTTATGGTGTTTATGTCTTGAACCTGCATACTGGCAAGATGGAGCAAATCCGAGCCCGGGCCGTGATGCTGGCAACGGGAGGGAACGGTCAGGTGTACAGAACAACAACGAATCCGCCCATCGCCACCGGCGATGGGGTGGCCATGGTTTACCGCGCCAAGGGCCGGATTGAAAACATGGAGTTTATCCAGTTTCACCCCACTGCGTTGTATCAACCCGGACACAAAGGACATGCTTTTCTCATAACTGAAGCTGTACGCGGAGATGGAGGCATTCTCAGAAACAACCTTGGAGAGGCTTTTATGGAGAAGTATGATCCCAGGAAAGACCTCGCACCCAGGGATATTGTTGCCAGAGCAATAGATAATGAAATGAAACGCAATGGTACGGAGTATGTGTGGTTGGATTGTACCCATATGGACAGGGAGAAGTTCCTGCATCATTTTCCTTCTATCCATGAAAAATGTTTATCGATTGGCATCGACCCACTCCAGGATTTGATTCCTGTTGCACCAGCAGCACATTACAGTTGTGGCGGAATTAAGACAGATGAATCCGGACAAAGTTCCATACACAGGTTGTTTGCCGCAGGGGAATGCGCGTCTACGGGCTTGCATGGCGCAAATAGGCTGGCCAGCAATTCTTTGCTGGAGGCTATGGTTTTCGCACACAGGTGTTTTCTGGTGGTAAGTGAAAAATTCGCAAGCGAACCATCTCCAAATGGCAAGCTGGTTTTCCCTGATTGGGACGCTGCCGGAACCACTGCACCGAAAGAGATGATTCTGATTACACAAAGTTTGAAAGAGCTTCAGGCACTGATGACAGATTATGTGGGTATTGTTCGCAGTGATACCAGGCTTGAGCGCGCAAGCAGAAGGCTCGACCTGTTGCATGAAGAAACGGAGCGGCTGTATGAACAAACCATTGTATCACCTCAGTTGTGTGAATTGCGCAATATGATTACGGTTTCTTACCTGGTTGTAAAAAGTGCACAGTTCAGAAAAGAGAGCAGGGGGTTGCATTTCAATACTGACCACCCCCAAAAGGCAGACCTCATTCAAAATATTGTGTTATGAGTAGGCTGAAAGATGCATTCGTGTATGCATTACTTTACCTGTTCTCATTGATTCCGTTAAAGGTGATGTACTTTATCAGCGACTTGCTATCTGGGTTCGTTTATCACCTTATCGGGTACCGAAGAAAGGTCGTTCAAGACAACCTCGCCATAGCATTCCCGGAAAAGTCAGCGCAAGAGCGCAGGAGAATTGCCAAACGGTTTTACAGAAATTTTACGGATACCATTCTGGAATCCATCAAACTGATCAGTTCAGGCCAGGAGTTGATTGACCGGATGTTTGTAGCCGATCCGGAAGTATTTAAAGTTTTTGAAGGCACTGAAAAAAATATACAGATCCACGCCATGCACAACTTCAACTGGGAGATCATCAACCTTGGTGTTTCCAAGCAGATGAAGCTACCCTTTCTGGGTGTTTATCAGCCCATCATCAATCCATTTTTCGAAGCATTGTTCAAGAAGATAAGGACCAGAAACGGAACAGTGTTGATCCCGGCTAATGACTTTAAAAATAATTTTGTATCCCATCAGGATCAGCAATATGTGATAGCGCTGGTGGCTGATCAGAACCCCGGCAATCCGGCGAGGGCCTGGTGGGTGAATTTCTTTGGTAAACCAGCTCCCTTTGTTACTGGTCCGGAGAAAGCTGCCCGCTCGCGTGATACAGTGGTGGTTTTTGCCCATTTTTTCAGGCTCAAACGTGGACTGTATACTTTTACTACCGAAAAAATTACTGATAGTCCTTCAACAATGAAGGAAGGTGAGCTTACAATCAGGTACCTCGATTACATTGAGCAGAAAATAAGGGAGCAACCAGACAACTATCTCTGGAGTCACAGGAGGTGGAAACATCCCTTCAAGCCCGAGTATCAGGAGCTTGTATTAGAGCGGCCATTGAAATAGAAAAGAGCTTATTTCAGGAGGTCGTTAATCATCTGGTTGATGATTTGAAGCCTTTCAATGTTCAGCTTATAGTGCATGAATTTGCCATCTCTTTCAGGAAGTACAATACCCGCCCTGCGTAAAATGGCCAGGTGCTGACTGGCAACAGATTGTTCCAGCCTCATTTCAACGAATATTTCTGTGACGGAAACAGTCCCCTTTGTATCGATGAACCTGATCATTTCCTGCCGCAGCTTGTGGTTGATGGCCCTGAAAACTAGGGAAGCTTTTTTGATGGGCAGGTACTGAAGTGATGGTGCTTTAGCTTGCAATTGGTTCGTTTTGGGGGTGGTTTTAGTAAAATCACGTGATCCCTCACTTTTGTGTTTAGGCATAGGTGGTTGGCTTTGGTGTTATTCGGTTACGAATATAAAGGTAAATGCAATTTTTTAAAAAAATGACTGCATTTAATGCATTTTAGTGCGGTAAAATTCAGGGATTAATCTTTTTTTGCAGTGGGTTGGGTGCTGTGAAAACCTTTGAGGTAGAAAGGTTCAGCGGTAGTCAGGTTGGCAAAGTTTCCTGTTTCAAATGCTTTAAATGCAAGGGTATTAAAATGGCGGACATCCTGACTGGCTTCCGGGAAAAGCACATTGGGGTGCACACAAAGGTCAGCCCATTTGGCAGCACCGTCTCCCATGAAAGCAATCCTGTTTGATTCCAACAAGGCTAAAAAACTGCTTTCCTCCAGAATCAGGGGTGCCGGCTTAGTGATATACGCCAGGTTTTTATCATAAACAGCGGTGAAAACTTCCATTCTCCGGGCATCAATCATTGGACAAACCAGGTCAGCTTCAGCATCTCTGTTGCCGTAAGCTATCCAATCCAGGGTGTTGATACAAATCAGCGGAATATTCAATGCAAAACAAATTCCCTTGGCTGCAGCCAGCGATACCCTTAATCCGGTATACGAACCTGGTCCGTTCATCACTGCTACAGCGCTTAATTCTGATAGCGCCATGTTCATTTTACCACACAGGGCTTCAATTGCGGGATGAAGGAATGCCGCATGTTCGAACTGTGAACTGTTGGTCTGCAGTTCCATGAGCTCTCCGTTTACGCCAATGCCTGCTGTTGCTTCCCGGAGTGCGGTATTGATTTGCAGGATCACTGTTTTGGGAGTTGTGGACATGCTTGTGAATTAGTTTTGCAAAAATAGGTTGTCAGAAACCAATTATCTTCGCTTTATTAAATTCTTCATCATGTCTAAACAGATTATCAATACAACAAATGCACCTGCTCCGATCGGACCATATAACCAGTCTGTGAAAGCCGGTGGGTTACTTTTTATATCCGGACAGATAGCCATGGATCCTGCAACGGGAAATATTACAGCCGTGGATGTTGAGACAGAGACACATCAGGTGATGAAGAATCTGCATGCCATTTTGCAGGCTACCGGTCTGGGGTTTTCTGCAGTTGTGAAGACGACTATTTTTTTGACGGATATGTCTCTCTTTGCAACAGTCAATGAAATTTATGCAGGTTATTTTGAAGGAGATCATCCTGCTCGTGAAACCGTTGCCGTAAAAGGGTTACCAAGGGGTGTAAATGTTGAAATCAGTATGATAGCATCGGCCTAATTCAAAAACATTTAAAATTTTCCTATGCCTTCGAAATATTGGGTTTTTATAGTGGTGCTTGCGCTTTCCTGCAAGCAGGATTATACAGGTTATACTACCCAATTTGGTGATCCGTTGTTGTATAACAAAACGGTAAAAACTCTCAATAATATAGTGCTGGAAAATAATTTTCCGCCCATGATTGCAGCACGCAACTATGCCTATGCCAACATAGCTGCTTATGAATGTTTGTCGGCCGGCGATTCAGCTTTGCCCAGTTTGGCAGGCAGAATCAGGGATTTGCCTAAACTTGCTGTCCCTACTGAAGGGAAGGTGATAGATTTTCATTTGGCAGCCCTGCTGGCTTTTGTAAAAGTGGGTAATGCTGTAACTTTTCCGGAAGGAAGCCTGATGGCATACCATGCTGGTTTACTCAGGATGGCAGACAGTCTTGATGTGCCTTCGGCTGTGGTAAAATCAAGTCTTGTTTTTTCTGATTCTGTTGCTGCGGCCATCTTGAGATGGAGTAAAGGGGATCGTTATGCAGCCACGAGGGGAGCGTCCCGGTATTCAATTAACGATTCAGTTGGCCGTTGGGTTCCTACTCCACCAACCTATGAGTCGGGTTTAGAGCCACACTGGCGGGAGATACGCCCTTTTGTACTCGATTCTGCCGCACAGTTCAGTCCTGGCCAGCCTCCTGTTTTTGACATGCGTCCGGGTACAGTGTATTACAAATCTCTGATGGAGGTAAAAAATACGGTTGATCAGCTTACAGATGAGCAAAGGCATATTGCCGATTTCTGGGATGATAATCCCTTTAAAATGCATGTAAGCGGGCATGTGATGTTTGCAACGAAGAAGTTTTCTCCGGCAGGGCACTGGATGAATATTGTGGGTATAGCTGCGCACAAGGCCAATGCCGATTTTACAACTACTGTGGCTGCCTATGCCCATACTGCTATTGCGCTTTTTGATGGTTTTATCAGTTGCTGGGATGAGAAATACAGGAGTAATTATGTACGTCCGGAGACTGTAATCAATGAAATGATTTCCGGTGAATGGCATCCTTATATCCAAACACCCCCATTTCCATCTTATACAAGCGGACATTCCACCATTTCTGCGGCAGCTGCGGAAGTGATGACCAGTTTTTTTGGAGACCAGTTGTCATTTACTGACACCTCATTGCTTGAGTTCGGGATCGCCAATAGAGAGATCAAATCGTTTCGACAGGCAGCCCAGGAGGCCAGTATTTCCAGGTTATATGGCGGCATTCATTACCGTTTCGACCTTGATTCAGGTAATGCAGCAGGAAGCAGGCTGGGGAGGTATATTGTAGATAAACTGATTTCAAAAAAGGAGTAAAGTCCACTCTGGCCAGTTTAAATTGAACTATATTACCTGTTTATTGTTTTACAGAATAGATAAGTTATGTATTCAACAATTTTTTCCAAGCAACAGGAATTTTTCAATTCAGGAGTAACCAGACCAGAGTCATTCCGCATAACACAGCTTAAAAAGCTCAGGGCTGCAGTTGTATCCCATGATGCGGATGTTGTAAAGGCATTACATCAGGATCTGCGCAAGTCTGAGTATGAGTCTTTTGGTTCTGAGATAGGGCAGGTCATCAAAGAGATTGATTTTACCATCAGGCACCTCCATAGCTGGTCCAAACCCAGAAAAGTACCTACACCCCTGATGTTTTTCCCTTCAACAAGCAGGGTGCACCGGGATCCGTTGGGCAATGTGCTGATTATTGCCCCCTGGAACTACCCGTTTATGCTTGCGGTGAGTCCGCTCATCAGTGCCATTGCAGGCGGTAATACAGCTATCATCAAGCCTTCCGAAGAGGCACCCGCTACGGCTAAAGTGATTGAAAGCATCCTCCAATCTGCTTTTTCAGAAGAATACGTTGCTGTTATACAGGGAGTTGGCGGACTAGTTATACCCGAGTTGATGCAGGCTTTTCGCTTTGACCATGTGTTTTTTACAGGCAGTACGGCTGTAGGACAAAAAATCATGGAGCTGGCAGCTGCTAAACTTGTCCCGGTTACCCTTGAGCTTGGCGGTAAGAGTCCCTGTATCGTAGATGCTTCTGCAAACATTGGTTTTGCTGCCAAAAAGATTATCTGGAGTAAGCTCATGAATGCCGGACAAACCTGCGTAGCTCCTGATTACCTGATGGTTCATCAGTTGGTTAAGGATGCTTTGATTAAGGAGATTAAGGAACAGCTCAGCAAGATGCTGGGTGAAGATCCACAACGCAGTGACGACTTTGGCAGGATTATCAACAAGAAGCGGTACAGCAGGTTAGTTAGCTACCTTGGGCAGGGAACTGTGGTTGCAGGCGGACAGGCTGATGAGCAGGATTTATACATTGCACCAACTTTATTAGCTGATGTGCAGGATGATGCAACTGTTATGCAGGAAGAAATATTTGGTCCCATTCTCCCTGTAATAACCTATCAGACAAAGGAGGAAGTAGTTGCGAGGATAGCGAAGAATCCTTTTCCCCTATCACTGTATATTTATGCTGAAGACAAAGCTATTCAGGATTTTTACATCAACAACCTGAGATTTGGCGGTGCCTGCATCAACAACGGGTTGATTCACCTCGGTAATCCACACCTTCCCTTTGGGGGCGTAGGGCCGAGTGGAACTGGTCAATACCATGGTAGGTTTGGTTTCGAAACTTTTACCAGGCCCAAGGCCGTGATGCATTCCCCCAGCTGGTTTGATGTGCCCGTGTGGTATGCGCCCTTTAAAGGAAAGGCTGCCTTGTTGAGAAAGATTTTTAAAATAGGATGATTATGAAAAGCGTATTGAAGATAAAATGGGTGCTGGTTCTGCTGGCAGTAACTACGATAGCATGGGCATGTGCATCCTCCAAAACACAAGGTATGAGTACAAGACAACAGATTTTGAAAAGTGTATATCCTGTTCTTACCGGAGTCACCCGTTTTTTTGGAGTCAACAGCAGGTCAATTCCTGCTCAGCAGGCAGTATCGCCTGTTGTTCCTGTTTATAATATTCCTTTTGAACTGATCGACGGAACACCAGCCAGTTTATCTGCCTATAAAGGCAAGAAAATTGTGGTGGTAAATACAGCAAGTGACTGCGGATATACCGGACAATATGAAGAACTCCAAAAGCTTTATACAGACAGGAAAGGAGAGGTTGTTATTGTTGGTTTTCCTGCCAATGATTTCAAGCAGCAGGAAAAAGGCAGTAACGAAGAGATAGCAGGGTTTTGTAAGAAAAATTATGGGGTTGAGTTTCCGCTTGCTACCAAAGCCGTTGTAGTAAAGGGTAAGGAGCAGCATCCCATATTCAAGTGGTTATCAGATCCGGATCAAAACGGATGGAATAAGGAAGCACCCGCATGGAATTTCTCCAAATATATCATTGACGAGCATGGTAAGCTCATTGGTTATTTCGATCCCGGAGTGAGTCCACTTGGAGCAGAGTTTCAAAAAAACCTCGACACCAAACCCGATCAACAGTAATTATGGCTGAACAAATGCTTGTGCTGGTTGATGAACAGGACAATCCAACCGGATACATGGAGAAGATGGAGGTACACCGTAAAGCCTTGTTGCACAGGGCATTCAGTGTTTTTCTTTTCAATTCAAACGGGGAGATGCTCCTGCAGCGCAGGGCGATGAAGAAATACCACAGTGGGGGCTTATGGACAAATACCTGCTGCAGTCATCCTTATCCCGGTGAAACGCCAGCTGAGGCAGGCAGGCGCAGGATGAAAGAGGAACTTGGTTTTGAAACAGCTGTGGAGCCTGTATTCAGCTTTATTTACAAGGCAGCGCTTGACAATGAGCTCACAGAATATGAATTTGATCATGTGCTCATTGGTGAATATGACGGTTCGGTGCATCCCAATGAAGATGAAGTGGGGGATTATTGTTACAAATCCATGGATGATTTGAGGAGCAGCCTCAGTAGCCATCCCCAACTCTATACAGCCTGGTTTCAGATTGCTTTTCCCATGTTGGATGAGTATCTTGAAAAGAACAAACTGATGGCATATGCCACAACGTAAAGCCATAATCATAGGTGCAGGTATTGCCGGTTTGGCAACAGCTGTGCGACTCGCCGTACAGGGCTTTGATGTGGAAGTACACGAAAAAAATGATCGGGCAGGAGGTAAGATGTACCTCATTGAACGAGATGGATATGTTTTTGATGCCGGTCCCTCCTTATTCACCCAGCCTGAAAATATCGAGGAGTTATTCGCCTATGCAGGTGAGGATATCCGGGATTATTTCAGCTATCGTTCGCTTCCGCTTGCATGCCGTTATTTTTTTGAAGATGGCAAAGTGGTTAATGCCTATACAGATCAGCAAGCTTTTGCCGATGAGATGGAGCAGGTTCTTGGAGAGCCTGGTGGAAACATATTGCGTTATCTGCGGGATTCAGCAAAAGTTTATGAAAAGGTAGGCAGTATTTTCCTCAACTATTCACTCCATAAGCTATCTACCTGGCTGCATCCGCGGGTTATTGGTGCCTTCCTGACTGTCAGACTTCCCTACCTTACAAAAACCCTCCATCAGTTTAATAAATCCAGGTTAAAAACCCCCGAGGCCGTACAGATTTTCAACCGTTTTGCCACGTACAATGGCAGCAATCCTTTTCAGGCACCGGGTATGCTCAGTCTAATCCCTCACCTTGAGCAGAATCAGGGCACCTATTACCCTGAGGGAGGTATGATCAGCATACCTGATACATTGCGGCGGCTAGCTGAGAAAAAAGGTGTGAAGTTTGTTTTCAACAGCAGGGTAAACAATATCGTAACAGAGTCGGGGCGTATAAGTGGTATTGTAGCGGATGGCGTTTTTATCCCGGCAGCAACGGTAGTAAGTAATGTGGATGCCTATTTCACCTACAAGAATCTCTTGGAGCGGGAGGATGGCGTCAGGAAGGTTCTGCGCAATGAACGGAGCAGCAGTGCGTTGATCTTTTACTGGGGGATAAACAGGGAGTTCAGTAACCTGCATTTGCATAATATTTTTTTCAGTAAGCAATACAGGGAGGAGTTTGAGCACATCTTCAGGCACAAGCGCTTTTTTGATGATCCAACCATCTACATCAACATCACGTCGAAAATGGAGGCAGGTATGGCGCCTGAGGGGACTGAGAACTGGTTTGTGATGATAAATGCCCCTGCTAAAGCCGGGGCAGACTGGAACCAGGAAGTAGCAGCAGTGCGCAGGAACGTTCTGGAGAAGCTCAACCGCATCCTTGGAGTTGATCTTAGGGAGCATATAGCAGTAGAAGAGGTATTGACTCCTGAAGGTATACAACAGCGAACGGACTCTTACCTGGGCTCTTTGTATGGAACCAGTTCGAATTCCAAGTGGGCCGCTTTTCTCAGACATGCCAATTTCAGTTCAGATATCAGGGGATTATATTTTACAGGAGGCAGTGTTCACCCCGGCGGAGGAATTCCATTGTGTTTGAAAAGTGCTGCAATAGTTGGAGAGCTGGCTGCTACTGAACTGTGATTAATCTGAACATTTGAAGCCTCTGATTGTTTAAAGCTTGTGTCACTCAGGTTAAATATACGCATACCTTCAACATATTTACACTCCATACCCCTTTATGTGTCAGTGTTCCTGGCTTTATTGGTGCATGTTGCAGGTGCGATAGGGATGTCCTTTTTCAACAAGGAGCTGTTTGTAGCTTTCACGCCCGTTAATCTTCTGCTGATGTTATTGCTGCTGCTGTGGAATGAAGCAGGTATCAGTAAGAACTTTATCATTGCCTTTGTTGTGGCTAGTTTAATAGGATTGATATCAGAGCTGATAGGGGTGCATACAGGACTGCTTTTTGGCAATTATGTTTATGGTACCGTCCTTGGTGGTAAAATCTGGGGCGTTCCTGTGTTGATGAGTCTGAACTGGTTTTGTATCGTTTATTGTTCCCACGTTGTTACGTTGAGGTTTTTTAAACGTATTGTCAATAATGCATTTTATACAGCCATAGTTGCTGGTTTGCTGGCAACCCTGTTTGATTGGGTCATGGAGCCTGTGGCGGTAAAGCTTGGTTTCTGGCAATGGGAGGATGGCATTATACCCGTTTATAATTTCTTTTGCTGGTGGGCTATTGCAACTTTTGTGAGTTATATATTTTTTTTGTTGCGGATAAAGCAGGATAATGTTTTTTCATACATATTGTTTTTCGTACAATTTATTTTCTTCCTGTTACTTCGCATGCTCCTCTGAGGCCTACTTAAAATACTTAAGGGTAATTTTTTGGTTAACTTGTGGCAGATAATTTTCCTGTGTGAAAACAGTGCCCTAATTTAACCTCTGTTTATGCATAACCAGAATACTGATAATAATTTTCAGGCTTCCATGTTTAAAGCATGGTCTGCCTTTTCAGATGAATTTGTTGCTGTTTGGGAGACAGATGGTACATCTCTGAAGTATTTCAATGATGCCTACAAACATTTTTTTGGTTATGAAGAAGAGGAATCATTTAAACATGATTTCACAATCTTTGGTATGCGTAAGAACAACCTTGACCAGGAAATTGCGGATCTTGTATTGAATACACTCAATAAAAATGGTCACTGGACGGAGGAAGTCCTTTTTATACGCAAAAATAACCAAGTCTTTCTCGGAAGACTCGATATGACTCACTTTGGATGTGATGGTCATCAATGTATTTTACAACGCATCATCAACATAGATACCCAGCGGATATTTTCTGAAAACCTTTTTAAGGAGATTAAGAAGTTCGAAGCATTATTTCAACATGCAACCATCCCCATTTTACTTGTTAACAGGAATGGTAGAATCATCCTGGCCAATGAACAGGCAACAGCTATGTTTGGCTATACGATGCCTGTTATGACCAGTTTGAAAGTAGAAGACCTTATTCCGGAGCAGTTCAGGCACAGACATGTAGAACACCGGAACAGGTATGAATCAAAACCTGAAAATCGTCCGATGGGGCGAGGTATGCAGCTGAGTGCAAAGTTAAGTAGTGGGGAAGAGTTGCCCGTTGAGATCAGTCTCGGTCATTATTCGATTGAAGATGAGCCCTATGTCATTGCATTCATCATTGATATTTCCAAGCGGATTGAAATTGAAAATAACCTGAGGCGACAAAAAGAAGAAGTTGAAAAAGCCAAGCAGGAAATCGAAAAGCTGAATGAGGAGCTGGAGCATAAAGTGGTGATGCGCACACAGGAATTGTCTGATGCATTGAGTAAGGAAAGGGAACTCAGTGATTTGAAATCACGTTTCGTTTCTATGGCTTCACATGAGTTCAGAACACCACTCAGTACTATCCTCTCATCCATTTCACTGATTGCAAAATATACCGGTTCTGATGAACAGGATAAGCGGGATAAACATATTCACCGCATAAAATCAGCTGTTTCAAATCTCACAGATATCCTCAATGAATTTCTTTCACTTGGAAAGATTGAAGAAGGAAAAATACAGTTGCATTTTTCTGAATGTAACTTGAAGGAACAACTGCAACTCATCATCAGTGAGATTCATCCGATATTGAAAAACGGACAAAAAATAGATTATGAACACAATGGAGATGTTAAAGCAAATGTTGACTTGTCGTTACTCCGGAATATTATGATCAACCTGGTTTCCAATGCCATCAAATTTTCACCGGAACATGCTCCAATCAAGGTTAGCAGTAATCATAACGGGCATTCTGTTGATATCGAAGTTAAGGATCAGGGATTGGGTATACCTGATGATGATAAAAAGCATTTGTTCGAACGTTTCTTCAGGGGAAAAAACGTAGACAATATACAGGGAACGGGATTGGGCCTTCACATTGTTTCACGATATGTGGAATTGATGGGCGGACAAATTGCGGTAGACAGTGAACTGGAAAAGGGAACAACTTTTAAATTGAAATTCAATATATGAACACCATTTTACTGATTGAAGACAACAACGAAATCCGTGAAAACACGGCTGAGATACTTGAGCTTGCCAACTACAACGTAATTACTGCTGAGAACGGAAAAGACGGGATTGAGAAGGCGCAGCAGGCGAAGCCGGATATCATCATTTGTGATATCATGATGCCCGTTCTTGACGGGTATGGGGTATTGCATATGCTCAATAAAAATGAAGAACTTAAAGATACACCCTTCATTTTCCTGACTGCCAAAACAGAAAGGCAGGATTTCAGGAAAGGTATGGAGATGGGTGCAGACGATTATATCACAAAACCATTTACAGAAATAGAGCTGCTTAACGCTATAGAACAGCGTTTGAGGAAGTTGAGTCTACTCAGGAAGAAATATGCATCCAGTCAGGATGGTGTCCGTGAACTGCTTCAGGATATCGGCAGACAGGATGCCTGGGAAAACCTTTCTACCGGTAGAAATACCAACTATTATAAAAAGCGTCATGTAATATACAGTGAGGGTAATCATCCCAATAGGCTTTTTTATGTGCAGAAAGGTAAAGTCAAGCTCTATAAAACCAACGACGATGGTAAAGACCTGACCATTGGTTTATATGGGGAAGGTGATTATTTTGGTTATATGGCGCTACTGGAAAATTCGGTATACCGGGAAAATGCCGAAGCGCTTGAAGATGCTGAAATAGCCATGATACCCAGAGAGGAATTTGATGCGCTTATCAAAGAGAATCATGTTGTGATGAAAAAGTTTTTACAGATTCTTGCGGGTAATATTATTGAAAAGGAGGATCAGTTACTCGGACTGGCATATAATTCTTTGCGGAAGCGGGTAGCAGATGCACTCATTATGCTGAGGGATAAATTCAGTAATGGCGAGGCGTCTTTCTCAATTCATATATCTCGTGAAGACCTCGCCAATATAGCAGGTACAGCAACAGAATCACTCATAAGAACGTTGAGTGATTTTAAAGCTGAGAAAATGATTGACATCCGGGATGGTAGCATTATACTGCTCAATGAAAAGAAGCTGGCTAATCTGTTCAATTAAACTGAAGAACAGAATATTTTAACACAGCGAAGACAGGTAGGTATTGAAGTCTTTGCGAATGACGGCCTGTTCTTTTTCTAAGGATTCAATTTGGTGGCAGAGGTTGATATGACTTTTTTTTAATTCCTTTAAAAGGGCTGGGCAGACAGTATTTTGCTGCCATTTTGCTGCCTGTTTATTTAGGTCATGCAGCATGTGGTCATACACATCATCTTTAACAATGAATTGATTCTGGAAATGTTCAGCCATCGCAACATGTTCCCTGTTATAAATACCTTCAATGACAACAGATAACCTGTTTTTCATGTGTGTATTTTCCTGATTGAGGAATTCGATGAGTCTGATCCATGCAGTAATCTCATAGAGATACTGGCTGGAGTTGTTATGGAGTGTAGGTTTTGTAATCATGAGCCTTATTTTAAGAAATCCCCCCGCATGCACCTGCATTGCGGGGGGACCAATGCGATGGGATCAATGCACACTGATTTTTTGATGGGGCATTGTTTTTGCTTCCTCCTTTTTTGGAAGTGTTAATCTGAGTTCACCATTCATGTAGTTGGCATCAATTTTGTCTTTGAAAATGTCTTCAGGCAAACTGAATGACCTGGAGAAAGATCTGTAGCTGTACTCTCTCCTTGAATAAGTCTCATCTTTTTCTTCTTTTTTTTCATCCTTTTCTGCACTGATAGTCAGCAGTGAGCCATTGACATCTATTTTGAAGTCATTCTTTTCCAGGCCTGGTGCAGCCATGGTTATTTCATAGGTGTCATCGGTTTCTTTCACATTTACTGCAGGCATATGTGTGGAGAAAGGCCATTTCTCATCCAGCCACTCATTCCATGGTCTGATAATGTCTTCCAGCACAGAAGGTCTCAGTAGTGATGACCGTAGCAAAGATTTACCGTTTCCTGGCATAACTAAAGTTTTTAAGTTTATGATTTGATTTTCATTACAAAACTATTTCCACTGTATCTCCTGATTTGTAATGGTCATCACAACTGAAAATGACTTTTATCATTCTGTTGCACAATGCACAATACCAGTTTTGTCTGGCGCAAGCGCAGGACTAAATACGGATCCCAGATTCAATCCTCTGATTATCAGGAGTACAGCCATAGATGCCAGGATGTATGGGTATGCAACTGACACATATTTCCTGATATTGGGTTGCAGGCTTTTACCGGCAAATAAAACTGCAAGCAGCAAGGGAAGTGTGCCAAGGCCGAAAGCAACCATAAATACGGCTCCTTTAACCGGATGCTGCATCACAGCGGCACCCGCTATGGCCATATATACCAAACCACATGGCAGCATACCATTCAATACACCACTGAAAAAAGAGGAGCTGTTGTTTCTTACCATGATCAATGGCGAAAGTTTTCGAGTTATGATGCTATAGATCCTGTTCGAGGCTATTGTTGACTCAATAGTGGGGAAAAACTTGAGCATAAAGAGCACCATTAGTATGCTTACGCCAAGTGCAAGTGATATGTTTTGCTGCCAGCCGAACCATTTCAATGAAAAACCGATATAACCAAAAAGCATACCCCACAGTGCGTACGTTATGATTCTGCCTGATTGATAAAGCAGCCATCGCGAAATAGGAAATGAATTACTACCGGGCTGCAGGATGGCTGAAAGCATGAGTGGTCCGCACATGCCAATGCAGTGCAGACTTCCACCCAGCCCTATCAGCAATGCAGGTATCGTAAACGACAAGTTCATGTCAGAGAAAAATGTTTTGTTCAAAGTAATAGGGCTTCCCGGCTGTTTTCCACTGCAAGATGAGGGTGTATAAACCATGTGCATTACCCGGAATTAAAATCAATGAACTACCTGAGTCTGTTTCAAATTTTCCGTTGACATCTTTTTTCCGGTCTGCTGCAAAATAAAGCGTCCATGTTCCGGAAGACTTTATACCAATCAATTCCTGTGGCAGTTTGATTTTAAGTTGATCGGTCATTTTTTCAACTGCTACTGCCGCTGACAGGGCTGCTGTGTTGGCACTTTCATCAATGATTTTTTGAAAAGCCAATTCATCAGCATAATAATTATCTGAAACCAGGTCACGGTTCTGTTGTGTTGTCAAATATACCATGCCCATCATACCTGCAACAAAGGCGAGGTAAGTGAAAAGTATTTTATGTCCCCAGCTTATTTTCATAACGATTTGTTTTATGTAATAGTTATAACTCCCCTCCTGGACAGGAGGGGTGGCACGAATGAGTCTGCACCGAAGGTGCAGGCGAATGAGCTTGCCTGCCGAAGGCAGGTGACGGGGTGGTGGACCATTTCTCTTGATTCCACCACCCCGCCTCAACAAATTCACTTCGTTCATTTGTCTCGGCACCCCTCCTGACCAGGAGGGGAATTATTATTGTTTTAATAGCACCAGACTTTATTTTCATAATCATTTTATTTAGGAATGAATGGGTCCGATGAAGGTGGTTTTTTGTGTAGCGATTTTTTTTCCTTCAGCTCTTATTTCAATCATTACGTTTGATTTTCTTTTGCTGATAGTTTCGTTCTTTCTTTTAATCAGAAAAGTAATTACGGAATAATTTTCTTTTTCAATCAGGGGTTGTTTTCCGATGATTTCAATGCTCCCTTCTGATTCTGGTATAGACAACTCAACAAGAATATCCCGGTGTGTTTTATTGAACATTCTCGCTGAATAAAGATTGCTGGTATATCCTCCGGGGAGTTGCTGATAGATCATGCCCTGGGTGCGCAGAATGGTAATGTCTACACTGTCTCTAGTGCCCAGCATCACTACCAGTACAGATAAAATAATCAGCAGAACTGCCGAATAGGCTTTTATTCTGCCCGTCACTTTCAATTTTTCCTGTTTGACTATGTTGTTTTCGCTGGCATAGCGAATCAGTTGTTTAGGTCTGTCGAGGCTTTCCATGATTTCGTCGCAGGCATCAATACAGGCAGTGCAGTTTACACATTCCAGCTGGGTGCCGTTGCGGATGTCAATGCCGGTTGGACAAACACGAACACATGCTTTGCAGTCGATACAGTCACCTTTCGGCTCGGGGTCATTGCTTTTTACTTTTCCTCTTGGTTCACCGCGCACATAGTCGTATGCAACTACAATGGAATTTTTATCCAGCAAAACACCCTGTAATCTGCCATACGGACAAACAACAATACACACCTGTTCACGGAACCAGTAAAAAACAAAAAAGAAAACACTGGTGAAAAGAAGGAGCGCCGCAAAAGTGCTTGCATGCGCCCCTATACCATCATGCACGTACCTAAGAACTTCATCCATGCTGATGAGATAAGCCATGAAATAATTAGCTATGATAAAGGAAACAATATAAAAAACTGAAATCTTGATGATGCGTTTTCTGATCTTGAAACCATTCCAGGGCATGGCTTTCAGCTGCTGTTGTTTGTGGAAGTCACCATCAATCCAGTACTCAATTTTTCTGAAAACCATTTCCATGAAAATGGTTTGCGGACAAGCCCAGCCACAGAATATCCTGCCAAAAACAGCCGTAAAAAGAATGATGAAAACCACAAATGTGATCATGGCCAGTGCGAAGATGAAAAAGTCCTGCGGACCAAAAATTTGTCCGAACAGGATGAATTTCCGCTTCAGCACGTTGAGCATGATCATGGGCTCTCCGTTTATTTTGATCCATGGTAAGCTGAAAAATACAATCAGGTATATAATTGATGCAAGGGTCCTTTTGTTGTAGAGTGGACCTTTTGGCTGTTTCGGGAACAGGAAGTTACGTTTGCCCTTCTGGCTGATGGTTGCAAATGAATCCCTGAACGCCTGATCTATCACCTTTTCTTTTTCATTTGCACTGATCATAGCTACTGTTGAGCAGGTTTTGCGGAAGATGAACTATTGGCTCCCGGAGATGCAATAACCTCTGTCCAGGGTTCACCCTGTGGGTCCTTGGGGCTTGCAGGAGTAGTACCCTGAAGTGATTTGACAAAGCTGGTGAGGTTTTTCATTTGCACAGGGCTGTACATAGATTGCCATGACTGCATGCCTTTCTCGGGATATCCGTTTTTGATGGTTTTGTAGATGTCGTTTAAGCCGCCACCATGAATCCAGTTGATATCTGTCAGGTTTGGTCCAATGCCACCTCCGCCATCTGCAGCGTGACAGGCCACACAGGATTGGGTGTAAAGTGCTTTGCCTGCAGCAATTCCTGTTGCATCAGACAGGGTGATGTTGCTTTCATCCACGAGGTCTTTGGTTTTGGCCATGTAGGCTTCTTCCATTTTTTTTCCTTCAGCCATCTCTGCTGCATATTCCTGCTCTGGATTCTTTCCTGTGCCGGAAACATGGAAGCTGAACATATAAATGAATCCGATTACGATGGTGATGTAAAAGCCGTATTTCCACCAGGGAGGAAGGGCATTGTCTAGTTCTTTGATGCCATCATAATCATGATCGAGGAGAATATCGGCTTCCTTTTCAATAGGTACTGCACGCGTCATCCATTTTTTATCCAGCTGGTTCCACCATAGTTTCAAACCTGATGGCTGTCCTGCTTTTTCCAATGCTGCATCTGCTTCACCGGAGAGATCACGGAATGCCCTGCGAATCATAAAAGAGAGATATAGTATAACCAACAGTTCTATGCCTATTACTGCGCTGAGGGCAAAAAAATCGAGCGCAGCCATGCCTCCATAATTGGTGTCTTTACCCAGGCCGGTTACAATATAGTTGTCCTGTGCATTAGCAACAGAAGATAGTGCGGATGTGTAGAGTATGATCATCATACTTTTTAATCCCATTGATTCTTTCCTTTTTTTCAGTATAGATCTGGAAAGTGTAATCAGTACCTGTGCAAGCAGCCAGATAACGGCCACGAGCACAATACCTACAATGATGAGCGCGTATTCCAGATAGGATGTAGTGTTGGCTGTCATGGTTTTGGTTTTGAGTGGTTATTGTTCGAGTGGCAGTTTTTTCATTTCGTCGATACCGGCTTTTTTCATGCGGAAAACATATATGAGCATCAGGATGAAAAAGGTGATGAAAATAAACTGGGCCACTACCGGATAGATGGCTATACCATCTATCTTTTCAGCGTATTGTTTGATGAATTTGAACATGGTTAGTTTTTAGCAGTTTTGAATTTCTCAATATCTGTTCCGAGTCTCTGCATGTAGGCAATCAAAGCGATTATTTCCTTGTTTGGCGGCGTTTGTATGCCGTCTTTTTTCAGGTCGTCTGCAATGAATTGTGCCTGCTGCAAGAGGTCTGTATTTGCCTGCTTATCGTAATCTTTTTCATAAGGTACCCCAAGTGTTTGCATGGCCCTGATTTTGACTGCTGTAGTGCTCGTATCAAGTTCCTTATCCAGCATGAAACTATAGGCAGGCATGATAGATCCTGTAGAGATGGCCTGCGGGTCGTCCAGGTGGTTGTAGTGCCAGCTGTTGGATTTTTTATTGTTTCCTACGCCTTCACGGGCAAGATCCGGGCCACTTCTTTTCGAACCCCATTGAAACGGATGATCATACACAAATTCACCCGCTTTTGAATAGTCGCCATAGCGTGCCGTTTCTGAACGGAACGGTCTGATCATCTGCGAGTGGCAGGTGTAACAGCCTTCCCGCACATAGATATCACGCCCCTGCAGCTCCAGTGGGGTATAGGGTTTCACACTGGCGATGGTGGGAACATTTGATTTTACGAGGAAGGTTGGAATCATTTCAATGACACCCCCGATGAGGATGACAATGAGGGTAAGTACGAGGAATGGGACAGGTTTGCGTTCTATGGGTCTGTGCCAGTGTTCGCTGCCATGAGATTGATAGCTTCCTTCCAGTGCTGGTGCTTCCGCTTCATCATCAACTACACCGGCAGCTTTCTTAACTGTCATCCAAAGGTTATACATCATCACCAGTGCACCAGAGAAATAAAGCAGTCCACCGAAAGCACGCAGGGCATAAAAGGGTTTCAGCTGGGTAACTGTTTCCAGGAATGGGTATTTCAGGTTACCGGCTTCAGTGAATTCCTTCCACATCAGGCTTTGTTTGAAGCCCGCCCAGTACATGGGAATAGCATAGAAGAGGATACCCAGGGTGGCAATCCAGAAATGGGTATTGGCAAGCTTTTTAGAGTGCAGGTCTGTTTTGTAAATTCTTGGAACAAGCCAGTAAAGAATACCGAAGGTGAGCATGCCATTCCAGCCCAATCCACCCACGTGCACGTGGGCGATGATCCAGTCTGTGAAGTGGGCGATGGCGTTGACATTTTTCAGGGAGAGCATCGGACCTTCAAAGGTTGACATACCGTATGCTGTTACGGCAACCACCATGAATTTCAGGATGACATCCTCCCGAACCTTATCCCATGCGCCTCTGAGGGTCAGCAGTCCATTGATCATACCACCCCAACTGGGAAAAATCAGCATGAAGCTGAAGACAACACCCAGCGATTGTGCCCAGTTGGGGAGAGCCGTGTAAAGAAGGTGATGTGGGCCTGCCCAGATATACAAAAAGATCAGTGCCCAGAAATGGATGATAGACAAACGGTACGAATAAACGGGCCTGTTGGCTGCCTTGGGCATGAAGTAATACATCAGTCCGAGGTAGGGTGTAGTAAGGAAGAAAGCAACGGCATTGTGTCCGTACCACCATTGCACAAGGGCGTCTTGTACGCCGGCGTACCAGGAATAGCTTTTCAGAAAGGATATGGGTAATTCGATTGAGTTGACGATATGCAATACTGCGATGGTAACGAAGGTGGCGATGTAGAACCAGACGGCAACATAGAGGTGTCTTTCGCGTCTTTTCAGGATGGTCATGAACATGTTCAGTCCGAATACCACCCAGATAATTGTTATGGCGATATCAATGGGCCATTCCAGTTCGGCATATTCCTTGCCGGTAGACATGCCTAAGGGGATCGTGATGGCGGCTGCTACAATGATGAGCTGCCATCCCCAGAAATGAATTTTGCTGAGCAGGTCACTTGCCATGCGCGTTTTCAGGAGTCTTTGCAGGGAGTAATAGTAGCCCAGGAAGATGCCGTTGCCTACAAAGGCGAAGATGACGGCATTGGTGTGCAGGGGCCTGAGCCTGCCAAAGCTGAGTCCGATCGTTTCCTTGCCTGCTGGAATGCCGCTCAGGTTCCATTCCGGGAAAACCATAAGCAGGGCTACCCAGAGGCCTACGAGCATGCCTACGATGCTCCAGATAACGGTGGCATAGGCAAAATTTCTGACGATCCGGTTGTCGTAAGAGAACTTTTCAATGTGCATGTTAAGGGTTTTGGTTGTTGGGATTTGAACTGGATTTTTCGTTGTCGAACAGCATCCTGATAGCAGGAGAAGTGTCGTCTTCAAATTGTCCTTTTGAAACGGACCAGATGAATGCCAGGAGAAAACCGGTGGCTACGAGAAGACTTGCTGCAATCAGAATGATGATAACGCCCACGAATTTGTTTTGGACAAAAGTAGCGGTGCGTGTCAGCGGGTTGGGTGACCGTTTTCAGTGAAAGACATGATTTTCGTCATGTGCACGCTGAGGTAGCTGAGGAGAATGATGCTGATGGTGCTTGCCGGCATCAGGATAGCTGCTATCATGGGTGAAAGGAGTGCCTGGGTGGAGAAGTACATGCCAATGATGTTATATGCGATGGAGAGGGTAAAACCTGCCCCCACCAGCTTTTTGGAAGTCCTTGCAAGCTGCAGCAACTGATGCAGTCTGGGAAGTTCATCACCGGCAAGGATGCCATCACAGGCTGGTGTGAAGTAATTGGTATGCTGGGTGACAGCTATGCCTGCATCACTTTGCTGCAGGGCACCTGCATCATTCAGTCCGTCTCCCACCATAATCACTTTTCTGCCTTTTTCCTGCAGTGCTCTGATATACTCCAGCTTTTCTTCCGGTTGTTTGTTGAAAGCCATCTGCACTTTTTCGCCCAGCATTTCTTTCAGCAGCTGTTCTTCCCGGTTGTTGTCGCCACTCAGGATGTGTAAAGCAAATCCTTTATCCTGCAGTTGTTTAAGCATGGGGAAGATCCCATCCCGGTAATCCTGCCGGATCACACATTTACCCTTATAAGTGCCCTTGGTGCTGATATGAACTGCCATGCTGTTATCTCCGGATTCTATGATGGTTGGACAGGCATTGGCCACAAATCCGGCTTTCCCCAGCCGTACAGGTATGCCATCAACCAGTGCTTCAATGCCTTGTCCGCTTATTTCCCTGAAATCAGTAACCAGTAATTCATCCCGGTGATCCGGCCATGCTTTCCATTCAGCCAGTGTTCTGCTAAGCGGGTGGTTGGAGTGAGCTGCCAGTGCTTTGACCATCGCGGTTTCAGGGTATGAAAGCACTTTTCCTACATAGCTTACCTGGTTGTGTTCACCTGTGGTGAGTGTGCCGGTTTTATCGAAAACGAGGGTGTCTGCTTCAGACATGCGTTCCATGACCGTTGCATTTTTCAGGAACAAGCCGTTGCTGCTGAAAACCCTGATCATGTTGCCGAAGGTAAAGGTGGCGGAGAGCAGGAGTGAGCAAGGACAAGCTACGATGAGCACCGACGTGACTGCCCTCCAGGTATTGTCTGGATTGTTGAACTGCCAGTAGAGTCCGGCTGCCAGCGCAATGGAAAAGAGAACGATGCTGAAATAGTTGCTCCAGGGGTGTATAAAGGAGGTCTCTTTGTTTTTGGTGTTGTGGAAGGCGTCATTGTTCCAGAGGCGGGTCAGGTGGCTGGCAGAGACAGGTTTAAGCACAGCTACTTCTATTGCCGTTCCCATCTGTTTTCCGCCGGCAAATATGTTTTCTCCTATGTTGAGATGGACGGGGTCTTTTTCGCCCGTGACGAAACTGTAATCGATCCAGGCATCACCCTGCAGCAGGGTAGCATCGGCAGGAATCAGTTCCTGGTTGCGGACCAGCAGCCGGTCGCCTTCAGCAAGTTCATGGATTGGTTTATACTGTTTTTGTGTTCCGCTCAGTACCAATGAGCTCATGGGGAAATAAGATTGGTAGTCGCGGTTGAAAGCAATGGATTGCTGCGTTCTTTCCTGGAACCAGCGACCAATCAGCATGAAGAAGACGATGCCGCTCATAGAGTCGAGGTAGCCCGTTCCCGTATACGTGAAGATTTCATACAGGCTTCTGGAGAAGGTGATGATGATAGCCAGGGCGATGGGTGCGTCTATGTTCAGGAAACGCTGCCGCAGGCCTTTCCAGGCCTGAATGAAAAAAGGTGCCGCACCATAGAAGATTACCGGAATAGACAACAGAACGCTGATGTAGCTGAAAGCTGTGTGGAGCAGTTCTTCATGTATGCCGTTTTCAGCGAGGTAATCCGGGAAGCTCAGCATCATGATGTTGCTGAAGCAGAAGCCGGCCACACCGATTCTGAGGATGGTGGAGTGCCGGTTTTTTGGGATGTTTGATGCTTCCTGTTTGTTACCACTCGCAAGACTGATTTCTGGTGCATAGCCGATATAATCCAGCAGGGCAGCCAGTTCGCTCAGTTTGATTTGAGAGGGGTCGTAGACCAGGGATATTTCTTTTTTATCGAAGTCAACAGTAGAAGAGAGGATGCCTTTGTTCATCCGGCCCATGTGTTCCAGCAGCCAGATGCAGCTCGAGCAATGGATATTGGGCAGTTTCAGTTGCAGGTGCACCTGGGAGGCACTGCTGAAGCTGAACAGTTTTGATGCGATGGCTGGTTCATCGAGGTAGTCCCATTTGTTGTTGTTGAATTTCCCTTTGGCGCTGATGTTTGTCAGGGTAGCCATCATGGCTGGGTCGCAGGCATTGGTTTCCTGGAGGATGAGGTAGACCTGTTTGCAACCTGTGCAGCAAAAAGGCAGGGATTCGTGGTGGATGGCACCGGAGCAGGGTTCACCACAGTGGGCACAAAATTTTAATGCAGCCACCCCTCCTATCCCCGGGATGGTTGGGGCAGGAACCACCCCGTTCCGGACGATCGTTTCGCGCTGTCCGGACCACCCCTTTGTGGATGGGGCAGGAACCACCCCGTCCTGCCTACCGGCAGGCAGGCTGCTGCAGGGCGCAGCCACCCCTCCTATCCCCGACTTCGTCGGGGCAGGAGGGGAATAGATGGTGGGATCTGGTTTAGAGAGCGTTAGCAAGGTAATTGAGGTAGTTGCATTTCAGGTCTAAGAATCTCCTTTCGGCGTTGCGGATGCGTTCGCGGAGGGCGTTCTGGCTGAGCAGGGTGTGAACGGGGTAGCTGTTGCCTTTGCTTTCGCTGGCGAGGAAATCCTGCTGGCGGGCCAGTTCGGCTTTGATTTCCGACATGGTGTTATCCTGTTCATGCATTTCATGTTTCAGGAGGTTGACACCCTGTGCGATTGCACCGTCGAGGTTTTTACGGTCTTTCATGATAGCTGATACCATATTTTCCAGGTCAGGAATCTCCTTTTTCTGGCGGGTGATCATGTCGTCCCAGGCATCATTTTCTTTCATGAACAGTTCAAGAATTCTCCCATTCATACGGCTTTGTTTTAAAAGGTGTATACAAAGGTCCGACTGCCGGGCAGTCCTGCGACTGACCATTGCTAGGAGAAAACATGATTTAAATCATGTTTTGGTTCAGTTGAACCCATTTAAAACATACAATTTGTGCCTAAAAGATTACCTAATTATGGGTATTGACAAGATGTGTATTTCGTATAATTTGTAATCTTGATTTTGAAATTGTAAAATGTTGATGAGGATCTCAAGAAAGTTATAATTCTTTGATGTTGTCGAATATTATATATCAAATTGGCAAATTTAGTCGTCTAAAATATGTGATAAGTGTAATCTTTTATTTGTTGACTTTTAAATTCAGAGTATGACTCGATTCATTGTTTTTTTGATGCTTATATTCATGTCTTTGGGGTGTAAAAAAAGTGATTCTAAAACGAATATTACTATATCTTCAATTTCTGATATTACAGCAACTGAGGCTACTATTATTGGAGAGTTAGTAGTAAACAATTCAGTTTTAGTAATATCAAAAGGAATCTGTTGGAGTAGATTACCTAAACCGGTTTATGCTGATTCCAAGATAAGTAATGGAACAGAATCAGGTAGTTTTACTGGTATTATTACAGGACTGACTAGCAGCACAAAATATTATGTCAGGGCATATGTAATAACAAAAATTGATACTTTTTACAGTAATCAGTTAAGTTTTACTACTGAAGAAATGTTCAAAACTATAACGGATACTCGAGATGGTCAAACCTATAAAACGGTTAAAATTGGTAAACAAACCTGGTTTGCGGAGAACCTTCGTTACAGCGGCAACCTTCCAGAGGTTAAATGGGATGAAGAATGGAAATTACAAAGGAAACCCGCTTGGTGTTACTATGAAAATAAGATGAATAATTTAGATACAATTATGTATGGTAAATTGTACAATTGGTACGCTGTAAATGAAAGCAATGTATGTCCTGTAGGGTGGCATGTGCCAAGTGATGATGAATGGAATACACTAAGTAATCATTTGGGTGGGGATAGTATTGCAGGTCAAAAAATGAAAAATAAAATTGAAGGATGGATTTGGTCTGATGACTTATTGGGACGTAATGAAAGTGGTTTTTCAGCAGTTGGTGGTGGAGGCCGGTCTGCCTACGGCACATTTTTTTGGATTATTTACTTTAGTTACTATTGGAGTTCAACAGAAAAAAATGCCGACTATGCCTGGACTCGTTATCTGTTTTACAACAGAAAAACTTTAGAGAGGACGGATATCGAAAAAAGATCTGGTTTATCTATTCGTTGCATCAAGGATTAAATTTACTTGATTAAATTATATCTTTTTTACAATCTTATGAAAGGGAATCAAATTTTAATGTTTTTAATTTTTGCATTTTTAACCGGATTTTCTTATCAAAATATTTTTGATAAGAAACTAATTAATATTAACAGTCAAGAATTGAATAGAAATAACTTAACAAATGCTTCATTTATTTTAGAAAAATCGAATCTTGATGTCTACCAAAATTTTTTGAACAATATGGTAAATATCGAAGGTGGATCCTTAGCTATGGGATGTGAGAAAAATTATTGCGATATTGATGAAAAGCCCTTACATAATGTTAAGTTGAGAAGTTTTCAGATGAGCAAGTATGAAGTAACCCAGGCCCAGTGGGGAGCAGTAATGGGAACAAATCCAAGTTATAACAAAGGTTGTGATAGTTGTCCTGTAGAAAATGTCAGTTGGAATGATATTAAGAGATTTTTGAGTGAAATCAATAAACAAACAGGTAAAAGATTTAGACTGCCTACAGAAGCAGAATGGGAATTTGCAGCAAAGGGAGGAAGTAATAGCCTTGGATATTTTTATAGTGGTAGTAATTATATCCAAAATGTAGCCTGGTATGGTGATGAAAATAGTAAGATGAGAACTCAAGTTGTGGGCCAGCTGGCACCCAATGAGTTAGGGTTGTATGATATGACTGGTAATGTCAGGGAATGGTGTTCAGACTGGTATGGTGAAAATTACTACAGAAGCAGTCCTAAGAGTAACCCAAGAGGACCAGGGAGTGGTTTATTTCGAGTTGTACGTGGAGGATCAATGTATCATGGATTTTTTGGGTACAGGGTAACAAGCCGATTATGGGAAAATCCCGGTAATCGCAGTAGATTTATAGGGTTTCGTTTAGCATATGATTGAGTTTATTTTGTACTACCATTATCAGGCTTTTTATTTTAATAACTGTTATTTTAATTTCAATTGATAGATGAGTAAATTTATTGGGTCAAAAATGTAGATTACTAATATGAAACAGTATATACTTTTGCTATGTTTGTTATGGATGCTATCCAATGTGTATGCTCAGCTATCCATCCCTAAAAGTGTGTTGCCAAAAACATTACAACCTCAAAAGGAAAAAGCGAAGTGGAAACCTCAGGCATTCAATACTGCTGAACAAAGAAAAAGGTACTGGAAAGCCGTCGTTCCAAGGGATCAGTATAGGTTGGAAATTTTACAAATGGAGTTATAAGTGGAGTGGGTTTAATTCATAAGCTTAATTGAAAACTGTGTTTCATAAACTAAAATTTATTTTATTAAAAGAAATGCTAAGCTTCTAATGAGCAGGAATGACACAAACAAGGAAAATCTTGATACCAAAAGAAAAAAACTACAATTTAAATTGGCAGTATCTGACTTTTATGCTAATTACATGAAAGAGTGGATGCATTTGTATAGGTCATGGGCTCAACTACCTATTCACTTTCAATTGGTCTACCTTGGTATAGTAGAACAAGAGTATAAAGAGCACCTGATACAAATAATAAATAATGAAGGTATTATTTCATCTCAAGGTGCACTTGATTTGATATTTATAGATTTTGAAAAGGATGTCTTAAATGACCTGCAGCTTAATTATCCTTCAAAAAATTTATTAAGTTATAATCCCGATTTGAAATCTATTGGGAATTACTATATCGAACCATCAAATATTTTAAAATATTTCGAAGATAAAGAGCTTACCCATATATCTGTTTATCTTCTATATACACGTTATGCACCCGTTATCAGGTTACCACTTCATGAATTCATACTTAACTATGGAATTTTCAAAGTGGATGATTATTATGACGATATTTTGGTTTTTCCTGCTGACTATTCTTGGTTGTTGTTTTGTTCTTCAGACGATGAATGGAGTTTTGGCTTCAAATAAGGTACCTCCATTTTGTCAAACAAGCTTTCATTATAACCAATCTTTTTATGGTTGTCGCGCAGAGATAGCTGGTACAAAAAATCTATAAATGGTTCAGCTTTATTTTGCGGAAACATTGATTTAAACTGAGATAATTTTCCGCTTCTCTTTATGGTAATATTTTGCATTGGATTATCGCAACAGTCCTTCTGGGGGAAATTATTTTTCGTTAATGCACCGGATTGTAAAAACCTGGAAAGTTGCTCCCATTCTTGATTAGTCATCTTGCCTTCAAAACTTCCACTTTTGGAAGTATCAATTTCATTTCTTTGTATAAAAACAATTTTATCAATTTTAACTGTTCTGTCATTTTCAATAGTGCAATTAATTATGGGGCACGTTCCGTAACAAATTCCCGATTTATAATTTAAATAATCTGGTTCTATATTCGCTTTTTTTTGTGCATAAACCAATATTGATTCACATAATATCAGTGTAATAAACAATGATTGTATTTTCATCGTGTGTCAATTTCATTAAATAAGTAATTAATTTAGAGATTTATTGATTTTAATTCAGTTAAACAAATGCAGGTAATTACCTAATTGCACTGAGTTTTCCAGATTGAGTTTACGGAGGATGTTTTTTCGGTGGGTGGAGACAGTCAATTCGCTGATGAAAAGGGTACTGGCAATCCGTGCAGTTGAATAACCCTGCGCCACCAGTTTGGCGATTTGTTTTTCGCGTTTGCTGAGGAGGTGCAGGAATCCTTTGTTTGTATTGTTGTTGGCCTCAAGGTTGTTGAAACAATTTTTGCCGTTCAAAACTGACTCAATTGCAGTAAAGAGTGCTTCGTGGTCTATATTTTTTGATAGGAAACCATTGATGCCTCTTAAACTGGCAGCCTGCATGATAAAATAATCATTCACCATGCTGAGGAAAATGATTTTGGGCTTGGGATACAGTTTTAAAAAACTTTCAGCCGCATCCAGTCCGTTTCCTTCGGGGAGGTAATAGTCCATCAGAATCAATTCTGGTAAGCTTTCTCTGCAAAAGGTATAGGCATCTTTGCTGTTGTTGAAATGTTTTTCAAGCTGGTATTTCTCATGCCCTTCGAACAGCAATTTGATACCTTCTGCAAATAGCAGGTGATCATCAATGTGAATTATCCTTGTCTTCATGGATTGCAACTGATTTGAGGTTTGGTGTGAGTGGGATATGTATGATGATGGTGGTGCCCTGGTGACTGCTTTCAAAATGAAGTTCACCATGCAGGAATTTCACCCGGTTTCGGATATTTTTAATTCCATGTCCGTTCGTCTCCAATACAGGATTAAATCCAACTCCATTATCCTCAAAAAGAATGCGTAATTCTTTTCCTTCTTCGATTATACTGATATTGATTTCAGTGGCATTGGAATGTTTGTTGCTGTTGTTGAGGAGCTCTGTCAGAATTCTATAGAGTACTGTCTGATTGGCTATTGTCAGTTCGGAATAGAGCTGGTGATAAAAAATGATTTGAGCTGAAGCAGATTCTTTGCAATACGAGATAAATAGTTCAAATGCCCTGCAAAGTCCGTGCAGGTGGATGTTCTGCGGTACCAGGTTATCAATTACTGTTCTTACTTCATGCATGCACTGGTCTAGAATTTTCCGGCAATTTTCGAGATATGTATTGAACGTTTCATGGGAAGCCTTTTCAAGATAAATTTTCATTGTTGCAAGCATTCCACCAATGGAATCATGTATATCCTGTCCGATTCTTTTTCTTTCCAGTTCCTGGATATCGATGATTTCTTTAGACAGTGCATATTGCACAGCCAGCAATTCCGTTTCCCTGATTTCTTTTTCCTTTTTGAACGCGTTGAATTTATATATGAAGCTGGCTGCGATGATGCTGGTTTCTCCAATAAGGCTGATGCTGCCACCATGGATGTTGATGAATTCCAATACGGGGTTGGTTAGACCGAATTGAAAAATATTCTGACAAAAAGAAATGAAAATGAAAAACAGCATCCCGAAAAAATAAAACCCACTGAACCTCACTGAGGCTTTCCAGTTTAGAGTAATATACAGGAATGAGGTAAGGACGAAAAGGCCGATAATGATGGGTACTACAATGAGAAATTGAAATTTAATAGCTGTTGGGATTCCATCTACGTCTACAGCGGTCAGTATGATAATCATAGCTACTGCAATAGTGGTCTGTATTTTGAGTGCTTTCCTGGTCAGCTTGTTAACTGTATTTTCTTTAAAATAAGCAAGCAGTGTGAGTGCGAAAAAACAGGCAGCTGTGAATAGTAAGAATGGCCGTGCAATATTGTTGAATTTAGGAAATGATGGCCAGAATAATTGAAAGCCTATTCCCAGATTTGCACATATCCAGATAGTAATCGTAATGATATACAATGAATAAAAGAGGTTTGCAGATTCTTTTGAATACATCCATATGAGCATGACGATCAATATAATGAGGAGCATCCAGCCCATGATTAGCCCAAGGGTTAGCATCTTCAGGTTAATCAGTTTCGACAGATTTTCCTGATCATATAGTTCGGCTTTCAGTTGAAGCGATTCACCAATTTTATCGATGCCGATGTAAATGGAGCGTTGTTCATTTTCAGAAAGATTAACCGGGATAGCAAAGTCTGGGTAGTTGACCGGTCGTTTTCCAAATGCCATTTTATCACCCAGGTGTAGTTTTTGGGTAGAAGCAGGATCAATAACAGTGATGTGATTGATTTGCGGGTTGTTGAGCAGGATATATTTTGTTGTTGCTTTTCCTTTGTTGTCGATTTTGACTTTGATCCACCAATAAGCGGTAGTATAACCTGGATTGAATGAGCCGTCACTGAACTGCATTAGAAACACTGATTTGTTCAGCGATTCCAGTGTTTCTAATGCTTTCCCTTCCTTGCATTGTATGTTCAGTGCAGTCCTTTTGCTGCAGCTGCTGAGCATCAAAAGTGTCAAAAACAGGATGTAAGATAGCTTATTGATAAGCATTGGTTTTGTAAACCTAAGTTATCTTATTCTGATGAGAATTGTATGGGATTAATTTACCCAAAACTAGGTATGTTTTGAGAAATAAGAATGATCCAATTCCTGAATAGGCGGTTAATTTACCCACATATTGGTATTGGTGTATCAAATGAGCAGCACTACTTTCATCAAGTAAAATCTGAAGTATGAAACACGCCATAAAAACACCTTCTATTTTAATAATAGGAGTCATCACTTTTTTTTACGCTTGTACTAAAGAGCTCGAATCTACTACGCCAACTCCACCGCCACCTCCTGTAGTTGTTTCAGGCGAAAAGAAAATAACGTCATTTGCTTTCCTGAAAAAAGATAATCCTTCATTGGATTTCGATGTTCCTGGAGAAATTGCAGGTAATAGCATTGTGGTAGAGTTAATAGCAACAGTCACTACCCGAAACTTGATTGCGACTTTTTTTGTTTCAGAAAAGGCATCAGTTTCTTTAGCAGGTGTGAAGCAAGTTAGTGGCGTTACTTCTGTGAATTATGCATCGAAAGTAACTTTTGATATAGAAGCAGAAGATAAATCAAAGGCAACTTATACCATTGAAATTAAGTCTGTTGGTAATACACCTTTATCTACGGTTAACAATACCAGTTCCTATGCATTAGAAGGACTTACAAAGACATGGATTAATTACGGAACAATGGTGCCGAAAAGTTTGAATTATTGGCCAACAGCATTTCTCAGTAGGACCTTTTATGATTTTGATAAAGATGGTGACGAGGATTTACTGATGGGAACATTGAATTACGACAACGTGAATAATGTAATTGTAGATGCTCCAATACCCCTGTATTACCTTGAAAACAAAGCAGGAACTTATGTCGATGCATCTGCAGGTACTTTCAGTGGAGCAAGTCCCAAGCTTGTGCATTCACGTAAAGCAATATTAGGTGATTTTGATAAAAATGGTTGGATGGATGTTGTAGTTGCTGGACAAGGTTATGATGCACCACCGTTTCCGGGTGAAAAATCAGTGGTTTTGAAAAATGTAAATGGAAAATTTACAACTACTGTATTTCCTGAAATCGGATTTCATCATTCAGTTTGTTCAGGTGATATTGATAATGATGGCGATTTAGATCTGTTTTTTACTGATCCTAAACGCAGTAAATTTTACACCAATAATGGTTCTGGCGTATTCACTTTCGATAACACAGTATTGGCACCTGATATTACGTATGTTAATTTCTTCACTTCAGAGTTATATGACCTAAATGCAGATGGTTACTTAGATTTAATAGCCACAGGACATGAACATGAAGGTGCTATTTCGACAGTTTTTTGGGGAAGTTATACAGGGAAGTATAGCCGAGAAAAATCTACTGCGTTACCTAAAATAAAAGACTGGGGGGTAGCTGTAGATATCAACATATTGGATATCAACAAAGATGGTAAGCATGATATCATTCTCAACAGGCAGGGTGATGGAACTGGTGCACAGCGAAGATACTATGGGTGTTATATTCAGATTTTGATGCAGGAAGCCGGTAATAAGTTTGTAGATAAAACAGCAACCATGATCAATAGAAATCCACAATTAACACATCCAGGAATTGATTGGTTCTGGGTCGACTGGCTTCGTTTGTATGATACAGATGGAGATGGTGACATGGACCTGGTTGCAGATGATCGCTTCAACAACCTCCAATGGCGAAATGATAATGGAGTTTTTGTGAAGTATTAGTAACTCCTATTATTTGAAGGCTGGATTGATTAAAAAAAATATCATGAATCTTTATTACAGTTGTCCAATTTGTAAGTCAGAAGATATTCGGGGATATTCAATTGATGTGAAGAGAAAAGGTCCCCACGTGTCAAGGGTAAAGTGCAATACATGTAAGGTTGTTTTTGCAAATCCAATGGCCAATAAAGATCAGCTAATTGATTATTATAGTAATTATTATGACAAGGGCAATCTCAAATTACTTGGTTACAAAGATCAGGTGTTAAAAAAAATAGCATTAAAAAGAAATTCTACTAAAAGAGATTTCTTTAGTGAGATGTCATTTCTGAATAAATATAAGAAGGGTGGGATTATTTTGGATATCGGTGCAGGTCTGGGTAATTCCTTACTTTTTGCTGATTATCCTGAGTATAAGTTATATGCAACAGAGTATGATATGGATGCGATTCATTTTATGCAGACTCACTTTAATGAGCCAGTTAATGCATTTAAAGGAGACATATTCGAAGCCAATTATCCGGATGATTATTTTGATCTGGTGATATTTAACCATGTTATTGAGCATGTACTAAATCCTGATAAGTATTTGAATGAGATTAACCGGGTCCTAAAAAAAGGAGGAATTCTTTATATTGGTACTCCAGATATTGAGGCCCCTATTTATAAGATTTACCGAACCGGAATGTTTTTCTCTAATAAAATTCCTGATATTATTGATGGAATTGAGCATACCTATTTATTTTCCAGAGCTACATTGAAAAAGCGTGTAATACGTCATTGCTTTAATATTATTTCCCATAAAAGCGTAAAGCTCCATGGTACTTTAGGTGAAATACTGAGGTCAGCGTTAACACCCCAAAAGAAGCTGGCTAGAATTGCCCAGACTTTCTTTCCTGTTAATCAGGAGTTGATTTGTATTAAATAAAATTAATTATTATAAAATAATTAATCACTCATTATTTGACTTCATGAATAATTACATTTATCTTCTTAATATGATTTAAATTATTTCTGTATCCTGATTGTTTCCGTTTTTCTAGTTGGGATTTTAATTTTACCCAATTATAGGTATTGTTACATTTTATTAGGATCCATAAATTTAATGATAAATTTAATCAATCTAAATCGGTAATCATAGCCATGAAATATTTATTTACCCTCATTATATCTTTAATTTATCTGTCATTCTCTTACAGTCAAACCTATCCTAAGAAAGTAGAAGGCAAACCTGATTTTAAAGAAACTGCTCAGTTTATAAAAGCAAAAATGAATAATTCTTTATTTACTGAAGGAATAGAATGGCGAAAACATACATATCCAATTTTGCACGATACAAAATATATACATGTTCATATACATAAAATGAATTTTTTAGAAGATTGTAAATTAGATATTGGATATACTGTTCAAGTTTGGCGTACCGCTCCTGAGACCCAAAAAAGATATGGGTATAATCATAGAGTAGAATCTTTTGTAATCGATTTTTCTAAGATAGAATCTATTCAGCTAGAGAATTGGGAACATAATGACGCAAGTTATGGAATATACGGTATTTATTTTAAAACATATTTGAAATCAGAACCTCGTACAATGCATCTTCCTATAGGTATTTATCCATATAATGGTTTTTATGACTCTCAAATATTAAAAGCCTTCGAACATATCAGAAAAATGTGTGGTGCGCCTGAACCTATATCTTTTTAAATTAAGTAAGATTTTTAAAATTATTTATTCCCATAATGTAAGACTTTATCTTTGAAATATTTATAAAAAATACAAGTTATGAGATTTAGAATTATAGTTTTCGCTTTACTGTTGTGTTATATTGGTAATGCTTCAATTAGATTGTCAATTCAAGATGAAACTAAAACAGTATATGTTTATGCTGTAATTAGTTCATCCAAATTAAAAAAAGCAGTTTTCACAGAAATATTTCCAATAAAAATTTATGCAAATCGAGATAGTTTTCTTGAATCAGGTGAAAAAAATACTGCTTTGAAATACCTTGAAACAAAACTAAAAAAGTATATGTATATCAATGAAGAGTGGGATAGTAATTATGTAGTAGTAGCTGGTTTTTATGATAATAATTTCATTAAACTAACTGACCGCTTATCTGATGAACAAATAAGACAAAAAAATATTAATAAATATCAAATTTCGCGACTAAGTAATTACAATTTTTCATTCACATATAATGCAGGAGATGCTTACAAAAATTAAAAGTATAGTTTTAATTCTATTAGTATTTATTTTATTTTCTTCATTTGGAATAAATAATTATCAAAATAGTGAATCATTTTATTTTTTCTTATCTATTGATCGCAATCTAACAAAAAGTGGTAAAGGATATATGAGTGAATTAGTTTTTTATCCAGGGTACAATGAATGTAATAAGTTAAGTGATGTTTATTTTATTTTAAAATCAAAAGGTATTTTTGAGGATTACATCAAAGCTAAGTATAAGGATGATTTTTCTAATTTATATGAAATAAATAATGCAGTAAAGAGTATTTCAAAAAAAAGAAATTCTTATGACAGGTTGACTTCCCTCTCATCTGCTCAAGAAAGGGTTTTTCAATGGACTAAGGATGAGCAAAAAGGAAGTTTTATTCAAACAAAATGCAGCATAAGTTGTAAGGATTAATTTAATAGGATTGTTAGTTTAATTAATGCTTTAAATTGAATTATTACAATAATTATTTATGATTTCATATCAAATATAGTATTATCAATTTGACCTTCTCCCGATAATTTAGACAGTTCAAAACTTAAAAATTCGGGCAATTTTCAATAATTTAAAACTAGAAAATTGCACATGAAAACGTCAAAAATTTTCGGAATAACAAATTGCTTTCTCTCTGAAACAAGCCGAGACAGGAACATCTGTCGCCGAGGTTACACGCAAAATGTGTATCTCTGACGTTACATTTTACAATTGGAGGAAAAAGTATGACGGTGTTGGAATAACCGAGATACGCGGATTAAGAAAACTTGAAGATGAGAACAGCCGTTTAAAGCAGATAGTTGCAGAGCTCACCTTGGACAGGCAAATGCTCCAGGATGTATTAAAAAAAATGTCTGAAAATCAGTCAACTGAAGGTTTTGGTCCAAACACTGAAAGATCAATATAAGGTATCCACCCAGAAAGCTTGTCAGGCAGTCATGCTGAGCAGGTCATTATGGTATCGTCAATCCACAAAGCGTTTTGATAAGGCCATCAGAAGTAGAATTGTGGAGTTCTATAATACGAGAATCCGTTATGATGTAAATCGAGTACATGTGCTTTTAAGGCGTGAGGGGGGAATGACAATAAAAAGCGTGTGCATCGCATTTACAAGGAAGAAGGGCTTAATCCTCGCAGCAAAAGACTTCGGAGAAGCGAAGTGGAAGCATACCGGATTGAACGCCCAAAGCAAGTTAACCTTCACCAGTGTTTGTCGATGGATTTTGTTGCTGACCAGCTGTTCAATAGCCTGAAATTTGGGGTCTTAACTTTGGTTGATAACTTTAGTCGCCAATACCTGGTTACACGATTAGGAAAATCAATTAAAGGTAAAGACATTGTCAGAATTATGGGTGAGGTCAAGCAATACCACGGGATTACACCAGAACGCATCCAAGTAGACAATGGGTCTGAATTTATCAATAAGGATTTAGAGCATTGGACATATGAAAATAATGTTACTTTAGATTTCTCAATAGCCGGAAAAATAACGGATAATCCATATATTGAATCGTTCAATGGTAGCTTCCAAGATGATTTTTTGAATATAAATTGGTTTATGTCACTTGACGATGCAGAAGAGAAGGTAGACGCTTGGAGATACGAATACAATCACTATCGACCACATAGTTCTTTAAACAATCTGACACCCATGGATTAAATTGAATTCTGTCAATCAATAAGCCCAGAAAGTTAATTTTTGTGTGTCCGAAATATGGGATAGGATTAAATAAATTTTACCCAATTATGGGTATTTGAATGATTTCAATGTATATATACATTTGCTCATATTAATTCTATTCTAGATTCAATCTATAATTCTTAAAAAATGTTTAGAATAATACTTGTCGTTTTAATATTTCTTGCATTAACGTCTCATATCCAATTTGTATATATGTGATAGGATAATTTTTAAAAAAACATAAACATAATGAAAAAAGTACTTTTAGCAATTTTTTTTATCTTTTTATGTATTGGATTGCTAAATGCACAAACTAAAGAAGAAACGATATCATGGTTGAAAGAAAAATTGGGGAGTTATTTAAAAAGACACGATGTAAGTAATATTAAGTTGGAAAGATTAGACGAATGTGAATTTAAGATATCTTATACTCATACAATTAGAAGCACACATGAATCTTACCCTTTTGGTTATACGATTTATAAACTATATTATGAATGTACAGCACCTACATCAATAAAAAACATAAGTAACATAATAGAATTTAGTAGTAAAGCAGTAAAACAAATTAAAGGGGGTGAATGGTCAGAATACAATAGTGTTGGAACCTTTAGAAATGGTGGTAGCTTAAATAGTTTTACTAATTTCTATGATTATATTTATTTGGAAATTGAAGAAAGAGAAGTAGGTATACGTGAGCGTGTACAAAAAGCATTTAACCATCTTGCCACTTTTTGCCCTAAAAAGAAAGAAATATTTTAAAAAATACTTTTCTTTAATGTTTTCCTGGCCGGATAGTTCCGGTTTTAAATAATCAATATCGGACACTAGTGATTTTTTCTGTATCCTGATTGTTTCCGTTTTTCTAGTTTTGATTTTAATTTTACCTAATTATAGGTATTGTTTCAATTTATTAGAAAGCATAAATTTGATAAACTTTTAACTGCCAAAATGAAGAAACGTATAACTGTTTTAAGTACTTTCCTTTACCTACTATTTGGTAACTTAATTGCACAAGATGCGACCCTGGAAGAGACCATGAATTTTATTAGGGTAAAAACAATGGATAAATCTATCTGGTATTCAAAAAAATTTGAAGTTGAATCAGGTAATTGTGTAAATTTAGATCATTTTTTTGAAAATCTCAAATCAATAGAACTTAGAGACAACAGAATTATTTTTACAAATGATTGTAGCGGGGCAACTTGTACGCTAAATCTCAGCAGGGTAAATTCGATAGATCTTGAGGCCAGGAAGATAAAATTCTCGTCTACTGAAAGAATCGTTCTTGTTACAAAAGATAATAACTATTACCCAGCAGACAGGCCGACTGTCGTTACCATAGCCTACGGAGAAACAGACTCCCCCCGTCTTCTAAAGGCCTTTAAACACCTGTTCAAGCTATTGGAAATCAACCTAGTTGGAGATAAGTTTTAAGTAATGCATGTAAAACATTCATGTCTATAACCGATACCGTATTGGGCACATTGGGGTTGTTCGGCTTCTGTTTAAATACTTCCAAGTCCAACCGCGAAAGAAAACTTTGTACTCAGTATAGATGCTATAATATATATTTTCAGTGCTCATAAATTAACATTTATGAGAATTTTTAATCCCCTATCACGTTTATTATTTTATTTTACTGTTTTAGTTTTAAGCAGTAGTTTTATTTACGAATTAAAAGAAGATAAACCTATGTACTATGTTGCAGTGGGATGGGAATATTATTATAAGCGCCCCACAACTGTTGCAACAGGACAGTCTTTTGTGTCAAATGTAGGTTATGTAGATTGTAAAAGGCCTTTCAGCACATTGATATCAAATCAATTATTCAAATATTGTGATGCTTATTATAAAAAATCCCGTGGTACTACAGGGTTAGAGCGTATGATTGCTTTTAGTTATGAGACATATAGTCAGGCGAAAAATAAGCGAAGAGAACTTATTGCTAATTATAATTACAAATGGATACCTCTTATTTTATCCGATTTTTCAGTTTTGTGTGAAGATTAATGATTAGGCAGATTCAATTTATTAATGCAGCATTTAACTTTACTAACTTGTTGCGTTAATAAATTGAACTGACCTTATATTTTATTAAGCCTTTTCATTCTTGCAAGTTTGAATCTAATAAATTTATAAATTTATTTTAGTTGATAATATTTCTTACCCCCGTACTCCAGTTGGTGCACCTCTTCGTAATTTATTTATGCTATCTTGAATAGATTTATTATTGAGAAAATCTTTGCTTACTTGTGATCGTATGTATGCCTTTGTCCAATCTATTAAACCAGTTTCTTTCTCGTGTGTTTTTCCGGGTTTGACAAATTCCATTTTAAGAATATAATTATCTGGTATCTTTAAACTAAAATTTACAAACATACCAGGCTCAAGTGTAATTTCTTTAACTGGTTTTCCCAAATTAATCTGATTCATTCCTGATTTTTTGAATGCTCCTATAATTGCTGCTTTATCTTTAAATGGGTTTTTTATTTGTATTGCTGCAAATTCATCAGGAGTACCTGGTTTGGCGAAAATGTATTTAACTTCTATTCCGTCCCAGTTTTCTAGAACTTCATAATTTTTATTTCCAGAAATTATATTTCTTTCAAAAATGCTATTTGGTTTAGTGTAATATAACTTTGGGTTAGACTTTACACTTGCATCCATAGAATTTTTACAATATTCTAAATCTTTACCAACTTTTATTGTTAATACTTTTTTGACACAATTCCATACTTTTTCTTCTTTTTGAAATTCGTATACTATTACAGCTTGATTTGGTTGAATAAGTTTGACTGTCATGAATGAATTAGGATGCTTTAACATCAATTCTTTTCTTCTTTTTTCAAACTCTGACTTATCGTTCAATTTTTCATGTATCATCGTATAATCACGGCACATGCCATTTTTATGCGAAGCTTTTAATTCATATGTTGCAATAAGAAGATAGCCGGTTTGACAAAAAGCTGAATTTAAATTTGAAATAGATATAAATATAATTAATATAATTAGCCTCATGTTTTTTAAATATTTTATTATATCAAGAAAATAGTAATTCTTCAAATATTTGCCAATACCCAGAGTTGAGACTGTTATATATTATTCTTTCCCTATTTTTTTCCAATATCCGCGTAATTATTTGGCGATTTTGTTGAGTATGTATATTCTGTTACATTTTTAATCAAAACTTTAATATCAAATGTTGATGTAAATCAGAAAAATATGTACACAAAAATTACGGAAATATTATGAAGAGATATAGTTTATTTTAGAAAACATGAATGATGGATTTAAATGATTTATTATTTGCTCTGAAAGTAGAAGTTGTGTTGTATTACTCTATATCCCATTTGTTTATATTTAAATATTCTCTCATCTCTTCTTTTTTCCATACTAGATAAGGATATATCATGTTCGCTTAGAGACATTCTCGGATCTCTGCTATAATCATTCATCACTAAATATTTGCCAAATGCAATTGACATTTCACCTCCACAGTGATTACAGTCATTATTGATTATTTGTGTAATATGATATATTTTATTGGCATCATCATTTCTATGTAAAATCCAAAATGATTTCCCTTGGTTTTTCAACAATTCATGATTTTCATGATGATTATGAAAATCATCTTTATTAAAAATGTTTCCGTTGTTAAGAGTAAATACCAGAATAGCAATGGTAAAAAAAACTTTCATGATATTAGTTTATGGGGTTATTATTTTATTTTTAAAAGTATTATTAATAATTTCTATTTACAATACCCATAAGTGGGTAATTATAATAATCCATCAATTAATCTAATGAAGAATGATTTTACTCAATTATGGGTATTTGAATTATTTCATTGTATATATACATTTGGTTATATTTCTTTAAATCTAATATAGATTAAATCTATAATTTATAAAAAATGTTTAGAATAATATTTGTCATTTTAATGTTTATTGTATCAGTATCTAATATACAAGCTCAATCAGATAACGGCATTAAAACTACCGTAGCACAAAGGGATAACAGATATAAAGAAGGTGTATCAGCTATAGTAACAGTCAAGTATAAACCAAAGTCAAATGGAAATTCAGTATTTTTTATGCTTGATGCTAGTACAAAAATTGTCATTGAAGATGGTTATAATTATCAGCAAATACAATACAGAGCAACTCAGATACCTGTTCTTAGGAGTTTATTGTCTAATGCGAAAGCTGCATTTCCTACAGTTGCCTTTAAAGTATATTATAAAAATGTTTTTAGGGGCTACCAAGATTTTGCAATTGTGCAAAATAGTACAATGGGACTATTGGGCGAGGGTTTTAATTTCAATTGTTCAAAGGATGAGGCTCAAGATATCAACAACTGGACTTTAGAGGCATTTAGTTTAAAAACGTTTAATTATTCTCCAGACCCTTTGCTGGGTCTTTCACTTAAGCAAGCTGTTTTAGATTATCTTAATAGCGATAATGAAAAAAATCAATATAAAGAATTAATTACTAGAGCCGATCGACTATATTTTAAAAATGAATATCAGCAATCTTTTCAAATTTATTCACTGGCTTCTCGAAATAAGTATACAGATGAGTATCCTAGAAAACAGATGTTAAAGTTGAAAGAGTTAATTGATAATCAAAGTACAGACGAAAAAATTAAATCTTTAATTAATAGTGCAAAAAATTTAGAGCAAAACGGAGACTTTGTCACTGCCTTAAAATTTTATTCTGAATCTTTGAAACTAAATCCAGGCAATTACGACGTTAAAAAATCAATATCGGTATTAAATGAAAAAATTAAAAATAAGGATAACAATTTAGAAAAATTATTAAGTAAAAATAATGAAGAATACAGTAGTGAAATCAAAAGCGAAAAAAATGCTGCCATTAATTCATTAAATTTTCAATCTGAAGGTGTCAGTGAACTTTTAGAGTTAAATGAGACAAATGAAAAAAAATTATTAAATGAATTAGATGAATCTCAAAGGGAGTCTGTTTTAAAAAATGACAAAAAAAATAATGAAGTACAAGATAGTAAATCTATTAATAAGTCATTTTCAGAAATTGAAAATAAAAAATCAGAAGACGAAAGATTGCAACAATTTTCAAAAGAACTAAGTTATGCTGAAAAAGATATGACGTATAATAAATATGAATTTGAAAAGCTAAGAGATGAAGCTGAGAATTATTATTCAAAATTTAAAGAGCAAAAACCTGAGAATTTGCTTAATATTAAACAAAGTTGGTGGGATAGAAATTCATATATGGAGCCTTTTCGAGATGAGTTAAATGAGCCAAAGCGTTTAGAGGCATTTAATAATTATATTAATAGCCTAATAGATGGACAATTATATTTAAGTTATGCGAAAAGTCTTTTTTTGAAAGCTATTTCTTTTGTGGATAATGGTTCTAGTGAACACAGATATTTAATTTTCAAAGCTAAACTATGTGATAAATTGTTGTCTTATCAGCCTTATAGTTTATCTGTCGCTAGAGAAAATGAAAAATTACGTAAAGAATACAGAGAACGAAATAAGATATCAGTTCAAATATTGAAGAATAATGAGTTTAGAAATAAATCAGCGTTAGCTTATTCTTATTTCGAAATTCAAAACATTAACAATGGGAAAGATCGAGAATATGGTGATTTATCACAAAAAAAGGCAGATTTAGAGCAACGATTTCGAGATGCAGAGTTTAATTATACTAAGGATATGGCAATAACGGGAGTTTCGACAGAAGCTGTTTTATCCGTGATAACTGATGATTCGAAACAAGCAGCAATATTTGAAAATAAATCAGCTGGTTTTAATGTTAGGTTGATGAGTGGAATACTTTGCATTCCTGTTGTTATGAATCAGACATCTGATAATAATATTGCTGGGATAAGTTATACTGATCATGTTAAAGTAATGCCTATTAACGGTGGTTTAGATATTTGGATGTTACGAAGCAATCATTTTGATATTGGATTATCCCCATCATTTATTATGGGAGTATTTCCTATGAAAGGTGTCAGTAATTTTTATTCTTCATTTGATGCCACTATGAAGTTTAATCTTGGTGTAAAAAACTTTAAATTAGCTTTTGAGACCGGTTATCAAAGCAGATCTGGATCATCCAAGGTAGATTATGATGTAACGAATTCCCAGCTTAGTGATGGTAGCTATAATCCTTTTTTCATAGCAACAGGTGAGGTATCCGAGGGCAAATTTAAATATTCACTGATCAAGGCTGGAGCTGGATTTCATATCAATTTGAAAAGCAAATATTCTGAGCAATATATTAGATTGATGGCGTATGCTCAAAGACCCTCTTTTTTAAAAGATCTAAAAATCAATCATTACATTTACGCCTATAATGCTGAGATTCTATTTGGCAATAGTATTGCATTGACTGCAGATTATTCATCCAATTATGTTATTGGTGGGAAACCCAAATATACCCTTTCGGAAAATAAAAGCAGGACATTTTGGAGCGTAAGATTAGGAAAAATATTCACTTTAGCAAAATCAAAATAGATTATTTATGAGAAAAATTTACATGCCGGCTTTATTTTGTAGTTTATTTTTATCTTGTAATAAGTCCTCTATTATTGAAGGCGTAGGACCTGTTGGTAATAATTCTGGTACTACTAATCCAATAGTAGAGCAGGGTACTTTAACAATTTATGGATCTGATCTTTCTTGCACTAATATAAGAATTACAATAGATGATGTCTATCAGGGAACAATAAATCCTACAAATAAGAACATCCCATGTGGAACATCTAACCAGAATGCTGTTTCATTGAGATTAAAAGTTGGGACACATACTTATAGTGCAACCGGTAATTTGTATGGAAGACCTTGTACTTATTCAAAATCAACCATTGTTATTAAAAAAGGAGTTTGTCAACTAATAGAATTGACTTGAAGAGTATAAATATTTATGACTTTAATTCATCAGAAAATAAATTTGAGTAGAAAAAAAATTATTAGGTTTTATTTACGTTATAAATTATAATAATCGTTTGGATTAATACTTGCATTAATATATCACATGCAATTTGTATATATATGTAAGCGGATAATCTTTAAAAAAAATAACATATACAAAATCATTGTTGTCCGACTAAATTCGGTGTTAAATAGTCCGTAATCCTTTATAGTAAAGGGTTACAGAGCCAAAATTAGTTGTTTCAAAATTGGGGGTAGTACCCCCAATTCTTTTTATGGTGAAAACGCAAGTGATTGTCCGTGCACTTT
>CAMAXV010000011.1 GCA_945862385.1 Chitinophaga pinensis
GATTGTTCCAGCAGAAGGCGAATACAAAAAATTCAAGGCCTTCCATACCGGTGAAGTTCCTTATGCCTTCAATAATTTACGATTTGTAAACCGACCATGGAAGGAATCCGACCGCCAACTTGCAGAAACCATGTCTGGATACTGGGTTAATTTCGTGAAAACGGGTAACCCCAATGGCAAAGGACTTCCTCCATGGCCAGCCTATCAAAGTAATGAAAAGCAAATCATCATCCTTGACGAAAACATCAGCAATAAACCCATGCCGGATGCTGAAAGATTGGATTTACTTTGGAAAATCATGCAGGCAGGGAAACCAAACTAACATTTTTCCATCTTTATAAATTAAATTGATTCCATGCAATTCCGCAGACTCGGTAAAACAGAATTGAATGTTTCCGTCATAGGTTTCGGGGCCTCACCACTCGGTAATGTTTTTGATGATTGTGATGAACAGGAAGGCACCCGTTCCGTTCATGCTGCAATTGATGCCGGCATTAACTTTTTTGATGTAGCCCCTTTTTACGGAATCACGCTGGCTGAAGAAAGACTTGGCGATGCCTTGGTTGGCAAGCGGAACAATATCCTGTTAGCTACTAAATGTGGCAGATACGGATTGAGGGATTTTGACTTTTCTTACAACCGGATTCTTCGCAGTGCGGATGAATCTCTCAAGCGGCTAAAAACTGACTATGTAGACCTGATGCAGTTACACGACATTGAATTCGGAACGAAGGAACAGGTTTTGAATGAAGCAATACCGGCTTTATACGAAATCAAAAAATCAGGAAAGGCACGCTATATCGGCATTACAGGATTACCCGTCAACTACCTGGCCGAGATAGCCCGTCAGGTTGACATTGATACCATTTTATCATGGGCACATTACAACCTCTTGCAGGACGAAATCAATAAAGAGCTTGTTCCCTTATCGAAAGAAAAGGATCTTGGATTACTTAACGCTGCTCCCCTCTTGCAGCGCATTCTTTCTGACGCTTCCATTCCATCCTGGCATAATGCACCTGAAGGCATGAAGGCCATGCAGGCACCGCTGCAAGCATGCTGTGCTAAATACGGACTGAAACTCAGTGACGTGGCCATTGCTTTTGCAACTGCACACCAGGGTATTGCGAGTACCATTATCGGCATGTGTGATACAGTGAATGTATTTAACAACATAAACGCACTAGAAACCCAGATACCCCGAGAACTGCTTGAAGAAATTGAAGCATTAGTTGCGCCTGTTAAGAATAGCATGTGGTTTGAAGGCGTACCTGAAAATAATATTCCACCGAAAAACAATCGCCCGTGAAAGCGCTTTATTTGACTGCCATTGGGGAAACGGAATTGAGAGAAATTGAGAAACCCATTCCCGGACCGGATGAAGTTCTACTTAAAATCAGCCATGTAGGATTTTGCGGAGGAGACCTGAATGGTTTCAAAGGATTGTTTGAACTGCAGGAGTATCCCAATATACTTGGCCATGAAGTAGGTGGTACAATCGTGGATAAAGGGAGTGAAGTTCCTTCCACCGTTTCCATTGGCACCAATGCCACTATTTATCCCTATTTGAATTGCGGTAAATGCATTGCCTGCAGGAAAGGAAGGATCAATGCCTGTCAGGATAACAAAACCATGGGTGTACGCAGACCGGGTGCCATGACTGAATTCATTACCATCCATTGGAAATATCTTTATACTTCACAAAAGCTGAGTTTGCCAGAACTGGCCCTAGTTGAGCCACTTACGGTTGGTTTTCATGCTGCTGCAAGGGGACGTGTGGACGCTTCTGATATTGTGGCTGTCATGGGTTGCGGCATGGTAGGGCTCGGCGCAATAGCCGCCGCTGTTAACAGAGGAGCAAATGTGATTGCAATTGATATCGATGAATCAAAGCTTGCCATCGCCCAAAAAATCGGGGCTACCCATACAATCAATTCCGCCAAGCAGAACTTGCACAATGTGCTTGAAAATATTACCAGCGGTGATGGTCCGGATGTAAACATAGAAGCCGTTGGTAGTCCACTTACCTACCAAACAGCAGTGGAAGAGGTAGCCTATACCGGTCGCGTTGTCTGTATCGGATATGCCAAGCACGCTGTAACATTCAATACCGGTTTGTTTGTGCGCAAGGAAATTGAAATACTTGGTTCACGCAACTGCACCACAGAGTTTCCCGAAGTCATCAGCTACCTTGAACAGGGAACCTTTCCTGTAGATGATGTCATCAGCAAAACAGTGGATATTCAAGATGCAGGTACGGCATTGGCAGATTGGGCCGCTGATGCAACAGGCATCACAAAAATCATGGTAAGCTTCAATACGATATAATAATGATAGAGTCAGCCGTTACAATCGCACTGGTTCCCCAGATAAAAAAAGGTCCCTGGATTTTTTGGGATGACCTCGAAAAAAGCATGCAGCAAGCAGCAGTTCTGGGTTTTGATGCCATAGAATTGTTTACCCCTGATGCCGGATACATTGAACCAGACAGGTTGCTTTCACTCCTCAGTCAATATGATTTATCCCTCGCGGCTGCAGGTACAGGTGCAGGGAAGGTTGTACACGGACTAACACTTACAGACCCTGATGAAGGGATTCGGGAAGAAGCGGTTGCGTTTATTTCGAACATGATGACCTTTTCAGCAAGTTTCGGAGCACCTGCCATAATTGGATCCATGCAGGGCAATATAACACCCGGAATGGATTCGCAACAGGTAATGAAATGGCTGGCAGAAGGCCTAAAGCAATTAGACCAGCTGGCAGGCGAACTCGGTACTCAGCTGATTTATGAACCATTGAATAGGTATGAAACCAACCTGATCAATACAATCTCAGATGCAGTATCGTTCTTACAAGCCAATGAACTCAGCCAGACCCGTCTGCTGGCAGATTTATTTCATATGAACATAGAGGAGATCAACATAGCAGAAAGTATTAAAAACAATATACCACATATTGGACATGTACATTTTGCCGATAGCAACAGAAATCCCGTTGGTTTTGGACATACAGACTTAAAACCGATAGCAGCGGCTTTGACAGATGGCGGATATGATGGATTTGTATCTGCAGAAGCCTTCCCATGGCCAACTTCAGATGAAGCAGCGGCACAGACCATCAGGGCCTTCAGGGAATATTTCAGGTAAAATTAATTTTATATTTATATGCAAAGATTCTGCCTCGCCCTTGACCTCGTTGACGACCAGGAAATGATACGGGAATACGAACATCACCATGCTCCTGGCAGTGCATGGCCTGAAGTTACCCAACATGATATTGATGCCGGAATACTGAATATTGAGATTTTCCGAACCGGTAACAGGATGTTCATGATCCTGGAAACAAATGATGATTTCAGCTTTGAAACAAAAGCAGCTTTTGACAACACAAATCCAAAGATTGCCGAATGGGAACAACTCATGTGGAAGTACCAACTCCCGCTTCCCTGGGCAAAACCCGGTGAAAAATGGGTTTTAATGGACCGAATTTTTAAATCCTGATTAGACAGTTTAGCAAAATCAATGCTTTACATATTACATATTTTTATATGTAATACTTTTCCATGTATTTTGGATTTTTTTAAGCAATTTTGCCAAAATAACTCACTTGTCAAAAATCAATCCCCAATATTAACCTCATAAATCACAAAAAAATGTCACTGGTTAAATTAGAGTACATTTGGCTGGACGGTTACAAGCCTACCCAGAGCCTCAGAAGCAAGACAAAAATTGTAAAATCTGAAGATTTCGACGGAACACTCGCCTCACTGGCTATGTGGTCTTTCGACGGTTCTTCAACTGAGCAGGCCCCAGGAGGTTCTTCAGACTGTTTGTTGAAGCCGGTGTATGTTGTAAGTGACCCTCAGCGCAAGAATGCCTACTTAGTTATGTGTGAGGTAATGAATGCAGATGGCACCCCACACGAATCCAACGGTAGGGCAACCATTGAAGACGATGACAATGATTTCTGGTTTGGTTTTGAGCAGGAGTATTTCCTTTGGGATCCAAGGACAAACAAACCGCTTGGATTCCCAGAAGGCGGATATCCTGGTCCACAAGGTCCTTACTATTGCTCAGTAGGTGCAAACAATGCTTTTGGACGTGATATTGTAGAAGAACACCTCGATGCCATCATCGAAGCCGGATTGAATGTGGAAGGTATCAATGCTGAAGTAGCAGCCGGACAGTGGGAATTCCAGGTTTTTGCTAAAGGTGCAAAAGAAGCCGGAGACCAGATCTGGATTGCACGTTACATGCTTGAAAGGATTGGCGAGAAATACGGAGTTGCAGTAAATTGGCATTGTAAGCCGCTGGGTAAACTGGATTGGAACGGAAGTGGCATGCACGCCAACTTCTCCAATACCACCCTCAGAACATGTGGCAGCAAGGAGACTTATGACAAAATTTGTGAAGCCTTCAGGCCAGTGATCAAGGAACACATTGATGTTTATGGTGCAGACAACCACCTTCGTCTTACCGGCAAGCATGAAACTGCTTCTATCCACGACTTCTCTTATGGTGTTTCAGACCGTGGAGCTTCAATCCGTATCCCGGTATTTACAGTAAATAAAGGTTGGAATGGCTATTTGGAAGATCGTCGTCCGAATTCAGCAGCAGATCCATACAAAGTAGCCGCACGCATCATCAAGACCGTTAAGTCTGCAGGTGCCTAAATAGTTTTTCATTCTTATGGTACAGGGCCCGCTTCGCGGGCCCTTTTTTTTTCATGCAATAAGCTGTGACTCAATTGGAGCGTGTTCAAATTAATGGACGGGCAACAATCTAGTTTCCTATTTAAGCACAGGTGTAATCTCAATTGCTTGTCCACCAGACGCCAAAAGCTTTAAATGCAATATTGTTTTGCTATTCACCTTCATTTTTTGAATGGAAACATGGGTCCGAATGCTGGCAACAGGATCGTCTTTGTAAATTACAGCCTCATATTCCTGACCAGATTCCAAAAAGTCTAAAGACAGGTCCAACTCCCTGGCATCATTATTGGTGATAGCGCCCACAAACCATTTGTTGCCAGATTTTCTGGCCATCGCAATATATTGACCAATAGACCCAACCAATACCTTACTCTGATCCCAAACCGTGGGAATATGATCCCAAAAGGCCAATTCAGGTTCGTCTTGAGAATCAGCTGGTTTGTCATACCAATACATGTGTTGTAAAGGACTATAAAAAATAGCCGCTAGTGCTAACTGATGCGCTGCTGTTGTTTTTATAAACTTATTTCTTGGAACCCCATTTTCTATGGCTCCTGTTTGCTTAAAATCTTGTCTGTAATAACAAAAAGTATAATCAGCCGCTCCGGCAATAAATCTGGTGAATGGGAGAATGGTATTATGCGTAGCAGTGGGAAAACCTTCATTCCCCAAAATACCTTCCTGGGTCATGAGGTTGGGATAGGTTCTGCTAAAACCTGTTGGACGGTATTCATCATGAATGTCAACCATCAATTGGTATTTGGCGCATTTGCGCACGGCTTCATGCATCCATGTGGTCCATCTAAAAGATCCGACGTGTACAAATCCAAATTTGACACCAGCAACGCCCCATGCATGATAGATAGGCAGAATAATATCTAATTGCTTAGCCAGCGCACGTTGGTTTACATAAAGGATCACACCAATCCCTTTTGACTTTCCATAAGCAATCACTTCTTTCAGGTCCAATGCATTAATTGGATTTCTTTTGGGGTCAACACTCACCCTTCTTGCATCAGAAGAATCGTGGTATTCATAACCATACCAACCTACGTCAAATAAAATGTATTGCAGCTGATGTTTACTGGCAAAATCTATGGCTGTTCTGGCACCGGTAGTAGACAGGGTCACTTCTCTGAATACCTTACCAGGTTTAATCCAACTGCTATTGGTAATTTGGTTGGGGGGATTTAAGTTCTGGATCAAATCATTGTTCTCCAACAATGCTCCAGGAGTTTTTGCCACCATCACCCATCTCCAGGGGCTGGCAAAGGGAGCAATCTCCTCTACATTGTCATACATGACCCCTTGAATAGTATTCGGCTTGTTAGGAATAGATTTGAATTTAGTTCTGGAATAATTCACCATTTCTGCTTCTCCCAAACAAGCATAGAGTCCATTACTTAATTCCAGTGTCAAGGGCCTTTCAGACTCCCTATGCATATTATTCAAATCCATCAATTGGTATTCCTGCTGGGCAAATGGCGTGAACCAAGCTTTGGTAGCATCTGGAAAATGAAATTCCGTCGACTCTCCGGTAATCTTAATCAATGGGCCGCCATTCTCTAATTCAGGAATCATGTACCTGAATGCCATCCCTTGGTTATACACCCTGACAACTATTTTTAATTGTTTATTCTTATTCTCTTCTTTGTTCAAATAGAATACAGATTCATTGAATTGGTCTTTTACATTTGACCGCTCTCCATAAATGGGTGTCCAATTTGTATCTACTGCTCTGGATTCTATGGCTTTAATTACAATGTTTTGTTCCCAGTTTTCACCATTTACTTTTAACCCAAACCTTGAATCCAATACCACAGCTTGATTTAAATAAGTAAGCTGATAAGTTAATCCCCTCTCAGCATTGAGCGCAATTTTAACCATCATTTTTCCATCGGGAGATAAAATTTGATGCGTATCATTTTGAGCAAAACTGTTAAGCGTAATAAGAATAAACCAAAAAAGGAGCCTGAATATATTACTCATAACAAACAATCGTTTTTTATCAATTTGGAACAAAAAAAAATCGATCAACCTTTTAAAGTTAATCGATTTTCAGTTTTTGTAGTGCGTATAAAATTTAGCTAAGCTGGAAACTTGATACTAACTGTTCAAAAATGTCTTCCAAAGAGCTTTCCCCAACGCCAAGGTTTTTCAACAATTTTTTTACGTCGGGCTGTTCTTGCAATACAATTTGAATACAGGTTTTGAGATCCTCTTTGATTGAATTGGGGATATCTATCTTCTTTTGTTGCCCTGAATGGTAAACCGACTTTTTCAAAGTGGCGGTCGCAAGCGGCACCACCGATTAATATATATTGATTTGTATGTGATTGAAAGTGTTCTATAAATAAATCCATTCCTATAACCATACTATTTCATTTATCATGTTTGTTAATGCGCCCTGCAATCTTTCGTCCTCATGGTCCTTGATTGAGAGGTAAAGGGATAGTTTATCAATTTCATTTCTATTTGAAAGTAAAGTTGGATCGTAATGCCATACTTCCAGTTTATTAAAACCATATCTTTTGTTGAGGTTTCCAAGCCGGGATTTACTGATACGGAAAGTATCTTTTCCAATTACATGTGTATGTTCTCTTGGTTGGGTAAGCATGGTGTAAGAAGCTAATGCATTTTCACCACCGATGTAGGTATATACATTGTTCGGCCTGTCATCTGTGTACCATGTCTCTCTTACAGGACTTACCATTAATGGCAATGCTTTCTCCCAGAGGTCTTTACCTTGAAATTCGAAAATGACAGTTTTTTCCTTTGTGCCTTCAACATGCAGTAGCGCATGGGCAGACAACTCTTTAATGGACCTCGTGATGGTCATCGCGGAATAGTTAAGCAGGTCGGCGATTTCTTGTAGCAGCAATCCTTCGAGCCGTTGAACCTGCAGATGATACAGTAAAAAGAGTTGCGCAGGCGGTTTCAGTTGCTTACCCACTTCAGTTATTGCTTTTTCTTTACTATATCCATCCTTGATCTGTGTGAAAAGTTCAGGGATATAAAGTTGTCGGAACGGTTCGGCAAAACCCACTTTTTTTTCGATCAGTCGTTTGCGTTGCCATGGCTCCAATGTATCAAATACATACACCACGGGTACTTGGCCCAGTATTTCCTGTAATACTTGGCTTTGCTTTTTAAGTTGGTCCGGGGTCGCAACTTCCAGGTTCTTGACTTCTGCCCAAATAACTTTTTGTCCAGTAAGCGTGCCGGAATACAGATTGTAATTACCGCGCAGGTATAAGGGAAGCTTTTTTACTTTTTCCTTTTCTGGGTGCAATGAAGCAGCGATTCCAAACGTATCAAATAAATATATCTGTAGTGCTTTCACATTACAATAATAACATAATTATGCATAATAACAAATTTTATGTTAGTATACTATTTTATGTTACCATTATTGCGTTAGGCCAAAACATATGTACATTCAAAAAAACAAAGCAAATGATTCATCTGCATGCAACAGGTAACACGAATTGAATGTATATGCCAAAACAAATGATGCTACTGTTTATCACTACAACGATTCTTATGGTCATGAAATTGATGCAACCGTTCAAAAACGCAATGGAGATTATGGAAATAAAAAATCCCCGGCATTTGCCAGGGATTTATATACCAAAAGGAGTTGATTTCGAATGTATTTAGGACAGGATTTGGTAGATTTAATCAGTTACTGAATACAGACTACTTTCCCATTCGCGGAACTGGAGACATCCGGTTCCTTCTTTAATGTAAAAACACCCCAACAAAAGTTGAGGTGTTTTTGGTGCAATTGACTTCCTTGAGTTCGGAGGATTTGAATGAGTTTACCGTGTATTACAGTTAATAAAATCAGCTATCCAAATTCAACCAAATATTGTTTCATTTATTGATTTTACCGCTAATACTTCACGCCTCTCACCGTCTTTTTCTCTTTGCCCTGTGTAATCTCAAACATGTACACGCCCGGTTTCAAATCGTTACCAATATTGCAGATTTCGGTGGTTAAGGATGAAAAACTTTGTACCTGTTTGCCTTGAACATCAAATATCTTAATAATAAAGGCTTCTTTCGATTTTGAACTCATTTGCAGACAGAATAAATGCTTCGTCGGGTTCGGAAATAGATTCACATCAAAGGTCTCTATGACTTCGGAATAGAGGTCGCCTTTGGTATTCTTAGTGTATGATGTGCAATTCGACAATGCAAGTTTCTGAGATTTCGCAGTGCCCGTCGCTCCACAAGAGGTTTGTCCCCTTACACTCAAAACACCTCCGTTAAAACCGGGAAGAAAGCGCAACGTAATTCTTTGGCTGTCTACCGATGCGGATGTGATAATCGTTGATTTTGGTATTGTCCAACGATATAGTGAAACTTCACTTTGTGTGGAACTGGTTTCAGGCATCACCACTTTAAATGTTTTTGAATCACCAATACATGCTGAAAATAAACCATTAACCGACTTTATTGCATAAGGGGTTGGCGGCAAGCTTGTCACCGACAAGGTTCTGTAAATGCTTATTGAGCAATTACTCACTCCTCTCACTTTCACCTGACCAATAATTGAACCGCTTGTATACGACACCGTTATGCTCGTTGTTCCCTGACCACGCTGTATTGTGCCGTTAACCGGTACAACCCATTCTAAGGATGTAGCATTTAAAGGCATTGAAGCAACCGAATACCTAAACACGAGGTCGGGACAATCTGAGATTCTGGTGGCGGTTATCTTGCCAGGAGTACTTACAGGCAGTTTGTTTACCGTTAATGATCTTGATGTACTTGTTCCGCAACCATTTGTTGCCGTTACCGACAAAATACCCCTTGTAAATCCTGCAGGATATTTGAAACTGATGGTATTGGTACCTTGACCTGTAAGACCAATCACTCCGGATGGTACCGTCCAATTATAAGTGGTGACCAATTGATTGGCAGGTATTGTATACGTGGCCAATTGACCATTTTCGCCAATATAATTACAACTGTTTGTAGGTCCGCTGATGATCCCTGGTTGGGATGGATTGTTGCGAACTATTGTAAAACTTCTTGCCTCACTCACGCCGCAGGCATTTACCGCCTGAACTTTTATCCTACTGCTCGTAAAGCCCTTGCGAAAAACTACACCTATTGTGTTGCTGTTAAGTCCTGAGCCATACGCAGAAACAAGGGTAGTTGTACCATGTTGGGCTGTCCATATGTAAGAGGTTGCAGACGCTATTCTTGGTACGGAAAAATAGACCACTGATGAATCTGCAATGGCAGCACAAATATCATTTGTGGATGCGGCGATTGCAGCCGGAGTTTCAGGTGCCTCGGCACGAAGGTAAACCGTAGCAAATGGTGTTGTACCGCAGCTTGTGGTGGCTCTTACTTTAATCTGCTTGTTAGACTGTGTTGCAAAACCAATGTTGAATTTTACTTTTATCCTATTGGTACCCTGCCCGCTCACCAATACAACATTGGGAGGCAATTGCCAAAAATAGGTAGCTCCGGATATGGAGGCTGCAGTATAGGTGAGTGTGTCTTTTCCTATATATCGGCACACATTGGTAACGCCGACTATTGCACCTGTTGAAGGCAATGTGGCAGGTACAATGTTGGCATGAAGGATATAACGGGTACATCCTACCCGGAATGAATCAATGTTGCTGGATGTATAAGTACGGTTGTTTCTGAACCAGGTGAAGCTTGAACAAGCCGTAATGCTGGTATCTTCCCGCACATAATTGGTGCAAACAGAGGGCAATGATTGTAATGTCAATTCTAAAATATGGGTGATGCAATTAGCAGTATCGAGTTGAGTATAAGTACCGCTGTTGGTATAGGTAATGTTGTTTAACGGCCATGTAAAGGATGCAGCCGGTGTTGATATCCTGTCGGTAAGAGCGTTTGGCCCGATTATTGAAATGGTTCCGTTTCCGGAATTAACGCCGGTACTATCGCTCCTTCCACACACCAGAATGCTGTAGGAACTTCCGCCATTTGAATTGGAGGCACAGTCTCCACCCCATCCTCCATTATAGCCTCCACCACCACCGCCCGACGTAGACACACCTTCCCCTCCATCACCACCGGTCAGTCGCCCATTATTTATAAATCCCAATCCCCCTTGTGGATATCTATCAGCTTCACAACCTCCTAAACCATCTATTCCACCTACTTCATAGCGACTGCCTCCATTTGAATAAAATCCACCTCCACCTGCTCCGTTTGTGCAATAGCCACCGGCCGGACCTCCATTGCCAAACATCCCATTTCTATTTTTATATTTGTAATCATCGCAGCTATTAGTATAAAATTCAGCTTCCACATACCCGGGATATGCACGCTTAGAATGACCAATAACCGCACCGCTACCACCTCCGGCTACAACGATTGGTATAAAAGTTTGTTGATCTGCTGCATATTTTGCCACTACACTACCTCCGCCACCACCAGCCATGTAATGAGTACAACCTTGGCACCCAGTTTGACCACGTCCTTGGGAAGCTACATATACACGGATGAGATCTCCTTGTTCGAAATAACAATACCCTTGCAAGTGCGCACCTTTTCCTCCAATATTTATTGAAGGTTCCCCTGGATCGGGGGCGTAATTGTTAGCGTTACCCCCGGAGGCACCCCTGGCTTTGATAAAATAATAGCCACTTCTTGGAATGCTATAGTCACGGTAACCAGAATCAGGCAATGGTTGTAAATTATTGATATCCAAACTGGCATCACACACATCGCCGTTACCATCCTGATCCGCATCCGCCTGATCCAAATTATAGGTATTGGGACAATTGTCACTAAAATCGGGATACTGGTCATTATCGGCATCCGGCACCAGCTTCATTACAAATCTGCCATTGCCATAATTGTTTCTGTAATCAGTATCCACATTGCGATAATCTGCTCTATAGATATTGGGCGTAAGCGATTTGTTCGAGAAATTAGTACCGGGGTATCCGGGGTGAAGCTCATTATTACTAACTAGAGCAGCCACACCACCCGTACCACCGCAGTATCCGCCGCCACCGCCGCCACCAGCATCTTTGGTGGCAGTACAACTTCCTCCCTGACCACCACCACCGCGTCCTCCTCTTCCACCTGTAACACCATTTTCTATACTATTTCCTCCTGCACCACCACTTTGTAATGCACCCCCACCTTTACTAATTACATTCCAAATACCATCAATATACTTACCAACATCCGAACCTGCAGTAAAATATCCACCACCAGCGGCACCGAAATAATCTTCTGCTATTGGTGTTCCTGAAGGCTGACCGCCATCACCGCTGGTACAATCATCGCTATAGTCGTGGTAATACCATTGTGCCGAAGATCCTCCGCCACCACCGGCCACTGCAACGAGCATATCGGCACCGTTTCTTTTTAAAGTAACCCAGCTTGCGCCACCGCCGCCGCCGCCGGAATAGTTGTTACGACCCGGCACAATCTGCCCTTTTTGTCCCTTTTCGCCAATATATATCGATAAGGTATCTCCCACTTCGAAGCGTATGTAGCCATTTAATACACCACCGAAAAAACTGAAACAGCATGTTTGGTTTATAGGTCCAAAAACACCATTTGCTGAAGCGCCACCAGAGGCACCTGCTAATTCCAGAAAATAAGTGCCTGCTGTTGTAATAACCTGGGTGTATGTTGGCACTGATTCATCGTAGCCATAAGAAATGATTTCCGGCTGACAAACATCTCCTATGTTGTCGAGATTGTTGTCCGCTTGATCAAAATTTGGCATGGCGGGGCAATTGTCGCTGCTATCCGGAACTCCATCCTCATCCTGATCGGCCACCAGCTCTATGGTAACAAAGCCATTGCCAGCGTTATCGGAAGTATTGACTAATCCCCTTGAAAAGCTTGGGTAGATAAAATACGAGGTACCGCCGCCGCCGCCATCACCTGTAGCAGCTCCAAATCCGCCTGTATAACCGCCGCCGCCACCACCGCCGCCATCTGTTTGCGAAATGCCGTTGCCATCTGCAGGGCCACCTTCACCGCCACCGCCCCAGCCGCCATCGCCACCGATGTTACCGGAGTTCCCTCCAAAATTGCCTGAAACATAGGCCTGGCCTCCGTAAGACAAGAGATTGTTGTTGTTATCATAATGGGTTCCACCATCAATGTTGTAACCCGCACCACCGGCTCCGCCTCTGTAATCTCCATTGATGCTGCCGCCAAATCCCGGTCCTCCTGTAGTACTGGTTTGACCAACCGTTCCGCCATTGTTGCTTCCGGCACCGCCTCCGGCACCAGCCATAAGGTTAAGGCCTATTCCGGTAAACCCATTATTGGTTTGGCCGGAAACTTTCACAACAGAAGATGCTCCGCCGCCGCCGCCGCCGCTGACATTATTGTTTGAATTCTGACCCGCTAGACCCTCACCGCCAACGGAGATGGTGAGCACATCTCCCTGATGATATTTTAGATATACCGACATTTTAGCTCCCAATCCACCAAAATGGCTGCCGGCAGCACCTCCTTGTCCTCCTCCTGCTGTTACCTTGTATGTTCCAGATGCAGGAACTGTATACGACTGGAAGTTGGTTCCCTGATAGCTAAATGATTGCGTAACCTGACAGAAGCCGGATATTGCATGCAACATGAAGATGGCGACCAGGAAGAAGCCGTATTTGTATTTGGATAAAAATGGCAAACTTATATTTTTTAAGAGCGCTTATTTAAGGGTTAAAACCTACTCCTTCACCAACCTCATCGTCTTCACACCATTTTCTGTCAGCAGCCGCAGGTAGTAAACTCCTGAAGATGTTTGTTTGGGAAGGTTGATAGTGGATTGCGTGGTGTGAGCAGGTATTTGTGTACGATAAACCAACCGACCATCCTCGGAATTCACCTCCAGCACCGCATATCTTTTCAGCGATGGCGTGTTGAGGGTGAAGCGGCCGTTGGATGGGTTGGGATAGATTGAAACAGGAGTTTCTGGCATCATCTTACTCAAATCGGTGGTCTTATCGTCGTCGTCGTCGTCAGATGAGTTTTGCTGTGCCTGAATCACCAGCGTTCTCTCGGATCCTTTGCCCTCGCAATTGGAAGCCCGAACCGACAAGTTCGCACGGGTGAAGCCGGGAAGTACTTTCAAATGTATTTCAGAAGTACCTTGTCCGCTTACTATGATTGCCTTGCTGCCGGATACACTCCAGGTATAGGTGGCTCCGGGGATCGGTACTACAGAATAGCTACCCGAAACACGCGGCGCTGCAGGTTTGGTGATTTGCAGAGCACCCTTTGGAGGTGTGTTAAGTACCATGATGGGTCTGCAGATGCTAGGTCCCGCACCGCAGGCGTTCACCGGCGTTACGCAGATATTGCCGCCGCTGAAGTTCTTACCGAACTCCACGGTGATGCGATTTTGGGTAGAAGTTCCTTTTGCACCCGAGGGTAAAGTCCACCGATAGGAAGTGGCATACGGCACCGGGGGAATGGTTATGGTTTGCGAAGTGTTTTTACATACCGCCAGTGTGCCGGATGAAGATGTGTTGGTAGCGCCAAACCAAATAATATTACCCAATAACGCAACAGGCGGTGCCACAACTATACGAGCTACATATTTAACACATCCCACACGGATGGAATCTGTTGTGTTCTGGGTATATGTTCTTCCGTTAAGCGGACTGGTATAACTGCCGCAGGATACGATGGTGGTATCGATGCGGGTATAGGAAGGACAGGATTGAAGACCGAATGAGAGGTCCAATATTCGGATAACACTATTGACGCTATCACGAAAGGTATAGGTTCCTGCAGCGCTGTAGCTCATGCCGTTCGCAGACCACGTGTAAGGATTAAACGGTGTATTAACAACATCTGTTTGGGTGTTCGGTCCGGTTATGGTAACTAAACCATTGCCGGAGTTGTTGCCGGGAAGTTGCACAAGCCCGTTTGTGTTGGCGATTGGGGAAATGAAAGAACCGCCACCACCACCACTGCCACCCCCCGCGAAACCAGCACCGCCACCGCTGTAGCCCCCTCCACCACCGCCATTTCCATCATAAGGGTCAAAGGCGATTCCTCCTTTGCTGCCACTCTTAAATCCTCCCTGTCCGCCTTCTCCTCCTCCGCCCCAACCACCATCACCACCGGGGTGTCCACCGCCGCCATAATTCCCGCTGAGGTAAGCTTGCCCTCCCCAAGCCTGGACATTATTTGAACTTACGCATGTTCCTCCGTCGGTATTATATCCGGCGCCACCGGCACCGGTACCGAGGTAATTGCTTGATCCACCGCCACCACCGGCTACTCCGGCCGAACCTCCCGTTTGACCTACGGATGTTCTACCCGGTCTGCCGTTTTGAGTCACCTGACCCGCGTCCCCATCACGACCATTTCCAGCACCTCCTCCTCCGCCTGCAATCAATACAGGTAGGTAGGAATTTCCATTTACCAGAACAATGGATGAAGCGCCACCTCCTCCCCCTCCATCTTCTATGTAATCTTGTCCAATTGCCCCATTATCGACTACAGATTGCCCCGCTCCGGCCACTGCAATGCGCAGCTGCTCACCTTCATTGAAAAAGTAATAACAGCTCATGCTGGCTCCCTTGCCTCCGATAAATCTGTCGCTGGGATCATTTACATAACGAAAGGAACCACCTTCGCCGCCTTTTGTGGTAAGCAGGTAATAACCGGAGACCGGGATGGTGTAGGTTTGGAAAACAAATCCCTGATAAGTAAAGGTTTGGGTGTTTTGCGCACGACAAAGCGTGGCAGAGAGCAACAGCACAAGGGCTGTGAGGAGTGGGTAATGATGTTTCATCAATCTTAGTTTAACGCTTAATAAATTAATGTTTTAGAATACGGACTGCCAGATGAGCAATCATATTTTTACCTGATTAAGGGATTAAATTAGTGCAATAGAGATTAGAAAGTAGTTTAGTGAAGTGCGATAAAAATGCTACAAAATTTTAATGATTTGATTTTCAATATTTTAAAAATATGATGCTAATCATTTGTAGCACATTTGTAGCACTTTGTAAGTGTCCCTACCGGGTATAAGTTTAGAAAGGGATTTGTAGACCAAAAGGGCGTGATTTCGAATCAGCTGTCTGAGGATTTGGCTCATGTACTCATTTATGAAAAACGGCTGGTCGGAAATCAACTGCTGCATTCAGAATTAGAGAAAATCGAGTCATATTTAATCAACATGAGTCAAATTATAGTATTTTTAAAACATATAATTGAATCCCCAATTTCTTTGATTTTGATTGTAATTTTCAATTACTTGTATTACATTTCTAGCACTAGCATCAGTAACAAATAACACAAAATGAAACCCAAAATCGTCTTCCGCCTTGCATTAATATTTGGATGGATGATATTTTTCACAGCAGGATTTGCCCAATCATCCACCAAACAAATAAATGAAGCGATTAAAAATATAAAATCGAATCTGAACAAAAATCCCGCTCAAAGCAAGGCAGATTTACTGCAGCTTGTTACAAAAAATCCCTCCGCTCCGGATACTTGCAAAGCGAATATCTATATGGATGTAGCCATCGCTTTTGGCATGCTTAATCAACTGGATTCGGGATTATGGGCCATAAATCAGGCATTAACCTATGAAACGGACAAAGACTTTAATAGAATCAATACACTCCGTACCAAAGCCATACTACATCGGCTCAAAGGAGAATATGCACAGGCTACAGATGCCATCAAAGCTTGTCTGCAACTGAACGACAGTATCTGGAAAAACCAGCCATTCAAAGCCATTGCCCTGCAGGAATATGCTAGTTTGTGTAATGATCAAAACAATTTCTATCAGGCCACAAAACTCTATTTGCAAGCGCTTGATGTGGTTAATTCCACAAACAATAATGATAAAAAAAATCTTTTCATTGCATTAAAAATCCAAATTAATCTGGGCGAGGCATATGGACGCAGTGGCAACTATGGTTTTGCCATTAGAACCCTTCAAAAAACACTACCGCAACTGGATTCTTTGAAAGATTACGATGGTTATATTAGAGCCGGATATCAGCTGGCAGAGTATCTTATTCAAACCAACCAATGTACTTCAGCAGATAGCCTGGTCAATATTCTTTTACCTCTAGCCCGCGAAATAAAGAACGAGGAGCTCGAGTCGTACCTGATTCTGAAATTGGGGCTTTCTCGCTCACAGCAGTTAAAATATCAGAAATCTCTTCCTTATTATCGGCAGTCATTCGGACTAATGAAAAAAAATCAATCTTTTTTTATACTGGAAGTCGCCATTCCCTATCTCACCGCCTTAAAAAATACCAATGGTTACCCCGAAGCGCGGCAGGTTATGAAAAGCGAAGTGGTTCAATCCGTTTTGAAAACTGCCAACAATGATGACCTACTCAACTACAAGAAAGTTGCCATTCATTTTTTGTATAACGAATTATCTCCGGCTCAACTTCATGCATATTACCAGGAAATCCAGCGTTTATCTGACACCGTTAAAATCGAAGGACAAAAGCAGCTAGCGTTGGAATTACAGGCAAAATACCAGTTTGAGCAGCAGGAAAAAAATGAAAAGTTATTGCTTAAAGAAAATGAGATATTGCGCGAAAGTGAAGGTTACAAACGCAAACAGATTTATTTGATATTAATAATTGCTACTTTTTTAATAACTACCATCGTATTGATTTATTTGAGGGTTCGTCAACGTTCGCGAATACAGGCCAGAGAACTTGATGTACAGAAAATAGAAAATAAAGTTCAAAAGCAGCAAACGGAATGGGCGTTACAGGAAAAGCAATACCGCGACCAGTTACTGGAACAGCAAAAAACATTATTAATACAAACCCTCGCCGATTCGGAGGAATTGAAACTAAAAATAAATCAGATTGTAGCCGAGCAACAACAGGAACGCAGGCAAGAATTGATGGAACAATTTGAAAAAGCGGTAGAGGACCGAACGGGATTAGATAAATTACTGATACAATTCAACAACATACACCCGGGTTTTGCATCGGAGCTTCTTCAAAATTATCCGAAACTTACTCAGACTGATATGCAATTTTGCATACTCTACAGAATGAATTTATCTACCAAAGAAATCTCCGCGCTCTTGCTTGTAGAGCCCCGCAGTATATACACAAAAAAATATCGTATCATGGAAAAGATGGGGCTGGGAAAGGAAGACGATTTTGATCAGATTATTTTTAATAAGGGTCGATGACGCGTTTGTTATCACCAATTTTAGAGAAAATGTATTTGCCCTGATGCATATGAGTTCAAGTAATTAGTAAAAAAATTTCACTTGAAAAATTGATCGATGAAATTGCAGAAGCTACAGGACTTATCAAATCCTTTTTGAAAAGAATTAAGTATTACAATCCAATTTATTGATAGTAAAATAAAAATCCCCGGCATTTGCCAGGGATTTGTAGCCCGTAGGGGAATCGAACCCCTCATTCCTCCGTGAAAGGGAGGCGTCTTAACCGATTGACCAACGGGCCGTTTATCGTTCGGGAGTGCAAATATAAGTTCTTATGGAAATATGACAAAAAAAATATGAATACTTCTTAACTTCGTGCCTCTTTTAAGACACTAAAGCAATCAAACATGAGTACAGTTAAAGTAGCAATCAATGGTTTCGGCAGAATAGGCCGCCTCGTCTACCGCCAGATTTTCAACATGGAAGGCATCGAAATCGTTGCCATCAATGACCTTACATCTCCAAAAGTGCTTGCCCACCTCCTCAAATACGATACGGCTCAGGGTCGCTTTGAACAGGAAGTTTCTGCAACAGAAAACGCCATCATTGTAAACGGTCATGAAGTAAAAATCTATGCCCAGCGTGATCCAGCCCAGATTCCATGGGGTAACCATGATGTTGACGTTGTTCTGGAATGTACCGGCTTCTTCACTGATAAAGATAAAGCTGCTGCTCACCTTACAGCTGGTGCAAAAAAAGTTGTTATCTCTGCACCTGCTACCGGTGACCTGAAAACCATCGTTTTCAACACCAACCACGAAATCCTGGATGGCTCTGAAACCATCATCAGCTGCGCTTCCTGTACTACAAACTGCCTTGCTCCTATGGCCAAAGTACTTGAAGAGCAATTTGGTATCCTTACCGGACTCATGACAACCGTTCATGCTTATACCAACGACCAGAATACACAAGACGCTCCACACCCCAAAGGCGATCTCCGCCGTGCACGTGCAGCTGCCCAAAATATTGTTCCCAACAGCACCGGTGCTGCAAAAGCAATCGGACTGGTTCTTCCAAGCCTGAAAGGTAAACTCGATGGTACAGCACAACGTGTGCCAACCCTTACCGGTTCACTGACGGAACTGACAGTATTGCTTGCTAAAAAAACCACAGCTGAAGAAATCAATGCTGCGATGAAAGCTGCATCCAATGAAAGCTATGGTTATACCGAAGATGAAATCGTTTCAGGAGACGTCATAGGAATCCGCTATGGTTCACTTTTTGATGCCACCCAGACCAAAGTACAAACCGTAGGTGATGCTCAGCTTGTTCGTACAGTAAGCTGGTACGATAATGAAATGAGCTATGTAAGTCAGCTTGTAAGAACAGTGAATTACTTTGCTCAGCTGATCTCCAAGTAATCACGATCCATATTTTGACCCGGCAGCAAAACTGCCGGGTTTCTTTTTAAAATTATACCATGACGCAATTCAGTAATTTCAATTTCGGTGGCAAAAAAGTCCTTATCCGCGTTGATTTCAACGTACCCTTAAACGACCAGTTTCAGGTAACCGATGATACCCGCATGCAGGCAGCCATTCCCACAATTCAAAAAATCCTGTCTGATGGCGGATCAGTCATTCTCATGAGCCACCTGGGAAGACCAAAGGATGGTCCAACCAACAAATATTCCCTTTCCCACCTGGTTCCTCACCTGCAAAAACTCGTGGGAGATCAACACGAAGTATTTTTTGCCTCTGATTGCATCGGGGAACCGGCCCAAAAAGCAGCCGACCTGCTGGAAGCTGGCGACGTTTTGCTGCTTGAAAACCTCCGCTTCCACAAGGAAGAAGAAAAGGGCGACCTGGTATTTGCTGAAAAACTGAGCAAGCTTGGTGATGTCTATGTCAACGACGCGTTTGGCACTGCACACAGGGCACATGCTTCCACAGCAGTTATAGCCGACTTCATTGATGGTGATAAAAAGATGTTCGGACTCCTCATGGAAGGTGAAGTGGCCAGTGCTGAAAAAGTATTACTGCAGTCTGAACGTCCATTTACAGCCATCATCGGCGGCGCCAAAGTTTCAGATAAAATACTGATTATCGAAAACCTCCTTGAAAAGGCTACAGATATCATCATAGGTGGTGGTATGGCCTATACTTTCTGGAAATCACAGGGCAAAGAAATAGGCAACTCCCTTTGTGAAGAAGACCGTCTCCCACTGGCAGCTGAACTGCTCGAAAAAGCCAAAGCAAAAGGGGTTAATATTCACCTCCCTGCAGACAGCACCATCGCTGATAAATTTGCTGCTGATGCGCAAACATCCAATTGCGAAAGCGGTAATATACCTGCCGGCTGGATGGGATTGGATATCGGAGAAAAAGCCCGCGCTGATTTCCGTGAAGTTATCCTGAGAAGCAAAACTATTTTATGGAATGGTCCGATGGGTGTTTTTGAAATGGAGAAATTCCAGGCCGGAACAAAAGCTATTGCTGAAGCCGTAGCTGAAGCAACCCAGGCTGGCGCGTTCTCTTTAGTAGGAGGCGGAGATAGCGTTGCTGCCGTCAACCAGTTCGGATTCAATGATAAAGTAAGCTATGTATCAACCGGCGGTGGCGCCATGCTCGAATTCTTTGAAGGAAAAGAACTTCCAGGTATCGCTGCTATCAAAAAATAACCACTCATCCTTTCCGGATGCACATCGCCCCAAGGTTTCCATGACTTTGGGGCTTTTTCGTACCTTTACATCATATAACACAAAAAAAATGAGCACACGTAACATTGTTCTGATTTCTATTCTGGGTTTTATTCTCCTGCTTGGTGGCTGCGGATGTAGCGGCTACAATGGCCTGGTTCAAAAAGACCAGGAAGTGAAAGGCAAATGGGCCAATGTGGAAAGTGATTACCAGCGCCGGGCAGATCTGATACCCAATCTTGTAAACACCGTAAAAGGAGCTGCCAACTTCGAACAGGAAACCCTCACACAGGTAATTGAAGCCAGGGCCAAAGCCACCCAAACTACCATTGATCCCACCAACCTCAGTCCTGAAAAAATTGCTCAATTCCAGAAAGCACAGGGTGAACTGAGTGGTGCCATTGGTCGACTGCTAGTAACTGTTGAAAAATACCCTGAACTCAAAGCCACTGAAGCTTTCCGCGACCTGCAGGCACAACTGGAAGGAACTGAAAACAGGATAAAAGTATCCCGTAACGACTTCAATGACGCAGTAAAAGACTACAACACAACAGTGAAAAAATTCCCAATGGTCTTGTTTGCCGGCATCTTCGGATTCCAGGAAAAAGGATTCTTTGCTGCTGAAGCCGGGGCTGATAAAGCGCCAACTGTTGACTTTAACAAATAAATAAGGTGGATATACTCGGGTTTTTAACCGGAAAAAAAAGACGCTTCTTCAGCCAGGAAGAAGAGGAACGGATGGTGGAAGCCATCCGTTCTGCTGAAAACATGACCAGTGGAGAGATCCGGGTCTTCGTCGAAAGCCATTGCCGATTCATCAACCCGATGGACAGAGCCATGGAATTGTTCGCCGAACTGGAAATGACCAAAACAAAAGACCGCAATGCCGTGCTGCTTTATTTTGCCATGCAGGACAAACAAATGGCCATATTAGCGGATGAAGGGATATACCAGAAAATGGGACAAACATTCTGGGAAAATGAGATCAAAGCGATCATGGCCGAATTCAAAGAGAAACATTTTATTGATGGAATCTGTCATATGATCTCTGATGTGGGAGAAGCCCTTAAATCAAACTTCCCCTACCAGCGGGATGACCAAAACGAACTGGCCGACGGGATCGTATTTGGCAAATGAAAAAGACAATCACCCTCTTTTTTCTGGTCTTTTTATGTAATTCACTGATTGGTCAGATTGAAAAGCAACTTCCAGCCAGGCCTCAGCCACCGCGTTTGGTTACCGACTATACAGGCACACTTTCTGCAGACCAGCAAGATGCGCTTGAGAGAAAACTCGTGGCATTCGACGACAGCACTTCCTCCCAAATCGCAGTTGTTATCATTGAAAGTACCGGAGACTATGATATTGCAGATTTTGCTTTTGCACTCGGCAGAAGCTGGGGTATCGGCAACAAGGAGTTTAACAATGGAGTCCTTCTACTCGTTGCGAAGCAGGACCGCAAGATGTTCATTGCCACCGGTTACGGACTTGAAGGTGCCCTTCCGGATGCAACGGCGAAACAAATTATTTCAAATGAAATCAGGCCCAATTTCAAAGGAAACGATTACTACAGGGGCCTGGATCAGGGCACTGACGCTATCATAGCATCTGTAAAAGGAGAATATTCAGCTCCGGAAAATTACAGATCAAAAGATGATGGAGAAGGTATCCCCGGTATTTTCATCATCCTGCTCGTTATCATTATTGTTTCAGTTCTCAAGCGCAGAGGCGGTGGCGGTAGAGGCGGATTCAGAAGAGGTGGTGGCTTCATGTATTTCCCAACCGGAGGTAGCAGTCACTGGGGCGGAAGCTCCGGAGGCAGCAGCGGCGGCTTTGGTGGTTTTGGCGGAGGCAGTTTCGGCGGCGGTGGAGCTGGAGGGGATTGGTGATTGAAAGTCAAGTTTAGAGTGATTAGTTGAGCCTGCCTGCCTATGGCAGGAGAGATTAGTTGAGCCTGCCTGCCTAAGGCAGGAGAGATTAGTTTAGAGAGAGTAGTTTAGAGAGATTAGTTGAGCCTGCCTGCCTAAGGCAGGAGAGATTAGTAATTTCATCTCTCAACTCTCATCTCTCAACTCTTTTTCACCCCAACCCTATTTCCTGATGAAGCTCAGGTATCTCGATATCCATAAAACCTTTTCGCAATAGTCTTTCCCTGAAATCAACCTGAACTTCATACTCCCCATGAACCAGGAAAAGCTTTTTAACAGCTTTGGGATCCTGACAAGATAGGAACTGAGACAGATCCTCATAATCTCCATGCGCACTCATACTCCTGATACTACCAACCTCGGCATGAACCTCATGGGCAACACCATAAATATTGACTTCCTTTTTCCCAGAAAGCAGGCGTGCACCAAGCGAGTGGGGCTCACAATAGCCTGTCATCAGGATACTGTTTCTTGAATTCTCTATGTTATTGCTGATGTGGTGCTTAACCCTTCCAGCATCAGCCATTCCACTGGCAGAAATAATGACACAAGGTTCATTCCTGAAATTGAGCAACTTGGACTCATCAACAGTTTTTACGAATTGAAGTCCGGCAAACTGAAATGGATCTTCATCCTTTTCAAGTATTTTCTGAATTCTGGCATTGAAATCATGTGGATTTTTTTTCACGATCTGGGTAGCATGAACGCTGAGCGGACTGTCCACAAAATAATCGAGTTCCGGCAATCGCCTTTCCAGTTCAAGCTGATTCAGCGCAAACAACAACTCCTGGGTACGCCCTACACTGAAAGCCGGGATAATGAGCTTACCCTTTTTTTTCAGGCAGGTTTTTTCAATCCATTCCAGCAGGTGATCCGGAGTTGGATTATGCAGGTCATGCAGGGAGTTGCCATAGGTGGATTCAAGGATAATAAAATCTGCCTGTTCGAATGTTGCCGGCGATTTCAGGATGGCATCCCTGTATCTCCCCACATCCCCGCTAAAGGTGAGTTGACGCTGACTTCCGCCTTCATTAATTTTCAGGTGAACTGCGGCACTTCCTATAATATGTCCGGCATCAGTGTATTGCAATTCAAGCCCATCTTCCAGCTTAAACCAAAGATTATAATCAACAGCATGAAACTGATCTATGGCCTTATGAGCCTCCTCCGTAGTGTATAAAGGTTTGAGAGGAGGTAATCCCGCTACTTTCCTTTTCTTATTAACGTATTTGATCTCATCTTCCTGAATACCAGCGGAATCTTCCAGCAAGACGCTAGTGAGTTCCATTGTTGCAGGGGTACAAAATATTTTCCCTGTAAACCCATCACTAACCAACCTGGGAATCAGACCACTGTGGTCAATATGTGCGTGCGAAAGAATGAGGTAATCGATATCACGTGGTTCAAATCCCCACTGCCTGTTTAGTGCATCGGTTTCTTTACCCATGCCCTGAAACATGCCACAATCAAGCAGGATTTTTTTGCCATTGTTCAGGGTTAACAGGTGTTTGGAGCCTGTAACACAGCGTGAAGCACCGTGAAATGAAATTTTCATAAGCTTATGATTGGATGAATCCATAAGCTACGAAATATTTTTTTACTGAACAATGAGTTTAAACATAGAATCCGCACCAAGAAACCCTTCCAACTCATCGCCTACAACACACTCTCCTACGCCCTTGGGTGTTCCGGTAAAAATCACATCCCCGATATTCAATGAAAAATAATTGGAGATATGTGCGATGATTTTATCGAAATCATGAATCATATCCGCAGAATGTCCATCCTGCACGGTTTGTCCGTTTTTAAGCATTTTAAAACGGATATCATCTTTTTTGAAAGCCTCACCTATCGGCTGCCAGTTTCCCAGAATGGCTGAACCATCCCATGCTTTGGCTTTTTCCCAGGGTAATCCCTTCTTCTTCAATTCAGATTGCACATCTCTTGCTGTAAAGTCAATACCAACCGAAATGGCATCATAATATTTAGACGCATTGCGTTCATTGACGTATTTACCATTCTTGGAAATCCTCAGAATCAACTCACATTCGTAATGAAGCTCATTGGTAAATTCTGGATAATAAAAAGGGCTGTTAGGCTGCAACAACGCAGACTTAGGCTTCATAAAAATAACCGGTTCCTCGGGTACTTCATTGCCAAGCTCTTTGGCATGCTCCACATAATTTCGTCCGATGCACAAAAATTTCATTGCTTCAAGGTTTTTATACGGTTGACTAGAATCACTCATGGCAGGAATTGGATAATCGTTTCGCCGAAAATAAGCATAAACAGGCTAGAATTCAAGATTATTGACCTGTGCCATGGTTTTTTCAAGTCCAACAAACACAAACTCTTCAATCGCCTGGATACAACGTGTGATTTTTTTCTGAATCACTTCCTCTTCCGGCGCTTTCCACTTGCCCAACACATGGTCGATCTGTCGGCCTTTGGGAAAATCGTTTCCTATGCCAAAACGGAGCCTAGGATATTGAGCTGTACCCAGTAATTCCTGAATGCTCTTCAATCCATTGTGACCACCATCACTTCCGGCAGGCTTGATTTTCAGCTTATTCAGCGGAACAGCAAGTTCATCTACCAGAACCAAGAGGTGGTCATTATCCACTCTCTCTTTATCAAGCCAATATTTGACGGCTTTTCCACTCAAATTCATGTACGTTGTGGGCTTAATACAGATAATTTTTTTTCCTTTTATGGTAACCTCTGCCTTAAATGCAAGCCTTTCGAGTGAAAAATTACTTTTATGGGCAGCAGCGAATGCATCGAGTATGTCAAAACCAATATTATGCCTGGTATGCTCATACTCTGTACCAATATTACCCAAACCAACAATCAGGAACTTATTCATAAAAAAAGCCCCGTGATCTCTACACGGGGCTTCAAAGATATGCTATAAAGCTTATTTTTTCTTAGAAGGCGCTGTAGCAGCTTCTTCTTGTTTCAATTGACGTGTCATTGTTACTGAGGCAATTGGAATTCTTGGAGAGTTGAGAATTTCAATATTTTCAGCTACAATATCCTGAACACGAATATTGGCATTCAATTCGAGGTTGGTGATATCCACCTCAATATTTTCCCTGAGGAAACTAGGAAGTGTTTTAACCTTTACAGACTTAAGCCTAAGCTCAAGTTTACCACCTGCCTTTACACCAACAGATGCACCAACGAACTTAAGTGGGATGGTGGCTGTAACTTTCTTGCCTTCAACCAGCTCAAGCAGGTCGATGTGCGTAAGTTTGTCTGTCACCTTGTTGAACTGCAGATCCTTCAGGATACAGGTGTAAGATTTACCCTCAACGTTAACCTGAATGAGCTGAAAATCAGGTGTGTAGATGAAAGGCTTAAGAGAGATGGCAGAAACTGTAAAATTTACTTCGGTTGCACCCCCGTAAATTACACCAGGTACCAGGTCTTGAGAGCGCAGCTGGCGGGCGGCTGTTTTGCCGGTTGCGGTCCTCAATTTTCCTTCGATTGTAATTGTCTTCATTGTATAGTGTTTAAAAAATGACTGATTTGGGTCACTTGTTTCTCATCTGTGAGTGGATGAAAAGACTCGTGATACTTTGGTTCTGATAGGCATTCATGATGGCAGCACCGAATAGTTCCGCTACACTTAAAACCTTCAGTTTAGATGACCGTCCCCTCAACGGAATGGTATCGCAAACAACAAGTTCTTCAAGTACACTGTTTTCGATGTTCACATAAGCATTTCCACTCAACACAGGATGTGTACAAAGAGCTCTTACACTTCTGGCACCCTTGTCTTTCAACAACTTTGCTGCTTTTGTGAGCGTACCCGCTGTATCACAGATATCATCAATCAACACCACATCCCTGTTTGCCACATCACCAATTACTACCATGCTGGAAATTTCATTTGCACGCTTCCTGTGTTTGTCACAGATCACCATTTCCACATTAAAATAGCTGGCAACTTCCCGAATTCTGTTAGCACTTCCCACGTCGGGGGCGGCAAAGGTAAGGTTTTCTAGTTGCAGATCTCTTATATAAGGAATAAAAATCGCGGAACTATCCAGGTGATCAACCGGTATATCAAAGTATCCCTGGATCTGAGGTGCATGTAAATCCATGGTAATAACCCTGTCTGCCCCAGCAGCTGTAAGGATATTCGCCACCATCTTGGAACCGATGGCAACCCTTGGTTTATCCTTTCTGTCTTGCCTTGCATAACCGAAATAAGGCATCACGGCAATGATCTTATACGCAGAAGCGCGCTTCGCAGCATCGATCATTAACAGTAATTCCATGAGATTATCCCCCGGCGCGAACGTGCTTTGCACGAGGAAAACATAATCACCTCGTATACTTTCGAGGAAAATTGGCTGGATTTCTCCGTCACTGAATTTCTGTATGCTGATTTTACCGAGTGTACCACCGCTGGAGGCTGCGATCTGCTCGGCAAGATACTGGGAACTGGTGCCGGAGAAAACCTTGCAGGAAGGACCATTGCGTTGCATATGAATATTTTGAAGGCGCAAAGATACTTTAAAAAGATAAAAACTGAAGGAAATGAAACAAGAGGAAGGAAGAGAAAAGAGAAATCAAGCAGATCATGAGACAAAACCAGAGAACCGGAGTATCAAAAATCTGGCAACGGCAGACAGACCAAGAGAAAAACTGAAGCTCAAAGGGGCTTCTTCCCTAACTGATGGTGAATTGCTGGCTATTCTCATACAGAATGGAACAAAAGAAAAATCTGCCATGGATCTGGCTCAGGAACTGATTGCCAGGAGTAAAAACAGGCTGAACGACCTCGCCAGGCTATCCACCCGGGAACTCATGAAAACCAAGGGTATTGGATTGGCAAAAGCGGTTATCATCCAGGCAGCCCTGGAGCTTGGCCGGCGCAGGATGGCCTCTGAGCACTTGCAGACTGAAACCATCAACGGAAGTGCCTCGGTAGCCAAATACCTGCAGGCGATGCTGATGGACCTTCCACATGAAGTGTTTGCCGTATTGTTCCTGAACAGGGCCAACCGCATCAGGCATTTTGAAATCATCAGCAGCGGGGGTATGACGGGCACAGTTGCCGACCCCAGGATAATCCTGAAAAAAGCATTGGAGGAAGATGCAGTAAGCATCATACTTTGCCACAACCACCCCTCAGGCAATCTAAGACCGTCGAGAGCTGATGAAGAGCTGACAATCAAAATCAGAAATGCAGCCAGGTATTTCGACATTCAGTTACTGGATCACATCATCGTAAGTACAGATGGATATTACAGTTTTGCAGATGAAGGATTTTTTTAAGTCGGATCGTTAAGCAACGTTCTTTATCTTTACGTCATTAAATTATTAATATGTATTCAGAACTGGTAGATCCCAACATATTCATCGAGAACAGAAAGCGTTTCATGGCCAGCATGGACAAAAAAAGCATTGCTGTTTTCAACAGCAATGATGAAATTCCATCCAATGGCGACGCACTCTACCCTTTCAAGCAAAACGCTGATCTTTACTGGCTTACAGGCATTCGCCAGGAAGACACCATGCTGATCCTTTTCCCGGATAATCCGGATAAAAAATACCGTGAAGTACTGGTGCTGGTTAGACCCAACGAGCTAAAAGAAAAATGGGACGGCAGAAGACACAGGGCATCAGAAGCCACAGCCCTTTCCGGCATTGAAACCATTGTTTGGCTGGATACATTGGATGGCTTGTTGCAACCCATGATCCACCTGGCAGACAACATATACCTGAATACGAATGAAAATGACAGGAAAGCGAATCTCCTTGCTGTAAGAGACTACCGTTTTGCACAGGAAATGAAATCGCGCTATCCACTGCATAACTATAAGCGGGCCGCCAAAATCATGCGCGACCTCCGGGCCATAAAATCTCCACTCGAAGTGGCAGTTTTGCAGCAGGCGGTTGACATCACTGAAAAAACATTCCGCAGGCTGCTTCAATTCATTAAGCCAGGCGTATTTGAAAACCAGATTGAAGCAGAGATCATCCATGAATTTATGATGAACAGGTCAGCCGGTCCGGCTTACAGTTCAATCATTGCAGGCGGTGACAGAGCCAGAACGCTGCATTATATTGCCAACAACCAGGAATGCCTGGATGGTGAGCTGGTGCTGATGGACTTTGGTGCAGAATATGGCGGCTATTGCGCAGACCTCACCCGAACCGTTCCGGTAAATGGCAAGTTCACCAAAAGACAAAAAGAAGTCTACAACGCCTGTCTTCACTTACATGACTACGCCAAAAGTCTGCTTAAACCTGGCATTACAATCGTAAAATACCATGATATGGTTGGCGATGAGGCTACAAAACAGTTTCTGAAAATTGGATTGATCAGCAAGTCAGATGTCAAAAATGAGTCACCTGATAACAGGGCATACAGGAAATACCTTTACCACGGCATATCACATCACCTGGGCATAGATGTGCACGACCTGGGTACTAAAACAGAGCCATTGCAAGAAGGAATGGTACTTACTGTTGAACCAGGTATTTACATAGAAGAAGAACAAATGGGTGTCAGAATAGAAAACAATATCTGGATAACCAAAACAGGAAACAAAGACCTTTTCAAAAATATTCCGGTAAAAGCTGAGGAGATAGAAAAATTGATGAAGAAATAAGGTACATCCTCCATTAAAACCAATCTCCCCATGAAACAGATACCCAATCTATTTACCCTCTTGAACCTCAGCTGTGGTTTCATTGCCATCATCCTGACCCTGCAAACAGGAGAAACCATCCTGAGCATGCAGGATGGAACCTGGCAGATTTTTTTACCTGAAAGAACTGCCTGGGCTGCCTTTTTCATTGGGTTAGCTGCCATAATAGATTTTCTGGATGGTTTTGTAGCCCGTCTCTTCAAAGCCACTTCTGAAATGGGCAAACAACTTGATTCCCTTGCCGATGTGGTCACTTTTGGCGTCGCGCCCGGACTCATCCTGTATCAGCTGCTCAGAATTACTTTTGCTCAGGAACCTGATGGCATGGATACACCGGTGATCTGGCTGCTTCCTGCCATGATTTTCCCTATGGCTGCAGCCTGGCGCCTGGCAAGGTTTAACATCGATACAACCACAAGAGAAGGTTTTGAAGGAATGCCAACACCTGCAGCGGGATTACTTATCGCATCATTCCCCTTGCTGCTATTATACAACACTTATAACATTCAGTTATTGCTGCTCAACAAGTGGGTGCTTTATGCCATCATAGTTGTTATTTCCTGGCTCATGGTTTCCAGGCTTTCACTACTTAACCTCAAATTCAAAACATGGGGTTTTGCTGAGAATAAAGCAAGGTATATCCTGCTTCTATTGGCTGTTGCTGGTATTGTGCTCTTAAACTGGCTTGCAGTTCCATTTATTTTCCTTACCTATATTGCAGTATCTTTGCTGCTCAAAAACAAGACCACATGACCTATTCTGTTGCCATCAACATAATGCCCCTGAAAGACCTGCTGGACCCACAGGGCAAGGCTGTATTAGGCGGACTTCATAACCTCGGACTTAATCATATCGGAGATGTACGGATTGGCAAAAGAATAACACTTCAGGTTGATGCTGAAAGTGAAGCTGCTGCCTTGCAGGCTGGAGAACTTGCTGCGTCAAAGCTCCTGGCCAATCAGGTGATGGAGTCCTTTGAGGTTAGCATCATCTGAGGAATTCAATCCATTCATCATGTTGTATATCGTACCAACGCCAATAGGCAATCTTGCTGATATGACCTATAGAGCTGTTACGGTTTTACAGGAAGTGGACACTGTACTGGCTGAAGACACCAGAACATCAGGTGTCTTGCTTAAGCACTATGGCATAAGTAAGCCAATGCTTCCATATCACCAGCACAATGAACACAAAATAACCGGCAGGCTCATCGAAGAATTGCAGGCTGGCAAAACTTTTGCGCTCATCACAGATGCAGGAACCCCTGGCATTTCAGACCCTGCTTTTTTCATCATCAGGGAATGTATTAAAAGCAATATCCGCGTGGAATGTCTGCCTGGAGCAACAGCTTTTGTTCCTGCATTGGTGAACAGCGGACTCCCATCAGATCGCTTTTGTTTTGAAGGATTCCTTCCGCTGAAAAAAGGAAGACATACTTTACTAACCAGTCTCTCTACCGAACCCCGAACCATCATTCTCTATGAATCACCTGTGAGGCTTGTGAAAACACTGCTCCAGCTTATCACCTATTTTGGGGCAGACAGGCCATGTTCTGTTTCGAGGGAGTTATCTAAAAAATTTGAAGAGACAATACGCGGTACCCTTCAGGAAGTTCATGATTATTTTTCAAATAAAAGTGTTCGCGGAGAAATAGTCCTGCTCATTGGAGGCACACCCGATAAATAAGGTGCATGGCTTCGGCATCATATCATCATGGCTTGAACAGCAGGGCAGAAGCCCATTTCCATTTCAGGAGGAAACCTGGAAGCAGATAGCTGAAGGGAAAAGCGGACTGGTTAACGCCCCAACCGGGTGTGGCAAGACCTATGCCGTTTTTCTTGGCGCACTCATCAGGTTCATCAATGCCCATCCGGATAACTGGCAAACCCGAAGAAAAAATAAAATCCGACTGCTTTGGATTACCCCACTCAGGGCCCTTGCAAAAGACATTGGTCGGGCGATGGAAGAAGTGATCAAATCTCTTGAAATGTCTTGGCAGGTCGGTATCAGAAATGGAGATACCCCAACAGCAGAAAGACAAAAACAACGCAATAACCTGCCTGAAATACTCATCATCACGCCGGAAAGTCTGCATATCCTGCTTTCCACAAAAGATCATGGATTACTTTTTGAAAACCTGGAAGTTATTGCAGTAGACGAATGGCATGAGCTGATGGGTTCTAAGCGAGGCGTACTTACTGAACTTGCCATAAGCAGAATCATCCATTGCAACAAAGTAACGTCTCCCGCTGTGTGGGGAATATCAGCAACCATTGGCAACCTTACAGAAGCGAGAGATGTTTTACTTGCACCTGTCCTTTTAAAAAATCCTGATGCGGATAATGGCATCATTATCAGGGCAGACATTAACAAGCAGACCGAAGTCATCCCTTTGTTTCCCGAAGAAGTTGAAAGCTACCCATGGTCTGGGCACCTGGGCATCAAACTTGCCCGTCAGGTACTGCCAATCATTGAACAAAGCCGTTCTACACTGATTTTCATCAATACCCGCGGCATGAGTGAGATCTGGTACCAGACTTTATTACAGATTGCACCAGAGCTGGCAGGAGTTATTGCCCTACATCATGGGAGCATTGATAAAGAGCTGCGTTTCTGGGTGGAAGATGCTTTGCACGCGGGTAAGCTGAAAGCCGTGGTTTGTACTGCCAGCCTGGATCTTGGTGTTGATTTCAGGCCTGTTGAAACAATCATTCAGGTTGGCTCTCCCAAAGGTGTTGCCAGATTTCTTCAAAGGGCAGGCAGAAGTGGCCATGCTCCCGGAGAAAAAAGCAAAATTTATTTTCTGCCAACACATTCGCTGGAACTGTTGGAAGCAGCGGCACTGCAGGATGCACTCCATGAGAAACAGGTTGAGTCGAAACCACCGCTGCATTTGTGTTTTGATGTATTAACACAATACCTGTGCACACTTGCCGCCGGTGACGGTTTCTGTGCTGAAGAAGTTTACGAGCAGGTAACGCATACACACTGCTTCTGTGAAATGAGTACTTCAGAATGGCACACCGTGCTACAATACATTACCACCGGGGGAAATGCCCTCCGGGAGTATGATGAATACCAAAAAGTAATCATTGACGCAGGAACATTCAGCATGCCGGGAAGAAGGACTGTGATGAGACACCGCATGTCAATTGGCACAATTGTAAGCGACGCCATGATGAAAGTGAAGTGGATAAGTGGCGGCTATGTAGGAGTTATTGAAGAATGGTTTATTTCAAAACTAAAACCCGGAGATGTATTCTCTCTGGCAGGCAGAAACCTGGAACTTGTTTCGATCAAAGACATGACAGTGCAGGTACGCAAAAGCAATGCTAAAAAGTCTATTGTCCCCTCCTGGATGGGTGGCAGGATGCCACTTTCAGCAAACCTGGGCACTTTGCTGCGAAAAAAACTAACTGAAGCCGGCAAAGGAGATTCAAATGATTTAATCCTGAACAAACTGCAACCAATATTTACCCTCCAACAAGCCATTTCAGCAATTCCAGGCAAAGAAGAACTGCTGATTGAGCTTATACATACAAAGGATGGTTACCATCTTTTCTGCCATACATTTGAGGGAAGGCTTGTAAATGAGGCCATGGCGGCTATCCTGGCATGGAGAATTTCCAGGATTCATCCCATTACATTTTCCTTTGCCATGAACGACTACAGTTTTGAGTTGCTGAGTGACCAGCCAATACCCCTAAATGAAGAAAACGTATACGAACTTTTTTCAGCGGTAAATCTAACTGAAGATATTCAGCGCAGCGTAAATGCAACAGAGATGGCGAAAAGGAAATTCAGGGATATTGCAGTGATTGGAGGCCTGGTCTTTCAGGGCATGCCGGGGGAACAGAAAAAAGCAAGGCACCTGCAATCATCCTCATCACTTCTATTCAATGTATTCCTGGAGTATGATGCGGATAACATCCTGTTAAGACAGGCATTTCAGGAAGTGATGGACAGTCAGATGGAAGAAAGCAGATTGCGTGAAATGCTCAAACGTATTGCAAATTCCAGCATTATCATCACTCATCCCGAAAAACTCACCCCCTTTTCTTTTCCTGTAAAAGTTGACTCCATGCGCGAAAGCATGTCTTCAGAAAAACTGGAAGACAGGATCAGAAAAATGATCATCGAATCTCAACGATAAATGATAGCATTTCAGTTTTTTATTTACAGGTTATCTGAAATATTGCAGCATGTCTATCCCCCGAAGAAATGGCAAAAACCTCATCGCCAACTGATGGATGAATTAGGTATTTACCTGTAAACCTGCTAAAGGCAGGCAGTATGCATTGATTTGTTGTAAAGTAAAAACATGGGAGGGATATCGATTGCTTTCCTACCCCACTCAACCTGACACCCGGATGCAAATGACCAGAAAATGCGAAGCTATCCGCAGGAACGATAGCTGGTTTTTCGTGAATAAAGTAGAATGGACCAATGGCATAATCAGTTCCGAGGACTTCAATACCCAAGTCCGTATACGCCTGATCAGACAAGATCTCATGATTGCCCCTTACCATGCAACATCGGAAATCCTTTCTTGCTTTCCGCCATTGGCTGAACAACTGGTGTTCTTCATTGGCAATACTGTGAAAAAAATCACCTGTTACAAGCAATGTATCAGGCTTAAAGTGATCCAGGATTGTATCCAGCCGGCTTATATCTTCTTGGAATATGATTCCGGGTACTGCAATGCCCGATTTCCGGAAATGAGCTGACTTGCCAATGTGCAAATCACTAACAATGAGTATGCTTTTATCTTCCCAGAAAATGCATCTCTGAGGGCTCAGCCAAAGATTTTGTCCAAGTTTTCTAATCAGTAAATCATTTCCCATGCAAAGTGTGGTCCTACCGCTTCTGTGGGATTAGCACTTCCGGATATTGTTTTGCGATGGTGTCCATTACCGCAACTGACCAGTTGGCGAGAGCAAGCTTTTCTGCTTCAGTAAGCACCGCATCCTTATGAATCCAGGTATAACTATCCAAAGGCATTTCACCCTCTTTAACCATTTCATTGACCTCTTCCATTTTATGATGCGCCTTCCTCGGTTTGTAAGTCAGGAATTCATCAAAATTGAGTTCACCTTTTCCTTCATCAACATGATGATCGAGCCAGGCTGCAACAGGCTGTATAGAAGCATACCAGGGATAAACAGTATTGTTGGAATGACAATCATTACATGCCTTTGTAAGAATGGCATTTACATCTTCAGGAACTGCATAGGCGTTCCCTATGTTGTTGGATGCAGGCCCGGAGGATATATTTCGAGCCGGACGGTAAAATTGAATAGCCACAAAAAGTATTGCCAGCCCGATCAGTATTTTCTTCAACATAGATTTTTTTTGAAATTTATGAAATTTAATCGAAAAGTAATTCAGCCTTGTTCAGTGATTCTGGCTTCCCTACGTCTAGCACAAGGTCTCCCGAATGATCGAAACCCAAAATTTTGTGTTCCGCTGCCAGCGTCAGGTATATGTCAGTGATTGAGAATTTACCGGATTGTGGTAATAGGTCAAAAATTGCAGGATCAATGATATGGATGCCGGAAAAAGCAAAAGCTTGTGTATTTTCTACTTCATTGTTAGCCCATTTAAACTCGCCTGCTTTAACATTTTGCCAACCTGCAAGCTGCATATCCTGATCGAAGAGCAATTTACGAGAACTGTCTCTATTTGTAACCGCCAGTGTGGCCAGAGGATGGTGAGACTTGTGGTAGTTCATCATGCGCTGCAAACTGATATTTGTCAGAATGTCTACATTCATCACTACGAATGGAACTGTGTCATTATCAAAATAATGCCTCGCGTAAGCCAGTCCACCGCCAGTTTCGAATGGACCATCTTTTTCATGCGATAAATGAATTCTCAGTTCAGGCATTGCGATCAAACCAACTGCAGCTTCCACCTGATCTGCAAAATGATGGGTGTTGACTACAATTTCCCTGATACCTGCCTGATAAAGGAAACGAACATTCCGCTCCAACAGTGTTTTGCCATTTACCTGTGCCAGTGCTTTGGGATGATTATCCGTAAAGGGCTTCAGCCTTGTACCCAAACCGGCAGCAAAAATCATGGCTTTTTTCATGAAATGAAGTTGTGGTTTAATCAGTAGCGCTCGTTCACCCACCCTTTGGCTTCCTGCTCAACATGGGTAACAACTGCTTTGATTTTGAATTTTTCTTCCAGATGGGCTGCAAGCCTGTCAGCCGCAAAAACACTCCGGTGTTGTCCACCAGTACAACCAAAGCTGATGGTCAGTCCCTCGAAATCCCTTTTCAGGTAATCAGCAACAGAGATATCAACAATGCCGAAAACGTGTTGTAAAAAAGCAGGCATCTGGGTCTTCTGAAGCAAGAATTCCTGCACAGCCTTATCTCTACCTGTTTGCGTTTTATAAGCTTCAATTCTGCCAGGATTAAGGATACCCCTGCAATCAAAAACATAGCCTCCACCATTACCAAACCTGTCTTCCGGAATTCCCTTGCGGTATGAGAAACTGTTAATCTGGATAGTCAACTTGGTATTTTCGTTGGCCAAAAGTGGCTCAAACCGACTCATCATATTGTCTGATACAATAGCCTGCAATACTTTCTGCAATGCAGGAAGCCTGATTGGGAGTGATTTATTTTCCAGGAACCATTTCAGGTTTTTCAAGGCGAAAGGAATGCTGGCAATAAAGTGTGGCTTTCGTTCAAACAAACCCCTGAAACCATAAGCACCCAGTGTTTGCAGCATCCGGATCAAAACAAAGCCGTCGTAATTATCCAGAAAATCCTTCCTGTCAAGCTTACCTTCTAACTGCATGTTAACCTGCTCGAAATAATACATTGCCAGATCGTCCCGCCATTCGTAAGGCATCTGTGCACGGGCCTGCCAGAGTAAAGAAGCAATATCATATTGCAATGCACCCTGCATACCTCCCTGATAATCTATAAAAAAAGGCTGGCCATCTTTTATCATCACGTTCCTGCTCTGACAATCCCTGTGCATGAAAAACTGATTTTCTTCCTGCATGAGGTAGTTGCTGAGCAATTCAAAATCATTCATCAACAGGTTCTTGTCGTATGGCAAATCAAGTGCCCTGACAAAATAATAAAGAAAATAAAGTAGATCTGAGTATATGGCCTGTTTATCGAATGAACGGGTAGCAATACAATTACCGTAATCCAGGTCTTTACCACCCTTCACCTGAAGTAAAGCAAGTGCATCACAGGTTTTCTTAAATAACTTGAACACCTCTTCTGAAAATCCTTCCTTGCGGATACAGTCAAATAATGAGACATTACCCAGATCTGATTGCACATAAAATTCACGACCCTCACCTTCCAGTAAGATATTGGGAACGGGTAATGCCAATCCGGAAAAATGCTTTGTAAACTCAATGAATGCATTGTTTTCCGGAATATTGAACGGATTGTACGTGAGTATGTACGATTGATCAGGATAATTTATCCGAAAATACTGCCTGTTACTGCCCGCCTGAGCCAACGTTTCCAGCTGACAGGTCTGTCCGGGCTGCCATGCATTAATCTGATCAGAAACCTTTTGAAATGCGTCTTGCATAAGTTTGCAAAGTTACCTTTTATTCCGGAAGGAAAAAGCCCTTGGCGTATATTTGCCCTATGCTTAAAAAAGCCATGGATGAATTGCAAAGACTGAGCAGGGAGGATTTCCAGGCAGCCCCTAAAACAGGCATCACTGTTTTGCTGGAAAATGTAAGAAGCATGCAAAATGTGGGGAGTGTATTCAGAACATGTGACGGCTTCATGATTGAAAAACTGATTTTATGCGGATACACACCTCATCCACCCCACAGAGATATCAACAAATCAGCATTAGGCGCAACTGAAACAGTTAATTGGACTGGCATTACGGACATAATGAATGCCATTGAAAGCTTAAGGAAGGAAGATTACACAATTTATGCAGTAGAGCAGGTGCATAACAGCATTATGTTGGATAACGCCAGATTTAACCCTGCTCAAAAATATGCACTTGTCTTTGGCAATGAAGCTGAAGGTGTTCAGGAATCAACTATCGCAGCATGTGATGGATGCATTGAAATTCCACAGTTCGGCAGTAAACATTCTTTCAACATCAGTGTTGCAACAGGAATAGTTTTGTGGGAAATGGTAAAACAACTTAACGTATGAAAAAGCTGACAAACTACCTTTCGCTGGTTAAATTCTCACATACCATATTTGCACTGCCTTTCGCTTTAACCGGATTTTTTTTAGGCGTCCGTGAAATTTCGGATATCAAGGGAGGTAACAGCCTCGGCTGGTCTCTTACGGGAAATTATTTTAGTACGCATTACGACCTGTTTTTCTATGTTTTGCTTTGCATGGTTTTTGCAAGAAGCTCCGCGATGGCATTCAACAGGTACCTCGACAGGGAATTTGACGCAAAAAATCCAAGAACTGCTGTGCGCGAAATACCTAGAGGTGTAATCAGTCCGGCTGCTGCATTGCGGTTTACAGTACTCAATGCCATATTGTTCATTGTTGCTGCAGGCCTGATAAATACAACATGCCTCTACCTCTCTCCTGTTGCTTTACTCGTTATCCTGGGCTATAGCTATACCAAAAGATTTACACCCCTTTGCCACCTCGTTTTGGGTGTGGGACTGGCACTGGCACCGGTTGGTGCATTTATTGCAGTTACCGAATTTGCCAATGTTGGTATCATCCTGCTCTCACTGGCGGTAGCCTGCTGGGTGAGTGGCTTTGACATCATTTATGCCCTTCAGGATGAACAGTTTGATAAAACTCAGGGACTGAAATCAATTCCAACTATGCTGGGGCCTGTTCGATCGCTCTTTGTCTCTAAAATACTCCATATCATAACAACTGCTTGCATCATTGTTTCGGGCATATTGTTTAACATGAACTTGCTTTACTTCACAGGAGCCGCTTTATTCTCTCTCATGTTGATCTGGCAGCACCTTCTGGTAAAACCACATGACCTGAGCAAAGTGAATATGGCATTTATGACAACAAACGGACTGGCAAGCATCTTTTTTTCAATCGCTGCTTTGCTGGATTTATTCATATTCAATTAAATTATGGCTAGAATACTGGCATTGGATTATGGAAAAAAAAGAACCGGTATTGCGGTTACAGACCCACTGAAAATTATTGCACAGGGACTGACTACGGTTGACACACAACAGCTTTTTGAATTCCTGAAAGATTACATTGGTCGCGAAGCCACAGAACGAATTGTAATCGGACTGCCCTTTAACCTCGATGGCTCTCCTACAGATTCAACAGCTGCTGTTCAGCATTGCATCAGGAGGCTCAAAAACACTTTTCCCGATATACCTGTCACACCTGTAGATGAAGCCCACACCTCACGCATGGCAGGCAGGGCCATGGTTGAGATGGGTATGAAAAAGAAAGACAGACAAAAGGAGGGGATGATTGATGAAATTGCAGCCACAATCATATTACAGGAGTATCTTAACTTTGCTTCATGATACTTCCTATTACAGCCTACGGGCACCCTGTTTTAAGACAGGTAGCCAAAGATATCACACCTGACTTTCCTGAGCTCAATACATTGATCAGCAACATGTGGGAGACCATGTACAAAGCCAGTGGCATGGGATTGGCCGCACCCCAGGTCAATCAATCCATACGGCTTTTTGTTATTGATACTGCGCAGGTTTTTGAAAACTACGACGAGGAAGAAAGAGCAGTGTTTGAAGGTGAAACAGGATTCAAGAAAATTTTCATCAACGCCAAAATCACTTCAAAATCAGGTAAAACATGGTCATGCGACGAAGGTTGCCTGAGCTTACCTGGCTTCAGGGAGGATGTAAGCAGGGAGAATATCATTGAAATTGAATACGTAGATGAAAACTTCATAGCACACAAGGAAACCTATAAAGGATTGAATGGCAGGGTAATTCAACATGAATATGACCATATTGAAGGGAAACTCTTTATCGATCACATTTCCCTCCTCAAAAGAAAGATGCTAAAGAAGAAATTGGATGATATTACCCTGGGAAGGGTTAAAGCAGGTTATAGAATGCTTTTACCAAAGTAAAAATAATGGATGAGCCTGGGCTCATCCATTATACAATAAGTCATAGTACTCAGCTGCCATTCTGTTGGAGTCAAATTTGAAACGAACATCCTTCATGCCATTCTGAACGATTTGCCTCCAGGTATGCGGTGCGTCATAATAAATAGGCAGAACTTCCTCTTTTAGTATTCTGTACATTTCATCCAGGTCATACTGATCCTGATCGTGTACATGCATATTTTCATAATCCTGCGGAGGAACTACAAATCCATTGTTACCGTGGTTAATAAATTCAACAATCCAACCATCATTTGTTGAAACATTTACTGCGCCATTCATGGCAGCTGTCATACCACTTGTACCTGATGCCTCCCGGGGTACCCTCGGATTATTCAACCAGGCATCTGATGCCTGTTTGAGCCTTTTACTCAGTCCCAGCTCATAGCCAGTGCAAACTGCCATGTTATCGTATGCTTTGCTCAGGTGAACGAGGTGATTAAACTCTGTTATAGCAGGGTAATCTACCGGGTACGGCTTACCCGCCCAGATAATCTGAACCGGATATCGGGAATCACTTAACAATGCTTCAAACCTCGCCCGGTCTCTTGTGAGTAAATCTGCCCTTTTGTATCCGGCAAAACGTCTAGCCCAAACAATCGTGAACACATCTGGATTCATGAGTTTACCCGTTTGATCTGCTACCAGATCAAAGGCCCTTTTCTTGAGGAACCGCTTACGGTCTATAAAACGTTCATCATTTTGCTCATCCATGGCAAAATACAACTGCTTATCAGCCCAGTAACGCCAGTTTTGTGCGTTGGTAATATGGATAATCGGACAAACACCTTCGTTTTTGTTCCACATCTTGCGACTGACATGTCCGTGCAATTCAGAAACTGCATTGGATAACCTCGCGAAACGAAGCGCTACCAAAGAATGGTTAAACTGATCATCGTGTATTCCGGTAATCTCACGTACTTTTTCCAGCGGCATTCCGCAGAAATAAGACATTTTATTACAGAGGTAAATGTCGTGTTTTTCATTGCCGGCCTCTTCAGGTGTATGTGTTGTAAACACCAGTTGCTCTTTAAGGGCTTTAAGGTCGCCACCATTTTTGTTCAGCAAATAAAACGCAGCAGAAATGGCATGCGCTTCGTTCAGGTGATAAACATCAGGCTTGAAACCCAACTCGTCGATTAATTTCGCACCACCAACACCCAGCAGAATAAACTGCGCTACCTTGGTAGCAACATTGGCATCATAAAGGCGATGTGTTATGGTCTGAGAAACATAATCATTTTCAGGGCAATCCGTACTTAGTAGGAAAAGCGGAGCGGATTTGAATGTTTCCGGATTCAGATAAAAAACTTTCACCCAAACCGGTGCATCATGTATCATGATCTGGAATTTTATACCCGTATCTTCCAGAAAATTATAAATTTTTTCATTCCACTGAACCTGCAGGGTAAGATCCTGATTCCTGGCCTGATCATAATAACCATACTTCCACAGGATGCCAACACCAATCAGATTCTGACGCAGCTCATATGCACTCCTCAGGTGAGAACCCGAAAGAAAACCCAATCCACCGCTATAAATTTTCAGTGGCTGGTGTACAGCAAACTCCATGGAGAAATAAGCTGCTTTTTTGGCATATCGTGAATCAGTGGCGAACGGTATGGAATAGTCACGAAAGTTTGTCATGCCTGATCGGTTTTAATGAGCTTGCAAGATAATCTTTTTTTGAGGAAAGTGGCAGATTTAATGTGTTTAATCTACACAAACGTTTGCAGTGATTTACTTTTGTAAATATTTATTACCTTGAATTATGCGATACCTATACATTGGCATTTTATGTTGTTTGATACTAAGCAGCTGCAAACAAACCGCAGAGGATATTAACAGTGCAGAAAACCCTGAAGTAAGTGATTTTGTCGCTTCATTTCGGGAAATTCAGCTACCTGTTCAGTTCAACAACAGAGATTTAAAAAAGCTATCTTCCGATAGTTTTTTCATCAAATCTGCTGTTATTCGTAAGTTCATACCTGATAGTTTATTCAAAAGCGAATTCAAAGCCTCGGATAAAATAAAATTCTTCAGAACTGGGAGAATCAAGGCAGACGAAACAAAAGAGACCTATTTATTTTTGGTTGCTGAACAAAAAACCAGGTCTTGGGCATATGTCATTTGTTTTGATGAAAACCTTGATTACAAAACCGGTATGTTATTAACCAGCAACGAAGTAGCCGATAACATTTCTGAAGAGGCAAGCCTGGATAAGCGACTGACCATCATCAAAACAAGATCAAGAAATTCAAAAGATGGGAAAAACATATACAATAAGAGTGCCTATGTCTACAATACGGAAGGCTTATTTACATTGATTCTTACAGAGAGCAATGAACCTGTTGATCAACAAACTGTATACAATCCGATAGATACACTTGCCGCAAAGGATCCGTTGAGTGGGGATTATAAAAAAGATAAATCCAATTTTGTTTCAATAAGAGATGGAGGAAAACCTGGTAAACTGAACTTTTTCATCCACATAGAAAAACCAAATGGAAATTGTGATGGTAGCCTGCGTGGAGATATTACGATGGTCAAACCAAAGACTTATCATTTCAGCAAGGCAGACGACCATTGCATGCTTGAATTTACATTCTCAGGCAAAAACAACCTTCAAGTCAGAGAGCTGGAGGCATGTGGAAACCACAGAGGTGTGCGGTGTTCTTTTGATGGCAAGTACAAAAAATAAATTATGGCAGTACTACGCCAGCAATGATATCATCAAAATTTTCACGCTTCCGAATTACCCTGAGTCCGTCACCTTCTGCCAGAACTTCAGCCGGCCGGCAGCGGGAATTGAACCTGCTGCTCATTTCAAACCCATAAGCTCCTGCATTACTGAATGAAAGGACATCTCCAGGTTGAACTTCATTGAGGTCTCTGTCCCACGCGAACGTATCAGTTTCACAAATGTTACCTACAACATTGTATGTTTTCAAGGTTGCATATGGATTTGACAAATTTTTGATTTCATGATAGGCATCATAAAACATGGGCCTTATGAGGTGGTTAAAGCCACTGTTAACCCCGACAAAAACCCTGGATGGACTTTCCTTGATTACATTAGCCTTTACCAGAAAATAACCACACTGACTTACTAAAAATTTACCTGGTTCAAACCAGACCTCAAATAATCTACTTGCCTGCTGCTCAAAGCTTGTAATGCGCTCAGAGAGCCTGTTTCCCAACGCTTCCATTTCAGTGCCTTTCTCATCAGGCTTATATGGCACCTTAAATCCTCCTCCAAGATCAATGACAGTCAGATCAGGAAACCTGCTGCTCAACGTTAGAAGCAGTTCCAATCCGCGCATAAACACCTCGAGATCCTTAATCTCACTACCAGTATGCAGGTGAAGACCTTTAACAATAAGATTTGTTGACTCCATGATTTCAACAACCTTATCTGCCTGATTTACAGAGATACCAAATTTAGAATCGATGTGGCCTGTTGAAATTTTAAGATTTCCACCAGCCATGATATGCGGATTGAGCCTGACTATTACCGGGTAACTGTTCCCAAAAGTATTTCCGAAAGCTTCCAGAACAGAAAGGTTGTCAATATTGATATGCACACCAAGGGCAGTTGCCTCAAGGTATTCATCCATTCCTACACTGTTGGGGGTAAAAATAATCCGTTCAGGAGTAAATCCTGCCAGCATGGCCAGCCTCACTTCATTCAGACTGACGCAATCAATGCCAGATCCCTCATCTGCAAGCACCTTCAGGATATTTACATTTGTCAGGGCTTTACAGGCATAAAAAAAACGTGTATTGGTTTTTTGGAATGCCTGTTTCAGTTGTTGATACTGGTAAACAATCCTTTCCTTGTCATAAACGTAAAGTGGCGTACCATAATCAGCTGCAGCCTTCAGTAAAATGTCGTTATTCAGTTTTGGTCCCATCGTGTATTGCTTGCAATTACTCCCCTACTTGTACATCATTGCTATTTCCCTGATCCTCGCTACCTATTGCTTGTTCCCCGTCAACTGTTGCTTCCGCTTGCCCTGTTCCACCTTCCATATCAAAATGATCAGCATTAACCAAAGTTGGCTCAACCATCGTTTCAGCCAGAACTTCACTGATCTTTGGTAACTCTTCAGCTGAATTGATGCCAAAATAATCCATAAAATGTCTTGACGTTGCATACACAAGCGGCTTCCCAACAGCTTGCTCATTTCTTCCTGCAATCACAATCAGCTCTTTTTCAAGCAATTTCTGAATGGAATAATCGCAATTAACACCCCGGATTGCTTCTATTTCTGATTTGGTAATGGGCTGCTTGTAAGCTATAATGGCAAGTGTTTCCAATGCGGCATTGGAAAGTCGTTTTAAAAACTTGTCGCCATTTAGTTGGGCAATAGTCTGATGAAACTTCCTTTTGGTCAGGAACTGCCAACCACCACCACTTTCACGCAATTCAAACGGATAAAATTCAGCATTATACTTTTCTCTTATCCCATCAATGGCAGTTTCAACCTGATCAATGACAATTTTATCATCAAGAAATCCGAAGGCGTTGTTAATCAGCTCAACAAGTTCTAAAGATGTGAGTGGCTTTTCACTGGCAAAAACCAGCGCTTCAATATGGGTTATCAGATTGGCTATTTCCATTGCTGCTTATGCTCACAGGGTTTACCGGATGAACGGGCGTAAATGTAAGGCAAAAACATTAAACCTAACCTTGTAAAGCCGCAGCTCCACTTACTATCTCTGTAAGTTCAGTTGTAATTGCAGCCTGACGAGCCCTGTTATATGAAATTTTGAGCGTTTTCAGCAATTCATTGGCATTCTCAGAAGCTTTATCCATGGCAGTCATCCTTGCCCCGTGCTCAGATGCATTACCATCCAAAACAGCCTTGAATAACTGGGTATTCAAGATTTTAGGCATCAACTCTGCTACCAACTGGTCTTTGTCTGGTTCAAATATAAAATCTGCCTTCTTGCTGCTTCCTGCCTGAGGCTTATTCTTGGGAATGGGAAGAAACTGCTCTGCCACAAACCTTTGTGTTGCAGCATTACGGAATTCGCTGTAAACGATATCAATGGCATCATACTCCTTATCCTGAAATGCTTTTACAGCTGCTTGGGCGCATACCTGAACTTGCTCAAATGAAAGCTGCAGAAAAGTATCCCTGAAACTGGTATTAACGGAAAATCCACGTTTTTGAAAAAACTCTGCCCCTTTTTTACCTATAGCCCATATTGTAAGGTTACCTGCAGCCTGAACTGCGGCATATTTCTCTGCAATCAGAGCCAGTGCCATCTTTTGTACATTGGCATTGTATGCCCCGCAAAGTCCGCGGTCACTTGTTATGACTATAACCAGGGCTTTCCGCACCACTCTTGTTTCTGCCAGCGACATATTACTCCCTCCTTCACTGTTGCTGACAATATTACTTAACATCTCCTGCAACTTGCTTGCGTAAGGACGCATCTGGATGATCGCATCCTGGGCACGTCGTAACTTGGCTGCACTCACCATTTTCATTGCCTTGGTGATTTGCTGGGTTGACTGCACTGATTTTATCCTGTTGCGGACTTCCTTGAGTTGACCGGCCATGGGGTTTCTGAATTTTGCGCAAAATTAATGAAAAGATATCAGATAAGCACGAATTGGCTTCGAAAGTACCAAAGATGAGCTTATAAATCGAGTGTGACATTGACCCATTCCGGATCAAATTTTGCATTGTATTTCCGGTAAAAATTGATAGCCGGCTCATTCCATTCGAGTACCTGCCATACAATCCTCCTGAACCCTTTTGCTTTTGCCTCAACAACCAATTGGTCTACCAATTGATGACCTATGCCCTGCCCACGCATGCTTTCTGTAACCAGAAGATCTTCCAGATACATAACCTGCCCCTTCCATGTTGAGTACCGGATGTAATATAGCGCGAACCCTACTACCTGCTTTGCCTCAGTTTCGGCAACTAAAGCCCACCAAACCGGATGCTGACCAAAGCCACTTTCTTCAAAGTGCCGAGGATCAACAGTTACTTCATCCGGAGCCTTTTCATAAACTGCGAGCTCTCGGATAAGCTCAAGCATCGCCAGACAATCCTCTTTTACTGCTTTTCTGATATTCATGGTAATGCCTGTTGAAAATCTTCCAGGATGTCTTCAATATTTTCCATGCCTACGCTTAACCTGATCAATCCGTCTGTGATGCCATACTCAAGACGCTGCTCCCGTGGAACAGAGCTGTGAGACATGGAGGCAGGATGAGACAATAAGGTATCACAGGTTCCCAGGGAAACGGTTCGTGTACACAACTGAAGGCGGTTCATGAACCTGACACCTGCATCAAAACCATCTTTAAGTTCAAAACTCATCATGGCTCCAGGATGACTCATCTGCTTTGCTGATACGGCATAATCAGGATGTGATGATAAGCCGTTATAATTTACTTTTGAAATGGCGCCATGGCTATCCAGGTAATTGGCCACCTGCATGGCATTCTCACAATGCCGCTGCATCCTTACTTCCAGTGTCTTCATCCCATTGACAAGTAAAAATGCATCAAAAGCATTGCTGTTCCCTCCCAACAAACGGTGAGCACGGGTAGCGGTTGTTTGCATGAACTCCATATCCGTTCCCACCAGCACTCCACCGATAGCTGTTCCATGTCCGTTTAAAAACTTGGTGGTGGAATGAATCACAAAATCAACTCCATACTTAAAAGGCTGTTGGAGGTATGGAGTAGCAAAAGTATTGTCGCATGCTGTTATTTTGCCGTATTGCTTTGCAAGGGTTGACAGCGCCTGAAGGTCGACACATTGCAGGGTAGGATTAGCAGGGGTTTCCAGATACACAAGCCTGATTTGAGGATCTTCCTGAAGCATTTTTTCCGCAAGCTCAAGATCACGGAGATCAACTATCACAGCAGACAGTCCCAGTGGCTCAAGCAATTGCTTCATGTATTGCTCCGTACCGCTGTACAAGGAATAATGGGTGAGGATTTTATCACCGGATTTCAGCGTAGACATGAACAATGAACTAATAGCCGCCATACCTGACGCATGAAGTATTGCCATGGCCTCAAGCGGCTGACCATCCTTTTCTATGCGGTATGTTTCCATCGCTGCAATCTTTCGCTCTGCCTCACTCATGGTTGGATTGCCCCAGCGGGAGTAAATATAACCTGGCTCCTTTCCAGAAAACCTGCGCATACCTTGTTCCGCTTCATCATAAACATAGGTTGATGATGCGTAAAGCGGTGTCAGGTGAGCATACATCGGATCCTGTATGTGCCCGGCATGTATGGCCAGCGAACCAAATCCTTTAAAATTTTTAAGCATCATATGGCCCATTTTATCCAGGTAGCACCCCAGGTAAAGCCACCACCAAAAGCCGCCAGCACGATGTTATCACCACGCTTGAAACGGCCCTGATAATCCCATAAACAAAGTGGAATAGTTGCCGCAGTGGTATTGCCGTAACGCTGTATATTGAGCAGAACTTTCTCATCAGACAAACCCATCCTCCTGGCAGTTGCGTCGATGATACGCTTGTTAGCCTGGTGTGGAACAAGCCAGGCAACATCATCTGCAGTGAGATTATTACGCTGAATCAGTTCATAACTAACGTCAGCCATTCCCGTAACTGCAAACTTAAACACGGGTTGTCCGTCCTGAAACAAATAGTGCATTTTCTGTGCCACCGTATCTGCCGAAGGTGGATTAAGTGAACCACCACCCTTCATATGAAGGTATTTGCCCCCGCTTCCATCACTTTTCAGGATACTATCCAGCACCCCATACCCTTCTGTATTTGGTTCCAGCAATACAGCACCTGCACCATCGCCGAAAAGAATGCAGGTTGTTCTGTCTGTATAGTCAACTATAGAACTCATTTTATCGGCACCTACAACTGCTACCTTTTTATACCTGCCACTTTCGATAAGTGATGCAGCTGTAGTAAGTGCATAAAGAAACCCGGAACAGGCTGCCATGATATCAAAACCCCAGGCATGCTTTATCCCCAGCTTGTCGCATGCCACATTGGCCGTATTGGGAAAAAACATATCCGGCGTAATGGTTGCCACTACCAGACACTCGATCTCATCCGGATCAATTCCTCTTTTTTTGCATAAATCCTGAACTGCAGGCACTACCAGGTCAGAAGTGGCCTTGCCTTCACCCTTGAGGATATGCCGCTCTTCAATGCCTGTGCGGGTTTTGATCCATTCATCATTGGTATCTACCATCCGCTCAAAATCTGCGTTGGTTAACTTGTCTTCAGGTACATATCCGCCTACTGCGGTGATGGCTGCTGTTATTTTTTGCATAAGTTCAATTGGAGTGCAAAGGTAAGAAATCATTAACTTTGAACCTACTATGATCATAAGCCTGACCGGAACCTTTGTACAAAAGACGCCTTCCTTCATTCATGTGAATGTAATGGGTGTAGGCTATGAAGTACAAATCAGCCTCAACACTTATTCTGCCATTCAGGATAAGCAGGAAGGCACACTGGTCACTTATTTGCAGATCAAGGAAGATGCCCATACCTTGTTTGGATTCGCAGAACAAGCTGAAAAAGAACTCTTTATACAACTCATTAACGTCAATGGCGTTGGAGCTTCTACTGCCAGGATGATGCTTTCTGCCATGAAGCCTGCTGAATTACGTAGTGCCATTGCATCAGGCAATACAGGAGCACTCGAAAAAATCAAAGGTATCGGTCGCAAATCTGCAGAAAGAATTATTCTTGAGCTGAGAGACAAAATGGTTAAAGCTGGCGTAGAAAGTACTTCACCTGGCTTTATACACAATACCATGGAAAACGATGCGTTAAATGCCCTGATGGCACTGGGGATACCCAGAAATACTGCTGAATCAGCACTTAAAAAAGCAAAAAACATTTCCCCTGAAGATAACCTTGAATCACTCATCAAAAAATCCCTTCAGCTTATTTGATAAAAAAGCTACTCCACTAAAGTCTACCATAACGTTGAACCCGGTATCTCTGAGAACCATCCTTACCTCCTGGTCTATCGCCATAATATCTTTGGCTCATGGTCAGCAGGATACGCTTGTGCCCAAAGACACCCTTCTTTTCCCGCTGAAAGACCGCATGGCAGACAAACTGTCTCAGCCAAACAGAAATGCATTTGACCTGAAAGACCCGGCTAACATCACCGATTCCATTGCCTACGACGCAAAAACAAAGGAATATTACATCTACGAAAAGATCGGCAATAAATATTACCGCAAGCCAACAAGTCTGACATTCGATGAGTACATGCGGATAACATCGAGAAAGGCAGAAAATGACTATTTCCAGAAAAGGTCGAATACCATCAATCTCCTGAACAGAAAACTGTCGAAACCCCGGCTGAATATGGGTGAGGACCTGTTCAACAGGTTATTCGGGAATGGCAAAATCGATATCCGTCCGCAGGGTGAAGTAAATATCACTGCAGGTTACCAGGGCCAGAACATCAAAAACCCAACACTCCCGGAGAGAGCCAGAAAAAACGGGGGACTGGATTTTGACATGGCAGCCAACCTGAATGTAATTGGTAATATCGGCAACAAAATGAAGTTCCCGATAAGCTATAACACCCAGTCAACTTTCGACTTTGAAAATCAACTCAAACTGGACTACACAGGCGAGGGTGACGACATCTTTAAAAAAATTGAAATAGGCAATACCTCCTTTGCTTCGAAAGGAACGCTTATCCCAGGTGCACAACAACTCTTTGGTGTAAAAACCCAAATGCAATTCGGCAAACTCTGGCTATCCACGGTATTTGCAAGTCAGCGCTCACAGCGGCAGTCGGCCGGCTTCAATGGTGGTTCCAGTTCAACACCTTTTGAAATCAAGGCGGATGATTACGAAGAAAACAGGCACTTCCTGTTGGCACAGCATTTCAGGCGAGATTACAACAAAGCCATGAAGAACCTGCCGGTCATCAACTCACAGGTGCAATTGCTTCGGCTTGAAGTTTGGGTAACCAACAGAAACGGAGCAACAACAAATGCCAGGGATGTGGTGGGATTGATGGACCTCGGTGAAGATAAACCATATCAGCAACCCCCAGTTATCATTCCAAGTGGTGCGACACTACCCTCCAATGCAACCAATAACCTCTACAGCAAAATAATCAGCAATGCTGCAAGCAGAAACCCGGCACAGATTGTTAATTTCCTGAATGGCATTGGCCTCCAGCCAGTCCGGGATTTTGAAAAAACATTTGCAAGAAAGCTAGACACCACCCAATACTATTTCAACAGACAGCTGGGTTTTATCTCGTTGAACATTTCACTTCAGCCTGATGAGGTGCTGGGTGTTGCGTATCAGTATGCTGTTAACGGAAAAATTTATCAGGTTGGTGAATTCGCACAGGATATTCCGGTAGACAGTACCAGCGGGGTGCAGAAAGTACTTTTTCTGAAACTGCTTAAGGCAACTTCTCAGCGCACCTCTTTGCCTATCTGGGACCTGATGATGAAAAATATTTACCCGGTTGGATCTGGCCAGCTCGAAAGGCAGGACTTCCAGTTTAACGTCCTCTATCAGGAGCCGGGTGGAGGAGAAAAACGATACCTACCTGAAGGCGACCAAGCCGGTGTGCCGCTGATTACACTTATGAACTTGGACAGGCTCAATAACCAGAATGATCCACAACCTGATGGTGTTTTTGATTTTGTAGAAGGGTATACCGTAAACTCCTACCAGAGCAGGGTCATATTTCCAGTATTGGAACCCTTTGGTCATGATCTGGATTATGCCTTCACCACTGATCCTGCGCTCCGGGAAAAATATCTTTTCTATCCGCTATATGACACCATCAAGGCTATTGCACAAACCTTTGCCAACCTCAACAGGTTCATGATCAGAGGAAGCTCAAAGTCGTCCGGCGGCGGCGGTGGAGACATCTCACTGAATGCCTTTAACATTCCACAGGGATCAGTGACGGTGACTGCAGGCGGACAGACCCTGGTAGAAAATGTGGATTATACCATCGACTACCTGGCTGGGACCGTAAGGATTATAAACAGTGCCATTAAAAACTCAGGATTACCCGTTAATGTGCAGTTCGAAAACAATGCAACCTTTGGTGTTCAGCAGCGCACGTACCTGGGTATGCGGTGGGACTACCTCTTCAGTGATAAGCTCTCCATTGGAGGCACTATGGTTCGGTTAAGTGAAAGACCGTTTTTCACTAAAATGGAGTATGGATCTGATCCGATTCGAAACAGCATGACCGGCTTTGACATCAATTACAACAGTGAATTGCCCAGATTGAGCAAATGGCTCGGCAAACTACCGTTCTATGAAGCAAATGGTTCTTCCAGCATCAACTTCTCTGCAGAAGCGGCAAAAATGACACCCGGCCATGCTCCCCAGATTGGGAAAGGTGGTGATGGGTTGATTTACCTTGACGATTTTGAAGGAACCAAATCGAGTATTGACCTCCGTTTCCCCATAGTTGGCTGGACGCTTGCTTCAACACCGTTCGGTGCAACGGACCGCTTCGGCAATACCCTCTTTCCGGAAGCGAGTTCCTTTGACAACATAGATTATGGCAAGAACAGGGCAAAACTGGCCTGGTATAACATTGAACCGATACTTCAGGAAAAACGCAATCTCAACAATCCGCTGAGAAACGATGTAGCACAACTGGCAGACCCACGTGTAAGAAGCATTGGGCAACAGGAGATCTTCCCGAGGCGTACCCCTGATTTCGGGCAAAGCCAACTCGTAACCTTTGACCTGGCTTATTTCCCAAAAGAGAAAGGTCCGTATAATTTTGACGCCCTGAATATTGAAAGCAACGGACAACTGAAAAATCCAGGTAAACGGTGGGGTGGAATCATGCGTGGAATAGACCAAACTGATTTTGAAACTGCCAACATAGAATTTGTGGAATTCTGGGTGCTGGACCCGTTCATTAAAGGCACGATTCCATCGGGAGGTTCCTTATACCTCAACCTGGGAAATATTTCCGAAGATATCCTGAAAGACTCCAGAAGATTTTATGAAAATGGTTTGTCTACACCTACTATACCTGCTTCAACAGCAACGTCAAACTGGGGTACATCTCCCCTGAACCCCATTCAGATTACACAGGGTTTCAGCAATGATCCTGCAGACAGGCCATTTCAGGATGTTGGCTTGGATGGACTTTCAGACTCAGGAGAAGTTAAACTGAGATCTCAGTACCTGAATGAACTGGCAACACGCTATGGACTCACATCCAAAGCCTATCAGGAAGCTAGCGCCGACCCATCATCAGATAATTTCAGGTATTACAGAGACCCATTTTATGATAAAAACAATACCGGCATACTGGGGCGGTATAAAAACTTCAACAATCCACAAGGCAACTCTCCTATTGCGAATGCAGGTTCTGATTTTGCATCTGCCTTCACACTTTATCCCGATAGTGAGGATCTGAACAGAGACAATACACTGAATGAGTCAGAAGAATATTTCCAGTATCGGATAGACCTGAAACCTGCAGGAGATCCGGTTATGCAGGTTGGACAAAACTTCATAGCTGATAAGAAATCTGTTAATGTGACGCTGGCAGACGGCACCAAACAGGATCAGATCTGGTATCAGTTCCGGGTACCCATCACTGCCTATGAAAGCAAGGTTGGAGAGATTCCCGATTTCAAATCCATCCGCTTTTTCAGGATGTTCCTGACCGATTTTGCTGACTCTGTTGTACTCCGGTTTGCCAAACTGGAACTTGTTCGCAACAACTGGAGGCGGTTCGCTTACGACCTGGATACAACAGGTCAGTACAAACCCATAGACCTGGCTAATAATGCCACCCGTTTCAATGTTTCTGCCGTTAATATTGAAGAAAACGACAGGAGAGACCCCATACCCTACCGCACCCCACCCGGAATTGAAAGGGTGCAGGCCCTTAGTAACGGAGGAATCAATATCCTTCAGAATGAACAGGCACTCAGCATCAATGTAGTTAACCTCAGAGAAGGTGACGGAAGAGCTGTATTCAAATCATTCAGCCACGACCTCAGGCAATACAAAAAACTTTCCATGTTTTACCATGCAGAAAGTCTAAAGGAATTCAGCGCAATCAGAGACGGAGAGGTCTATGCTGTGGTTCGGATTGGTAACGACTACATCAACAACTTTTATGAGATCAAATTCCCACTGAAGGTCACACCCTTTGGCTCTTCAGATCCCAAAGTCATCTGGCCGGCAGAAAATGAGCTCAACTTTGACCTTGTTGAACTCATCAAATTAAAAAACGAAAGAAACCTCAGCACCAATAATGCTACTGCTATATATAGAAAAGTAATCAACGGGAAAGTATTTTCCATCATGGGAAATCCCAACCTGGGCGAAGTTAAAGGGATACTTGCCGGTATAGAAAACCTCAAAGATGCTACCGGAGGCAGAATAATCAATACAGAAGTCTGGATTAACGAATTGAGGTTATCTGGATTAAATGAAGAAGGCGGATGGGCTGCAGTTGGACAAATGAATCTCCAGCTGGCTGACCTTGGAACAGTTTCTATGTCGGCCAATATTCACACAATAGGATTCGGGCAGCTGGAACAACGGGTAAATGACCGGTTCAGGGATAACCTGCAGCAGTTCGATCTCTCTACCAACCTACAACTGGGTAAGTTGTTGCCAAAACAACTCGGACTTGAAATTCCATTTTTCGCCAACCTGTCTCAGACCGTAAGTTCTCCTGAATATGATCCTTACGATAAGGATATAACGCTGAAAGAAAAATTCAGCCTCTATAAAGACAAACGAGATTCTATTCGGAATGACGCTGTTGATTTTACCGGAACAAAAACATTCAATTTTACCAACGTCAGGTTTGCTCAGAAACCCGATCAGAAAATAAGGTTATGGAGCATCTCCAATTTGGACTTCAGCTATTCATTTACTGAAACCATTCAACGGAATCCACTCATAGAAAATAATGAAGTCAGTCGCACGCAGGGTGGCATTGGCTACAATTATACCAAAGAAGCCAATTACCTCGAACCCTTCAAAAAGCTAATCAAATCCAAAACTCCGTGGCTTGATTTCATTCGTAATATCAATTTCAATCCATCTCCGTCTCTGATTGGAATCAGAATGGATTCAAGAAGGCAGTTTGGGGCTATCAGACCAAGAAATGTAGGTGGAGGAAAATATAAAATTCCGGAAACCTATGATAAGTATTTTGTGGTTGACAGGAATTACAACATGCGCTGGGACCTGACCAGATCCCTCAACGTCGATTTCAAAGCATTGAACAACTCCAGGATTGACGAGCCTATAGGCAGAATCGACAGCAAAAGCAAGCGCGACTCGCTGGTGCGAAATTTCCTGAAGGGTGGAAGAAACACCATATACAACCAGAGTGCAGATATCGCGTACAATGTGCCTACAAACCTGATACCGCTGCTCGACTGGACAACCCTCAATATTGCTTATAGAAGCACTTACAACTGGGTTGGCGCTTCAAGGCTCGCCGTTAATCTGGGTAACACAATTCAAAACAGTGGACAAACAGGTGCAACGTCAGAATTCAACCTGACACAGTTATACAGCAAATTCAAAATTTTCAGGAAACTGGAGGAATCAGTCCCAACAATGGACGACCCGCTGGCGATGCAGAATGGAGATCCGGATGCACCCGCGTCAATCAGCGAATCTAAAAAGAGAAAAGTAGCCCGTATAAAAAAGAGAATCGGTAAAAAGGAAAAAGTAACCACGAAAAAAATTGATAAAATCCTTGAATCCAAAACAGACAGCACTAAAAACAAATTAGAGATTACCCGATTAAATAAAAAACTGGATGCTTATAAAACACCAAGGGAAGCAAGAATAGTAAAACTGGAAACACCAAAAGTTAAACCGGTGACCCCTTTATCCGCATTCGAACGCACTGCACTACAAACAGTAAGTGCTGTAAAAAGAATCGGGGTAACATATAACGAAGGCGGCACAACTTTTTTACCAGGATATGTTGACAGCACACGTTTTCTTGGACAAAACTGGCGCAGCATGGCTCCGGGAATTGATTTCATCATGGGCAGACAGCCCAACCAACAGTGGCTCCAGGATATTGCTAAAAAAGGATTGATCACCAAAGATCCGATCCTGAATAACCTCTTCCTCCAAAACTATGATCAGAAACTCAATATCACGGCTCAGGCTGAACCTATTCGTGACCTGATCATTGACCTCAACATAGACAAAAGCCTTACCAAAAATTACACCACCCTGTTCAAAGACACAGTAGGTACAGGACAGTTCAATGCACTGAATCCTTATTCAGGAGGAGGTTTCAGCATCAGCTATATTTCCTTCCAGACTTTGTTTACAAAGTTTGACCCCAACAATACAAGTGCAACGTTCAAAGAATTTGAAAACAACAGAATAATCCTTTCCAAAAGACTCGGCGAAAACAATCCTTACAGCAAAACCCCAGGATCTGATGGCTATTACAAAGGATATGGACGATATGCCCAGGATGTTCTGATTCCGGCATTCCTTGCAGCCTATACCAAAAAAGACCCAACTTCAATTGCACTGTTGAAGGATGGTGAAACAGGGAATGTAAAGTCTAATCCTTTCAGTGGATACATGCCAAAACCTAACTGGAGACTGACTTATAACGGGCTTAGCAGGATAGAATCCCTGCAACCCTATTTTTCAAATTTCACCATAAGTCATGGCTACACTTCCACACTGAGCATGAACAGCTTCAATTCAGCCCTGCTGTTTCAGGATACATTGCTTTATGGCTTCCCATCTTTTGTGGATACAGTATCAGGCAACTTTGTACCCTATTTCCTGATTCCCAACCTGCTCATATCAGAACAGTTTTCGCCTTTGATAGGTATTGATTTTTCAACACCCGGACAACTATCAGGACGTTTTGAATACAGAAAATCAAGACAGCTTTCTATGAGTCTTATTGATTTTCAACTGAGTGAAGTGCGGTCTACAGAGGTTACTTTCGGTATGCGATGGAGAAACCGGGATATGAAACTGCCATTCAGACTGCCTTTTGTAAAAAAACAGGAAGGATCGACGGCGGCTCAGAATGACATTACATTTGCACTGGACTTCAGTGTTCGCGACGACATTAATTCCAACTCAAGGCTTGACCAATCCAATGCATTTGCAACAGGTGGTCAAAAAGTAATAACTATACGTCCTACCATCGACGTGGTGCTGAGTAACAGGGTGAATGTGCAGCTGTATTTTGACCAACGCAGATTAAATCCCTACATTTCGAATGCAGCTACATCGGTTAACACCAGAGGTGGAATGCAGATCAGAATCTCGCTTGCTCAGTAGAACGGTGAAGGTAGAAACTGTTGGGTTGCGCAGTACAGGTCATCACAAGACTATTAATGCATACATGCTCTGGGAGCCCGGCACAATAATGAACTGTATTGGCAACATCCTCTCCATATAATGGTGTAAACCCATTGTAAACAGCTGCAGCTTTTGCACTGTCGCCTTTAAAGCGAACCAGCGAAAATTCGGTATCAGCTGCGCCCGGATGAATAGCAGTTACTTTAATGGCATGCCTAACGAGATCTATGCGCATTGACTGACTCAATGCTTCTACAGCATGCTTGGTGGCACAATAAACATTACCCCTTTCATAAACCTCTTTTCCTGCGGTGGAGCCAATGTTGATGATATGCCCACAGCCCTTGCTGATGAAAAAAGGAAGTACTGCTTTCGTAACATAAAGCAAACCCTTGACATTGGTGTCTATCATGGTCTCCCAATCATCCAGGGAAGCTTCATCAAATAAATCTCTACCCAGAGCCAGTCCGGCATTGTTAACCACAATATCAAGATCCTGTAAGTAGGGTTCGTCCTGCAAGGCTTCAATTACCTGCGCTCTGTTTTGCACATCAAAAACCTTAACCAGCACCTCTACACCATGATTATTTTTTATTTTCTCTGCCAGCTCATGCAAACGGTCACTTCTCCTTCCGGTGATCACCAGATTATCACCTGACGCTGCAAATTTCCAGGCTATAGCTTCTCCAAATCCGGAACTAGCGCCGGTGACTAAAATTTTTCTACTCATAACTATCTAATCAAAGTTGTTTGACCTTTCCGGTATAATTTATTACCCAAATAATCTTCTGTATATGCATGCCATACAAAGGATTCATTTCCCTGGTCCCTGCCCTTGAACCTGCCATCCCATCCCGAAATGAAATCATTTGCACTGTAAACCAGCTGCCCATATCTGTTGTAAACCCTGAAGTAGACAAACTTGGATATACCAACAGGAACTGGTCTCAAAAGGTCGTTCAACCCGTCTCCGTTGGGTGTGAAAAGGGTTGGCACAAATATTTCCGGAGGAGTCTTGTAAACTTTTACTTTCAGGGAGTCAAAAGCAAAGCATCCTTCTTTGGTTGAAACCTTAACCCTGTAGGTGACATCATCAGTGGGCAAAGCTATGGGATTGGCAATAAAGGCGTTAGATAGGTTGGAAGGGGGAAACCAGGCATAATCAACTGCTCCTGTAGCATTAAGCTGAAGTGGCTGACCCACTACAACCACGGTATCATTTCCGGCAAAGGCCGGCACTGGAGGAATAACAGTTACTTTCACCGTATCAAAAATAGATTTCGGACAACCCTTAAAATCAGTTGAACTCACAATGAAATCTGTTGTTGCCAATGGTTTTACAACTGGAGAAGCCGACACTGAGTTACTCACAAACCCTGCTGGTTTCCAACTGTATGCAGTTCCACCAGACACAAACAATTGAATGGCATCACCAAAACAGATAGCAGTATCAGCACTTGCTAAAGCTTTGGGATATGGAACTGTCCTTACGAGTATCTCATCTGAGGCAAAACATTTTCCAATAGTTGCCAGCACCTGATAACGCATGTCTGATGATGGTTTAACAAAGGGATATTTCTGTTGCCAGTCAGATAGATATTCTCCCACCTGGGCAGTCCATTTGAAATTAACACCATCCGAATCCGGTCGCAGCTGAACACTGTCTCCCAGGCAAATGGTTGTATCAGCTGCAAGATTCAACGTAACAAGAGACTTTACATCTACAAAAACTGAAGCCGTATTGGTGCAGCCAGGTGATTGTGTAAGGGTAATTGAATAGCGGGTGGGGCGGTCAGGACTAACATTGGGTGAAGCACTGGTAAGACTGCTTATGTTGTAATCCGGACTCCAGCTGAAAGTCCCGGTACCCCTTGCATTGAGTTTCAGGGTATCTACATCACAGATTACTGTATCCGAATTTAAAAATAATTCCGGCCTTGCTTTTACATTCAATTCCTGCCTGAGTGTATCCGTACAGCCAACTGTGGTTCCAACTACAAGTGACACAAAATAAATTCCCTCTGCCGGATATGTATAGGTTGCATTGGGTGTAGTTGATACATCAGTGAGATCAGCCACATTCCCAAAATTCCATTGCCAGCTGTTTACTGTACCGTAGGTTGTTGTTGATAAATCTTTAAACGTATAGGGCACTGTTGCACAGGTTTGTTCAATTGACCAGGCAGGCTTGAACCCCGGATATACTTTTACTGTGGCATATGCAGTATCAGAACATACATCATTCTTATTGGTGATCAGCCTGATTGTATAATCTCCCGCACGTTTATATTGGTAACGAACAGATTGTGCCGTTTCAAACCTATCAGACTTATTCAATGTGTCCATATCCCATTCATACGTTTTGATTTTATCACTCGTTGAATTGTTGGATATAGAAAGCAGCATTTCATCCTTACACAATGTATATACCGGTTCCAGTGCAGCAGCAGCTACTGAACAATCCGCCACTTTGAGGTGTAAGTCTTTCCGATGCACATTGATAACCTTTCCGCCACGGATTTCAGATACAGCAACAGTCAGCACATAAATGCCTGACAGTGGGGCAATGCCCGAAATTGCTCCTGTAGTTGGATTAATACGAACTTTGTTTCCCAACGGACTATTTCCGGCGAAGCCCGGCGTATAGCTGGCTGGTGTATAGGGAGGAGGTTGAGTGCTTTGGTTCATGCCTCCTCCTCCTTCGCTGATCAGTGCATCAGCAAATGAATATTCAAGCTGATCATTGTTATTGTCTACTGCACCAAAATCAAAACTGAAATAATTGCCACTGCAGGCAATTACGGTATCACTTGTATTGAAAACAGGTGTATCATTTTCTGGAGCTGTAAGTCCGGCATTGGTTCCCGGAATATTCGTTGTGTATGTTGCTCCTACACCCCGACCAAGTGAATAAATATTGGTCAGATCCTGAATCCTGCAGCATGATTGTTGTGCCACCACATAACCATCCGGCTTGAATGGGAGGTTGGGCACATCAACTTCATAAATAGCCACTTCGTAACATATCACTGGAGGATTACCGATACAGGGATCAGGAGACTTCAGCACTACGTCCTCCCGCCTGAAAATAGGAACAGAAAAACTAATTGCAGTCATGGCCGGTAATTCGTACAAAACAATATTGACAGTCTGACTGAATTGTGGTTCTGCAAAACAATCCCGGTACAACTTCAACTTGATCCGGTAATTGCCGGCATTGGGACTGTTAGTACTTTTCCCGAGGTACACATAACTCAGCTCTCCTCCGGTAATATGCCTTGCCTGGATATTTCCGGAAAAGAAAATTAGGGATATTAAAAAGAATAAAAGCTTATTCAAGAATCTGTTTGTTTCCTGAAATTAAGCAATTAATCAGGAACGAGAGAGAATCCATGACCGGAATGACAAAGCAATGACCACCGGAAATAAAAGCGGATTGATTATTCCCGGCCATACCAGGTAAGCTACTATCAGTAAAAGTATCAGTATAGCATTGATTTTCAATAACTTTTTATACCAACCGGTTCTTTTTGCCCTTTGATAAAAAATCAGTATATTAAAGGGGTTTGCCCAAATTAAATTGAGGTTATACCTGAAACTTTCATGGTCTGTACCAAACCAGGTAAACAACAGCACGAAACCAAGCAGTCCGGATACACCAAAAATCAGGAGGTCTGTCCACCCTGAAACTTCCTGCATCAATGCACTTTTCCCACTACTCCCTACAAATGCAAGTAAACCAATGATGAAAAAAATCAATGCAGGTACAAGCCAGGTTAAAGATTTTGACTGTGATGTGTTCTCAGGATAATCAAGTAACATGGATGATTCCATTTCAACAGGTTTGCCCGATTGACGGGCACGTTTAACGCCCAAAAGCAGCGGATCAGGCAAAAACATCGATTCATTTACATCCATAACCCTGTCGGCTCCTGCACCAAGCAAAATATCTATACCCAGTTTTGTCCACGGCATATCTGCCCTGTCTAGATAACTATGCAAATGATCCCTGAATGTAGATCCCCGCGTGGCAAAAGGTGGAGGCAAAAAAGCTCCCGGTGTATTCGTCTTAAAGATCAGATCACGTAAACGGGTGGTACAGTTATCAAAAAGAAAATCGTATTTATAATAGCGGTTTTCTTCGCTCAGGTTTTCAAAAAGTGCCTGCTGAATTGCTTTTTTTTCTCTGTCAGAAAGTGCTAAAACCTGCTCAGTAACTGGTCTTTTAAAATACACATATTCATAAATAAAATCTGCATAATGAGCCTGACTGAGAAAATAACGGAGTTTTCCCCTGACGAATTTCGTATAGAAATCAGGGTCGCTGAAATCAAATGTTCCAAAGTTGTAAACAATATCAGTGCCAGCTGAACTGTCTACAATTCGCATGGCACTGTGTCCGAATACCGCATACAAGTCCTCACCAGGACTGCATGTAAGCAGGCTGATACGCAACCCACTCCTGCTGTCTTCTGCAAAGATTTTTGCTTCTGCAGATAAAAAAACTACCAAAAAAAGCAACCGCTTAATCATATTCTTGAAACTTAACGACTGTAATTAGGTGCCTCTTTTGTGATTGCCACATCATGTGCATGGCTTTCACGAATACCGGCATGGGTAATTTTTATAAACTTGGAATGTTGCAAGGCATCAATGTCTTTTGCACCACAATAACCCATCCCTGCTCGCAATCCACCAACAAACTGTGTAATCACTTCACTTAAATTTCCCTTAAACGGCACACGTCCTTCAATACCCTCCGGAACCAGTTTCTTAATCCCTTCCTCCACATCCTGAAAATACCTGTCGCTGCTGCCCTGCTGCATCGCTCCTATGGAACCCATGCCCCGGTATTGCTTGAACTTTCTGCCTTCATAAATGATGGTTTCACCCGGACTTTCCTCTACTCCAGCAAAAACACTTCCCATCATCACCGTTGAAGCTCCTGCTGCAATGGCTTTTACAAAATCACCTGTATACCTGATACCACCATCCGCAATAACCGGGATATTGATTTTTTTAAGCGCTGACGCTGCTTCCAGAATAGCTGTTATCTGAGGAACACCGGCACCTGCCACAATACGTGTGGTACAAATTGAACCCGGACCAATACCCACTTTAACACAATCCGCGCCAGCTTCAGCCAATGCCATGGCACCATCCGCTGTGGCAACGTTTCCGGCAATGATATTGAGGTGCTTAAAGTTCTTCCTTAATGATTTAAGTGAATCAATAACACCTTTCGTATGGCCATGCGCACTATCCAAACATACCACATCAACACCGTTGTGCTGAAGTGCAGCAGCACGATCAATCAAATCACGCGTTATTCCCAAAGCAGCACCCACCCTGAGTCTACCGAACTCATCCTTAACAGCATGCGGATAGCTGTGCACCTGCAAAATATCCCTGTAAGTTATTAATCCAATTAATTCGCCATTGGTTTTAACAACAGGTAATTTTTCAATCTTGTAATTCTGAAGGATTTTTTCTGCTTTTTTAAGATCCGTTCCTTCCGGAGCAGTAACCAGATTGTCCTTTGTCATGACTTCGCTGACCTTTTTGGTCTTATCGGTTTCAAAACGGAGGTCCCGGTTTGTGAGAATACCAACAAGCTTTCTGGCATGATTGATAATGGGTATACCTCCGATGCGGTTTTCCTTCATCAAACGCAAGGCGTCTGCAATAACAGCATCTTCATGCAAGGTAACAGGATCGATGATCATGCCACTCTCACTGCGCTTAACCCTACGCACCTGTTCAGCCTGTTGCTCAACAGACATATTCTTGTGTAAAATACCAATTCCACCCTCCCTTGCAAGCGCAATGGCCAATGTAGCTTCAGTAACTGTGTCCATTGCTGCGGAAAGCAAGGGTATGTTCAATGTGATTTGCTTCGTAAGCTGTGTAGAGATGTTTACTTCACGCGGAAGAACATCAGAATATGCCGGTACCAGCAATACGTCATCGAAGGTTAATCCTTCACCAAAAAACTTTGTGGAATTTCCTGTACTTGTTGCCATATGCGAAGATAGAAAAAAAATAAATATGCTTGCACTACCGGCACAATGCATATAATTTTCCCGGAAGAAGAAGCACAATTCCCTGCATCTCCAGGCTTAGTAAGAGGGAGGCGACTTTACTGGATTTCTGAGCTGCCATTTGTACCAGCGCATCAATTGATACGGGTTGATTTAATGCAATAATCTCAACCAGCTGCTGCTCTTCAGGTGCAAGCGTTGTAAATAAAGCCATTTGTCTTGTAGGTGTTTGTTGCTGATGAGCTGACCAGTTTAAAAAATCAACAACTTGTTGTCCGCTTGTAACAAGATTGGCTTTGTGGCCGGCAATGAGTGCATTGCAACCCATACTTTGCTCATCAATTGACCTCCCCGGATAAGCCAGTACATCCTTGTTGTAGCTATTGGCCAGCTCTGCGGTGATGAGGCTACCTCCTTTTTCACCACTTTCAATCACAATAACAGCGTCAGCCATTCCTGCAACGATGCGGTTGCGTCTGGGAAAATTCTGCCTGTCTGGCTTCGTTCCGCGCATGAACTCGGTAAGCATACCACCATTCATTAGCATCTCTTCTGCGAGCTGCCTGTTGGCATAAGGATATAACTTATCCAAACCATGTCCAAGTACCCCAACCGTTGGCAATCCGTGTTTCACCGCCTCCCTGTGCACAAGTGTATCCACACCATAAGCTAGTCCACTTACAACAAGTACCTTAAACCTTGCCAGTACTTCCAGCAATTCCAACACCCTTTCTTTGCCATACTGGGTAGGTGATCTTGTACCAACAATACTAACAACCTTGGCCATATCGAGAGATGCATGGCCTTTGAAATAAAGCACTGCAGGTGCATCAGAACAATGATTAAGCCTTGATGGATACCCGTTTTTTCCGCGGATCAGCACCCGTGTATTAGTTTGACGGCAAAGGGAAAGCTCTTTCTCAATGCCCGAAAAATTTTTAAACGTCTTGATAGCCCCCGCCCTGACCGACCCTATACCTGGCAAACATTCGAGTGCCCTTTTTTGAGCACTGAATATATTACAGGCAGTGCCAAAGTTTTTCAAAAGCACTGCGATATGTATATCACCTAACTGTGGAACACAGGTCAGTGCAATTTGATGAAGCATTTCATCGTCCGTGAATTCTTCTTGCATGCTGCAAATTGCATCAGGTACAGATTGAATCCACCGTTAATCCTACAATAAAAAGGAAGAAAAAAACATCAAAAAGCTGGTTATTTACAACCTGTCAAGGATTTTCATCTCTGTGCGCCTGTTCAATTGCCTGCCTTCTGCAGAATCATTTCCGGCAACAGGAGAAGACGAACCATATCCTTTGTATGTCAATCCTGATGCAGGTATCCCCTTTGACTCCAGGTAAAGCACAACGGCCCTGGCTCGGAGGGTTGACAACTCCAGGTTCGCTGATTCCAGTCCAGTATTGTCGGTATGCCCGCTTATCTCAATTTTCAAGCCTACATTTTCCTTCAACAAGGCAACCAGTTTATCAAGTTCCACAACAGATTCTGGCAACAGATTATATTTACCTGTCTCAAAAAGCACATGCCGGAGTATCATCTGCATACCTTTCTGAATTGGACTTAAGGCAATATCCTGCTTGATACCGGAGGTGCCATTTACTTTTTGAAGGTAAACGCGCTGAGCATGAAAAAGATACCCTTTTTTATTTACCATGAATGCATATTCCCTGTCACAAGGTAATGTGCACAGGTAACTACCATCTGCGTCAGTCTGCACCTGTGCTATGAGCTGTCCGGATTCAATGCTAACAAGCTCAACTACAGACTGTAATCCTTTTCCGGTAAGGCTGTCATAAACCTTCCCACTCACCCACGATGTTGAATTGGGTCTGACTGATGGAGGCAACACAAAATGATAGATGTCGAGTCCACCCCTGCTATCTGCCCTATTGCTGGCAAGCCATGCCGTGGAACCATCGGCGGTAACAAAAAAACTCCCTTCATTATCGATTGTATTGATTGGATACCCGAGGTTTTGCACCTGTTCAAAACCATTTATACCGCGTTTCGCTTTAAACAAGTCTGCTCCCCCATACCCCTGCAGACCATTAGATGAGAAATAAAGTGTTTCATTATCGGCATGTAAAAACGGACTGCTTTCATCCCCTGCCGTGTTGATAGCTGGTCCGAGAATCTCTGGCTGAGACCATTTCCCGTTTGCCAGTCTGTTGCTCACGTAGATATCTATGCCGCCATAACCACCCGGACGATCAGAGGCGAAATACAAAGCCGACTTATCCGGCGATAAGCAAGGTGATGATTCCCAAAATTCTGAATTGATTCGTTCTCCAAGATTTTGCCTGGCACTCCAGCCACTGGCAGAAAGCGCTGAAATATAAATATCAAACCTCCCGTAACTATCAGGATATTGTCCTGCAAATACAAGCGACTTACCATCTTGTGAAATTTGCTGGGCTCCCTCTTTCATAGGGGTATTGATTTCACCCTCAACAGGTGATGCAGCCTGCCAGACTCCATCAACCTTATCACTGAAATAGAAATCCTCGTTAAAATCACTCACCCTTTTTGTCCACACCAACCGCTCTCCATTTACAGTCATTGAAGGAAAATATTCTGGAAGGTTACTGTTGATAGCAGCCCCTGCATTTACCACCTCAAGGGGTGCAAGCGTTCCGATTTTATCTTGTTGAGACAGTGCAAAGAGAATATTTCTTTTTCTGTATTCGGCAGACTTTATGGAGGATTCGTTGAGCCCGGGTATCCCCAAAAATGCATCAATAGCAGCCAAAGCTTTTGAAAACTCTCCGGCGCCGGAAAGGTTAATGCTGTATGGCAACAGGTATTCCCTGCAAAAATCCTGATCAGCATCCAATGCAGCCTTGTATTCCTGAACAGCCTGTCTGTAATTTTTCATTTCACTCAGCAGCCCGGCCTTAGACAATCTGGCCTCAAGAAATGCAGGGTCATTTGTCAAAGCAATATTGATAAGATTCAGCGCATCCACATACCTTAAATCCTCAGCATAAGCCAGGGCTTTATCATAAATTGTCCTGTTCTTTTTGGAAACCCGTTCCGGAATATATTGTTGTGCTGTACTATTGGTAACAAGGAAAAAATAGAAAAGCATCAAAAACAACCTCATCCTATGAAATTAATTCATTTGACTTTAGGGTAAATGTATAATCTGTTAAATTAAAAAGCTCAGGGGATGCTGAGGTACTTATGTGTTTGCAGGGAGATGATCCACCTCGGATTTTTCAGGATATATTCTATGATGAGCGGAGTCATCAAATCTGCCTTGCTCCATTCTGGCTGCAGATAAAGCAAACAGTGCGGTGAAACCTTTGCTGCATATTGCTCGGCCCAGTCAAAGTCACTGGGATGGAAGACAACAACTTTCAATTCATTGGCAGCAGAGACTACTGCTTCCTGCGGTGCCTTGAACTTCTTTGGAGACAAGCAGATCCAGTCCCAGTTGCCACTCAAGGGATGTGCCCCTGATGTTTCGATATGAGTTTTTATTCCTTTTGCCTGCAGCTGGTCCGTTAAGTGATCCAGGTCATGCATCAAAGGTTCCCCACCTGTAATTACGGCGATATGGCTTCCTGAGTTCACCACCGCCTCAACCATTTGCGGAACACCTGTAAGCGGATGAGCAGCCATATCCCAACTTTCCTTCACATCACACCACACACAACCCACATCACAACCGCCGAGTCTGAGAAAATAGGCTGAGTGTCCGGTAAAACGGCCCTCTCCCTGTAAAGTATGAAAATGCTCCATCAACGGAAGCATATCTGATTTGTCTTTCACCATGTATTAATCTTTCGCCACGCAGGCCTTATAGGTATTCATCAGCAGTGCGGCTATAGTCATGGGACCAACACCACCGGGAACTGGTGTAATGTATGAACATTTGGGAGCTACTCCTTCAAAATCAACATCTCCTTTAATACTAAAACCAGATTTCTTTGAAGCGTCCGGAACCCTTGTAATACCTACATCCACAACAACTGCGCCATCCTTAACCATATCTGCTTTCAGGAACTCGGGCCTGCCCAATGCCGCAATAATAATATCACCCTGCAAACAAAGCTCCTTCAGGTTTTTTGTCTGTGAATGGCAAACAGTTACCGTGCAATTGCCGGGATAGTCAGGCTTACTGAGCATGATGCTGATTGGTCTTCCTACAATATTGCTTCGGCCTATCACAACCGCATGTTTGCCTTTGGTTTCGATATTGTAATGCTCCAGCAATAAAAGAATACCATAAGGTGTGGCAGGATAATAAGCCGGAAGTCCCTGCACCATTCTGCCCACGCTCTCCGGATGGAAACCATCAACATCCTTGGAGGCCAGAATTCTTTCAATAACCTTCTCTTCAGCGATATGAGATGGCAAGGGTAACTGAACGAGTATGCCATCAATATCAAAATCCGCATTCAATTCATCAAGTTTATAAAGCAATTCATCCTCAGAAATCGATTCTTCCAGCCTGATAAGGGTAGATTTAAATCCGATTTCTGCACAGGATCTGACTTTAGAACCAACATAAGTTTCACTGGCTCCATTATTCCCGATAAGCACAGCAGCCAGGTGCGGAACCTTTTTTCCTGCCTCCAACCTTTCCTCTGTTTGAACTTTCAACCTGTCTTTTACGGCCTGAGAAACTATTTTACCATCTAATAACTGCATAAAACAAAGGTACAAAGGGGAAAAATGACACCCAAATATGTTGTTTTTCACTTCTTCAGGGTTTGAAGGAAATGGAATTTTGTTTCATGAGCAGAAAAATAATGTTACTACTACTTATCCCGTTATCGGGCATATCCCAGCAAGTGGGCCTTCCCGGAAATATCATACCCCTGGAACTAACGAGCTACTTAACTGAAAATATGCAATACTTTCCTGCAGGTTTAAGACCTGCTGCCTTACCCGGATTAAGCAGAAAAACCATATCCATACAGGCAGGAAACCAGCACAGCATCAGTAATGCAGGCACACTGCAGCTGGCATTGCAGGGTGGAACCAACCGAAGAGGCAGTGCCCTTAAAACAGGCTTCGAGACATCCCCTGTTCACAGCAAGATTTATTGCTCTTTGGGATATGGATTGAAACTGAGTAGGTCACTCGCAATCGGAAGCTCCTGGTTCATGGAGGCTTACAAGACAGCTAACGCATCTTTTAACCTGCAGGGTGAAATACAGCTGGGTTTCCTGTTTCAGTTGAATGAAAGAATCAGGTGGGGCGGACAATATCGGCAATCCTCAAGGCAGAAATCCATCTTAACCGGCTTTGCGTACCATTTCAGTGAGAAACTTCAACTATCAGCTGAGCTTGAAAAAGAAAGCACCAGTCAAACTGCTATTCAAATCATGATTAGCAATCAGTTTCACAAAAACTGGCTTTTATTGGGAGGTATAAATGGTTTATCAGGTGCGCCATTTTGTTTTCTGGGTAAAACCGGACTACAACAAAACTGGGGTGCAGGCCTGTCATATCATCCCATGCTTGGAACATCATTTATGTTATCATTCACAGGATTATTACATTAAACATGCGGTCATTATTCAAAATCATGGCAATAGTCTGGATTATCATGCCACTCATACCATCTGCACAGGAAGAAATATCTGAAGAGCTACATGAAAACGCACTGGAACAGGTAGCATTAACGGATGATACCCGCTTGCTTCCAGACATTACAGACAACTTTATATTCGGCAAATATGACCGAATCTCGATCAATAAAGTCTCCCACGACCAGCTTATCTCCTGGGGTCTTTTATCTCTGTTGCAAATACATGCTTTCTTATGGTACCGGGAAACAGTGGGTGCATTTATCAGCCTGTTGGAGCTCCAGGCAATCCCACATTGGGATCCTGATATCATTAAAAAAGTACTCCCCCGTTTTAAAACAAACATTGAAGAAAACCGTCTCCCGGGTATGCGGCAAAGGTGGAAAGAAGGGAGTCATATTTTCCTTTACAGAACAGGTGGCAAACAGGCAGACAGTACCGCGAAAAAATCAGCTAATCAACCACAGTTACTGACTTACAGATTCAGGTTCAGAACTTTAATGCAATGGGGGATAACACTGGAAACTGATGCAGGTGAGGCCCGCATACCTGACCACACAAGCGCTTATCTGAAATTAACAGATCTGGGGCTGATCCGCCAGCTGATTGCAGGCGACTTTACGGTGAACCTTGGCCAGGGTTTGATACACTGGCAGGGATTTGCAGTTGGCGGTTCGGGTATGTTAAACAGCTTCAGACAGGGAGACGTTTTTAAACCCCATACAGGCAGAGATGAAAATATTTTTCACAGGGGCCTGGCACTGCATCTTACAACAAACAAATGGGAAGCTGCGCTCTTTGTAAGTCACCACCCTATTGATGCGAATACAAACCTTGATACGGTTTCCGGTACTGTGAAGATTTCATCCTTTCTGATTTCTGGACTGCACCGCACAAACTCAGAACTTGAAAACAAAAGGTCGGTCACACAAACCGGATTGGGTGGTAAAATCGGATTCAATTCCGGTAATCTAAAACTCGCATTCAATGCAGTTCATTTTCAATTTGACCACAGCATTGCAAAAAGGGATTTGCCCTACAACCTGTTTGAACAAAAAGGAAAAAGCTATCTAAACATGAGTTTAGACGGCGTATTGGTTACGCAGAGGGGATTGCTTTTTACAGAATGGGGAGTGGATAAACAAATGAAAACTGCATTTACTGCCGGATGGATAAGAAGTCTGGATAACAGGCTTGAAATTTCAATGCTCTACAGAAATATGTCGGCCCCCTATCAGGCCTGGCAATCTGGCTGCTTCAGTCAGTCTGGCCAGGCCGGCAATGAAAAGGGATTTTATTTCAACATGAACTTTTCACCAAAGCCCGGTCAGCGTTTTGAAGCCAATTTTGATATTTTTAACCACCCCTGGGTCAAAGCACTGGCTGATGCGCCATCACATGGAAAAGTATCCTCCATGCAGTATATCTGGAAACCCAACAAAAAAGCAGAGTGGCTCATCAGGTGGCAACAAAGTGTCCGGTGGATGAATCCAGCAGGAAGCAATCAGGTCAATGGAACACTTGTCAAAAATAATTTAACCCGTGTCAGGATTCACCTTTCCTTCATTCCTCTGGAGTCATTAACTGTGCGCATCAGACATGAATTATCATTTCTGATCCCGGACATGCAAAAAAAGGAAAAGGGTAGCCTCAGTTATGCAGAATTGATTTACAAACCGGCCATGAAACCATTCTCATTGAGTGTACGGTATACACTTTTTGATACAGAAGGATACAACTCAAGAATTTATGCCTATGAACGGGATGTTCCCGCATACCACACGATACCGGCCTTTTACACTGCAGGAAACAGGATTTATGCCATTATAAACTGGAAGTGGAAAAAAACAATGATGATTGCTGCTAAATGGATTACCGACATCAGGGATGCTGAATTAAAACACGAATGGCGGATTCAATTAAGCTGGCAAGTCAACCGAGACAATTAAAGAAATGAAATACTATCTTTGTTACAAAGCGAATCATGAGCGACCAACAACAAAATCAACTCAACCTGGAGATATCTGAAGAAGTGGCAGAAGGTCAGTATGCTAACCTTGCAATCATCACGCATAGTCACGCAGAATTTGTAGTAGACTTTGTGAATGTAATGCCTGGAACTCCCAAAAGCAAGGTTAAATCCAGGATTGTACTAACTCCTCAGCATGCAAAAAGATTGTTGAATGCACTGGCAGACAACATTCAAAGATTTGAGGATGCAAATGGTGCTATAAGAGATTTTGAAGAAGTGCAGATACCCTTTCAGTTCGGCGGACCAGCAGCTCAGGCATAGCATTTGTGAAAAGGTACTCCGTCAGTTGAATGATTCAACAGGTATCGCCTTGTTGATTTTACCAATGAGTCCCTGCAACACTTTCCCCGGACCAACCTCTGTGAAGCTGCTCGCTCCATCAGCTATCATGGCTTCAATGGTTTGTGTCCACCTGACCGGACCTGTCAATTGATCAATCAGGTTTTGTTTAATTTTATCGGGATCTGTCACAGGCCTCGCAGTTACATTCTGGTAAACCGGACAGGATGGATTATGAAATTTAGTGGCCATGATAGCGTCTGCAAGCTCCTGACGGGCAGGCTCCATAAGAGGAGAATGAAATGCACCACCAACCGGTAGTTTAATCGCTCGCTTAGCTCCTGCTGCCTTCATGCGCTCACAGGCAATGTCAATGCCTGCATTGGAACCACTGATAACAAGCTGACCCGGACAATTATAATTTGCCGGAACAACAACTTCACCTGTTTCACTGGTAATTTCTTTGCATATTTTTTCTGCTACGTCATCCGCAAGGGCTAAAACAGCTGCCATGGCTGAAGGATTTGCTTCACAGGCTTTTTGCATGGCATTGGCCCTGATGCTGACCAGTTTCAACGCATCTGCAAAAGGTAATGTTCCATTTACCACGAGTGCTGAAAACTCACCCAGTGAATGACCTGCAACCATGTGTGGGGTTGCGCCTTCAATCATTTTATAGGCTATGACGGAATGAACAAAAATAGCAGGTTGAGTTACATTTGTTTGTTTCAGATCTTCCTCTGACCCATTAAACATGATGTCTGATATCCTGAAACCTAGTATTTCATTGGCCTGCTCAAAAAACCTGCTTGCAAAAGCATTGCCATCATAATGATTCTTACCCATTCCTGGAAACTGGGACCCTTGTCCCGGAAAAACATACGCCTGTATCATATACCCTCTTGTTCGACAAAACTAATGAAATCGGGTGATTTTCTCAAAGTAAATTCACTTAAAAACATACCCCGAAATGATTAATTTAATGCAGCTTGGACCCAATGAGGCGGATGAACTCACTTCTGGACTCATTGCGTTCAAACTCACCCCAGAATGCAGATGTTGTGGTTACAGAATTTTGTTTCTGCACTCCACGCATCATCATACACAGGTGCGAAGCTTCAATTACAACTGCAACGCCCAATGGATCAAGGGTTTCCTTTATCGCATTGAGAATCTGGGTTGTAAGCCTTTCCTGAACCTGCAAACGACGGCTGTATGTATCTACAACCCTTGCTATTTTACTCAATCCTGTAATATAGCCATTGGGAATATATGCTACATGGGCTTTGCCGAAAAATGGCAACATGTGATGCTCACAAAGGCTGTATAATTCGATATCCTTCACTATAATCATTTCACTGACATCTTCGTGAAATTTAGCAGATGCCAATATTGCCTTAGGATCTATCTGATAACCCTGCGTAAGATATTGCATGGACTTGGCAACCCTTTCCGGTGTTTTCAACAAACCTTCACGCTCCGGATCTTCTCCTAGAAGCGAAATGGATTCCCTGTAATTCTCTATTAACCCTGAAGTTATTTTATCTTCAAATTGCTCAACCTTGATATATGCCATGTGTGTAAATTGGAAAAATTAGTTTGCAGGATATTCTACAAAATTCCTGGGTGTCTCATACAAACGTATTTGCAGGTCAAAATGTTCGGCGATTTCCGGCCTTAGTATCCTGTAAATGACTATCGCTATATTCTCTGCTGTTGGATTAATTGTCTTGAACTCTAATACGTCTTCATTGAGATTCCTGTGGTCAAACCGGTCAAGTATTTTATCTGAAATGATATCAGACAGCACCTTCATATCCACCACATATCCCGTTAATGGATCAACTTCTCCGGTTACTTTAACGATAAGCTCGTAATTATGTCCGTGGTAATGGGGAAGGTTACATTTCCCAAAAACCCGGGTGTTGGTATCCTGATCCCAATCCGGATTATGTAACCGGTGTGCCGCGTTAAAATGCTCTGCACGGTAAACTGAAACACGTTCATTCTTCATCTTCTGCATCCTTTGGAAGAATAAAACACAAAAGCAACAAAATTGTTTAGGATTTCAGCGTTTATTCTCCAAAATATTCTACAAATATACGGGGAGTTTCCACAAGCCTGATGCAATGAAGGGTAACGCCTGCTGGCATGTGCTGCAACAATTCATGCCAGATTCCCCATACAAGATTTTCGATGGAACAAATTTTACCTGCCATAAAGGGCACATCGAGGTTGAGATTCCGGTGATCAAGCACATCTACAACCTGTGTCTTAATAATACTGCTGAGTAATTTGGCATCTACAATAAATCCTGTTTCCGGATTGGGTTCTCCTTTCACAGTAACCAATAACTCAAAATTGTGACCATGCCAGTTTTCATTGGCACATTTACCAAATACCTCGTCATTCCGCTCTTTTGTCCAGGCAGGATTATACAGCTTGTGAGCAGCATTGAAATGTTCTTTTCGAGTAAGGTAAAAAACAGGCATAATATAAAGGGATGCAAAGTTAAGCAGCTTAAGGGAAATTGCAGAACTTTGAAGCATGAAGATTCTGATTACTGCTGCAACTGACCGGGAAATGAACTTTTTTCGCAGGGAATTGGCCCTGGATGAAGCCCAAAAGTTAAGTCTGGCCGTTACCGGAGTCGGGGTGCTATCCACCATGTATAACCTGATGAAGGTTACTCAGGATAATAATCCGGATATCATTATTCAGTTAGGTATTGCGGGAACATTCAGCAATGAGATCGCTGTTGGAAAAGCTTTTGCCGTAAAATCAGAATGCACAGCAGAAATGGGGGTATGGGAAAACGAAAAATATATTGACATATTTGACATGGGACTTGCCGCTGTGAGTGAACCACCTTATGAACAGAAAAAATTAATTAACCCGCATATCCATTTACTCAACGCAGCAGGAGTGCCGGCAGTAAACGCCATAACAGTCAACAGGATAACAACAAGTCCTGAAGATATCTCACTTTATAAAAATCACTACAACCTGAATACAGAGTCCATGGAAGGTGCAGCATTGCACTACATTGGCTTGTCTGCACGGATACCATTTATTCAAATCCGTGGTATTTCCAATCTGGTTGGAGAAAGAAACAAAAACCACTGGCGGATAGCTGAAGCCATGGGCTCTGCCGTAATTGCCTGTAAAAATTTGCTTACCCAACTCAATGAACAACCATGAACCTGACAATAGGATTATCGCCCTGCCCGAATGACACCTTTATTTTTGATGCTCTCCTGCATGGAAAAATTGATACTGAAGGCCTGAAATTTACCCCCCGGCTTGAAGATGTTGAAACGCTGAATATGCTGGCCAGAAGCGGAGAGCTGGATATCACCAAAGTGAGTTATGGCGCAGTTCCAAGACTGATTTATCATTACCGCATCCTGGATGCGGGTGGCGCACTTGGCCAGGGAGTAGGACCATTACTGGTGTCCAATATTCTCAATAATGCAGAAGACTTGAATCCTGCTGTTCATACAGTAGCCCTTCCAGGGATAAATACAACTGCCCACTTGTTATTTTCAATGGCATTCCCGGAAATCCGAAACAAAATCTTCATGCCATTTCATGAAATTGAAGATGCCATTATATCGGGAAAAGTCGATGCCGGCGTCATCATCCATGAAAACCGGTTTACGTATGCCGAAAAAGGGTTGAAGCAACTCGCAGAGCTGGGTGATTTGTGGGAATCGAAAACAGGTTTACCCATACCGCTGGGAGGCATTCTGGCGCGGAGAAGTTATGCTGTTCCACTCTTGCATAAAATCAACAGGATCATCCGTAAAAGCCTGGAATACGCCTGGGAAAACGCCGAAGAACTCCCGCCATTTGTAAAGGAAAATGCACAGGAAATGTCTGAGGAAGTCATGAGAAAACACATTGACTTGTATGTAAACAAGTACGCTCTTGCTTTAGGTTCTGCAGGCAGGGCAGCGGTTTGGAAATTACTCGAAACGGCTGCTACCATTCAACCAACGCCGGGGTTTGAGAGTTTTGAAGTTTTCGTAGACTAAAAGTCAGTTCAGAACAACCCGTATAGTTCTGCATCAATTTTGGCTATGATTTCACCAAGGTGTTCTTCATTTTCAACAAACTTGGTTTTATCCACATTGATTACAAGCAGTGGTCCTTCCTTATAACCTTCAACCCATTTGGTGTAATAATCATTTAACCGCTTCAGGTAGTCGAGGCGGATATTCTCTTCATAGTCCCTGCCACGCTTTTGAATTTGTCCAACCAGCGTTGGAACAGAAGCCTGAAGGTATATCATCAGGTCAGGCGGTTTTACCATCTGCCTGAGGTTCTGGAAAAAATCAAAATAGTTATCGAAGTCTCGCTTGCTCATTAACCCCATTTCGTGGAGGTTGGGAGCGAAGATGTAAGCATCTTCGTAGATTGTCCGGTCTTGTATAACTGTTTCAGTCCCTTTACTTATTTCAATCAGCTGATTCAACCTGCTGTTCAGGAAATAGATTTGCAGGTTAAAACTCCAGCGAGGCATATCTTCATAAAAATCATAGAGATAAGGATTCTGGTCCACATCTTCAAACTGTGGTATCCAGCGATAATGCTTACTCAGCATTTCTGTTAAGGTTGTCTTGCCCGCACCGATATTACCGGCAATGGCTACATGTTTTGGTTTTCTTGCTTTGGACATACTATTTAATTCAGATATGGTTAACCGGGGCGAACAAAGTACTGATTCATTTTGAATATACCAAACCCATTGCCTCTCTTACCAGCTCCATGGTGGCTACAGCACTCTTCCTGGCCTTTTCAGCACCCATAGACATGACTTCATCCAAATACTTTTTATCATTCCGGATATTTTCTGCTTTTTCACGAATCGGACTGATAAAAGTAACCATGTCTTCTGCCAGCTGCTTTTTCAGGTCGCCATACCTTATTGTACATTGCTGATAGGCCTCTTCAAAAAACCTGATGGCCTCTGGATTACTTACCAGCCGCATCAGCTGAAAAATATTTTCTATGTAATCAGGCTTAGGAGTATCAGGGGCAGCAGGACCTGCATCTGTCTTGGCTTTCATAACTTTTTTCCTGATCAGTTCATCCGAATCAGCCAGGTATAGGGTGGCAAGCTGATTTTCACTCTTACTCATTTTGCCTGTACCATCAAGACTGGGTACTTTAACGAGGTCTTCGCCGAAATTATAGGCCATGGGCTCAGGAAAAATTTCTCCATACCTGTGGTTAAACCGCTTGACAAAATTCCTCGACATTTCCAGGTGTTGTTCCTGATCCTTGCCCACAGGAACCCAGGTTGCACGGTGCAGAATAATATCTGCCGCCTGTAAAACGGGGTATGTAAGCAGTCCGGCATTGATATTATCCGGCTGCAGCCTGGCCTTATCCTTAAAAGTGGTTGTCTTTTCCAGCTCACCGAGGTAAGCAAGCATATTGAGATAAAGATAAAGCTCTGATGTTTCCCTGATATGGCTCTGGCAATACAGTGCTGCCTTTTCAGGATCAATGCCACAGGCTATGTTTTCTGCAATTACCCGGTGCACATTCTCTTTCAATTCTTTCGTATCAGGATGCGTAGTAAGTGCATGGAGGTCAGCAACCATGAAATAACAGGTATAAGACTCCTGTAATTTTACATAATTGCGCATGGCGCCAAAATAGTTGCCCAGATGCAGATAACCTGTGGGACGAATCCCACTCATGACAATTGCTTTTTCACTGTTCATGCCGCAAATATAATGAATGTATACTCCTTCAACCACACCATCCTATCTCATTTCCGCTCATCAAGTATTCCACAAATATGCCCGGATAATGATTAAATTTGCAATTAACAGACTAATATGGAACTGAACAGGGAAATGACACTCAAACTGGCTGCTTTGGCCAGGCTGGAATTTACCGATCAGGAATTAGCCGGAATACAGGCTGATTTACAGCAAATGATTGGCTTTGTGGAAAAACTAAATGAGCTCGACACGTCAGGTATTGAACCTTTAACCCATATCAGCGGCGAAGAGAACAGACTCCGTAACGATGAAATAAAAGGTTCTGTATCTCCTGCCCTGGCACTTTCAAATGCACCTGCCCCAGCTGGCCAATTTTTTACTGTACCAAAAGTCATCAAAAAATAAACGCATGCAAGACTCCGTCATACACCTTGAAGAGATCAGGAAAAGTTATTTCATGGGCAAACAGGAGCTTCAGGTTTTAAAGGGGATCACGCTGGATATCCTCAGAAATGAATATGTAGCCCTGATGGGGCCATCCGGCTCCGGCAAAAGCACCCTCATGAATATACTTGGCTGCCTCGACTCACCAAGCATGGGAAAATATATCCTCAACGGCCATGATGTGAGTACCATGCCTGATAATGACCTGGCAGACATACGGAACAAGGAAATTGGATTTGTTTTCCAGCAATTTAACCTGTTGCCGAGGCTGACAGCACTTGAAAATGTTGCACTCCCACTGGTTTACGCTGGCATAGCTAAAAAACAGCGGCTTGAAATGGCGCATGAAGTGTTGCGTAAGGTAGACCTGCTTGACAGAAGTCATCACAAACCCAATGAACTTTCTGGCGGACAGTGTCAGCGTGTGGCAATTGCCAGGGCCCTGGTAAACAATCCGTCGATTATCCTTGCCGATGAACCAACAGGAAACCTCGACACTAAAACCTCTTATGAAATCATGAATATATTTTCCAAAATTCATGATGATGGCAATACCGTAGTGCTCGTCACCCATGAAGAAGATATTTCCAATTACGCCAAAAGAGTGATCCGTTTGAGGGACGGCCTGATAGAAAGCGATAAGGTAAAAAATGCGGCCAGCGTTGTTTAAAATTTATTTGATATTCTGCCGAACAATTGTTTGACTTCCACATTATCTTAAAAAGCAAATGTGGTTATGGCAATGAAAATTTACACCAAGACAGGAGATAAAGGAACAACCTCATTGATTGGAGGAACTAAAGTTCTTAAATCACATGAGCGTATTGAGGCTTATGGAACCTTGGATGAGCTGAATGCTCACATCGGAATGTGCAGAGATCTGTTAACCGATGACCAGACCAGACATATACTTGGTGAAATACAGGACAGGCTTTTCACCATAGGCTCAGCCCTTGCATGCGACCCCAACAAAGAAACAAGCCTCAAAATACCCGATCTCAAGGAAGAGGATATTACATTGCTGGAAAATGAAATGGACAGGATGGATGAATCACTTGAACCACTGAAGTATTTCATACTCCCCGGAGGGCACCCTGTTGTTTCTCAAATTCATATTGCCCGGTGCGTATGCAGAAGAACAGAACGGTTGATTGTTGCGCTGCTTCAGTCAGGTGACAGTTCGGAAAACCTGATGGTCAAATACATCAACAGACTCAGCGACTACCTCTTTACGCTGGGCAGAACTGCAGCCAAATGGCTCAATGTATCTGAAACTCCCTGGAAACCAAGACTTTCCTGAGCCATTCAGGATACCCAGCTGCCATCTCTCAGCTGCAATACCCTGTTACTCATAGCTGCAAGCTCTTCATTATGTGTCACAACCACAAATGTCTGACCCAGTTCGTCTCTGAGCGAACAAAATAAGTTGTGCAGCGCATTGGCATTGGCAGAATCAAGATTACCAGTTGGTTCATCGGCAAAAACTATTGCCGGTTTATTTATGAGTGCCCGGGCTACTGCAACACGCTGTTGTTCTCCTCCAGATAAAGTACCAGGCTTATCTTCAGCTTTGGCGCCAATCCCAAGCATATCCATCAACACATTAGCCCTTTTCTCCAACTCCCGGGTTGATGAACCAGCTATCCAGCCAGGCATGCAAATATTTTCAAGTGCAGTAAATTCCGGCAAGAGGTGATGAAATTGGAATACAAATCCGGTATGCCTGTTTCTAAATCTGGCAAGTGCCTTTCCTTGTAGCTGATCAATCCGATGGCCATCAAAAAAGACCTCGCCACCATCGGGTTTGTCCAGCGTACCCAAAATGTGCAACAGGGTTGTCTTCCCTGCTCCTGATGAGCCTACAATGCTGACAATCTCTGCCTGACCAATAGACAAATCGATATTTTTCAATACCTGCAACGGACCATAATGCTTGTTTATCCCTTTTCCCTCCAACATTTTTCAAATTTAACAAAGAACCATTCGCTGTCGGATATTATTTTCCAAAAAATCTGTGTATATCTGTGAATTGGTATTACAGAATTAACCATTACTTTTGCCGAAATATAAAACAGAGCCCTATGTTCTGGACACTTGAATTAGCATCTTATCTTGAAGACGCTCCCTGGCCTGCAACCAAAGACGAATTGATCGACTATTGCATCAGGAGCGGTGCTCCCATTGAGGTGATTGAAAATCTCCAGGAACTGGATGATGAAGGGGATATTTATGAAGGCATTGATGATATCTGGCCTGATTATCCCAGTCAGGAAGACTTCTTCTTCAATGAGGACGAGTATTGAAACTTTCCCATGAAAAACCACCAAACGGTGGTTTTTTTATTAGAAGGTCAGCTTGAAATAAAGCATCGCCAGAGACAAGGCCATAATGATCAGGTTAGCCAGGATCATCGGTTTGTCTTTCCCTGTAATACCATAAACTAACCAGATAGATACGTTTAGGAGGAGGATAAGTATCATCCAAATTGACAAATCACCCACAGAACGGGTTACCCAGGCCTGGTAAACCTGCGGAACAAATGTCATTGAGCCAGTTACCACACCTACCATTCCCAGGTAATTTCTCCAATTTTTCATGCAGTTTGTTTAATTTATTTTTCCATTTGCTCAATCACCGCCGCGGTAACACCTGTGAAAGAGAATCCTCCGTCGTGGAAAAGATTTTGCATGGTTACCATGCGGGTCATATCTGAAAATAAGGAAACACAATAGTTAGCACAGTCCTCGCCGGAAGCATTGCCGAGCGGACTCATCTTTTCTGCATAGTTCATGAACCCATCAAAGCCCTTAACTCCACTTCCAGCTGTAGTTCTGGTAGGAGATTGGGATATGCTGTTGACCCTTACTTTCTTTTTCACACCATAGTGGTAGCCAAAACTCCTCGTAACACTTTCCAGCAAGGCCTTGGCGTCAGCCATTTCATTGTAATCAGGGAATACACGCTGTGCAGCTATGTACGTAAGCGCTACTACACTCCCCCACTCGTTGATGGCATCCATTTCGTAGGCAGTACGCAACACCCTGTGAAGAGACATGGCGGAGATGTCAAGCGTCTTCTGATTAAAGCCATAATCAATCTCCGTGTATTGCTTGCCCTTGCGGACGTTGAGGCTCATGCCAATTGAATGCAGGATAAAATCAACACCACCACCAAAGTGCTGCATGCTCTGCTCGAAGAGATTTTTAAGGTCATCCATGTTAACCACGTCAGCCCCAATAACTGGTGCATTGATCTGCTCAGCAAGTTTATTGATCTCTCCCATCCTCAATGCAACCGGAGCATTGGTGAGCACGAGCTGAGCACCCTGAGCATGACATGCAAGTGCTGTTTTCCAAGCAATGGATTTTTCATCCAGTGCACCAAAAATGATTCCCTTTTTCCCTTTGAGCAATTGGTTGGACATAATCATCGATTTGCTGGCAAATATAGTTCGTTTAGCTTTTAATGCCCAAATCGCAACTGAAACTTTATCAATCAGTCCAATATCTAACCTGTAGTGATATTAAAATTTTAATAACTCCCATCCTGAACAGGAGGGGCATTTCACGCGTTTTAATGCCACAACACGTTAATATCTACTTTTTTTTAACCCCAGGCATCAGCATTTCCCTGGCAGTGGCAAGCACAGCTTCACTGGGCTTATCACCTGCCATCATCCTGGCAATTGCCGAAACCTGCTCATCGCCTGTTAGCTCACGCATCTGCGTAGTAACCTGTTCCTGGCTGGCAGTTTTGTAAATATAAAGGTGCTGACTCGCCAAAGCAGCAATCTGAGGCTGGTGTGTGATTGCTATAACCTGGTGATGGGATGAAAGCTCCTGCATCAGCAAACCAACCTGCCTGGCGGCTTCTCCACTGATGCCGCTGTCTATCTCATCAAAAATAAGTGTTGGCATTTCCAGTGAATGCGCTACAAGTGATTTCAACACTAGCATCAGCCTGCTCAATTCACCTCCGCTGGCAACTTTATGGAGGGGTTCAAATTGACCACTGCGGTTGGCATCAAACAAAAACACCACATCGTCAGTTCCACCCGCGGTCAACCCTGTGGTTTTCAGGTCAATCTTCAATTGCGCATTTGGCATTCCAACCCGCACTAGCAATGCCATCGTAGCCTTTTCCAGCATCGGAATTTCTGCAAGCCGCTTTTCGTGCAAGGCCTTAGCCAAAGCCAGGGCCTGTTGCTGTACAGTTTCCATTTCTTTTTCCAATGCCTTTAGTGCCGATTCTGCATCTTCAAAAACAACGAGCTCTTCTGCAAACTGCTTTTCTACCAGCGGCAGCTCATCCACGTCGGCTAGCCCATGCTTTTTGGCAATACGCTGTGCCAATGCCAGACGCTCATTCAATTGTTCCATACGCAGGTCATCAACTTGCACACTGTCTAACAAACTCTCCAGCTCAGTGGCAATGTCTTTCAACTCAACATAGGCAGCATCAAATCTTGCCACCAGAGAAGGCAATGCAGGATGGTAGGCTGCCTGTGGCTGAAGTTGAGAGAGCAGGGACCTCAGCTGGGAGATAATCGGCTGATCACCCTCATGAAATGCATAAACCGCTTTTCCAATGCCTGATTTAAGCTGCTCTGCATGGCTCAAGACCTGCAACTCTTCAGCAATTATTTTACCTTCCCCGGCAGTCCATTTCAGTCCCTGAAGCTCCTGCAGGATAAATGACTTATACTCAGATTCCTGATTCGCTTTCAGCATGCGTGCCCGTGCGTCCTGGATTTTTTTATTCAGAACAGTATATCGCTCAAATTGATTTGTATAATCTGCCATTAAACCAACTGCACCTGCACGAGCGTCCAACAACGCCCGCTGAAAATGCCTGTTTCCCAGTTCAAGTGTATCAAATTGCTGGTGAAGGTCAACTAGGTGCCCTGCTATGAGCTGTAACTGATTGAGGGCAACGGGTGTGTCGTTTACAAATGCCCTTGACTTCCCATTGGCCTGAATTTCCCTGCGTAGTATGATCTCGGTATCTGAATCAATATCGGCATTCTGCAACAGTTTTTTAAGTACGGTGGTTTCCTGAACGATAAAAACAGCTTCTATAATGGTTTTTTTCTCTTTATCCCGCACTTGAGCACTATCAGCCCTGTCTCCAAGTGCCAGCCCGAGTGCACCCAGCAAAATACTCTTACCCGCACCAGTTTCACCAGTAATGATAACCATCCCGGATGCCGGCTCAAGGGTCAGTCGGGCAATGATTGCATAGTTTTGAATGTCCAGCTTTTTTAGCATGCCCAAAAGTAGATATTTTTAAATGCATTACCTTGCTTAAACAACGCGAAAATCATGTCACCAATTCTGCTTTTTTCTTTTGTTTTGGGGTATTTTATACTGCTTTTGGGTGTATCAATCTACACGGCAAGGAATGCAACCAACGAATCTTTCTTCATTGGAAACAGAAATTCAAACTGGATGCTCGTTGCATTTGGGATGATTGGCACCTCATTATCGGGTGTTACGTTTGTATCCGTTCCCGGAACTGTGGGTAACTTTACAGGAGGTGATTTCACAGGATTCAGGTATTTCCAGGTGGTAATCGGCTATATTTTCGGCTATGTGGTTATCGCTTATGTGCTTATCCCGCTCTACTATAAACTTAACCTGACTTCCATTTACCACTACCTTGACCAGCGCTTTGGGAAAGAAAGCTACAAGACAGGAGCGCTTTTCTTTATCATTTCCCGCACATTTGGCGCAACGGCACGTCTTTTTCTGGTTATCAATGTTTTACAAATTTTTATCCTTGACCAGATGGGTGTGCCTTTCATGGTTACTGCAGCATTGATACTTTTGATGATTCTTCTTTACACTTTCAAGGGAGGGGTGAAAACAATTGTGTATACAGACACCCTGCAGACCACTTTTATGCTGCTCGGACTGGTCATCTGCCTGTTTTATATCCTCAGCAAAATGGATCTCTCACTTTTTCAGGCCATGTCTGACATGTCTGCACGCGGACTCACTAAAATCTTTGACACGGATGTCAACAGCAAATCATTTTTCCTCAAACACATCATTGGAGGGGCTGTTATTGCCATTGCCATGACCGGGCTGGATCAGGAGATGATGCAGAAAAATATCAGTGTGAGCAACGTAAAGGACTCTCAAAAAAATATCATGACTTTTACTGCAACACTAGTTGTGGTGAATCTTTTATTCCTCATTTTAGGTGGCTTGTTATACCTCTTTATGAGTAACCAGGGTGCCGCCTATGAGGGCAAACAATTCCTTTTTTCAGGTAAGAATATCATTGGAGACGACCTCTTCCCTACAGTGTCATTGTTTCATCTCCCACCTTCAATCGGGATAATTTTTATAATTGCATTGATTTCAGCACTTTTCCCCAGTGCAGATGGGGCACTGACAGCCCTGACATCGTCTTTTTGCATTGACATTTTAGGTATACAGCGCAATGCCAGTATGGATGAGGAACAACAAAAACGCACCAGGCGAATCGTGCACATCAGTTTTGCCTTTGTCTTTCTTGCATGTATCATGGTATTCAAATGGATTGACAACAAATCAATCATCAATATTATACTTGACCTAGCGGGTTACACCTATGGTCCGTTACTCGGACTGTTCTTCTTTGGCATACTTACCAAAAGAAAACTGGGCGGTGGTTACGGGGTAACTGGCGTCTGCCTCCTCGCACCAACCCTGTGTTATATCCTGGCAAAAAATGCAGCAACCTGGCTTCAGGGGTACCAGATAGGATTTGAGATGCTCCTTATCAATGGCTTGTTAACATTCGCAGGGCTCTGGCTGATCTCAAACAAAGTGGATTGATAACTTTGGGGATAATTAACCATGCTGCATTTGTCGGGCAGAACGGAAGACCTTAATTTTGCATAACATGGATATCATCCTGACAGCTGCCCATGAGTATGCACAAAAGCATAGTTCAGAACCGGACAGATTGCTGGAGGAGATCCATGCGCATACCCTTGCCAATCATCCTGAAGCTCACATGATAAGTGGCCATTTGCAAGGCCGTTTACTTAGCATGATCAGCAAGATGATCAGGCCGAGCAGAATCCTGGAGATTGGAACATTTACAGGATACAGTGCGCTTTGCCTGGCAGAAGGGCTGCTCTCAGATGGCATAGTACATACGATTGAAAAAAGGGAAAAAGATGCGCAGACAGCTTTGGCTTTTTTTGCCCGGAGCAGGTTTGCCCATCAGATCAAGTTGCACCAGGGTGAAGCACTTGAAATTATCAGGGAACTGAACGAAAGCTGGGACCTGGTTTTCTTGGATGCTGACAAAACAGGTTACATCGGGTATTATGAATACCTGAAAGAAAAAATGAAACCTGGGAGCTGGATACTTGCAGATAATGTTTTTTTTCATGGCGAAGTGCTAAAGCCGGTGTTGAGCGGAAAGAATGCCAAGGCGATTGATGCATTCAATAAGCATGTGGAACAGGATGCCCGGGTTGAAAAGCTGATGCTGACAATTCGAGACGGACTTACCCTAATTCGATTAAAATGATGTGCTGATGATGAAAATGATTAGAAAATATCTTTGTTTCGGTTTGTTTGTTTTTATTGTTTTTGCCAACCAGTCTTTGGCACAAGACATGTACCGTGAGTCCATTCTGGAGTACATCGAAACATACGCCCCCATTGCAATCAGAGAGATGAACAGAACAGGATTCCCTGCCTCCATAAAGATTGCACAGGGAATACATGAATCAGGTGCAGGCAAAAGTATGCTGGTAAAAAAATCCAACAACCATTTCGGACTTAAATGCAAATCCAGCTGGACGGGTGGTAAAGTTTACCATGATGATGATGCAAGAGGTGAATGTTTCAGGCAATATGAACAAGCAGAGGAATCTTATGAAGATCATTCCAATTACCTCAAATCACAGGAAAGGTATGCTTCGCTCTTTGAGCTTGACCCAAATGATTATGAAGGCTGGGCCTGGGGTTTGAAAAAAGCTGGCTACGCAACCAGTCCCGTATACGCCCAAACCCTTATCAAATACATCGAAACTTACCAACTGAATGTATTGAATAATTATGCAGCCGAAGAGGGACAGGATGAGCCTGATCTTTCAACCTATTTTGCTGCATTGAATGAAAGCAAACAGGCAAATCCTGGATTCAAAAAACCAACAGTGTCCGGCCCTGCGATTGACGAAGAGAGATCAGAAACAGTTGTTTCTGCCAAAAACTCATCCACATCATCGTTACCCAATAAAAAAACAGTTACATCCGGCAGGGTCTCAACGAATACAAAAACTAATTACGGCTCAATATTTAAGATAAATGGACTCAAAGTCATTGAGGCGGAAAAAGGAGTTTCTTTGTTGAGCATTGCCAAAGACAAAAGAATACAACTATCCGCGTTATTAACTTACAATGACCTGCCCTCCAGCACCACTACCCTAAAACAGGACCAGTTAATTTTTTTACAGGCAAAAAAGAAAACTGGAAAAAAGGAATTTCACAAGGTTCGTAAAGGTGAATCACTTTATGAAATCAGCCAGCTCGAAGGAATTAAACTGTCCAGCTTATTACAGTTGAATAAGTTGAAAAAAGGGATGGAACCTAAAGTAGGACAACAACTAAACCTCAGATCAACGACTTCTAAACGCCCCCTTCTGGCTAAACGATAAATTTCTACCATGGCATCAATGGAGCAGGTACTTGATAAGCAATTCAAATCTTATCTTGAAAAGGAAACAATTCAAACTGAGGTTGAAAGGATAGCCAACGCAATCAATACTGATTATGCTGATAAGAACCCTTTATTTATAGCAATTCTGAATGGTTCCTTCATGTTTGCGTCAGACCTTTTTAAGCTGATACATGTTCCTGCGGAGATCTGTTTCATCAAGCTGGCTTCCTATAGAGGCACCCAGTCTACCGGTCAGGTAATTACGGCCATTGGGCTTGACCGTGATCTCTTTGAAAGGGATGTAATCATCATTGAAGACATCGTTGATACGGGGAAAACGCTTACAGCATTCCTTCCTCAACTGCAGCATCAGCAACCCAGATCCCTTAGAATTTGTTCACTGCTTCACAAAAAAGCAGCTACCGTTCATCCCATTCAAATCGATTATCTCGGATTTGAAATCCCTGATTTGTTTGTTGTTGGCTACGGACTTGATTACAATGGTTTTGGCCGGAACCTGAACAAAATCATGCAACTCGCAGATTAATTTACGATCCGAACATTTCCTTCATCTTATTGAAAAAGCTCTTCTCATTCTTATCAGGAGCAGGCTGAAAATTCTTGGCATCCTTCAATTTCTCAATCAGTTGTTTTTCATCAGCATTGAGTTCCTGTGGAGTCCAGATATTTACGTGAATAAGCTGATCTCCCTTTTCATAGGAATTTATCGAAGGAAAACCCTTTCCTTTTAACCTGAAAATCTTACCGCTTTGCGTTCCCGGAGGTATTTTAATTTTAGCCCTGCCGTCAATGGTTGGAACCTCTATCTGCGTACCAAACACAGCATCCGGAAAACTAATGTGCAGGTCGAAAATAACATTCAGGTTATCCCGATGAAGCTCAGCATGTGCTTCTTCTTCTATTACAACAATAAGGTCTCCATTCGCACCACCCCGTTCGCCTGCGTTTCCTTTACCACCCAAGCTCAATTGCATACCATCAGCAACCCCTGCAGGAATATCAATGCTTACAGTTTCATCAGCATACACACGCCCTTCCCCCTTACATGAGGTACACTTACTGGTTATGGTAGAACCTTCGCCATTACAGGTGGGGCAGGTACCAACGGTTTGCATCTGACCAAGGAAGGTATTGGTAACCTTTCTGACCTGTCCGCTGCCACTGCATGTTGAACAGGTTTGAACAGCATTCTTATCCTTGGCTCCTGTGCCTGAGCATGCATTACACCCTGTATATTTTTTTACCTTAACTGTTTTACTGGCCCCTTTTGCAATCTCCTCGTAATTCATTTTGAGTTTGATCCTCAGATTACTTCCCCGGGTGCCCCTTGCTCGTCCACCACTCTTTTGTCTGCCACCACCTCCAAAAAAGCTGCCAAAAATATCATCACCGAAAATGTCACCGAAATTGCTGAATATGTCATCCATATTCATACCCTGCCCACCACCGCCAAAACCACGGTTGCCATTCATCCCAGCATGTCCAAACCGGTCATACTGAGCCCGCTTATCCTGATCGCTCAGAATTTCATACGCCTCAGCAGCTTCCTTGAATTTGTCTTCTGCAGCTTTATCGCCCGGATTACGGTCGGGATGAAACTGCATTGCCACCTTGCGGTATGCTTTCTTTATTTCATCAGCAGTGGAAGATTTGGTAACACCAAGAATTTCGTAATAATCCCTTTTTGACATGCTTCTAATTTAATGTTAACGCTTATTTTCCTACCACAACTTTTGAAAAACGGATAATTTTATCATTCAACATATACCCTTTCTCTACTTCGTCGACCACTTTACCCTTCAT
>CAMAXV010000012.1 GCA_945862385.1 Chitinophaga pinensis
ACACTCGATGAAGTCAGAATGCTTGCTGAACAGTGGCGAATGGATTATAACCATGAAAGACCACATGCAGCACTCGGTTTTGTACCGCCGGCAGAATTTATTTAATCCGTTTCCCTAGAATTACTAAAAACCCCTAAAACTCTAATCCAAATTGGTCCAAAAATAAGGGGAGCTTACACCATCAGAAAACTCTTGAAACAAATCCACACAAATTGCCATGAAATTTCAGCTATTCTAATTAGCACATAAATTCATGAAACCTTTGTCAGACATGTATCTGAGCCCCTTTTGAGCTGGTGCGGGGGAAGAAAAAGCCCCTCAGCCATTTATGCTGAGGGGCGGATTTCTAACTCAGGGATCGAGTTAAAAGTGGAGCTGGTGGGATTCGAACCCACGTCCAAACATATTCGCCGAAAGCTTTCTACATGCTTATTTTGGAATTGATTGTAGGGAAACTGCAGGAACCAAACAAACCAACAATTTCCGTAGCTGAATGGTCTTAGTCAACAGGCACAGCCTGAGGTTGAAGCAGCCTAGTTTTTTTTGATTCAGCGGAGTGACTTGGCAAAGGCAGGCCCGTCAGTCGGCTATAATGGGTGCGCTAATCTCTGATTAGGCAGCCATGGCGTAAGTATTCTCGCCATTTATTGGTTTCGAGTTCAGATTAAAGTGCAACATTCGCAACGCACTGCATGCTTACTTTCAAAGATCTACGCTGTCGATACCGGTCAGCCCCGTATAATAATTACAAAGGTACAAAATTAAAAAGTCATAGACAGAAATATGCAGAAACTATTGGTTGTTAAAACAGGGTATGATTCTTTCTATTTAATATGCCCGTATAGCGTAACTGGTAGACGTGCTTGACTCTAAATCAAGTTATGGCAAAGTAGTTCAGGTTCGATTCTAATTTCGGGTACATTATTAAAACAAAAACCCATTACTACAGATATATTAATAAATTGTTATGGGTCAAGCTTTAAGAATTGATAATCAATGATTAAAGCGTATTATGCTGGTGTAATCGCCAGTTAACAATTAGTTAATGCTAAGCTATTTACACATTAGTTTAAGTTTGCACTCAAATTAAAAAAGTATGAAAAAACTGATTTTAAACACATTGTTAGGTACGCTGATTTTGCTGTCAGCTTGTAAAAAAGAAGAAGTACCTGTTTTCACTGCACCAACTGTTTCCGGACCTTCTTCAGTGACTTCTCTGGTTGCAGGTGAAAGTGGTAAGGTAGTTTTCAATGTATCTTATGATTCTAAATTACAAGCCAATTTCACAGCTACAGGTACTAATGTAACAGTATCAAATGCAAACGGAACTGTTTCAGGATCAACAGTTGAAATTAATTTTACAACTTCTTCTGATGGTGCTGGTGCAGTTAAATTGGTTGTAACTGATTCAGATGGCAAAAGAGCAGAGGCAACTGCGGTAATACAAATTACAAAAAAATCTACTGAACAAGTTGTTACTTCAAATATAACTACAAATACTACATGGACTGCTGATAAAGTATGGATTCTAGGTGCTAGGATTACAGTTACCGCTGGCGCTACTTTAACAATACAGCCTGGTACAATAATTAAAGGTCAAGCAGGTGCTGGTGCAAATGCAACTGCTCTTCTAATTGCAAGAGGCGGAAAAATAAACGCTGCAGGAACAGCTACAAAACCAATTATTTTTACATCAATAGCAGACGAATTATCAATTGCTGATGTAGCAGCTGGCAAATTTGCTTCACCTAACCTTAGTCCAACTGTTAATGGTTTGTGGGGTGGATTGATTGTTTTAGGTAAGGCTAAAATTTCTGCATCGTCTGCTGGAACACAGATTAATGAGGTACAAATTGAAGGTATTCCAACTTCTGACCCAAATGGTTTATATGGTGGTTCTGATGATGCTGACAATTCAGGTGTACTTAAATATATTTCAGTTCGTCATGGTGGTACAGAAATCGGTGCTGGTAACGAGATTAATGGTATCACTTTCGGTGGTGTAGGCTCTGGTACTGTTGTAGAAAACATTGAGGTTATAGGTAATCAAGATGATGGTATCGAGTGGTTCGGTGGAACTGTAAATTGTAAAAATGTAGTTGTTTGGAATGCAGGTGATGACGGTCTAGACACAGATCAAGCCTATAGAGGAACTGTTGAGAATTTCGCAATCATCACTGCCCTTGGTAGCAGCTTTGAATTAGATGGACCAGAGGGTACTTATGGCGTTGATTTATCTGGACATACATTTAACAAAGGCTTCGTTGTTACAACTGGTAGTGCAGGAAACTGCATAGATAACGACGCTAATACAATTGTAAATCTTAGAAATATTTACGCTAAAGGTTTCTCAGCAACAACACAAAACATTACAGAAGTATTCACAACTTATACAACTACTTCTGGAATAGTATTTGAAAATATCAAACTAGATGTACCTCCAGCTGATTTATGGAAGTACATCAATGGTGCAACTGTTGCTTCCACTATCCCTTCAACAATAACTGCTGGAACTGCAGCATATGCTGATTTGACAGCATTTAATGGTTGGTCTTGGACAGCAATTGCAGATAAATTAAAATAGTTTTCAGAAAATTATATACAAACGGTTGAAGTAACATTCAACCGTTTGTTTTATATTAAATACAATGAAACAATCAATACTTCTTAGCATATTTCTATTATTTTTTGGTGCCATTCAATCCCAAACTGGGACAATGAGAGGAAGAGTTATAGATGGTAATACTGGAAAACCTTCCATGTCAGCATCCATAAAAATAACCGGAACTTCATCCTCAAAAACAATTTTAAGTGATCTTGAAGGAGCTTTTACATTCATAGGGCCAGTTGGTAACTATAATATTGAAATCAGCAGTTTGGGGTTTGAAACTACAATTATTACTGAAATACAAATTACTGATAAGAATATAACAGTAATTCCAGATGTTATTTTGTCTTTGGACAAAAAAGATATGACTGAAATTGTAGTTACTGCAAAAAAGTATAAAAGAGCGTCAGAAGAAGCTATTGCAGTGCTTAAAAGAAAATCGCTGATGTTAATGGATGGTATTTCAGCTGCCAAAATTAAATTAATTGGTGATGCAACTGCAGTAGAAGCTGCAAAAAGAGTAACAGGAGTCTCAATTGAAGGTGGAAGATATGTTTATATTAGAGGATTGGGTGACCGTTATTCAAAAACAACATTAAATGGTCTAGATATACCTGGACTCGATCCAGATAGGAACTCACTTCAGATGGATATCTTTCCAACTGCACTTATTGACAATATCATTGTCTCAAAAAACTTCTTACCCAATATGCCTGCAGATTTTACAGGGGGTCTATTGAATATTGAGACTAATGATTTTCCTACTTCAAAAATATTAAATATTTCTGCTTCTACTAGCTATAACCCAAATATGCATTTTAACAAAGGGTTCTTAACAGGTAACAGAGGAAAATTAGACTGGTTAGGAATGGACGATGGAACCCGTGAACTTCCGGAAATAGCTCGATTAAATAACAATATACCCACTCCAATTTCAGGAGATCCCGCAACTGCTGTAAATAGTTTTGTAAAGTCTTTCAATCCTACATTAGGGGCAACAGAAAAACAAAGTTTTACAGATTTTTCATTTGGTTTTTCAATCGGAGATCAAATTGACCTAGATAAATCTGGTGATAAGAAGGGAAAACCAAAATTAGGTTACGTAGCGGCCCTATCATATCGTTTTGATCAGAAATTATACGATGGTATAGAATATGGTGAATATCAAAAAAATATAAACCCAAATGAGTCAGAATTGGTAGCAGCAAATACACTTGGTGGAAAACTAAGTGAAGAGAATGTTTTATGGGGTGCTTTAGGTGGTTTAGCTTACAAAACAGAACGTAATAAAATTAAGTTCAATATCATTCGCTTACAAAGTGGAGAAAGCAGAGCCGGTAAATTCGATATTTTTAATAATTCAGATGGTGTTGGCCAATCAGGCTATCTTGCTACATCTGATAATATTGAATATAGTGAAAGAAGCATAACAAACTTGCAACTTTCAGGATCTCATGTGATTAATAATTTAAAAAATGGTTGGAAAATAGATTGGGCCATTGGAAAAACAAATTCAGTTGCAAATGACCCTGATATAAGAAAAACAGCATTTACCATTGACCCAGGAAGAACTTATTTTAATCCAGGAGCAGGTGGCAATCCGTCCAGAATCTGGAGATATTTAGATGAGGAAAATTTATCTTTTAAATTAGATTTAGAGAAAAAAATTGGTAAGAAAAATGTAATCAGATTTGGTGCATTACAAGTTATGAGGGAGAGAAATTATGAAATAAAGTTCTATAACATACAATTTTTTGGTTCACAACAACAAAATTGGGGCACTAATGCCAACAATATTTTAATAGATAATAATATTTACCCTAGTAATCAAAATAATATTTATTATGTATCTGGTAACTCTAATCCCAACTCCAATGAATATAATTCCAAGATCAACAACTTGGGTGGCTATATTCTAGATGAAATAGACCTATCAAAAAACTTAAAAGGTATTTTCGGTGTTAGGATAGAAAACTATACACAGTTTCATACCGGAAGAGACCAAAGATTTGCTTCTGGAGATATTGTAAGTGGTAAGAATCTTGTTAATGAAAAAGTACTTAATCAGATTAATTTCTTCCCAAGTATTAATTTGATTCAAAAAGCTGGTGCCAAAACTAACTTTAGGGCTTCATATTCAAAAACAACTGCAAGACCTTCTTTCAAAGAATTATCATTCGCACAAATTATTGACCCATTAACAAATAGAATTTTCAATGGTAGTTTGTTTTCATACAATGACTGGAATGGCAAACTAGTTCCTACTATGATTGATAATTTAGATTTAAGATGGGAATCTTTTTTTTCTGGTGCTGAAATTCTATCAATTTCTATTTTTTACAAGTCTTTCCAGAATCCAATTGAATTGGTTCGCATTCCTCAGCAACAAACTTCAACTGAATATCAACCAAGAAATGTAGGTAATGGAAATCTGATTGGCGCTGAACTTGAAATAAATAAATCACTTGATTTTATCTCAGAAAAGTTAGAAAAATTCAACTTCAACGCTAACATAACATTTGTCAAATCCTCAATAACAATGACAGATGTTGAATATAATGCTAGAAAAGCTTATGAGAAAGCAGGAGAAAATTTGAAAAAAACAAGACCAATGGCTGGTCAATCTCCCTATATCATAAATGCTGGATTTACTTACGCAGATGCAGATAAAGGTTTAAATCTAGGAATGTTCTACAATGTTAAAGGACCTACCATTTCAATTGTTGGATCGGGATTGTTCCCAGATGTATATAGTCTACCTTATAATAATTTGAGCTTATCTTTCAATAAATCTTTGGGTAAAAAACAAAAGGTAAACTTAAATTTAAGGGCTGAGAATATTTTGAACGACAATGTAGATTTTGTTTTTAGAGGATATAATGCAAAAGATCAAATCTTTAGTTCTTTAAGCCCCTTTCAATCATTTTCAATAGGATTTTCTTATAAATACTAGAATTATAGGTATTAAACTAAAAGGGATCAATTCAAAAAATTGATCCCTTTTTTACGTGGAACTGGTATGATTAAAACCCATGTCCAAACATTTTCGCCGATAGTTACATACTTCAATAAAAGTCATAGACAGAAATATGCAGAAACTATTGGTTGTTAAAACAGGAAATGATACATTTGCAGTCCTGAGCCCAGATGGCGGAACTGGTAGACGCGCTAGACTCAAAATCTGGTTATCGCAAGGTAGTGCAGGTTCGATTCCTGTTCTGGGCACTTAAAAACCTCAACTCTTGTTGGGGTTTTTTAATATGAAAAAAGGAACTGGATGTCTCCAGTTCCGCGAAACAGCAGTTTTTGACTCTTTTTACGAAGCCTTATTGTCTGCTTTAATCTTACCGGCATCAGCAATAAATACTGTCAACCGACTGATACAATATTACAATTTTCAAGTGCCGGTTTCCCAGATTTCAAATCAGTAACCTGCATGAGTTTAATCATCAAGGACCCTCTCCTGGTGGAGGCACCTCAACAGGTGGCGTTTCAAAAGGATCTTCCTCCGGAATATCATCCGGGGTGATTTCCGGAATTAAAGGATCCTCTGGATCTATATAGGGCTGGTACTCCGGACTATCCGGCGGTAGTATCTCAGGTGGTGTAGCTGGTGTTTGATGCTTCTTTTTAGGCATTGTATTTTTTCTCAAAAAGAACCGATTCTCCACAATTAATTCCAATTTAGGGTCATTTGATCTGATGATTAAAATTTCATGCTATACTGATGATTGTCAACAGGCAGCCAACAATTTCAGGATATCTTGCATGCTCATCCTAAAATCTAAAATCGTGTCTATTGTAAAAGTCATTGAAGTACTCGCCGAATCACCTAAAAGCTGGGAAGACGCAGCGCAACAGGCTGTTCATGAGGCATCCAAGACAGTTCATAACATCAGGTCTTTGTATATAAAGGAACACAGTGTTGTGCTTGACAAAAACAATAAAATTGAAGCATACAGGATTAATGCCAAACTGAGTTTTGAAGTTGAAACCCCGGAAAAAAACTTATCAGCAAAGGGCTGATTTTGAATTAGCTTTGTACTGTTAATCAGACAAAGATGAATATCAAAAACAACATTCTCGAAACCATTGGCAATACCCCGTTAATCCGTTTGAATAACATCACCAAGGCACTCCCCTGTCAGGTACTGGCCAAGGTAGATTATTTCAACCCTGGCAATTCCATCAAAGACAGGATGGCACTGAAAATGGTTGAAGTAGCAGAAAGAGAAGGGAAACTGAAACCCGGTGGAACAATCATAGAATGCACATCCGGCAATACCGGAATGGGACTTGCTCTGGCAGCTGTAGTCAAGGGATACAAATGCATATTCACTACAACAGACAAACAATCAAAGGAAAAAATAGATATCCTCCGTGCAGTTGGTGCGGAGGTGATTGTTTGTCCAACCAACGTTGAACCTGAAGATCCGGGAAGTTATTATTCCGTTGCGAGAAGATTGGCAAGAGAAATTCCCAATTCTTTTCATGCCAATCAGTATGATAATCTTGCCAACAGGCTGGCACACTATGAATCTACCGGACCGGAGATCTGGGAGCAGACTGATGGGAAAATCACCCATTTAATATGTACTGCTGGCACAGGGGGAACAGTTACAGGTACCGCCATGTATCTGAAAGAAAAAAACCCGAACATCCAAATCTGGGCTATTGATGTATACGGCTCTTTGTTGACAAAATATTACCAGACGGGCATCAAAGATATGAGTGAAGTCCATCCATATATATCAGAAGGATTCGGAGAGGATTTTGTTCCTGAAAACTTTGATATGTCTGTAATTGATCATTTTGAACAGGTAACAGATAAAGATGGGGCCATTATGGCCAGGAGGCTTGCAAAGGAAGAAGGGTTATTTTGCGGTTACAGTGCGGGAAGTTGTCTGCAGGGACTTATGCAATTAAGCAATCGGTTGAAACCTGATGATATCGCGGTTTGTATACTTCATGATCATGGAAGCCGCTATGTTGCCAAGATATATAACGATCAGTGGATGCTGGAAAGAGGTTTTCTTGAAGTAAAAACTTTCAAAGACATCGTGACCTCCAGGGGACAAAAACAAAAATTAATCGTAGTTAATCCAGATCAACCCATTGCTGATGCCGTTGCATTGATGAAAAAATATGAAATAGAACATATTCCTGTCATGAATGGAAATGAACTGATAGGATCTATCAGTGAAAACGGAATTTTCCAGAAAATGTTTTCAGATAATAACTTCAGTAAGGAACCCATAGGCAATGTGCTTGAAAACGCCTACCCAATGGTTGATTACAATTCACCTGTTGAGAAAATAAGTAAACTTATCAGCAAAGAAAATGGAGCAGTCTTAAGTAAAGATGAGACAGGAACGCTTCATATTATCACAAAATACGATATCTTACAGGCCCTCGCTAACTGAAAACGTAGAAATACTATTTCACCATACGTACTTTCACACCAAAAAGGGTAAAAACTGAATCCTGATAAAAGGGCGGTTTTGCTCTTGTTGAAAGCCTATGTGTGAATTATTTTTGTATCAGAAAGTTAAACGAAAAACAAACGGACTTAAAAACCAACCATCCTGAAAAACCAAAAACCATCCAATTCCTTTGAATCAGTCCTTCGTTTCTTGAATAAATTTTCTAACAATATCCAATAATCCAATAACTGAAAAACCGAAAAACCGACAATCCAGAAAAACCAAAAAAATCCAATCATCCAAACAAAAACCAAATCCAGTATTTCCAAACATCCTATTCAAAAACCAAACATCCAATTGTCCTAAAGCCAACTCCAATTCCTAAAAACCAAGGTACAGGACCGTGAAACGACATCACAACAATCCAACTGGCTGAAAAAGACATAAAGACCCGGTGTTCTCACCGGGTCTTTCATTTTAAATGATACCTTTTGTGGTAGGCAATGCATCATGAAAGGGATCTTTTCTTACTGCCATTCTGATGGTTTTTGCAAATGCTTTAAAAATAGCTTCGATTTTGTGGTGTTCATTTTCTCCTGAGCAGGAAATATTGAGGTTACATTTTGCTGCATCCGAGAAAGATTTGAAGAAATGAAAAAACATTTCTGTTGGCATATCCCCTATTTTCTCTCTGTTAAAGCTCGCATTCCATACAATCCAGTTCCTTCCTCCAAAGTCAATTAAAACTTTAGCCTCAGCCTCATCCATTGGTAATGCAAAACCATACCGCTCCATACCCCGTTTATCAGATAAAGCCAAGTACATGGCTTCGCCCAACGCGATTCCTGTATCCTCTATTGTATGATGTTCATCTATGTGTAAATCCCCGTTGACCTGTATACTCAGATCCATTTTCCCGTGCCTCGCAATCTGATCGAGCATGTGGTCAAAAAATCCAATACCGGTTTTGATATGTGAAATACCGGAACCATCAACATCCAGTTTGATTGCAATTTTAGTTTCACTTGTATTTCTTATATGCTCTACCCTTCTTAATCCATTCTTGAGGTAAGCATAAATACTTGACCAATCTTGTGTTTCCAGTGCCACGGCTGATTGCAGCTCAGGCGAAAGTTTATCAAGCTCGATAAATCCTGCCCCTCCTGGATTGTTCAAAAGAATACATTTACATCCCAGGTTGTTTGCAAGCTGAATATCCGTAATTCTGTCGCCTATCACAAGTGAACCCGCCAAATCATATTTATCAGCCTGAAAATAACTTGTCAGCATACCCGTTCCGGGTTTTCTGTTTGGGGAATTCTCTTCTGGAAGACTGGGATCAATATGTACAGCATCAAAAGCAATCCCCTCTCCCGCCAGTGTTTTCATAATATGATTATGAACCGGCTCAAAAGTATCCAAAGGAAATGAACTGGTACCTAATCCATCCTGATTGGAAACCATCACCATTTCAAAATCAAACTCCCTGTTAATACGAGACAGATACTGAAATACCTCAGGATAAAAATTCAGTTTATCAAAAGTATCAATCTGAAACGTTGGTGGAGCCTCGAGTATAAGTGTCCCATCCCTATCTATAAATAAAACTTTCTTCATGGCATTGTAGTTTGGCTGTATCCAGAAATATTTTCAAGTAATTGCTCATTCTCAGCTGAAGTGCCAACAGTAATCCTTAAACACTGGTCGCATAACAATACATTGCTTCTGTCTCGCAGCACAATTCCTTTTTCCAAAAGATAATTATACATGGATTTTGCATCCTTAAACTTCACCAGCAGGAAATTGGCATCAGACGGATAAACAATCAAAACCTGATTACATTTTAGAAGATCAGCTTCAAGCTTTTTCCTTTCATCCACCAAAACACGAATCATATCATTAACCTGACCAACTTCATCCAACGCATTCATGACAAGATCCTGCACTGGCTGACTGATATTATAGGGCGGTTTGACTTTATTCAGGTAGCCAATTATTTCCGGGGAAGCAAATGCCATTCCAAGTCTTAATGCTGCAAGACCCCATGCCTTACTTAAGGTTTGTAATATAACCAGGTTGGGATAATCAGTTAAATCAGTAACGAAGGAACGCTGTCTGGAGAAATTGATATATGCTTCATCAATAACAACCAGTCCGTCGAAATTATTCAACACCATTTCAATATCCTGCCTGTCAATACTGTTTCCGGAAGGGTTGTTTGGTGAACAAATCCAGATTATTTTGGTATTGGGCCTGATGGCTTCTTCAAGCGCGGGAAGATCAAGTTGAAAATTGGCGGTAAGCGGAACCCTGTTCAGACTTATATTATTGATGTTGGCAGAAACTTCATACATACCGTATGTGGGTGGACAGATGATGACTTCATCCAGGGCCGGTTCACAAAAACATCTAAACAATAAATCGATCGGTTCATCACTGCCATTGCCAAGAAAAATTTGTTCAACCGGAACTTGTTTAATGGCTGACAGTTTCTCTTTAATTTTCCATTGTAAAGGATCCGGATAACGGTTGTACCACTTCAACAGCGGGGAACCAAGTGAGTTCTCATTGGCATCGAGAAAAATACTTGCATCTCCCTTAAACTCATCTCGTGCAGAAGAATAAGGCTTGAGCGATTTGATATTATTTCTTACTAAATTGTCCGGACTAAACATCTTTCAGGGATTTAATTCTGATTCTTACAGCTTCTGCATGAGCATCAAGCCCCTCAGCTTCAGCCATGGTAATAATTGTTTGACCAAGATGCTTTATACCATCAGCGGTTATCTGCTGAAATGTTACCTTCCTGATAAAACTATCTAAACTTACGCCACTGTAGGCCCTTGCATACCCATTAGTAGGCAGGGTATGATTGGTTCCGCTTGCATAGTCCCCAGCACTTTCTGGTGTATAATTACCAAGGAATACAGATCCGGCATGCGTAACCTTTGAAACAAAATAACTTGCTTTATCTGATGCGATAATCAGGTGTTCTGCAGCATAGGCATTCACAAGCTCCATTCCTTCATCCAGGTTGTGAACAAGAATTGCTTTGCTGTTTTCGAGAGCAGATGCGGCTAATTTTTTCCTTTCCAATCGCTCAAGTTGAATCCTCAACTCCCGAAGGGTTTCTGAAAGCACAAATTCTGAATCAGAAACCAAAAAGACCTGTGAATCAATGCCATGCTCAGCCTGGGAAAGTAAGTCTGCGGCAATGAATGTCGGATTGGCAGATGAATCCGCCAGGATACAAACTTCACTCGGACCAGCAGGCATGTCAATAGCCACACCATTTAGTTGAATAAGTTGTTTAGCAGCGGTAACGTACTGGTTACCCGGACCAAAAATTTTATCTACTTTGGGAATGGATTCAGTACCAACACCCATAGCCGCAATTGCCTGCGCGCCTCCTACTTTGTAAATTTCACTTATTCCTGTTTTCTGAGCAGCATATAAAATAGCAGGATTTACCTGACCATTTTTGTTCGCCGGCGTACACAAAACAACTTCTTTACAGCCTGCAAGCTGAGCTGGTATCCCCAACATCAGCACTGTTGAAAAAAGAGGCGCCGTGCCACCAGGAATATACAAACCTACCCTTTCAATGGCAATGGACTGACGCCAACAAATTACCCCAGGAGAGGTTTCAATCTTTTTTACATCATCAACCTGACTTGCATGAAATCTGGTTATATTGCTGAATGCCAGGTCAATAGCTTTTTTCAATTCAGAACTCAATTCACCTATACCAATCCGGATTTCTTCATTGGTAATTCTCAGTTCCCCATTTAATCCGCCATCAAATTTATTGATGTATTCAAAAAGTGCAGTATCCCCATCTGTTTTTATATCTGCAATGATTTTACTCACTGTTGTCATTAACGCACCGCTATCCAGTTCAGGCCTGGAAACAAGCTGCTTCCACGTTTCTTTTTCAGGATACTTAATGATTTGCATAAGCATAATTTAGATGATCATTTTTTCTATTGGAACAACAAGTATACCTTCCGCACCAGCATCTTTGAGTCTTTCTATCCTATCCCAGAATTCATCTTCACTCAACACACTGTGAACACTGCTCCACCCGCTTTGAGCCAGAGGTAAAACAGTTGGACTCCTCATCCCGGGGAGAATGGCAATAATTTTTTCAAGCTGATCATTTGGCGCATTAAGCAGTACATATTTTGTTTTTTTCGCCTTCTTGACAGCCCTGATCCTGAACAATAACTTATCCAGAATGGATTGTTGTGCAGGGGTTAAACCCGGTTTGGCTACCATTACAGCCTGCGACTCCAGGATAATATCTACCTCCTTCAAACCATTCATAAACAAGGTACCACCGCTACTTACCAGATCTGCAACTGCATCTGACAGTCCAATTCCGGGAGCAATTTCAACTGAACCACTGATTTCGTGTATTGATGCATTGACTTGATTATCAGACAAATAGCTCTTCACAAGTGCAGGGTAACTGGTAGCGATACGCTTGCCTTCCAAATCTTTAATCCCAGTATAGTCAAATGTCTTGGGAACTGCGATGGATAGGCGGCATTTTCCAAAACCGAGCGACTCTACAGTTATAACTTTCCTACCTTTCTCAAGCAAAACGTTTTGTCCAACTATACCGATATCAGCTACCCCATCTTCCACATACTCAGGAATATCATCATCACGCAGGAAAAAAACTTCCAGTGGAAAATTTTCCGACACTGTTCTCAACCTGTCTTTTACGTTGCGAAGATCGATTCCACACTCCTTCAATAACTGAACCGAATCTTCATACAGTCGACCAGATTTTTGTACCGCTATTCTCAACATGACTTATTATTTTTAAGGCGTTAAAATAAAAAAGGCTTACCATTGGCAAGCCTGAATTATGTATACATCACATCAAGGCCCACCTAAGGGATAAGATGATGATGGATATGTATGTTTGTTGACACGATGCAAAAGTAGTATTGAAAAACATTACTGCCAAAAATCAGGCTTAATTTATAAAATGGTACTAAATTGAGTTTATTATGAAAAAAATACTCTTCTCAAGCCTTGCCAGCATAATTATTGCCAGTAGTATGGTTCAGAACCTGAACGGTCAAAGCCAGGCAGATAAATGGAAGCTTATATGGTCTGATGAATTTGAAGTAAATGGACTTCCAGACAGCAGCAAATGGGGATATGATACAGGTGGAAATGGATGGGGTAACAACGAGCTGCAATATTATACTGCAAAAAGATCAAAAAATGCCCGTGTTGAAAACGGTGTACTGATAGTTGAAGCCCATCAGGAACCAATAGAAGATAAGTCATTCAGTTCTGCGCGACTGGTTACGAGGGGAAAAGCAGCCTGGAGTGAAGGAAAAATAGAAGTAAGGGCTAAGTTACCTTCCGGAGTTGGAACCTGGCCTGCAATCTGGATGCTGGCATCTACAGTACCATTACGCTGGCCTGAAGATGGAGAGATTGATATTATGGAACATGTTGGATTTGATCATGGCACAGTTCATGGCACAATTCACACCAAAAAATACAATCACATTATTGGAACCCAAAAGGCCAATCAGATAAAGGTTCCGGATTGTGCTGAACAATTTCACACCTATCAACTCGAATGGAATAAAGACGTGTTGAAAATCGGAATGGATGGTGTCTATTACTTCAACTATCCCAATGAAAAATCTGGTGTTGATGCATGGCCATTTGACAACAAAATGTACCTCATCCTAAATCTGGCTGTTGGAGGCAACTGGGGAGGACAGAAGGGCGTAGATAAAACAATTTGGCCCCGGAAAATGGAAGTCGATTTCGTTCGGGTTTACCAGCATTAGTAAGCGTAATCAAACTTAAATATGAATAAAACAACTTCAGTTTTCGTGTATATCATGCTCATAATGAGCTCTTTAGTCGCTAAATCTCAGTCGACCAGGTGGCAGCAGCGTGTACATTACAAGATGGATGTGGTGGTTGATGCCGGTGGAAATAAATTTTCAGGTAAGCAACGTCTGGATTACTGGAATAATTCACCTGATACAATGCGGGTCTTGTACTACCACCTCCAGTGGAATGCATTTCAACCCGGGAGCATGATGGATTTGCGCAGTCAGGAGATCGGAAAAAGGATTGTAAGAGGCCGGCCAGATTGGGATGCTCGTGTAAAAGACAGGATTTCAAAGTTAAAGCCTGACGAAATTGGCTATCAGCAGGTAAACAATCTCAAGGTAAATGGCGAGCCACAGAAAACAACCCTTTATGAAACCATACTCAAAGTAGAGCTTTCCAAACCCATATTTCCACAATCCAGGGCAGTGATTGAACTGGATTTCAATGCCCAGGTTCCGGTACAAATCCGGAGAAGCGGACGTGATAACGAGGAAGGTGTTAGGTTCAGCATGGCACAATGGTATCCCAAACTTTGTGAATACGATGAACAAGGCTGGCATCCTACGCCTTATGTAGCCCGTGAATTTTATGGTGTCTGGGGTGATTTCGATGTCAACATTCAGATCGACAGTAAATATGTGGTTGCAGCTAGCGGATATTTGCAAAATGCACATGAAATAGGTTTCGGATATGAAAAGCAATCCACTTTACCTCTTAAAGTAGGCAAAGGACCTACCCATACCTGGAAATTCAAGGCTCCGAATGTTCATGATTTTGTTTGGGCTGCAGATCCGGGCTATGTACACAACACTAAAACTGTAAGGAAAGGACTCGTTCTGCATGCTTTTTATAAAATTGATTCTGCAGCCCTAACCAGGCAATTTGAGTCCTTGTCCCCCAGAATGAAACAGGGATCAAGTGCCATGAAATTTATTGCAAACTATAAAATGGAATGGGACAGTGTCCTGGAACTGGCGGCAAAAGCAATACCCTACATGGATAAAGCCTATGGCGAGTACCCATACAAGCAATATTCATTCATACAAGGCGGCGACGGGGGGATGGAGTACCCTATGGCAACACTGCTCAAAGGTGCGGGAACTGGTGTTGTGATTCATGAATGGATGCACAGCTGGTATCAAATGATGCTCGGTACCAATGAATCTTTATATGCCTGGATGGACGAAGGTTTCACCAGTTTTGCAGAATCCAATGTACAGAATTACCTCAAAGGCAATATAGACTCATTTCCCCATCAGGATGCTTACAACTCCTACATTGCCCTGTCAAAAAGTGATTATAATGAACCGCTTACAACACATGCAGATCATTATGCCACAAACAGCGCTTATAGTATCAATGCTTATTCCAAGGGGGAAGTATTTATGGAGCAGCTAGGTTACATTGTAGGAGCTTCGGTAAGGGATAGTATTCTGCTCAAGTATTTTAACACCTGGAAATACAAACATCCGCAGTTGAATGATCTGATTCGGATTGCTGAAAAAACAAGTGGCATTCAGCTGGATTGGTACAAAGATTTCTTCGTGAATACCAACAAAACAATTGATTATGGCATCGATAGTCTTTGGGATGAAGGTGGTAAAATGCAGATAAGGTTCAGAAACAATGGCACAATGCCCATGCCATTAGACATAGACCTCCTATTTAAGGATGGTAGCAGAGAAACAGTCTATATACCACAGTACCTGATGTTCGGAGAAAAATCCAACGAAGAGCCTTCAATAAAGAGAACTGTTGGTTCTCCCTGGAAATGGACTCACCCTACCTACACTATTTCGATTGACAGAAAATTACTGGATTTGAAAAAAATTGAAATAGATCCCAAAAAGAGAATGGCAGATACAGAAAGACGAAACAATAAACTGGAATTGAATTGGTAAGCAGAGGGATCTAGCCTGCAAACATATTATCAATTTCTGTAAATAACTCAATCATCCGGGAGAGCATCATGTGCATTTCATGATCTGTTTTCCCGGCTTTTTCATTTTCAAAATCTTCGATTATGGTATCAAGCCCAGTTATCCCTACAGAATGAATCATCATTTTTTCACGATGCAAAATTTTTCTCGCCGAATTCCAGTCCCTCGAAATCAAAGCAAGCTTCCATTCTTTGATAGCAAATTTGATTTCTTCAGCAAGATATTGCATGAGCGTGGCAGCCTTTGACTGATTGTAACCAGCCATTTCCTCAATTTTCGTTTTTATCCTTTCTTTCATGGCCAATACATGAGATGCATCAAGGTTGTGGTTCTTAAAAAACTGACTCAACCTCATATGTAAATTTTTCTGATCAATCGGCTTTGTAATACAATCTGCAAAACCCTGAGACAGCAGATTACTGACTTCAGATTTAAAGGCAGCTGCAGTTAGTGCAATAACCGGTGTATGTGAATTTGGACCATCAAGTATTTTTTTTAATGCAGTTAAGCCATCCATGACCGGCATCTGAATATCCATCAATACCACATCAAAAGAATCTGTTTGTACTATATCAATTGCTTCCTGTCCGTTTTCAGCTTCTGTAACCAGACAACCCATATTTTGTAACATGATTACAAATAGATTTCTGCTTAACTTATTGTCTTCAACTATTAAAATTCTTTTTTCAAGCATTTCTTTTGATAAATCAGCTACCTCTGGTTCTACTTCAGGTTGAACAGCTTCAACAACATGCAGTGGGATTTCAATATAAACTTTGGTCCACTTACCTTTTTCACTGGTAACCAATATATTACCATCCATCAAATGAATTAATTTTTTAGTGATGGAAAGGCCAAGTCCTGTTCCTTCCAAACCATTGTATCCCCCAACATACTCCTGATAAAATTCGTTGAATATAAATCTGATTGCATCTTCAGAAATGCCTTTTCCTGTATCAAGACAGGTAATACTCACCCTTTGATCCAATCCTTTAGCTTCTTCAAGTTGCAATTTCAGTTGAACCTTTCCTGTTTCAGTGAACTTTATGGCATTGCTTAAAATGTTCATCAAGATTTGTCGTATTCTGGTTGGATCGCCGTTCAAAAGAGTATTGATCTGACTATCAAAGCTTGTTTCCAGTATTAATCCTTTTTCTTCTGCTTTTGGCCTGAGAATATTCTCAACACTCTTAACTACATCTCTTAGATTAAGCAATCCATTTTCAATATTAAGCTTACCAGCTTCTATTTTAGTCATATCCAGAATATCATTGATGATAACCAGAAGTCCTTCAGCTGCATCCTGAATATTATGGATAAAATACTTTTGCTGTTCATTTAGTGTAGTCAATGAAAGTTGTTCTGCAAAACCCATGATTGCATGCATAGGCGTCCTGATTTCATGACTTACCGTTGAAAGAAATACAGACTTTGCCCTTTCAGATGCAATCGCACGATTTTTGGTTTCCTCAAGACTTTTTTGCAACTTTTTACTTTGCGTAACATCCGTGTAACTCCAAAGCTGACCTTTGAAAACATTACCAATTATAATTGGAATATAATCGCGTTCCAGAATTCTTTCATCAGCCATTGATACTTCATCACCAATAACCGGATTCTTTGCAGTTACAAGTCCGATTATATCCTCCCTAACCCGATCAGGCTCTGCGAAAAGTGGCAGGGCATTTTCCAAAGCTTCCAGGCAATCTGCACCATTCATTTTTTCAGGTGAAATTCCTATGTGGAACATTTCACAAAATTTTGAATTGACGAGTACTACCCGGTTTTCTTCATCTTCAACAAGAATCCCCTTACCGAGGTTTCTCATCAGATACTGTAGCCGATTGGCATTGATGGTTTTTGAATTATCCTGACAAAAACAAATCAACCCGCGATCAGGTAATAGGGTAAGCGATATATATTGTAAAACAGGTTGGCCAAGCTTATCTTTACCAATTGTTTCACCTGACCAGTTACCTGTGGACATCAAAACCGGAAAAATATCTTTTTCTATTTTATCTGCATATTCACTGGTATAGATATGCTTCCATGATTTGCCTATGAGTTCGTCGGCCGAATCATATCCAAAAAGGGTGGCATGTGCTTTATTCATGTAGTAGTAAATACCACTTTCATCCAGTATAGCGATGCCATCAAAGGCATTTTCAATGGCTTTATATTGCTTTTCAGGGGTTAATTTTGGAATAGCGTTCATTTATGCTGGATTAAATTATACACTAAATTGAAATAAATTGTTTTCAACCATGTAAAATGGTGAAAAAAACATTTTTAAAAGAGAAAAACACCTTGTTTAATCTAAATTATGACTAAAAGGCACCTGCATACTTAATAATACTTAATAATAAGCATTTATACTATCATCAACTACTTGTTATAGTTGTTTTTTTAAAATCAATTTTTAAAAAAATATTGAATTACTAAAACTCATCACTGATGAATTAGATTTGAGTAAGACTATGGTAAAAATTGGAATTATAGAGGACAATATTTTCATGCTGAAGAGTTTCAGGGACTATATCAATAGTACTGAGGGCATGATGGTAGTGTTTTCCTGTATTTCAATGGAAGAAGCTAAAATTCAAATTGAGAAAAAAAATGTTCAAACTCCGGATATCATATTCTTGGACATTTTTCTACCTGGTGAATCAGGATCTGAAGGTATACCTTACCTCGCTACACACTTTCCAAATGCCAAAATAATAATACTTACTGCTTATAACGAGGAAAAACTAATCCTGCATAGTATTAAACAAGGGGCATCAGGTTATGCTTTAAAAACCGCCAAACTGTCTGACCTCATTGAAGTTATTCACCAAACCATTAAAAACGGAGCATTTCTGGATGAAAAATCAATTGGGATTGTAATTAAAGGACTTCAGAATAAAAAAAACCAGACATTCCGAGATATGCTAAGCTTTAGGGAAAAAGAGATTGTTGCTTTGGTTGAAAAGGGGTACAGCTACAAGCAAATGTCTGAACAGCTGTTCGTTACCACATATGCTGTAAACTATCATTTAAAAAACATCTACAAAAAATTAGGAATTCATTCAAAATCTGAACTACTTTCAAGAATCATGGAAGAAGACAGGAATTGAAAGCAAAGTAGCTTAATTCGGTTTATCTTTGCAGCCTCAAAACAGGCTGTATGAAAGCTTCTCCTGATAAACTCAATTTCAACGATACCGAAAAGGCTTTCGCCTATAAAAATGATATACAACTTAAGAGGGCCCATTGGCTATTTCAATTGATGCAATTTGGGTGGATCGTTAAATTGGGGTCACTTGTTACACCCTTACTGATTAAATTTAAGTTCCCTGTAAAAGGACTGATTAAAAAGACCATCTTCAGTCAATTTGTTGGAGGAGAAAAATTAAGTGAAACTACACCTGTAGTGAAAATGCTTCAGGATCATGATGTTGATGTTATTCTTGACTACGGTGTAGAGGGTGGAGAATATGAAGATTCCAAATACGACCGTGAAACAGAAGAATTTATTAAAGTTATCACATTTGCGGGCAAGCAACCAAATGCCCCTTTCATCAGTATAAAAGTAACAGGATTGGTATCAAGCATATTATTGAACAAATTAAACATATCAAACCCTGGAAATGGAAACTATCCTGAAAGTATTTGGCAAAAAATAGACGCACTTGAAAGTTCAGAAAAGACGAATTGGGACAAGTTAATTAGCAGAGTCGATCTTATTTGTAAAGCTGCCGAAATCAATGGAATTGGCGTGATGATTGACGCAGAAGAATCATGGATTCAAGACCCAATTGATTTGATAGCAGACCTCATGATGGAAAAATACAACAAATCAAAATTTACTGTATTTAATACCATTCAACTCTACAGATCTGACAGGCTTTCATTTTTAAAGTCAAGCATAGCTGAAGCCCAACAATTAAACTATAAACCGGCCTATAAACTGGTTAGAGGTGCCTACATGGAAAAGGAACGAAAAAGAGCAATCGCATTGAATTACCCCTCTCCCATTCAAATCAATAAGTCACAAACAGACGAAGCATATAATGAAGCCATAAACTATTGCTACTCGATTGAATCACCTGTTTGCATCGTTATAGCCAGTCACAATGAAGAAAGTACAATAATTGCAGCAAATTATGGTGAAGTTGACAGCAATAAAAATGTTGAAATCCATTTTTCGCAACTCTATGGCATGAGTGACAACCTGACATTCAACCTGGCTGCAAAAGGATTTAAAGTATCAAAATATCTTCCTTTCGGTCCTGTAGAGGAAGTTATTCCATATCTTATGCGCAGGGCTCAGGAGAATAGTTCCATTTCCGGACAAACTACCAGGGAACTTTATTTACTAAAAAAAGAACTTTCAAGAAGGGCCAATTAAGCTTTCATTGAGAAAGAGATTACGTATTTATACCTAATCTTTTTCACTAAAAGTACTTTTTGCTATAAATTATCGAATCAACAGTTCCAATGGGAAATTGAATTGATTATATTTATATAATTAAGGCTCAACATATGTATGGTATTATAAATCAGGCTATTCATCAAATGGTCACAAGAGATCATGGAGAGGAAGTTTGGCTCAATATCATCCATAAAAGTGGTATAGATGTCTATGAATTCAGAAACCATGAAAGCTACGACGATAAGTATACCTACGTACTGGCTGAAACCCTTGCTGAACATTTGAAAACAAATATTTCTGAAATCCTCCGCTCACTCGGAGAATTCTGGATTATAGATGTTTCACTAAAAAAATATCCGGCAATGATGGCCGCCGGAGGTAATTCATTCAGAGAATTTCTTTTTAACCTACCAAAATTTCACAATCGCATATACCTCAGCTATCCGGATTTGGTTGCCCCAGAGTTCAAAATCTATGATAATGGCGATAGTATAGCGGTGGAATATCACTCCGAAAGAGAAGGTTTAACCCACCTAATGGAAGGAATGCTTTTAGGAATAATCAAGATGTTCGATGAACATCATGCCTTGGTTAAACTGGAGTACACGAAATCGAATTCAACATTTGATCATGATCTTTTCCTGATAACATGGATAAAGCATTAAATATGGATTTGGCTCATTCAGGTATCTTGCTTGAAATTGAAAAGCTTTTTCCTTTTTATTTCAAACTTAACCGGGATTTAGTTATTACCGGCTTAGGAGCTTCTTTATCCAAATTAATACCGGAAAAAAATAAACTTTTCCTTGAAACTTTTCAACTCCTAAAACCTAAAATTTCAGTTCCATTTAATTTCGAATGGCTGCAATCGATTTGCTCAGGATTTGTATTGATAAAAATTAAAAATAAAGAAAAAGCTTTATTACGGGGGCAATTTGAATACAAAGCATGGGATGATGAAATTATTTTTTATGGTTCACTCTGGGCTGATGACCATGAAGTCTTAATCAACTTTGGCCTAACATATTCTGACTTTCCAGCATATGATGCCATTTTTGATATTCAGCAAATGAAATCAGTGCTTAAGAATGAACAGGAGGATTTGAATAAGTTAAAACACGAATTGGATATTATCAATCATTCTGGCGACTTGTTTATTCACCTACACCCTAGTGGCCTCATTCGAAAAGCTTCTCCAAGCTGCAAAACTATGTTGGGATACGAACAACATGAGATTGTTGGACTTGCTATTCAAAATCTAATTAAGGATCAAAACGGACTTGATCTAATCAAGGAATTAAGTGAAATAAGAAATAAAAACAAATCAAAAGATTTTGTAACCTATATAAATAAAAAAGATGGCGGTTATGTTGGTGTAAACATATCAATATCTCCAGTTATCAATACGAGCTTAAATACACTCTTCTTCATTTGTATCATTAAGGATATCAGCGACAGGATTAAGGATTTAGAAGAAATCAGCAACCTCGCATCCTTTCCAAATGAGAACCCAAATCCCATTTTCAGGATTGATGGATCAGGAATTATAAATTTCAGAAACAGAACTGCCAATACAATGACACATATTGTGTATAATGGCAAGATTCACAGCTTTGAAAAATTCTGGTCATTTTTATTACATGAAGAAGCCGGAATATTCCCCAATAATATTGATGGCATTGTCAATAACAGGTATTATAATTTTTGCATTGTAAAGCGTGTAGATTGTGATGAATTAAACATATATGGTTCAGATATCAGTGAACGAAGAGAATCTGAAATGCAGGCTCAGGAAACATTCAACAAATTGAACAGCTTTCTTGAATCAACCAATGATGTGTATTACCTGATTTACCAGCAAAATAAGAATAAAAACTTTTTCACCTCGAGATGGCCCTTATTTATGGGTTTCAATCCTGCTTCAGGAGATATGTGGGAACAAAAAAGAGCATGTGTTATTGATGAATTCAAAAATATTTATGATGACGCTATGAAGGAATTCATGCTGAATGGCAGCATGACAATAAAATATAAAATTAAAAATAAGGTATCTGGACAAATAAGATGGATACTGGAAGAATCAAAAATAAAGTTTGATTCTACGTTGAATGATGAAATAATTTCTGGCAGACTAACTGATATTACTGCAAACGAAAATTTCAGAAGTCAGATGAATGAATCAGAAGAGAGATTTCAGCTCATCACTGAATCAATGCCAGTAATGATTTGGGTATCCAATGAAGAGAATAAAGTCACATACACGAACAAGGCATCCAGGGATTTTTTTGGTTTTGATTTAAAAACTATAACAGGGCAGTCTGAGTTTGCAAAGCTCGTTCATCCTGATCATCGTCAAAAAGCTATCATTGAATGGGGGAAAACACTCAACAACAAAGTAAGAGGTGAAATACAATACCTTGTAATGAATGCTGAAAATGAATACCGTTGGATCTATGAAATAGCTGTACCAAGATTCATGCAAAACAATGAATTTCTTGGATATATAGGTGCCGCATTTGACATAACAAATGAAAAATCGATTTATAATACGCTGGAAGAGGAGAAGAAAAAATATGAACTCCTTTCAACCAAATCTGCAGACATTATCTTCCTGATGAATAATATAGGAATAATTGAATATGCCTCACCTTCAATCAACCGTATTTTGAATTTGTCGGAACAAGATATTATTGGTCATTCGATTTTCAGTCTGATTGAAGGTACACAGGTTCTGGACCTGAATGAAACCCAAAGTGAGTTTACCGATGCTGCACAGCAGCAAATGCTGAGTTTCAAAATGAAAAATAAACAAGGTGAACTTAAATGGGTTGAAGCAGTTTACAGCAGGTTTACAGAAGATGAATTAGGCGGTAAAAAGATCTTGATGCACGTTAGGGATATCAACGAACAATACCTTGCACAAACAATGTTGATTGAAAATGAAGCTAAATACCGCAGCCTCTTTTCAAACATGAATCTTGGTATCATGGAAGTTGATAAAGAAGAAAAAATACTCTATGTAAACAAGTCTTTTGAAAGAATTTCAGGATATAATGAGGAGGAGCTGTTAGGTAAGATTGCACCAGATATCTTTTTAACTGATCTTAACGAAAAAGATATCAACTTACAGGAAAGGAGAAACAGAGAGCATGGTAAAGAAGGTCTCTATGAAATAAAAGTCAGAAAAAAAGATAAGAGTTTTGCTACCTGGGTTATAAGTGGAGCTCCAACTTATGACATGAAAGGTAAAATAAGAGGCTCTATTGGAATTCACTGGGATGTAACCGAAATAAGAGACCTGGAAACAAAAATTCTTTTTGAAAGTGTGCAGAAAGAAAAAGAACTGATGGAAGCAAGGTTGCAGGCTGAGGAAGAACAACGAGATGTTATTGGAAGAGATTTGCATGATGGTGTTGGACAAATGCTTGCATATTTGAGTTTGTATTTTAATATTTTAAAAGAAAAAGATTCAATTGCCGAAGAAGATATAGACAAGGCACAAGTAACTATTAAAAAAACAATTGATGAAGTAAGGCGTTTATCCAGAAACCTTGCACCACCGGCTATAAAAGATCTGGGATTCAGAGAAGCCGTAATTGAACTTATAAATAGTTACAGCATTATTCCTAAACCGGCTTTTCAACTTAAAATATACAAGGGCAAGGATCCGGATAGATTTTTACATGAATACAAAATCATGATGTTTCGCGTAATTCAGGAGTTAAGCAATAATACATTTAAATATGCCCACGCCAATAAGGTTGAAATAAAAATTGACCAAAGCGCAAACGGGATGATGTTATACTACCACGATGATGGCATAGGATTTGAAATAGGCACAGTTAAGAAAGGTATAGGACTAAAAAGTATTCTTTCGAGAGTAGAGTTTTATGGCGGTGAAGTAAAGATTAACACGAACCCTGGAACCGGGTTTGAAGTATTTATTAAATTACCATTTGAATAATATATTATGACAAAAAAAATAAGAATTATCATAGCTGACGACCATTTGTTGATTGCCGAAACATGGGCAACACTAATCAACATGGATCCTGAATTTGAAGTTGTTAAGGTTTATGATAATACCAAAAGCCTTATTGATCAGATTACTGAAATCAAACCAGACATCGCGATTTTAGATATCAATATCAACCCTTTTTCGGGAATTGAAGCCGCCAAATTGATTAAAAAGCTCGCACCAGGAACAAAAATAATTGGTGTTTCCATGCACAATCAACCTTCATTTGCTAAAAAAATGATACGAAATGGTGCTACTGGCTATGTAACTAAAAATTCAAGTAAAGTTGAGATGTATGATGCCATCCGTGCAGTTATGAAAGGAGAAAAATACATATGCGCGGAAATTCAGAAAAACATAACCAATCAGTTGCTCGTTGATGAAGATGACAACAAACTAAGCAAACTCACTGAGCGTGAGATTGAAATCATAAAAATGATTAAAAACGGATCTACAAACAAAGAAATTGCAGAATCGTTATTCCTCTCGCCCAGAACAGTTGAAACCCACAGGGCAAGAATTTTAAAGAAGTTAGACTTAAAAAATTCTTTATCCCTCGTGAAATATATCAACGAATCGTTTCTGGATTTTTAAAATTGAGGGGCTGAGTAATCAATCACCCCAAATATTGTCTTCTCCCTTCAGCCATTTCTGAACTAAATCGGTAGTAACAGATTTAGGCCTTTCAAGAGGCATACCTAAAGCTCTGTCCCAACAAAGACTGGCCAAAACACCCAAAGCGCGACTGACTCCAAATAGGACTGTGTAAAATTCATATTCTACCATACCATAATGGACAAGTAAAGCACCACTGTGTGCATCAACATTAGGCCATGGATTCTTAACCTTACCAAGTCCGTTTAGAATTTCAGGTACAGTTTCATATATATTCCATACTGTCTGAACCAGCGGATCATTAGGCATGTGTTTCTTACCAAATTCCATTTGAGCAGTGAATCTTGGATCCGTTTTTCTCAAAACTGCATGCCCGTATCCTGGAACTACTTTTCCTGACGCTAAAGTTTGCTTTACGTATTCACCAATTTGTTCTTTTGAAGGTAACTCAACGCCAAGGTTTTCACGCAACTCAAAAATCCATTTGATAACCTCCTGATTTGCCAATCCATGAAGAGGACCAGCCAACCCATTCATTCCTGCTGCAAAACTTAAGAATGGATCGCTCAATGCTGAACCAACCAGATGTGTTGTATGTGCAGATACATTTCCACCTTCGTGATCTGCATGGATAGTCATATATAAACGCATCAACTCTTTAAAACCTGCATCATCATATCCCATCATGTGGGCAAAATTACCTGACCAGTCAAGCAAACCATTAGGCTCAATATGGTGACCATCCTTATATTTCCTACGGTAAATATAAGCTGCTATCCGAGGAAGACGGGCAATGAGATCCAGTGAGTCATCAAACGTAGCATCCCAGTAGTCTTTTTTATTCATACCTGATGCATATGCCTTTGCAAAATGACTGCCGTTTTGCAAAGCCATAATACCAACCACAAACATGGTCATGGGGTGTGTAGTTACAGGCAGGGCTTCTATGGTATCAAAGACATAATTGGGAACATGTGAACGTCTTTGAAGTGTTGAAGTCATAACATCAACTTCTTCACTATTAGGTAATTCACCCAGCAACATGAGGTGGAATAATCCTTCAGGAAGCGGTTCAGAGCCTCCGGGTATTTTGGGTAACTTATCTTTTAGCTCAGGAATAGAAAACCCCCTGAACCTGATTCCCTCATTTGCATCAAGAAGTGATGTCTCAGTAACCAGTCCAGTTATACCCCGCATTCCCTGATAGATCTGGGATAGTGTTACTTCTCCTATAACTTTCTGACCATGGTCCTTCAACAACTGTTTAATTTCCTGACTGACCTGATCCGCTTTAATTTTGAACCTTTCCTTGATGATTTCCATCTCTTTTGTCTGGTTTTACTATTTGATGCGTAAAGTTAAAACAAAGACCTTAAGCGGCATAACCTTTGTATACAAATATTGAATTATTTAGGTGCTTTTCTATAAAGATAGATGGTAACGGCACTAAATAGGATGTTGGGAATCCATGCTGCCAGATAAGGATTAAGGTCTCCTTTGGTTGAAAATATAGTTGAAAAGCGATCAGCCAGTATAAAAACTGCACAAATTATAATTCCGGTAGCCAAATGAACGCCACTCCCACCCCGAATTTTTCTACAGGCCAGAATGGCTCCAATAATTGTAAGCAGAATAACCGCAAAAGGTGTTGCCAGCCTGTGCGCATTCTCCATTTCTAGCTCTTTTACTGTTTCAGAGCCCCTAAGTCGCTCTTTTGCAATTCTTTTTCTAAGTTCAGGCGAAATCAGACGAGCCTGCATATATTCATCACGCTTAAGATCTGAAGGATCAAAAGACAGTTTTCTGAAGACCTCATAATTGAAACTAACCTGCTCCTGCATGCCGTTTAGTTTTCGCTCTACAACTCCTGTCAGCTTCCATACTTTCTTTGCCGTATCCCAGGTTATGTTATCTGCACGAAGGTTGTGAATCACTTCATTTCCCTTCAGTGTTTCCATAAAAAAATTTCCACCTGCCTTACTGGTAGTATCATAATAGCGCATTCCCGCATAACTGAATGAATCAGTCCTCATGTAAATCGCACCAGTTGATGCATCATTGGGTAAAACAGACTTGGTATACCTTGCCTCAAAGGAAGTTCTTATGGCATTTGCCTTGGGAATGACATAATCATTGGCCAGCCAAAGAATCATACCAAGAAAAATACCCCCGATCCAATAAGGTCTCAGAATACGGTTCAGGCTAACACCGGATGAAAGAATGGCTACAAATTCAGACCTGTTTGCCATTTTGGAGGTGAAAAAGATAACCGATATGAAAACAAACAAAGGAAAAAGCATGGCAACAATATGTGGTATAAAACCAACATAGTATTGCATGAAAATCTCCTCAGTGGAGAGCCCGGATTTGGCAAAATCATCCGTATGTTCACTGATATCTATTACAGTACTGATCAGGGTCAATAATATCAGTGAGTAAATGAAAGTAGACAGGAATTGTTTGAAGATGTACCAATCAATTTTTCTCATACTTGCTGCAAAGTTACCATTTAATCAGGTTTGAGACATTCAGAATAGGTAGACAAACATCTTTTCCGCGCAAAATCATGGTTTACAATAGGCGGAATGTATGCCAGCGTGTCGAATTCCGGGACCCATTTTTTGATGTAAATACCTTTTGAATCGAATTTCTGTGCCTGAAGAGAAGGATTGAAAACTCTGAAATAGGGAGCAGCATCGCACCCTGAACCTGCAGCCCATTGCCAGCCGCCGTTATTGGCAGCGAGGTCAAAATCCAGTAACCTGGCTGCAAACCAGGCTTCACCCCACCTCCAGTCTATAAGTAAATGCTTGGTAAGAAAACTTGCCGTTATCATCCTGACACGGTTATGCATAAAACCAGTAGCCTTCAACTCTCTCATTCCTGCGTCAACAATAGGATAGCCAGTCTGACCGTTACACCATTTTTCAAAATCCGCCTCGTTATTGAGCCATTTTATCCTATCATAATCTTTTTTAAATGCCTCACCCTTTCCTACCTGCGGGAAATTATAGAGAATCATGTGATAAAAGTCTCTCCAAATCAATTCATTCAGGTATGTTTCATTCAAAATCTGAGCTTGGGCAGCCAACTTTCTAACACTTATCGTGCCAAATCTCAAATGAATTCCCAACCGAGATGTTCCGGTTATTGCAGGAAAATTTCTTTGTTCTGTATAATTATTGATCAGCAAATCAGGAGTTTCTGCAGCAGGATAAATCCAATTAGTTCGCTGAAAACCCATTGATTCCAGACTCGGAATTGTTGCTGGTTCATGCTGAAGAAACCCAAAAAAATGTTGTTCGGAAGGAAAAAAGTTTACGGGATTTGCTGCAATTCTAGCTTTCCATTTTCTGGAATAGGGTGTAAAAACGGTATAGGGACTTCCATCATCCTTTACGACCTCCTTTTTCTCAAATATGACCTGGTCTTTGTAAGATTTAAAATCTATCCCAACACTTTTTAAAAAAACGGCAATGCGATCATCCCTCTCTAGAGCGTAGGGCTCATAATCGTGGTTCGTATATACTGCTGCCACCCGATATTGCTGAGAGAGTTGCATAAAAGACGCTATAGGGTCTCCAAAAAAAACCTGTAATCCTGATCCTGTTTGCTTTAAAACGGTCTGAATCTCTTCAAGGGTTTGATGAATAAATTGTACCCTCAAATCTTTCGGAGCTTGAAGTTTTCCGAGAATATGTTTGTCAAAGATAAAAACAGGAAGAACAGGTTTACCTGAACTAAGTGCCTTGTATAAACCACAGTTGTCTGAAAGACGGAGATCTCTCCTAAACCAAAAAACATTTACTTCAGGCATATTCATGCGTATAAAACACACATGAATTCATATTGTTGAACGAAAATAAATTAAGCAGGCCTGCTTTCTATAATCCCGGATTTTACTGCATACATAACCAATCCGGCAAGAGACTTGGCTCCAGTTTTGACTTTAAGTTTATCCCGGATTGCTTCAACCGTTCTTGGACTCAAATCAACCAGATCAGCAATTTCCTTTGTACTTTTTTCTTCACAAATCATTCTCAGAATTGAAATCTCCTTATCTGTAAGTTTAGCATCTGTAGGAAGCGATGCCTCAGCCTGCCGTTTGACACGCAAGCCATCTATTAAAGCTTTGTTAGTGAGCTGATTGAAGTAATACTCCTGTTCATGCACCGTTTTGATAGCCTGATAAATAATCTCCGAATCAGAATTCTTGGTGAGGTATGAATTTGCCCCTAATTCCATTAATTTGGAGATCATGGAGTGATCATTGTGCATAGTAAGCATGATAACCTTAACATCAGGGTAGAGATTCTTTATCTCCGGTAATGTGGTTATCCCGTCCATGATTGGCATCTGAATATCAAGCAGGATAACATCCGGACGAACATGCTTGAGCACTGATAACAACTGCATACCATTGTCAGCTTCCGCAATCATTTTGATGTCTTTGTGCATTGACATGGCAGTTTTAACTCCTGCCCTGAAAAGAACATGATCGTCAGCGATGGCAACTTTTATCTGCTCCATGAATTTAACAGTTGGTAAGGTTGGATATTGTAAATAATTGCAATGATAGAATAATTACCTGTAAATCAACAACGTAATTACACCCTTTTACCAGGTTGCAGAAATTACGCAACAGACCCGAAATCTACAAAAGATTTGAAAAAAAACATAATTATTTGATTTTCAATGCTTTACAAAATTCAATAAGCTTGACGACAAAGAATTGTTTTTTTCACCTAAAAAAATGTTTTTTTCACATTGAGGTAAAACTGCAAAAGGATAAATTTGGGAAAAGTAGAAAATTGAAAACGTTACTAATCATTTCATACATCCTTCATAAAGTTAATTTTTTCATTTCTTTCTACGTCTGCTATATATTAATTAAAGATTCAAAAAGCGTAAAAAAGATCCATTTATTTCTTCCAATGCTAGTTTTTTCATTTTTAGACAACCTTATAATTGTCATAATTTTCGACATTTTAAGAAATGAAAAGTTGCAGGACAGTATATCAGAAATTTATCAGCCCCTGTATATAATTCTAGAAATAGTTACTGTATTTATCTTCTATCAATTTGGAAAGTCTAGCAGAAACATAATAAAGGATCGAACTAACCTAATTCTGATTGTGGTATTACTCATTTTATTTGTCTTAGACTTAACTAAAATTATAAGCTTCTATTTAATATTAGTAATTTTTGAATTTTTGATGATAAATACATTTGCAATAAAATTATTTTATTCAGAAATTGATAACCCTAATTTTTCAAGGCCAAAAAGTGATTCAATCATAAACAATGGTTTATTTGCGTTCATAAATTTTACAGTTCCATTTTACATAATTTCTGACAATGGTATTTTTTTTGAAGATGAAATTAAATACACCGTTGCTTTTATTAATGAAATTGGCTACATGATTATCTTTTTATCATTAATCAAGTCAGTAAAATGGAAGACACTGAATTAATGAAAGTATTCATTATTATCATTTCATCTACAATAATTCTGGGTTCTACGTTAATAGTAGTTAATCTTACTTTACTATTTAAAAAACGTATTATAGCAGCCAAAATAGAATTAGAAACTATAAAACTCAACCACGAAAAAGCATTACTTGCAACTCAACTGGAAATTCAGGAAGAAACATTTTTGAAAATATCGAGAGAAATACATGACAACATCAGCCTTGGACTTACCCTGGCGAAACTTCAATTGAATACGTTTCTGGATAAAAAGGATAACACAGAAATAAACTTGTATTCTACAATCGACCTGATTTCAAAATCACTGGTTGAGATGAATGACTTATCCAAATCACTTGATGGCGAACAAATGCTCATGTTCGGTCTCAATGAGGCCATTGAATCAGAAGTTGGGGTCATAGCCAGCACAGGCATTTATTCGATAGAATATGAATTGACCGGTGAAATTGTCTTTCTGAATCCTGATATAGAACTGATCTTACTCAGGATCATTCAGGAATCCTTAAACAATATACTCAAGCACGCAAGGGCCAGAACCATAGTGGTAGAATTGATTTTTGAGGAAGAATTGCTCCGGATGAAAATATCAGATGATGGCAGAGGGTTTGATCTTGAAGCAACTAAGGCGAGAAGAGGACTCCGGCGAATGGCTGGATTGAAAAATCTTGAAGACCGGGTTAAGTCAATTGCCGGAGAACTGGACATGTTCTCCATGCATGGTGTAGGTACAACAATCAACATAAAACTTCCAATCAATGAACGAACTAAACGAAAAGTCCCTGATCAGGGTGGCCATAGCTGACGACCATGTGCTGCTAAGAAATGCACTTGCTGGGTTGATTAACAATTCCGGACACTGCAAAGTAATTTATGAAGTCAGTAATGGAAAAGAATTGCTACAAAAAATCGTTGATGATAATATTCCAGATATCATTATATTGGATTTAAATATGCCGGAAATGGACGGGTATCTGACATCTGTCTATCTCCAGGAACACCACCCTGAGATCAAAATTCTAATGCTCACCATGTACGACTCGGAACTTATTCTGATAAGACTCTTAAAGGCTGGTGTCAGAGGATTTATGAAGAAAGATGTACATCCTGCTGAAATGATATATGCCATTCAGTCTGTGCATGAAAATGGATTTTATTATTCTGCACATACAAGCAGTAAACTGGCCGGCTTATTCCGGGATAATGACAACAATCCAACCCTTAATAAGATCATGATGTCTGAAACAGAAATTGAGTTTCTGAAACTTTGCTGCACAGAAATGACATACAAAGAAATTGCATCTGAGATGAAAATAAATCCGAGGGCAATAGATGGTATAAGGGATACCTTGTTTACGCGATTAGATATCAAAAGCAGGGTTGGTTTGGCCATGTATGCTATAAAACATGGAGTTACTACTGTTTAATCAATCAGCTTATTCCGCATGCCATACATTACCAATCCAGCTATGGTTTTTGCACCAACCTTGGTTTTCATATTTTGCCTGATGGTTTCAATGGTCCGGGGAGACAGAAAGACCTCCCTGGATATCTCTTCAGTAGTTTTATCCTGAGCAATGAGTTTTAAAATGCTGATTTCCTTTTCATTAAACTTTACTGGATTGGGATAAAACTGCCTGGTTGTTTTCTTTTGTTGCAATTTCATTAAAACAGCCTTGTTCAGCAGGTCATTAAAATAGAAATCGTCGTTCATACAGGTCAGGATGGCATTGTATATTTCCTCCGGATCTGTGGTTTTGGTCAGGTAAGCATTGGCCCCCATTTCCATCATTTTGGAAATCATTTCCTGATCGTCATACATGGTTAAAACAATAATCCTGACTTCTTCATATTCTTTGCGCAGTAAAGAAATAGCATTGATTCCATCCATTTCAGGCATACGGATATCCATGAGTAAAACATCCGGCAGCTTGATTTTCATTTTATGGATAAGGTCTTTGCCATCTTCTGCTTCCCAGATTATTTTAAGGTATTCCTTTCCGGATAAGGCCATTTTAATCCCATCCCGGAAAATTTTATGGTCATCCGCGATTGCCACCTTTATCATTTCTATTGCCGCCATATTGGTCAAAATTTTATAAGCTTATCAGTTTTCAGTTGAAATGACAGACCTTTTCAATAACACTAAACGTCAGAAATCAACATTTATGCTGAATTAATTCACAAAAAAGCTCAAAACCAGTCATAAATTTCAATCTTTTCTGCGAAAACTCAACCAAGTCCCTGTTTATTGCCCTTTTTTAAACGCATCTGAATGTTTTTTTCTGGAAAACAATGGGAAAAACACGAAAATGGGTACCGTAAATTTACGCAAACCATATCGTACTTTTACCCTATATTTGTATGACAGATTTCACTATAAGTGAACACAATGTAATGAAAATCAAATTATTATAAATTAATACCAATATGACAATATCGTATTTTTACGAACCCCCTCTTTGTCATACCGACCAAAAAAACCATTTTTACAGGGCTTATCAATAAGTTATCCACAAAACCAATCCTATGCTGAAAAGTAAAATTGACATTAAAGAAAAAGTGCTGCTCGATGAAACAGTAGGTGAAGACATTGGATATGACCTCGGCGTAAGTATGGTTAAAGCATTTTACGACCAGACAGGAGAGGGAAATTCCCAGTTTGTTGGCAAAAACATACTGAATAAGCTCCTTGAACAACCCGGATGTATAGGTATCAGAATTTACAATGCAATCAATGAAAAGGAGGAAAAGACCTTTGTATTAATAGGACTTGACAAAGACAATAACCCCTTGGTTAAAACATCTATTGTAACACCTGAAGGGTTATTAGATACCAAACAAGGGATTGTTGCTGATAGAATGAGAGTTGAAAACGGTTGGTTTGATTAAAAACTTCCATCTATGATTTTTACAACATATATTTGTTAAGTAAAACTTAACATCATTCTCCCTTATTTACTATTATTATCTCTTGCAATTTTAATTGTGCCCCTAATTTTGCTTTTATTTCAAAGAAATAAAACAATTCTGGTAGGTGTACTTTTTTTTTATTGTTCATACTCAATCCTCTCTGATCTTTTTATTAATAAGTTGAGTTTAAAATTCTTTGAATCAGAATTTTATGCCTACAGGTTGTTTACAGTAATTGAATTTTTATGTTTTTCTTTCATCATTTACAAGTCCCTCAGTTCAATTAGATTAAGAAAAATTTTAATTTTTTCATCTTTATTTTTCTTTCTCTCCATAATTATTGATTTGCTGACCAATTCAATTGAAAATTTTGATTCCCTACCAACTGGGGTTGAGTCGATTTTAATCTTATTCTATTGTATATTAACCCTTTATGAACAAATATCAACAGGGAAACCTTTATATTCATTCCCTGTTTTATTTGCCTTCAGTCTTATATTATTCTTTGCTGGAACATTCTTTCTTTTCATTATGTCACAAAATAATTTTGAAAACGAAGAATTTTCCAACCTCTATGATTATATTGTAGCCATTTCCAAAATCCTGATGACATTACTGATGAGTGTTGGCATATTAGCCAGCAGAAAAACTGAAACTCAAAACAACAGGACTTTTCAAAAAACTTAAATGCACCCGTTAATAATTTTCGCTGCGTCCAATGTATCGTACGTGCTCCTATTGGGAACATTAGGAATGCTCGTATTGGCTGTTGGCCTGGTTGCTTTCATCGTTTTCCATCAACGGAAAGTGATTAAATACCAGCAGCAGCTTCAGGTAATGGAGGAGCAGCAGCAACAGATTCTGCTCAATGCTTCCATACGCTGGCAGGAAGAAGAAAGACAGCGCATTGCTGCTGATCTGCATGATGATGCTGGTCCCCTCCTGGCTACTGCCCGACTTTACCTGAACGACAACCTTGTTCATCAGGATATTTCAACCCAACTGCAAAGCATTAACAATGCCAAAAACATCATTGATGATACCATTCAACTGATTAGAAATATCTCTCACAGCCTTATGCCCCCTACCCTGAAAAACTTCGGACTTGAGTCAGCTGTGAACGACTTATTTCAGAAGATAAGTGGTTCTGGTGCCATCAATGCCAATTGCCGCTTTCATGACTACCGTGAGCGACTTCAACCTCAGAAAGAATTACTGCTATTCAGGGTTACTCAAGAACTTGTAAACAATGTACTGAAACATAGCAATGCCAGTTTCATTCACATCACCCAAAATATCAATGAAGGAAATTTTTATATCCGCTTCCACCATGATGGAAAAGGAATAAATCAGGAAGATTTTGAAAAAATGAATAAAAGTTCAATCGGACTTGGATTAAAGAATATCCAAAGCAGGATAAAAGTTCTGGATGGACAAATCAAGTTTGAAAAGGATAATTCACAAACTTTCTTTAAAGTAACGATAGAAATCCCTCTTCAGAAGGCTGCAAATGCCTGATAGTGTATATTTGTTGCGTCATTTGAACTAAACCTTCCGCATGAGCAACATTAGCGTTGGCATAGCTGACGATCACAAGATCTTCAGAAAAGGTGTAATTCTTTCACTCAGGCCTTACACGAATATTTCCTTCATTTTTGAAGCCGAAAATGGTGACGACCTTCTTGAAAAATTACAGGGCGAACAACCAGATATAGTTCTCCTTGACCTCAGAATGCCAGGAAAGGATGGTATTGAAACAACAAAAGAGATCAGCAAGAGATTTCCTAACATCAGGATCCTAATACTAACCATGTACGAAGATGAAAGGTTTGTTAGTCACCTCATGGAAAATGGGGCTAACGGATATCTCCTTAAAAATGCTGACCCCGCAGAAATTAAAAAAGCCATCATGGAAGTTATGGCTCGGGGATATTACCTGAACAATTTTGTGAACAGGGTACTCCTCAAAAAATCTGCAAAAAACAAAACAATCCCATCACTGAATACTGAAATCAATATTTCAGAAAAGGAAAAGGAAGTAATCCGACTCTTGTGCCTTGAATTTACAGCTTCAGAGATTGCACAAAAAATGGAAATATCTGCCAGAACAGTTGAATCTATTAAAGACAGACTTATGGAGAGATTTGGCTTGAAGAATACGGCCGGACTGGTTTTTTATGCAGTAAAAAACAACCTGATAGACTAATTGATGGCAGACGCTCCCCCTTTCCTTAACTTTACATAAAAAAATGAGCAGGCACGGTAAGGTATTGGTGGCAATGAGTGGTGGAATCGACAGCACTGTGGCAGCATTAATGTTGCACGAGGAAGGCTATGAGGTTATTGGGATAACCATGAAAACCTGGGATTACGCAACCTCCGGCGGCAGTAAGAAAGAAACAGGTTGCTGTAACATCGATTCATTTAACGACGCACGTGCAGCCGCAGTGCAGCATGGTTTCCCCCATTATATACTGGATATTCGGGATGAATTTGGTGATTTTGTAGTTGACAATTTTATTGAAGAATACCTTGCTGGAAGAACTCCAAATCCATGTGTCATGTGTAATACACACATCAAGTGGAGGGCTCTTCTGAAGAGAGCAGATGCCATGGATTGTGCATTTATTGCCACTGGTCATTACGCTAATATCAGGCAACACGATAATGAGAGATTTGTCATCAGTAAAGGCTTGGATGAGACCAAAGATCAAAGCTATGTGCTTTGGGGCTTGCAACAGGATTTATTGAGCAGGACTATTTTACCACTGGGAAAATTCCGAAAAACTGCCATCAGGCAAATGGCTCATGATTTTGGCTATCCTGAACTAGCCAAAAAGAATGAAAGCTATGAGATCTGTTTTGTTCCAGACAATGACTACCGTGGGTTTTTAAAAAGAAATGTAGATGGACTTGAAACCAGCGTATATGGTGGGAATTTTATAGACAAGTCGGGAAAAATTCTGGGCAAACACAAAGGATACCCATTTTATACAATTGGCCAGCGTAAGGGATTGGATATAGCTATGGGAAAACCAGTTTTCGTTACGTCCATCAATCCGGTAACAAACACAGTAACCCTTGGGGATGAAGAAGATTTACTGCAAAAAGAAATGCTTGTGGGTAAATTAAATTTCATAAAATATGAAGGAATTCAGGATGGTATGGATGCCGTAATACGTATCCGATACAAAGATTTCGGTAGTAATGGAACACTGCATACCAAAGCAGAAGGAATTGGCGTTAACTTTTATGATGCCGCAAAAGGAATAGCACCTGGACAATCAGCTGTATTCTATGAAGGTGATGATGTAATTGGGGGAGGCATTATACAAAGAACAAACTGATGCATTACAGGATTTTTATATTATTTATACCCCTAATCATGCTTATTTCCTGTGAGAAGGAAACAGAATCCCTTTCATTCACATCAGCTTCAACGTATTTTCCATTAAATAAAGGTAAATCTATCATATACCAACTTGATTCGACAGTTTACCTTAATCTCGGAACAAAAAAGCAAATCAATACTTCAATTATCCGAGAGGATGTAGATAGCTCCTTTATAGATAATACTGGAAGGTTAACATTCAAAATAACAAGATCACGCCGCCAAAAAGATGACACAACTAAATGGTTTCCAATCAAAACATATCTGGTTGCACAATCCAATGAAGCTATCGAAGTGGTGGAAGATAACCAACGATACATTAAGCTTGTTAGTCCGGTTATAGCAGCAACCAAATGGAAAGGCAATGCCAAAATCAATACTAGTGGCAATCCTGCATTATTATACCTCGACAATTGGGACTATACTTATATGAATGTTGGAACTCCATCTAACTATAATAACAACAAGTTTCCTGATTGCATAACTGTATTGCAGCAAAATGATACCATTGGCAATCCGGCCAATAAAAGTTTTTATTTTGAGATCAATTATGCAAATGAAGTTTATGCAAAACAGATTGGACTCATTTTCAAGGAGCTTTATCATGAAATCTGGCAACCACCCAACGGTAATAACAACACAGGATATTATGAAGCAGGTAGTTTTGGTTTAAAGTATACGATCATAAGTCACAATTAACACATGAGAACTACATTCCTTGTTATTCTTATTTTTCTGCAAACAAATGCATTTTCACAGTATTCGAGGTATATCATCTCATTGACTGACAAAAAAGGAACACAACATCAGCTTTCCAATCCATCTACATTTTTATCTCCCAAAAGCATAGCAAAAAGAAACAGGTTCAACATTAACTACGACAGCACAGATCTTCCAGTTTCAAAAATTTACCTTGACAGCATATTGCTTGCAGGAAAAGTCACAATAATCAATACTTCAAAATGGCTAAATCAGGTATTGATTCAGACAACAGATCAACAGGCCCTCTTAAAAATCAACTCTTTTCCATTTGTGAAAAAAAGACAGGCTGTTGCATTTAAACCTGCACAACAGGCAATACCGAAATTCATTGAGGAGATCACAGACTTAAACAAGTCAGCTGAAACAATAAACACTCATGTCAATTCTTTACAATACGGCAACTCTGGCAAACAGATTCAAATCCATGAAGGAGAATATCTCCATAACCAGGGGTTTAAAGGACAAAATGTAAGTATTGCCGTGTTGGATGGGGGATTTTTCAACTATCATTCAATTAAAGCATTTGACTCTGTTCGCAACTCAGGGAGGATAAAAGGCACATGGGACTTTGTTGATAACAATAATCAGGTCCAGGAAGATGATCCGCATGGCATGTATTGTTTTTCCATACTTGCAGCCAATTTACCCGGAATTTTTGTAGGCTCGGCTCCTGAGGCTGATTATTATTTGTTCAGAACAGAAGATGTTAAATCTGAATTCCCTATTGAAGAACAGAACTGGCTGGCGGCTGCAGAAAGGGCAGACAGTTTGGGCATTGATATAATCAGTTCTTCACTAGGTTATACTACGTTTGATGATCCCGCATTCAACTATGTCTATGGTGACATGAATGGAAAAAATACTATTGTCACGCGTGGCGCTGAGTTTGCATCCAGAAAGGGTATTCTGGTCATGAATAGTGCTGGAAATTCAGGCACAAACAACTGGAAATTCATCGGAGCACCTGCCGACGGAGAACATATTCTTGCAGTAGGTGCGGTAAATATAAGCAGACAGGTGGCTCCTTTTTCAAGTTATGGGCCAACATTTGATCAGCGTGTTAAACCAGACATAGTATCTGTAGGATGGGGAACTGCATTAATCAATGCCAGTGGCTTACCTGCAAGTGGCAATGGCACATCCTTTTCAAATCCAAATATTGCAGGGTTAATAGCCTGTTTGTGGCAAGCCTTTCCTGAAATGCGTAATGATGAGATTATGGAGGCTGTAAAAAAAAGTGGAGACCTATTTTCAAATCCTGATTCCCGATCAGGTTATGGCTTACCCAATATGCAAAAAGCTTATGGCATATTGGAAATTGAAAGAATCAAAAAAAATGCAGCCACCCTATTGGCAGATGCACGTTTAAAGGCATTTCCCAATCCATTTGAAAGCAGCATAAAACTGATTTACAAAGCACCTGCTAATGGTAAAATTGCAATTAGGTTGACGGACATGTCAGGACGATTAATCTTAACCGAGTCTAAACAAGTAATTACCAATGAAATCTATGTATTTGATTGGGAAAATCTTGGTATTTTGAAGGCAGGTTCGTACATCATTACCTATTCTGATGAGGCAGGAACAGGTAGTATCAAACTGGTAAAGTAAAAAGTGCAGAAAAGAGATAATCACCACCTTGTAAATCTCCTGCTAAGATATTTGTACCAACCAGCTTAAGCGGTGAATTTTGTTCTAAAAAATCAACAACACCAGTGTTTTCCTGTTCATAAACTGAACATGTTATGTAAAGCAAGTATCCCCCTTTTTTTAAATGCTGAGGAAGCTTTTCCACAATGGCAATTTGACGTCTTTGGTACAGATCGATTGTTTCAGCATCCATCTCATGCAACCATTCGGGACTTCTAACCCAGGTTCCGGAACCAGTACAAGGAACATCTGCAATGATCAGATCAACACCTGCTGCCGGCAGATTAGACCTTACAACTGCAGAAGACATGGGGTGTTCAAGATCAGTACAAAAAAGTTTAACCTTTTTTATGCCTGCAACGCTAGCGCGTCGTTGTAATTCATCCAAAATTTCTTCACGAATATCTGAAGCATAAATCTTTGCAGTAGGGAAAAAGTCAGCCGCCATCAATGTTTTGCCTCCGCTTCCGGCACAAACATCCCATATTGTTTCAAGAGGTATCGGGACTCCTTTTATAATATCAAATGTCTTTTGTGAGCTTATGTCCTGGATAACAAAATCCTTATCCGGCAAAATGTCATCTGGTAATTTTCCTGTACTTTCAATACAAATCGCATTTTCATCCACCCATTCCCCCGGAAACTTATTCTCCTTTAAAAGCTTTTGAAATTTTGATTTGTTTCCGGGTCTAACCCTGATAAAAAAAGGTGGTTGTTTGAGGTGACTGGCAATGAAATTAGAATGATTAATTTCAGGCATTACTGAATTGATTTCCGGAAAAAGGAGCTCTTGTTCAAATGCGCCAAAAATATCCTTAACAGCCAAAATTTTTTCAGCGATATCATTGTCAGCAGACAATGGTAAAGGAAAATTTAACCATTGAAGATATCCATTATCCGCTTTATGGGTCAGGTAATAACCTATACCCATCTTGGTATTGAAATCCAGTGTTGGACAAGACTTTCCAATTCTTAAAAATCCATAACAAAGGTCACTTATAATTTTCCTGTCTCTTGAGCCAGATTTCTTATGCCTTCTGAAATAGTTTTTCAAAAATACTGCAAAAGGCTCCTGAAAATGGTAGGAGTCTAATATAGATGAAGCAGTTTTATGATATGAATGAAAAAAACCACCCATCATTAATTTATAAATTATAGTTCCAGCAAGGTTTTAACCGGATCCTTTCCAAATAATAAAAGTTCGGGATTTTCCAAGAGTTCCTTTACCCTTACTAAAAAGCCCACACTTTCTCTTCCGTCAATTATTCTGTGATCATAGCTTAATGCAAGATACATCATAGGCCTTGCAACGATCTGACCTTTGACTACCATAGCTCGCTCTTCAATTTTATGCATGCCAAGAATAGCGGATTGGGGAATGTTAATGATTGGCGTACTCATTAGGGATCCGAATACTCCACCATTTGTAATTGTGAAAGTTCCTCCCTGCATTTCGTCCAATGATAATTTGTTATCCCGAGCCTTTGTGGCCAGCTCAACAACTTTCTTTTCAATTTCAGCCATAGTCAGACTTTCCGCATTCCTGATTACCGGAACAACCAATCCCTTAGGAGCAGATACAGCTATTGAAATGTCACAATAATCGTGGTAAATGAGCTCATCATTATTAATATATGCATTTACTGCAGGCCACTCCTGTAAAGCAAAGGCACAGGCCTTGGTGAAAAAACTCATGAAACCCAAACCAACCCCATGCGCCTCCTTGAATTTATCTTTGTATTTCGACCTGATATCCATTACAGGACCCATATCTACTTCATTGAAAGTAGTGAGCATTGCCGTAGTATTTTTTGCCTCAACCAATCTTCTTGAGATTGTTTTGCGCAATTGCGACATTTTCTCCCTGCGCTCGTTTCTTGTAAATGGCTCTGTACCTGGTTTTTTACCTGGATTGGCTATTGCCTCTAATACATCTTGCTTGAGTATTTTACCACCTGATCCGCTTGCGGCAATTGCTTTTGCATCAATTTTTTTATCAGCTATGATTGCTGCAGCTACAGGAGTTGCTTTTACATCAGTTGCTGGTTTTGATGAGACAACTGCTTCGGCAACAACTTTTTCTTTAGCAGGTTTTTCTTCAACTTTTAACCCTTCAGGACGCTGAGCGGTTTCATCTATGAAACATACAACATCACCTATTGCCAAAGTTTCACCTTCCTGAACTTTTATCTGAAGTAATCCAGCCTTTTCAGCATTAATCTCAAAAGTTGCTTTCTCACTCTCAATTTCAGCCAACACTTCATCCCTTTCAACCCACTGACCATCCTTCTTCGACCATTTAGCAAGGCTAACTTCACTTATTGACTCCCCCACTGTTGGTACCTTTATTTCTAGCATAAGAAAAAATTTATTGAATTGATTGATGTTGGTTATGCAAAAGCTTGTTTGAGAATCTCCTGTTGCTCTGCGAGGTGAATCTTATTATAACCTGTTGCAGTAGCGGCACTCGGATTTCTTGCGATAATGCTGAATGGGAATAAATCAAGATTCATCTTCAGATATGAAGCTGCCCCCATATTCCTGGGTTCTTCCTGAACCCAACGCCATGAAGCATTTTTATATTTACCTGCCAGTGATTCAAGTTGTTTTACAGGAAGTGGATATAATTGCTCTATCCTAATTATTGCTGTGTCTGTAACGCCATTTTGTTGCCTGAACTCATTCAGGTCAAAATAAATTTTACCAGAGCAAAAAATTACTTTTTGGGTGTTCTCTGGAGCAATAGCGTCATCGATGACCTCATTGAAACTACCTGTGATAAATTCATTGACCGCTGAATAGCTTCCTGGATGGCGAAGGTTCGCTTTGGGAGAAAAATTAATCATAGGCTTCCTGAAAGGCCAGGTCATCTGCCTTCGCATTGCATGGAAAAAGTTAGCAGCTGTTGTAATATTGGTAACAACCATGTTTAATTCAGCGCACATCTGAAGAAAACGTTCCAGCCTCGCACTGCTATGTTCCGGACCTTGTCCCTCATAACCATGTGGCAATAACATAACCAGGCCATTCATCCTGTTCCATTTTTGTTCAGCCGCTGATATAAACTGATCTATCATAGTCTGGGCTCCATTCGAAAAATCACCGAACTGAGCTTCCCATATTACGAGGGCATCAGGATTTGCAAGAGCATAACCATACTCAAAACCTAGCACACCATATTCACTCAGGAGCGAATTGAATATTCTGAATTTGCTGTTATTTTCAGCAGCAGACAAGCGATTGTATGATTCATTTGTAATTTCATCCCTAAGGATAGCATGTCTGTGGCTGAATGTTCCACGCTTGACATCCTGTCCACTCATCCTCACTTCCTTCCCTTCATGCAGCAAACTGGCATACGCAAGTAATTCAGCGGTAGCCCAGTCAACCTTACTTTCTTTTTGTAAAAGATTAATCTTATCCTGAATGAGTTTTTCAATTTTTTTGAGGGGTTTGAATCCTTCAGGAATTTGCATGATTGAATCAAACAATTGCCTGAATGCTGATTCAGCTATTGAAGTATCTGGTGAGCTGTCAAAATCAGCTGCAATAGCCCTCTTCATGCTTTTCCAAACAAGTTCAGGAGCCTGATAATGATAGGGCAATGGGTTCTGTTTAACCTCGTCAAGTCTTTCCTGTAAGTCAGACCAAAACTTCTTTTCCATTTCTACTGCCAGCGTCTGAATTTCAGGACTTGCATTTGACTGCAGAGACTGTAGGTATTGTTCCCTTGGATTGGCATGCTTATCGATTATAGCATATAACTGGGGCTGGGTAAATTTTGGATCATCACCCTCGTTATGTCCATGACGCCTGTAACATACCATGTCTATAAAAACATCGCTGTTAAATTTTTGTCTGTAACGGGTAGCGATTTCAACGCACTTAACAACTGCTTCAGGATCATCGCCATTTACATGAAAAACTGGGGCATGAACCATTGCCGCCAGTGATGTACAATAATCAGCGGACCTCGCATCTTCAAAGTCGGTTGTAAAACCAATCTGATTATTGATCACAAAATGTATGGTACCACCCGTTGAATAGCCATCCAGACCTGACATTTGTAATATTTCATACACAATTCCCTGACCCGCAACGGAGGCATCTCCGTGAATCAGAATTGGCAATATAGCATCATACTGGCTATCATACATGACGTCTGCCTTAGCTCTGGAGAAGCCAAGAACAACAGGGTCCACAGCTTCCAGATGTGAAGGGTTCGGCATCAGCTTCAGTGAAACCTTATTGCCCGATGTTGTTAGCACATCACTTCCAAAACCCAGGTGATATTTAACATCACCGCTGCCCATGGTTTGATCGGGAGTGGATTTTCCCTCAAACTCACTGAAAATATGTGCATAGGTTTTACCCATGATATTTGCCAGCACATTCAACCTTCCCCGGTGAGCCATCCCAATCACAACCTCTTTTACACCCAGATCTCCAGATGCATTAATGATGGCATCAAGCGCTGCAATCGTTGTTTCTCCACCTTCAAGTGAAAACCTCTTTTGCCCGATGTATTTAGTATGCAGGAATTTTTCAAATATCACACCCTGATTAAGTTTTTCCAGAATCCGCTTTTTCTTTTCTGCTTGAAAAGGTTCTGAAAACCTGGTTTCTATTTCCCAGGTGATGAAATCAATTTTTTCCTGATTACTGATATACTTGAATTCTACACCTACGTGGTTTGCATAACATTTTTGCAGGTGCTGTTGAATTTCCCTTAATGTAACTGCTCCAAGTCCAATCAAATTTCCCGCAAAAAACACCTGATCATAATCCCGCTCATCAAGTCCGAAAAAACTGAGATTAAGGTTGGCATTGCGATCTTTCCGCTCCCTAATCGGATTAGTTTTAGCAAGCAAATGACCCTTATTCCTGTACCCAAGGATCATTCTGTAAACACCCAGTTCCTTTTTCCAATCTGCGGTTTCTCCAGACACTGTAACCTGAGGTGCGCCAGACTGTTGCAACTGAGAAACAGCAAAATCGAACCCTTCAAAAAACTTCCTTAAATCAGGGTCAATCGCCTCAGGGGATTGGGTAAAGTCCCTATACAACTGCTCGATATATGCAGGATGAGATGAGGTTATGTATGAAAAGTCTTTCATTGAAAGTAAAATATAGTTTTAGGGGATTTTCGGATGCAAATATCGTTCATTTGATTCAAAAAATATGCTATTTATGAAAGTTCAAATCAGTATTTTATCAGATAAATACTTATAATTTTTGGAGGATTGAATTTACTGTATTACCTTTGCATCCCGACAAAAAAGAAATAAAGAAAGATGGCAAATCACAAGGCAACCAAAAAAGACGTTCGTCAGGTAGCAAAACGCAGGGACCAAAATCGTTATAATGGCAAAACAACCCGTAATGCGATGCGTGACCTTCGTGCGCTTACAGATGCCACTCAGGCCAAGGAGTCGTTACCTGGTGTACTCAGCAAAATTGATAAACTGGCAAAGAAAGGTGTAATACACAAAAATAAGGCTGCGAACCTCAAAAGTTCTTTAGCCAAAGCTATTGCCAAAATAGCGTAACTGTATACACGTATAATATTTTGAAAGGACATCCGAAAGATGTTCTTTTTTTTTTATTAACTATTTTAGCGTTAATATTTAATCTTCAAATTGAATTATGGCCGAAAAGATTATCATCCTGGACTTCGGTTCCCAATACACACAATTGATAGCCAGGGCTGTAAGGGAAGCAAATGTATATTGTGAAATCATTCCGTACCACAAAGAAATTGACTTTTCAGAAGATTTAAAAGGCATTATACTGTCAGGTTCGCCGTTTTCAGTGAATGATCCAAATGCGCCTGAAGTTGATATTCGGGCCTTGGCTTCCAGGAGAAATATCCTAGGTATTTGTTATGGCGCACAATCAACGGCCAAACAATTCGGAGGCAGGGTTGAACGGTCTGCCAAAAGGGAATATGGAAGAGCTATTCTGGAAACGCGATCTGAACATGTCCTTCTTCAAGAGGTTCCGGAAACTTCTCAGGTCTGGATGAGTCATGGTGACTCGATTCTCAAGTTACCAGACAACGCAAATGTTCTGGCAACAACATCTTCTATTCCTGTAGCGGCATTCCAGTTAAATGAATCCGGAATTAATGAAATACTTGGATTGCAGTTCCATCCGGAAGTGTATCACTCTGAATTCGGAAAAAAAATTATCCGCAATTTCTTATACTCCATTTGTGGTTGTAAAGGTGAGTGGACATCAGCTCATTTTATCACAGATACAGTTGCTTCACTGAAAGAGCAAATTGGCGATAAAAAAGTAGTCATGGCGCTGAGTGGTGGAGTTGATTCAACCGTAGCAGCAACCCTGATACACAAAGCAATTGGTAAAAACCTCTATGGCATATTTGTTGATAATGGCGTACTCAGAAAAGATGAGTTTGCAGCTGTCTTAAAAACATACGCACAGCTTGATCTGAATGTGAAAGGTGTTGATGCAAAAAATGAATTTTATCACGCTTTATCAGGATTAACAAATCCCGAGGAAAAAAGGAAGGCTATAGGAAAGACGTTCATAGATATTTTTGACCAGGAAGCACAGTTGCTGAGCGATATTTCCTATTTAGGACAGGGAACAATTTACCCTGACGTTATTGAAAGTGTGTCTGTTCATGGACCCTCTGTAACCATCAAGTCTCACCACAATGTTGGCGGACTTCCTGAAACCATGAAACTTAAGCTGGTTGAGCCTCTCCGATTCCTTTTCAAAGATGAAGTAAGAAGAGTTGGTCAGGAGTTGGGTATACCGGATGATTTACTTTTCAGACATCCGTTTCCAGGACCCGGACTTGCTATTCGCATTTTGGGTGAAATTACACCTGAAAAGGTTGACCTCTTGCAGCAGGCAGACCATATTTACATCCAACTGCTTAAAAAGCATGGCTTATATAACCAGGTCTGGCAGGCCGGAGCTATCCTGCTGCCAGTCAAGTCTGTTGGTGTAATGGGTGATGAACGAACCTATGAATTTACTGTGGCACTGCGGGCAGTCACTTCAGTTGATGGTATGACCGCAGATTGGGCACATCTCCCATACAGTTTCCTGGGTGAAATATCCAACGAAATAATAAATCAGGTAAGAGGCATAAACCGGGTTGTTTATGATATATCCAGCAAACCGCCTGCTACCATAGAATGGGAATAATTGAGTAATTTTGGTGGATGAAAACCACCCTATTACTGATTTCCATATTCTGTGCTGCAACCGCTTTTACACAGGAAAAAAAAACAAAATTTGAATTTGGATTGTTCAGTTCATTATACCTTGATCAGTATTTCAATCATGATAATGAACTGATTAATCCCCGTGATTTTCCAAAACAAGCACTTTCCGCACTTGAATTCTACGAAGGGGCTACACTTGCAATAGATTCTCTTAATGCTGTTGGTAAATCTGTAAGCCTTAAGCTTTATGATGTACAAAGTTTTCAGGGGAATATCAGTAAAGCATTTGAAAATGGGGACTTTGATAAACTGGACCTGATTATTGCGCAGGTTGGTGGTAATGAATTTTTCCAGCTGGCAATCATTGCACGGGAAATGAATATTCCCATAATTAATGCTACTTACCCCAATACAAGAGGGATTACAGCATCACCAGATTTATATATTGTAAACCCCAGAATTAATGTCCATCTTGAGGTAATCCACCAAAAAATTGGAAGAAACTGGAAAACAGCCAATATTGTATGGTTCACCAAAGAAAAGGCAGCAGAAAAACAACTTGAAAATATTTTTGGAACCCTAAACAGACAACAGGGAACAAATGGATTAAGGTATAAAACTGTTTACCTGAAGGAAGACTTCAGTATCTCAGATGTTAGCAAAAATTTTGACAGCACCAAAGCAAATGTCTGGGTATTGGGAAGCTTTGATGAAGCCTTTGCTGCAAAATTTGTGAGTGTAGCCAACAACATGCTGCACAAAGATAAATTACACCTTATTGGAATGCCCAACTGGGAGTCTTTGAAAGAAATACAAGCTAAACAATATTCAAACCTTGCTCTTTACTATACAATGGCATTTTATTTACCGCATGAAAATTCATTCGTAAGGAGAATGGATGAAATTTTCAAAACTTCCATGGGGATAAAAAGTCCAACTATGGCCCTAAAAGGTTTTGAAATAACCTATTATTTTTGTTCTCTACTGGATAAATACGGAAAAATCAAAACCGGTCAACCAGCAGAGGCAGGTTTTAAAGTGTTAACCGATTTTGATTTTCAGCCTGTATTTTTGAATCAGACCTCAGGTGAGCCTGATTTTATTGAAAATAAAAATATTAAATTCATCAGAAGGTTGAACAACCTTGCTCTCCCCTATTTTTAGTCAACCCAGTCAGCCACGAATATATTTGTATCACGTGTTCCCCCATTATTTCTGTTGGAACAAAAAACAACCTTTTTCCCATCTGTACTGAACATTGGAAAGGCATCAAAACCCTTATCACGACTAATTTTCTTCAAATCTGATCCATCTTCATTCATTGTATAAAGGTTGAATGGAAATCCTCTTTTATATTCATGATTCGATGCAAAAATTATTGTTTTACTATCGGGCATATATGCCGGAGCCCAGTTTGCCTGTCCAAGTTTACTCACTTGTTTAGCCTGGCTTCCATCTGCATTTGCAATCCAAACCTCCATTTGGGTAGGTGCTACAAGATTTTCCTTCAAGAGATCCTTATATTCCTTGATTTCACTCTCTGTCTGCGGTCGGGAAGCTCTCCAGATTATTTTTTTGCCATCCGGACTAAACCAGGCGCCTCCATCATATCCAAGCTGATTGGTTATTCTTTTGGTCTTACCAGATTTTAAATCCATTGTATACAAGTCGATATCGCCATCCCTTGTTGAAGTAAACAACATTGTTTTGCCATCAGGAGAAATAGTTGCTTCTGCATCATAACCGGGATTATCTGTCAGTTGCTTGGTTATTTTACCATCCATATTTGATACAAAAATGTCGTACTCCGGATAAAGTGGCCAGATATACTTATTACCGTATTTTGCTCTGTCTGGAACCGGGGGACAAGCTTCACTGGCAAGGTGTGTTGATGCAAAAACAACATGTTTGTTGTCTTTCAGGAAAGCCCCACAAGTTGTTCTGCCTTTTCCGGTACTTACCAATCTGGGTTCAAATTTTTCATTTGCGCTTTCAGGAATCTTACCCACATAAATCTGATCACAGGGAATACCTTCTTTTGCATAAGTTTTCTGGAAAACAAGCCATTTTCCATCGAAACTAAAATAGGCCTCTGCATTATCCCCACCAAAGGTTAGTTGACGGATATTTTTAAAATGTGATTCAGCAGCATACTGCAGGCTATCCTGGGCTGATGTGCTTTGCAAGCTGATAAAGCAAAAGATTATCAAAAATGGCGCAATAAACTTGTAAGCAGACAACGATTTACTCATAATTGGATATTATTAGGCAAAATAATAAAATTACATGACCTCTGCAGGCTTTGAATGGATTAAAAGGATAGATATTCCTAATTTTGGACATGCAACTGATGTATTTTTTCATATTAACGCTAATCATCAATCTTTTATTATCAACATCATGTAATCAAAGTAGTCGTGAACCAGCAACTGCCGCAACTAACAAAAGGGAAGTATATATTGAAAATGACGCAAAAATATTTCCTGATTCTGCATCAGTCCAGCTGAAATGGGCAGAAACCCTTATAAGTGCCGGAGATACATCAAAAGCAATTGATGTACTCTTACTATTCCAGGAAAAATTTCCGGGAGATACCCGGATTCTGAATGCACTTTCTTACGCTTTTACGTTATCCAAAGACACATCTGCTGCAGTATCATATCTTGAGCAATCACTATCCAATAATCCCAATCAGCCGGATAGTGAGATGGAACTGGCCTTTCTATATCAGTTACAGCATAACAAAAACTGGGAAAAAGCCACAGCAGACATGATTGCAGATAAGGTTAATCAAATCAGGTCTTCAAGAGGATATTTTGTAAGAGGAGTCTTTGAATCAAATCAAAATCAAATTGAAAACGCCATTCGGTCTTTTGATTCATCAATCATGAAACAATTTACTTTTACTGATGCTTTTATTGAAAGATCCATTCTTCTTTTCGAGCAACAAAGAGTAGATGAAGCATTAATTGGTTTATACAAAGCCCTTGAGCTCGACAGAAAGAATCCTGATATTTACTTCCTGATTGGAGAATGCCTGGAAAAACAACATAAAAATGAAGAGGCACGTAATTTCTACCTTCAGGTGCTAGAGTTATATCCATCACACCAGGGAGCTCGCCAAAACTTAAATAATTTACCTCAACCCAAAAAATAAACATGCCAATAATTGCTCCCTCTCTTTTAGCCGCAGATTTTCTTAACCTGCAAGAAGCCTGTTCCATGATTAATCGTTCTGAAGCAGAATGGTTTCACTTGGACGTAATGGACGGACGCTTCGTCCCCAACATCAGCTTTGGATTACCGGTTATTTCATCAATAAAAAAAGCTACCCATAAAGTTTTTGACGTTCACCTGATGATTGAAGAACCTGAAAAATTTGCTCAGGCATTTAAAGCTGCCGGTGCAGATATTCTTACTGTACATGTTGAAGCCTGTAATCATCTGAATAGGAATCTGGAGCAAATCAGATCCCTGAATATGAAAGCTGGAGTAGCTTTAAATCCACATACCCCCATTTCCCAGATTGAAGAAGTGCTTTGTGATGCTGATCTTGTGTGTATCATGACCGTTAATCCTGGTTTTGGCGGACAAAAATTTATCACTTCTATGCTTTCGAAGATAGAAAGGTTAAAGAACGCCATAATCAGACAAAACAGCAAGGCTTTGATTGAAATCGACGGTGGCGTAACACTTGAAAATGCTGAGACCATAGTAAAAGCAGGAGCAGATATTCTTGTGGCAGGCAGTACTGTATTCAATTCAGCAGATCCTGAAGGAGTGATTGTGCAACTCAAAAATATACATTAACAATTGTGTCGAGGGAAATTTGAACAAGTCTTTTCACATTTTGTTTTTATTACAAACGCTTCTCATCCCGGAGAATAGATTAAATTTGAACTAGACAACATAAAAGTTTTAAAACACACACATTGACAGAAACAATTATCAACCTGGAATCAATTAATCCCATTGAATTTTTTGGTGTAAACAACGGGAAATTGGATTTGCTTAAAAAAAGATTCCCACTTTTAAAAATTCTCAGCAGGGGGACACAGATAAAATTAAGTGGCGCACCTGAGATGATTGATCAGGCCAAGGAGAAAATAGAGATACTGGTTCAGTATCTTGAGCGAAACGGCAACGTCAGTCACAATTATTTTGAACAAATCCTCGGAGGTGATGACGCAGAAGAGGTAGATCATTTTGTAGAAAAGAATCCCCATGAAGTTCTCGTTTTTGGTCCAAATGGCAAGTCTGTGCGAGCAAGGACGCAAAACCAGAAGAAAATGGTGAGCATGGCAGAAAATAATGATATCATTTTTGCTATTGGGCCAGCAGGTACCGGAAAAACATACACAGCGGTTGCCTTAGCTGTAAGGGCATTGAAAAACAAATCTGTTAAAAAAATCATCCTCACCAGACCTGCCGTTGAGGCAGGAGAAAGTCTTGGATTTCTTCCCGGGGACCTCAAAGAAAAGATTGATCCGTATTTAAGGCCGCTTTATGATGCCCTTGATGATATGATTCCGGCTGACAAACTTGGATATTATATGTCTACCCGTGTTATTGAAATTGCACCGCTGGCATATATGAGGGGTAGGACACTTGATAACGCGTTCATCATTCTGGATGAAGCCCAAAACACAACTGACCTCCAGATTAAAATGTTCTTAACCCGCATTGGAGCCAATGCAAAAGCCATTATAACTGGAGATTTGAGTCAGATTGATTTACCTAAAAATCAAAAAAGCGGACTAACCAAGGCAACTAAGATTCTCAAAAATATTGATGGGATTGCCCACATTGAACTTGACGAAGAAGATGTTGTAAGGCACAAACTTGTTAAAGCCATTATCAGAGCCTATGACAGAGATCAGCAAAATGAAAACTAAGATGAAAAGACTTCTCTCATTAACGGGAATCATACTTTTTGTTTTTATAGGTTGTACAGAACCGGAAGGATATCAACAACCAGAAGACCCACTTGATGCGGGCAGAGAGTTTATCAGAGCAGTAATGGATGGTGATTACGAAGAAGCTGAACTCTATCTTTCAACAAATGCAGAAGATAAGGAATTGTTTTCCCGGTACAAGCAATACATGAAAAAACAACCACAAAAAGAAAGACTATCCTTAAAATCGGCATCAATCATTATAAACAAAATGGAAAATCAGGGTGATAGTATATGCCTGATCAATTTTTCCAATTCGCATTCAATGAAACCAATGGATTTGAAAGTTATCAATGAAAAAAATGGCTGGAAAGTAGACTTCAGCTATACTTTTTCAGGCAATTTGCCATTACAGGATTGATTTTTTATAAAGGAAAGAGCATATGGACAATAAAAAAATCAAAATGGAAACTATTTTAATATTACTGCTGATTGGTTTAGCAGCAGGTTTTTTAGGTGGTTTAGTTGGAATTGGAGGTGGTGTTTTAATAGTTCCGGCACTGGTTTTATTGTTAGGCCTCAGTCAGCATATGGCTCAGGGAATTTCTTTGGCCATGATACTATTCCCTGTAGGTATTCTTGGGGTGATTAATTATTACAAAAACGGCTATGTCGACTTCAAATATGCAGGACTCATTGCATTAGGTTTTTTTGCAGGAAGCTACCTGGGAAGTAAATTTTCTTTAAGTCTCTCTCAGGATACAGTTAAAAAAATATTTGCAGTGGTGATGATATTATTATCGATAAAATTATTGTTTTCAGGCAAAAAATGATGTGGATTATTGTTGTTACTGCATCAAATTGGTAAATATCCGTCTACTTGACAAAAGACTACGCGCAACTAAATGACAAAGATTTATTAGAACATTACAGGGTTTCTGGCGACAATAAATTTATTGGAACCTTGCTTGCCCGTTATAGTCTGATGGTTTTTGGTGTGTGTATGAAGTACCTAAAGAGTACTGCTGATGCACAGGATGCTGCCCAACAGGTTTTTGAAAAAGCATATATTGAAGCTGATAAATACGAAATCCCCTATTTTAAAAGCTGGATTTATACGGTTGCACGAAATATCTGTCTGATGAGATTACGAACCCACAGGCATCAAATTGAACCTATTGAAGAAATGCAGGAAATGCCGGATCTGGAGATTATTTCGGCTGATGAACTCAAACTCAAAGAGTTTTTAAAGGAAGAAGAAAATGCCAGTCTGCACGAGGCCCTCACTCAACTTAATCAGGATCAGTCAAATTGCATCAAACTATTTTATTTTGAAAAAAAATCATACCAGGAAATTCAGCAGAAAACCGGATACACATTTCAGCAGGTAAAAAGCCATATCCAGAATGGCAAACGCATGTTGCGCAACATTTTAGGAAAAAAATCAGAATCACATGAAAGAGATTAATGAAGCGCAGGAACATCAGGGAGAAGGCAAAATCGCATTGAAACTCCTGGACTATATAAACGGTAATTTATCCCGTAAAGAACAATGGGAAATTGAAGAAATGATGAATACCGATTCAGCTATTTCAGATGCCATAGAGGGCCTTAAACAGTTTGAATATCCAGCTGAAATAATTACCATTCAACAACAACTTAACAAAAGAATTTTATCCAAAACATTGAAGAATAAGAGATACAAGTTCAAGCCTATTCAATTTCCATTATGGATTATTCTTGTTGTGATTGCTCTCATGTTAATAGGATTGGCTGGAATGGGAATTATACAATTGTTAAAATAAAACATATATAATATTTGTATAATTCATTACTATCCCATACATTTATATCTAACATTACTTAGAAATAATTAATTCTTCTATATAGGCACCTAGTTTTGATTATGACCAAAACCAACTGAAAGAGGTCCGGATAAAATCTGGATCTCTTTGCTTTTATTGATACTGGATGTAGAGCGGTATAGGTTTTAAAGCCAGCAGTTCTGCGGGTTTTAAAAGCCGGTGAGGAGGTTCTTTCAAATCATTTTTATAAAATATTTTGAACCCAGTGAATTGAACTGGTTCTTTGTAAGCAAAATGCCAGTAGGTATTTATTTTTCTTTGCGGGGCTCCCCATCCATCCATGTCTATAACAACCTGGACTTCTTGTTTTGGTCTAAATTTTTCATATTCTTTAAGCATCCCCTTTGTAAAGCGGTGTATTACCAGCACTTTGGGAGGCAGATTGTACTTTTTTACCAGATCAGCCAGGAATGTTGTTGCATATTCTATATCAGCTGCATCGAAACTGCCAATAACTGTACCCGGACGTTGTCCGCCTTTCATCGAAAATTCCGGATCTATACCGAGATGAACCTGTGGATTTTTAAGGTGTTTTTCAAGTACTAGAATTTCATCCTGCAGCGTACTCAGTCCAATTTGAATATCCAGAAAAACAAGGGCATTGATCTCCTGCGCCATGCGGATTACCTTATCTATTTCACTTGATGGCATACGTAAGCTGTACTTACCTGAAGGTCCGGGATCAAGTTGTGCAGTTGAGGCTATATAATGTAGGGCAGGAATTGCAGGAGTAGATGAGTCAACTTTATTCCAGGCTGTTACTTCCTCCATGAGGCGTTTAAACATTTGAGGTTTTGGCAATTCACCCAAGATTCCCATCCTTGTTGAATAGAGATTACCATAATAGGCAATAATTCTGTTGAAAGGCAAAATGGCACCAGGAAGTGGAAAGTGATTTTTAAAAGTCCATTTACCAGAGCTGTCTCCGTTAGCCATTGCCTTCATGCGCAAGGAATATGCTGCAGAATCGAGAACTGGAATAACCTTATCAGATTTAAGTGAGATGGAATCCTTAAGCTGTAAAATGGGTCCGTTTTGGGCATTCCCACATCCTGAGAATACTACACAGGCAAAAAAATGAGTTGAGAAAATTATAATAAACTTAAATTTCATGTTATCTTATCAGTTGTTAAGGAGGTCAAATAACTTTTTTAAATCGTCATTTGATTTGAGTTTCAGCTTATTGGCAGCAGTCAGCTGATTAATCTTTGCTCTAAGATCAGGTAATGCGTCTGAAATGGATGACTCATTTCTTTTTACTTTAGTCATCTTTCCAAATGCCACATCGTAGACATAGATTTCTTCTGAGGGTGTAAATTTCTTTTTCGAGCCAGTACTTCCATAAACATAAATATCTGAGGGATAGCTGAACCTGAAATTAACCAACTGGAATTTGGAGCCATCGGCTATTACCTCATAAAGTGTTTCTTTTGAAAATCGTCCATTTACCGGGTAGCCACTCCTGAATAAAAGTTCATCGGTATTACCCTCAGTCTGAAGTAAAATACGAAAACTTAAAACCGGGTCATTGAAAAGGAGGAGTTCACCACTTCTGTTGAAATAAAGTTCATTTTTCTCTAAATTGAATTTAATATCAATGTCCTTTGCAATACCGCCATCCCTGAAATAAACTGTTCCTTTTGACCACTCATCGCTTAACAATGGAGAACCTTCTATGTTGTTATTGTCTTTATTGACAATAGGTCTGCCGCGAATATTATAAGCTTCAACCATGAAATTAGTGGATACTTGCGAAGTGATGGATTGGCCTGTGACCTGAAAAATGCCAAAAAATGGCGAAATCAAGAGTAGAAATATTTTTAAATACCTTTTCATAGTACAACTTGAGCATTAAAAATATAAAAGAAAATGCAACTCCATTGCTAAATCTTGAGATACATGACATTTGACATACCTTTGATATCTAAAAAACAGATATATTGGATTTTTCATCATTTCATTTTCATGAATCGCTTTCAGAAAGTTTAGCCATGAGTGGCTACAAAAAGCCAACACCCATTCAAGAACAAGCGATTCCAATCATTTTATCAGGAAAAGACCTCATTGCATGTGCCCAAACTGGAACTGGTAAAACTGCAGCATTTTTACTTCCCATTTTGCATAAACTACTTTCAGATAGTCTCAAAGACAGTGAAGTGCATGCACTTATTATGGTACCAACAAGAGAACTTGCTGTTCAGATCAGCAGTCACCTCGACGGATTGACTTATTTTTCATCAATCAGCTCAATAGCTGTATACGGTGGTGGTGATGGCGGCAGTTTTGTCAGGGAAAAACAGGCTCTGACTCAAGGTGTTGATATCGTTGTTGCCACACCCGGAAAACTGATTTCACATCTCAATATGGGATATGTGAAGATGAAAGAACTGAAATACCTGATTTTGGATGAAGCAGACCGCATGTTGGACATGGGATTTCATGATGATATCATGCGTATTATTTCCTATTTACCCAAAGAACGTCAAACCTTACTCTTTTCAGCTACAATGCCTCCCAAAATCCTGCAGCTATCAAAGAGTATATTACAGGATCCTGAGGAGGTTAGCATTGCATTATCAAAACCTCCTGAAAGCATAAAACAACTTGCATATGTGTTGTATGACACCCAAAAGATACCTGTCATTCAACACATTCTATCAGAAAAAGAATATAAATCTGTATTGATTTTCTGCTCAAAAAAACAAACAGTTAAACAGCTCACTGCACAGTTAAAAAAGAAAGGTTTGAATGCGGCAGACATTCACTCTGATCTTGATCAAAACCAGCGCGAAGATGTCTTACTGGAATTTGCTTCAAAAAGACTGCCTATTCTGGTTGCAACAGATATTCTGAGCAGGGGAATTGATATTGATCAAATTGAACTTGTTATCAATTTTGACGTACCGTCTGACGGCGAAGATTATGTACACCGAATAGGCAGAACTGCCAGAGCGGCTACAACAGGAGCTGCCGTTACTTTGATTAACCCTGATGATCAACATAAGTTCCAACGCATCGAAAAGCTTATTACTAAAATTGTTGAAAAGGCGTCCCTGCCCGAATCACTTGGCGAAGGTCCTGAATATGGCGTAAAATCAACACGAAACGGACATTCGAGCCGATCCGGGAAAAATAAACCATCTCCCAAATCTGGAAATACGAAACAATCAGGACATCAAAAGGTGATGCAACAGCCTTTAAAGCAAATTCAAAATAATACTGGCGAAAATCAGCAAACTCAGCAGGAACCGAGAGCCAAAATTACGATAATAAAACAGGGGCCAAAACCTTAGTTGCCCCTGTTTATTCCCATTATTTATCGTTCCTGAAGACCACAACTCCATCAAAAACATCAACCATCACGGGGCGAGATTTATCAATATCACCCGCCAGTATTCTCTTTGATAATTGATTGATAATTTCTTTTTGTATCAGTCTTTTAAGCGGTCTTGCACCAAACTGTGGATCGTAGCCATGCTCCGCCAGAAAATCAATGGCATAAGGTGTAAATGAAAGTTCTATTCCACTCTCTCTAACTAACCGCTCCAGACTATGTAACTGAATTTCAATAATTTTCCTGACTTCCTTCCTGGAGAGAGGCTGAAACATGATGATTTCATCAACCCTGTTGAGAAATTCAGGTCGAATTGTTTGTTTAAGGAGATTCATTACACCTGATTTCGCCAATGTTACAGCATGCTCCGGATTGTCTGGTTCAGCCTGCTCAAAAGCATCCTGGATCAGGTGACTACCCAAATTGCTTGTCATGATGATGATCGTATTCTTAAAATTCACTACCCTTCCCTTGTTATCAGTCAACCTTCCATCATCAAGTACCTGTAGTAAAACATTCCAAACATCCGGATGAGCCTTTTCAATCTCATCCAGTAATACAACACTGTAGGGTTTTCTTCTGACAGACTCTGTCAGTTGTCCGCCTTCTTCATATCCAACATAGCCGGGAGGCGCCCCAACCAATCTGGAGACTGTATGCTTCTCCTGATATTCACTCATGTCTATCCTCGTCATCATCGTTTCATCATCAAAGAGATATGCTGCCAGGGTTTTTGCCAATTCAGTTTTTCCTACACCTGTGGTTCCCAGGAATATAAACGAGCCTATGGGTTTTTTGGAATCCTGCAATCCGGCACGACTTCTCCTGATGGCATCAGCAACAGCGGTGATGGCTTCTTCCTGACCCACTACCCGCTCATGCAGGTGCTCCTCCAACTGAAGTAATTTCTCCCGGTCGCTTTGCATCATTTTGGCAACCGGTATTCCAGTTGCTTTGGCAATATTTTCTGCAATATCTTCTGCGTCAACCTCTTCTTTAAGCAAACGTTTTTCACCGGTTTTGGACAATTCCTCAGATAGATCAACAATATCTTGCTCCTTTTGCTTTATTTTACCGTATCGGATTTCTGCAACCATTCCGTAATCACCTTCTCGTTCAGCCCGCTCCGCCTGAGATTTAAGTTTCTCGATATCTGCTTTAGCCTGCTGAACCTTCTCTACCAGTTCTTTTTCTTCTTTCCATTTGGCCTTCAACGTATCACGCTCAACCGCCAGATTTGCAAGTTCCGTATTGAGGTCCTTTAATTTCACATGATCATCTTCTCTTTTTATAGCTTCCCGCTCAATTTCCAACTGCCTAATCTGCCTTTCCAGTTTGTCCAGCTCTTCTGGCATTGAATTCATTTCCAGCCTCAACTTAGCAGCACTTTCATCAATCAGGTCAATCGCCTTATCAGGCAAAAACCTGTCGGTAATATACCTGTTGGACAGTTCAACGGCTGCGATAATTGCTTCATCTTTTATGCGAACATGATGATGCGTTTCATACCTGTCTTTCAATCCACGTAGGATGGAAATAGCATCCTCGATGCCTGGTTCATCAATGATTACCTTCTGAAACCTCCTTTCCAGTGCCTTATCTTTCTCAAAATATTTCTGATATTCATTCAAAGTAGTTGCACCAATGGCCCTCAACTCTCCACGCGCCAATGCAGGTTTAAGGATGTTGGCAGCATCCATTGCCCCATCTCCCCCACCGGCACCCACAAGTGTATGAATCTCGTCTATAAAAAGAATAATTTCACCATCACTCCCAGATACTTCCTTCACTACACCTTTAAGACGCTCTTCAAACTCTCCTTTATACTTTGCACCTGCAATAAGTTGCCCCATATCCAAAGCGTAAATAAGCTTGTTCTTGAGATTTTCAGGTACATCCCCATTTACAATGCGCATCGCGAGACCTTCTGCAATTGCTGTTTTACCAACACCAGGCTCGCCAACCAAAATCGGATTATTCTTAGACCTCCTTGTAAGAATGTGCAAGGTTCTCCGTATTTCCTCATCCCTACCTATAACCGGATCCAATTTACCCTGCCGAGCCATTTCAATCAGGTTTCGAGCATATTTGTTCAGTGCATTAAACTGAGTTTCCTGAGTCTGACTTTTCACTGACTCTCCTTTTCTTAATTCTGAGATAGCCTGCAATAAACCCTTTTCAGTTAACCCAGACTCCTTTATCAAACGGGAAACAGCATCAGCGCCCATCATCAAAGACAAGAGAATATGCTCAGGCGTGATAAACTCATCCCCAAATTTTGAAAGCAATGATCCCGCCCGCATTAAAACAGTATTAGACTCCCTGGATAGAGCCTGTGCAGCATCTCCATCAGTTTTAGGCAATTTTACAATTGCTTCCTTTAACTTTGTGTGCAACACCTGAAGGGAAACATTATTTTTCTTTAAGAGATATTCAACTGGTGAATTCTGCTGGTTTAACAAACTCTGTAAGATGTGTTCTGTTTCTATATTTGGATTCTTTCCATTGAATGCCAACTGCTGAGCAGATTGAACAACTTCCGAGGCTTGAATGGTAAAATTATTTAAATTCATAATTCACTTATTTCAAATTAATCAGCAAACCAACTTCCACCATCTAAATACCTGAAACAATGTCAGAAAATCGATTAGTAAAGTGTCAAAATTTCAGCCTGATTGTATTTTTCATGCTTTTATTTCAGTTTGGCTTTGCGCAGGCAGATTTCAGTAAGCTGGATGCAATCTTAAAGAAGAATGAGAAGCTATTGGGAAAAGAATATGCCCTTGTTATTCAAAAAGATGGAAAAAATATTTTTCTCAGGGAAACTGAAGACTTCAAACTGAAAAGTCCTGCCCCTATCGGACACAGCAGCCAGTGGTATACAGCTGCATTGATCATGACGTTGGTGGATGAAGGAAAGCTGAACCTGGATGAACCAGTATCGAAATATATTCCGATTTTCAGCAAATATATGAAGGGATATATCACACTCAGGCATTGTTTATCACATACTACCGGTCTCGACAACGACCCCGTAGGATTGCTGAAACTGGCACAAAAAACAAAATTTACATCCCTTGAAGAAGAAGCAGAACACTATGCCATTAAAAAACTTATTGTTGACAACCCCGGCCAGGCTTTTGCATACGGCAGTGTTGGTATGAACATTGCAGCGAGGGTTGTTGAGGTAGCCACTAAAAAATCTTTTGAGCGTGTGATTGCGGAGAAACTGTTTCGACCACTGGGAATCAGAACTGGATCATTCTACAATGAATCAGGAAACGCTCCTAATCCTTCAGGATGGGCTATGAGTTCTGCTTTTGACTATGTTAACTTTATGCAGATGCTGCTGAATAAAGGCCTTTTTAATGGAAAAAGAGTATTGAGTGAAAACGCAGTGAACGAACTGCTTAAGCAACAATATCCCGATGCCCGTTTAAGGTATACTCCTGATATCACAAAGGGATATAAGTATGGAATGGGAGCCTGGATTTTGGAAGATGACGGTAAGGGAAATGGAGTCATCCTATCTGCTGTGGGTATGTATGGAACCTGGCCGTGGATTGATACCAAAAGAAAAATTGCCGGTATACTGATCGTAAACCAATTGAATGATAATTTCAAAAAAGATTTGTCTGAAGAAATTATGGATGCAGTAAACGGTGCTATTGAAGGAAATTAAATTTACATGTTTCAGCACAAAGCTATAACAGATACGCATAAGGTAAAAGCTATTGCAACTGAACTGGGCTTTGATGAAGTTGGTATTGCGAAAGCCGAAGCTTTAACTGAGGATGCAGTAAGGCTTGAGCAATGGCTCTTAAAGGGATTCCATGGCGAAATGAAATACATGGAGAATCATTTTGACATGCGTGTGGATCCTACAAAGCTTGTTCCTGGTGCCAAATCAGTTATTACACTCTTGTTTAATTATTTTCCGGAAAAACTACAAGATGAATCTTCACCCAAAATTGCAAAGTATGCATATGGGAAAGATTATCATCTGGTTATTCGTCAAAAACTCAATGAATTTCTGCTAAACATCAGGGAAAGAATAGGACAGGTTGAAGGAAGAGGATTTGTAGACTCTGCTCCCGTTCTTGAGCGAAGCTGGGCTGCGAGGAGTGGACTTGGATGGATAGGCAAAAACGGAAATCTGATTAACAAGCAAAAAGGATCTTTCTTTTTTTTGGCAACGTTGATAACAGATCTTGAATTGCAACCCGATAACCCACTCCCGCAGGATTACTGTGGTACATGCACAAAATGTATTGATGCCTGTCCTACTGAAGCCATACTCCCCGATAAAACATTACTTGCAAATCAGTGTATATCTTACTTTACCATAGAACTGAAATCGGCAGAGCTTCCGGATAAACTTGCTGCAAAAGCGGATAACTGGGTTTTTGGTTGTGATATTTGTCAGGATGTATGCCCATGGAACAGATTCAGCAAACCGCATAATCACCCAGAATTTGCTCCCAGTAATGAAATCATTAGTTTTTCCATCAAAGACTGGATGGCAATGGATGAATCAGGTTTCAAACAATTATTCAAAGATTCTGCGCTCAGTAGAACAAAGTGGAAAGGAATACAACGCAACCTGAAACTATTTGTCAAATAAATGTCTTACTCCCACTTGAAAACTTTGATGGCAACCCCGTAGACTACTATACCCCAAATCAACAGGTATTGAAGCTGGGGTAAACAGTCATTGAGGTGAGCTCCTTCAAAGGCTACATTTCTCATCGCCTGATTGAGGTGTGTTAATGGTAAAATTCTGCACAGAGGCTGCAACCATGCAGGGAAATTTTCTACAGGAAAAAAGGTTCCCGCCAATAAAAACTGTGGTAAGGTGACCAGGTTGGCAAAGGGTGGTATCGTACTCTCACTTGTGGCCAGTCCGCTTACAATGAAACCAAAACCCATAAAAACAATCAATCCTACCAGGCTGAGAATCAAAAGTTCAATGAAAGTAACCATCCCGTTTACAAGCGTAAATTTAAATGCAAAATGTCCTATTGAAAGGATGACAACTGCAGTGATCATCTGGAATGCTATCCTGCCAAGTCCTTCTCCAAAAACAATATAGTTTCTCCTGATAGGTGTTGCATAAAATCTTTTGAGGACAAGTGTTTGTCTCAGACTGAAAAAAATGAATGCTACGCCAAATACACCTGCACTGAGTAATGAAAAACCAAGCTGACCCGGCAAAATGAAGTCAATCGTCCTGTATTCCCTGCCGGGTAATACTTTTTTATCCATGAATGCATAAGTAGGCCTTCCGGGAAAATCAACAAGATCGAGTTCTGTGATGGATTGTTGTATGATAGACTGCAGCAATCCTATTTTATCTGTAGCTGCCGTTGAAGTCGTTATCTCAATCGCATACTTAGGAAATGCAGCCGGGTTAACAGCTTTAATATTGAGGATAGCTGTTATGTGGCCTTTATCTAATTCCTGCCGGGATATGAGGAGTGGCTGGGTTACAATTTTTAAGTTTTTCTTTTCCAAAAGCTGCCTGTAAAGGCCATTATCGGTTTTAGAGGCAGGATCAAATGTAACCCTTATCACAGGCGTTGTTGAGCTCAGGAAGCCAAAAACAAGTATGAATATAATTGGAAAAAGAAAGCTGAAAATAACAGCTGACGGACTCCTGAAAATAGAACGCAGACTTGCAGAAGCAATAGCCATCATTGCGCGGAGTTGGCTATACTGATATTGTTTCTTCATTTGATTTTGAATTCAAAAGGCATTCTGGCCTTAATTTCTCCCTTTTCATTTTTTAAATCACCGATCTGTTTTAACAACTTTATCTCTTCTTTGTTTAACGTCTGATCGAGTGCAATTGAAGCAAATTCCCCCTCGTAATTTTCGAGAATGTATTCAATAAAGGATTTGGGCTCTGGGTACATTTTAATTTTATATTCTTTGATGCCTGCGAGTTTCGCGGCAACACCAATGGCTTCTTCAAGGCCGCCCAACTCATCAACAAGTCCTATTTCAAGGGCCTTTTGTCCTGTCCATACCCTCCCCTGTGCAATGCTATCAATATACTCCACTGATTTTTTTCTACCATCTGCAACACGTTTTTTAAAGTCATAATAGATCTGGTCTACCTGTTGCTGTATGAATTGCTGTTCTGCGCTATTCAGCGATCGTGTTACTGATGGCATATCTGCATAAGGGCCAGTCTGTACTCTGTCGAAGGTTACACCCAACTTGTTTTTCATGAATGATGAAAGATCCGGTACAACTGAAAATACACCAATTGAACCAGTGATGGTATTGGGCTGTGCCATTATCCTGTCTGCATTACAGGCGATATAATATCCGCCACTGGCAGCAACGTCTCCCATTGATACAACCACTTTTTTACCCGTCTTCCGGATTAGTTCAATTTCCCTCCAGATAATTTCACTTGCCAGACTGCTTCCTCCGGGAGAATTTATCCGCAACACAACAGCCTTGATTCCGTCGTCATTTCTCAGTTTACGCAAAACACTGATGTAATCATCAGAACCTACTTCATCAGGAGACCCCTTGCCATATACTATCGAACCTTCGGCAACAACGAGTGCAACTTTGTTGCTTGAATACGCGCCCGAAACATTATTTGCCGAGGCATATTTACCAAGTTTTATGAAATTAATGGATTCTTGCTTACCCAGATTGACCCTTTTACGTATTTCATCTCTCAACTCATCATCATACTTCAAACCATCAATTAAACCCGCTTTAACTGCCTTTTCTGGTTTATCCAATGCAAATATTTGCGCGAGCAAACGCAAGGAATCTTTATTGAGTTTTCTGGATGAAGAGACATCTTCAACCATCTTACCATATATACCGTTAAGCCACTCGCTGGTTTGCTCCTTATTTGCAGGTGTCATGGCTGTTTCCCTGAATGGTTCAGTTGCACTTTTATATTTTCCGGCATAGAATATCTGGGGCTTCACTTCCAGTCTGTCTATCAGGCCTTTGAAAAAAACATATTCTACAGACATCCCCTGCCATTCAAACATACCCATGGGATGACAATAAATCTTATCAGCAACACTGGCTACATGGTAGGCTTTCTGTGAAATATAATCGCCATAGGCAACTATAAATTTGCCATTTTTTTTGAAATCAAGAAGCGCACGCCTTAAATCCTGAGAAGTGGCAAATCCATTGGGATTATCTTTTGCGATGATGTAAATGCCTTTGACAAGTGAATCAGCTGATGCATGCTTTATCAAGCGGATTGTTGTGTATAAATCCGGAGCCGTTGCCTCGCCTGTAAGCTCAGCAAATGGGTCATCCATTTTTCGTTCCATGATCTGTTCAGACAAATCTATCACCAGAACTGACTTCTTTTCTACCTGAACTTGTTCAGTGCTCATTAAAGCACCTGCAATACCTGCAAAAAGAAGGAATATCAATCCGAAAAAAACAAAAAGAGCCAGTAATACTGCCAGGACAGTTTTGAAAAAACTTTTCACATCCAAAGGTTTAGAAGACGAAAATAAAGAACTTTACATCCCTATGACCAATCAATTTACAAATAAGGCATATTTACTGATAGGTGGTAATATTGGTGAGCGGATATCAAACCTCAATGCAGCTTTGGCTGCGATTGAGGAAAGCTGTGGTAAAATAACAGCCCAATCAAAGATTTATGAAACTGCAGCATGGGGAAATGAAAATCAGCCAAACTTTTTGAATCAATTGCTTATTATAGAAACCTGGCTCAAGCCAATTGATCTACTGAATCAAATTCTGAAAATTGAAACTGAACTGGGAAGAAAAAGGGATATTCCCAATGACCCCAGAACCATAGACATCGATATCCTTTATTACAATGATCTTGTCTTAAAATCGGCAGCACTCACCATTCCACATCCAAGAATTGGAAAGCGACGGTTTTCACTGGTGCCATTGATGGAAACAGCTCCTGATCTGGTTGATCCAGACTTAAATTTAAGTATCCGCGAGATGTATGAACAATGCGATGATAATTTAGCAGTGAATCTTTTTCAACCGATGTGAAAAAGTATGCAGGCTGAATTGTGTGGTGTTGAGTATGTTTGAAGCATGAAATACAGGTTTATTACAATTGAGGGCAATATTGGTGCGGGGAAAACAACCTTATCTCATCTCCTTGCCCAAAAACTCAATGCCAGACTGATTTTAGAAGAATTTGCTGACAATCCATTTCTTGCCAAATTCTACGAAAACCCCGCTCAGTATGCATTTCCTGTAGAACTATTTTTCATGGCAGAACGATTCAAGCAACAGAAAGATCTGGTTGTTCAACAGGATATTTTTCAAACCGTAACCATTTCAGACTATTTATTCACCAAATGCCTGCTTTTCGCAAAAGTAAATTTACCTGAAGATGAATTCAGGTTGTACCAACGCCTTTTTGAAATCATTCACCAGCAACTTGTAAAACCTGATATACTGATTTACCTGCATGCTCCTGTGGAAAAATTACAGGAGAATATCAGAAAAAGGAATCGACCTTATGAACAGAAAATACCCGATGATTACCTCTTAAATATTCAACAAACCTATACACACTACATCAGGCAACAAAATATCAAAACACTGTTTGTTGATGCCAGTCACGCAGATTTTTTAGGCAACACTGATCATTTACAAACCATACTCCATGCACTTGAGGAGGATTATGCAGATGGTCAGCATCATATTGCCTTAGTATAATCAAAACATCATTAATTTAATCGATTTTTGCATTATGCTAAAGATCTTCAAACACTGGAGTTTTGCTGCGCTGCGGTATCCTGAATTCAGAAGCTATATTATTGCCCGTTTTTTCTTTATCATGGTGTTAACCATGCAGGCTACCTTGATTAGCTGGCAGGTCTTTGAAATGACGAAAGACCCATTTAGCATAGGACTAATTGGATTGGTGGAATTCATTCCTGCTGTTATAATGGCTATTTATTCAGGTTATATCATAGACCGGAGCGATAAAAAAAAATTGTTACACCTAAGTATTACTGCCAATTTATTGCTCACTATACTTTTTACAGTTATTACCAGCAGTTGGACTGCCGCACGCTTTCCCAAGCAGCATATCCTTTTAGCCATTTACGCTATAGCCTTTTGTACAGGAATAGCAAGGGCTTTCAGCGGACCAACATCTTTTGCACTGGTAAGCATGCTCGTGCCCAAAAAAAAGATTCCCAATGCAGTTAACTGGCACAGCAGCTCCTGGCAGATTGCTGGTCTAGGCGGACCAGCTATCGGGGGAATCATGTTTGGGATCTGGGGTATCACCACCTCATTTATTGTGATGGTAACAATGATGATTGTTGCGGTTTTGACTTTATTTGGCATCCCTTCCAAACCACCAATAGTTATTGTTAAAAAGGAAACCATGTTAAAAAGTATCAGGGAGGGATTCCGTTTTGTTTGGAAAACAAAGGAAATTCTAGGTGTAATTTCCCTTGACCTTTTTGCGGTATTCTTTGGAGGCGCAACGGCCCTTCTACCCTATTTCTCAGATGTTATTCTGAAAACCGGGCCAGAAGGACTGGGTATTTTAAGAGCTGCACCGGGAATAGGAGCTATCCTGGTTATGCTTGTTATCAATTTCATACCCATGAGAAAAAACCAGGGCAAAACCATGTTATTGTGCGTTGGAGGTTTTGGTGCCATGATGATTATTTTTGGCTTATCCGAATACTTCTGGATTTCCTTTGCTGCGCTTTTGCTTTCCGGATTACTTGATGGAATCAGTATCATTATCAGATCTTCTGTTCTTCAGTTGAAGACGCCCGATGAAATGAAAGGACGCGTTTCTGCGTTAAACAGCATATTCATCATTTCCTCCAATGAACTGGGTGCTTTTGAAAGTGGATTTGCAGCCAGATTGATGGGTGTAGTTCCAGCTGTAGTTTTTGGGGGTACAATGACACTTGGTGTGGTATTTTATACCTGGATCAAAGCCCCAATTGTAAAAAAAATAACCTACTGATCAGGGATTTGATTCCATCAATTTCTCAATAACAAAATAGGCAGCAGGACAAAAACTGACATTTTTTAATGTAATGGCTGTCCTTTTTACAAAAACATCCTCATCTGTATATGGAAATCTCCTGCAATCTGATGGCCGTTCAGTATAGATAGCACAATAGTTATCAGATCCGAGAAAGGGACAGGGCGTTTGCTGTAAAACAAAATCGCCATCTGAATCGATTTTGAGGTATTTATCTATGAAACTCCCCTCACGTAATCCCATAAACTTACTGATCCTTTTAAGATCCGGGGTTTTAAACCTTGGAGAATAGCCTTTGCAACAGTTTCCACAGGAGAGGCAATCAACTTTTTCAAACGCGAGGTCGTGCAATTGCGGCAATTTTGGTATAGCTTTCTTTACATTAACCTTGCTCAGATAAGTCTTGTAAATCTTGCCCCTTTCCAGAGATCGCTTTTCCCAGTTTTTAAGTAGCTCCTCATCCATGTATCAAAATTAAGCACTTGGCTTAAAATACGGCATTGTTTCACCATTTAATCCACAATCAGTCATTTTGATGTACAAAGACATAAAATGCTGCCACCTTGTGATTAACTTTGCAAATCTTAGTATCATAAGCACTCAATTTAATAAGAAATACATGCAACTTTTATCACAACAGGAAAACGAGTTCAGAGGAAGACATATCGGTCCAACTGCACATGAAGAAGCTGAAATGCTTAAGTTAATTGGTGAAAAAAGTCTGGATGCGCTGATAGACAAAACTGTTCCATCAAATATCCGTAATCATGATGCTCTTGCTATACCTGCTGCAATGTCTGAAGCCGCCTATCTGGGTCACATCCGGGAAATCGGAGCCATGAACCAGGTTGCTAACAATTTCATTGGGCAGGGCTACTATGGCACTTATACGCCGAGTGTTATCCTCAGAAATATTTTTGAAAACCCAGGCTGGTACACCCAATACACACCCTATCAGGCTGAAATTGCACAGGGAAGACTTGAAAGTTTGCTAAACTTTCAAACCATGGTAACCGACCTCACAGGTTTACCCATTGCCAATGCTTCCTTACTTGATGAAGCTACTGCAGCGGCTGAAGCAATGACCATGTTTTTCAATGCTTTAAACAAGCAGGACCATATTGAACGTCCCAGATTTTTTGTAGACAATCATTGTTTTCCACAGACGCTCGACCTCCTTATAACACGTGCTTTACCAATTGGTATTGAAATAGTTTCCGGTGATGCTTCCAGTGCCGAATTGGACAACAGTTATTTTGGAGCACTGATTCAATACCCCAATAACCTGGGAGCACTTGAAAATCCAAAGGAATTTATTGAAAAAGTCCACCAGGTAGGTGCGTACGTAGTGATGACAACCGATCTGCTGGCTTTAACATTGATCACTTCTCCCGGAGAATTAGGTGCAGATGTTGCATGTGGTTCTGCGCAACGTTTTGGTGTACCAATGGGTTATGGTGGACCGCACGCAGCCTTTTTTGCGGCAAAAGATGAGTTTAAACGCAATTTACCAGGCCGGATCATTGGCATCAGCATTGATGCAGACGGTAACAGGGCCCTTCGCATGGCATTGCAGACCAGGGAACAACATATCAAGAGAGAGAAAGCCACCTCCAATATTTGCACGGCACAGGCTCTTTTAGCCAACATGGCAGCCATGTATGCAGTTTATCATGGTCCGGATGGACTCAAAAAAATTGCTACCAGAACAGCACAATACGCCAATGCAGCTGCAAAAAGCCTGGCTGATTTGGGATATAAATTGACTTCACCGCATTTTTTTGATACGATTGTGGTTGAAATAAATGATGCAAAGGCTTTTGTTGAAAAGATTGCGGAAAATGGGATTAATGTAAGGTTAATCAGTGCTAATCAGGTTGGTATCAGCTTTGATGAAACAACGAATGCAGCTTCACTCTTTAAACTGCTGGAATGTTTTAATGATAATAGTTCTGTTCAGTTCTCATTTGAAGATGAAGCAACAGTAAGAAGTATCCCCCAAGATCTTGAAAGGGTTTCATCGTTTTTGCTTCATCCTGTATTCAACAGCTATCAAAGCGAAAGCAAGATGATGCGTTATATAAAATTCCTTGAGAACAAGGATTTATCACTCAATACTTCCATGATTTCCTTGGGAAGTTGTACCATGAAACTGAATGCAGCATCTGAAATGATGCCATTGAGTTGGGCATGCTGGAGCCAGATTCATCCATTTGCACCTGCAAGCCAGACGGCGGGATATGCATATGTTTTGAATGAACTTTCAAAATACCTGTGTGAAGTTACCGAATTTGATGCCTGCAGCCTGCAGCCAAACAGTGGTGCACAGGGTGAGTATGCAGGATTATTGGCTATAAGAGGCTATCACCTTTCCAGAGGCGATCACCAGAGAAATGTCATGCTGATTCCAATTTCAGCACATGGAACCAATCCCGCATCAGCAGTAATGGCGGGGATGAAAGTAGTGGTTGTTAAGGCGCTGGAAAACGGATACATTGACCTGGAAGACCTCAGGCAAAAAGCTATCCAGCACAGTGATAACCTCTCCGGAATCATGATTACTTACCCGAGTACATACGGTGTTTATGAAGAAACAGTGAAGGAAATTACTGCCATTATTCATGAGCACGGCGGACAGGTTTATATGGATGGAGCGAATATGAATGCCCAGGTTGGACTTACCGCTCCTGGTTTGATTGGAGCAGATGTTTGTCATCTTAACCTGCACAAAACTTTTGCCATCCCACACGGCGGAGGTGGTCCGGGTATGGGTCCGATTTGTGTAAAAGCACACCTCGCACCATTTTTACCAGGACACTCAACCTTTGAGAATGGGCATCAGGACCTTACAAAAGGAAATACAGCAGTGAGTGCTGCACCATTTGGCAGTGCCAGCATTCTGCTCATCAGCTATGGCTATATCAGGATGCTTGGAGCAAACGGTTTAAAAGAAGCTACCGCCTATGCTATTTTGAATGCCAACTACATGAAAGCGAGGCTTATGGATCAATTTGACATTCTCTACCTGGGAACAAACGGTACCTGTGCCCATGAATTTATCGTAGACCTCAGGCCATTCAAGAAAAATGCAGATATAGAAGCAGAAGATCTTGCCAAACGCCTGATGGATTACGGATTTCATGCACCAACCATGAGCTTCCCCGTGCCTGGTACCATCATGATAGAACCAACTGAAAGTGAGGACAAAGGAGAATTAGACAGGTTTTGTGATGCCATGTTATCTATCAGACAGGAAATAAGGGAAGTTGAAGAAGGAATAGCTGACCGGAAAAACAATGCGCTCAAAAGAGCACCACATACACAGTCAGTTATTTGCAGATCAGATTGGGACAGACCATACTCAAGAGAAAGTGCAGCTTTTCCTATTGCATACCTGAATAACAACAAATTCTGGCCTACAATCGGAAGAGTAAATAACACTTTTGGAGATAGAAATCTTATTTGCACCTGTGAACCTGTAAGCAGTTACCAGGAATAAAAATTTGATTATTTTTTGAGTATTTAATTACTTTTTTTTCAAAAAATGATTGTATTGTCGTAAATTCAACTGACAGCTTGCCCCTTATTTGAATATTTTTCATCTCAAGTGCGATATTTTTAGATTTTTTTAAAAAAACTGTTTTCTTATGGCAAGAAATCGGGGACTTTACCGTGCAGAATTTGAAAGAGATGCCTGTGGCATCGGATTTGTTGCAAATATTAAAGGCAATAAAAACCACCAGGTAGTATCGGATGCACTTACCATCCTTGAGAATATGGAACACAGGGGAGCCTGTGGATGTGAAAGCAATACCGGAGACGGAGCTGGAATACTAATCCAAACTCCTCATGCCTTCTTTTTTGATGAATGTCTGAAGTTGGGTGTTCATCTGCCGGCATATGGCAGGTATGGTGTAGGATCTGTTTTTTTCCCAAAAGAAGTCAGGCTCAGGGAAGAATCAAGGGATATTTTTGTGAGGTGTGCTGAAGAACTCGGACTCGACATACTTGCATGGCGAAAGGTACCGGTTAATCCTGAAGGGATTGGAAATACGGCAAGATCAGTTGAACCAGAAATGGAGCAGGTGTTTATCGCATGTCCAGACCATGTCACCGATCCAATGGCTTTTGAAAGAAAGCTTTTTGTTTTGCGTAACTATGCCAGTCACCTCATCAACAACTCAGCAAAAAAAGACCCTATTGGTTTTTATATAGCATCTTTATCCTATAAGATAATTGTATACAAGGGACAGCTTACCAGCCACCAGGTAAGAACCTATTTTCCCGATCTCAGCAATAAGAAACTTGTATCAGCTCTCGGATTGGTGCATTCCAGGTTTGCCACCAATACATTCCCTTCCTGGAAACTGGCCCAGCCATTCAGGTATATTGCCCACAATGGTGAAATCAATACACTTCAGGGAAACCTCAACTGGATAAAAACAAATGAAAAAGGCTTTACATCTCCTTACTTCACCAAAGAAGAAATGGATATGATTCTGCCTGTTATTTCCGGAAGCCAGAGTGATTCAGCCAGTCTGGATAATATGATAGAATTGCTGACTATGACCGGACGTTCATTACCCCATGTGATGATGATGTTGATCCCTGAAGCCTGGGATGGCAATGAAAGCATGGACCCGGTTAAGAAAGCATTTTATGAATACCATGCCTCTATAATGGAGCCCTGGGACGGACCAGCATCCATTTCGTTTACAGATGGAACCATGATTGGTGCAACATTAGACCGAAACGGACTCAGGCCATCCAGATATTGTGTCACATCAGATGACAGGGTAATCATGGCATCAGAAACGGGTGCCCTTCCTGTAGATCCTGCACTGATTATTGAAAAAGGGAGGCTCCAGCCAGGCAAGATGTTTGTTGTAGACATGGAAGAGGGCAGGATCATCAGTGATGATGAGCTGAAAGGCAAAATATGCAGCCAGCAACCATACAGTGAATGGCTGAATAAATACAAGATAAGGCTCAATGAATTACCTGAACCCAGGGTGATGTTCACACATCTGGAGCATGATCAGGTATTTAAATACCAGAAAGCATTTGGTTATTCTTCTGAAGATCTGGAATCCATCATCGCCCCCATGGCAGTTGACGGAAAGGAACCAATCGGGTCTATGGGAACAGATATTCCTCTTGCGATACTGAGTGATCAGCCTCAGCATCTGAGCAGTTATTTTAAACAACTGTTTGCACAGGTAACCAATCCGCCCATTGACCCCATACGAGAAAGACTCGTTATGTCTTTGGCAACTTTTGTTGGGAATAACGGCAATATGCTGAATGAAGACCCACTCAGCTGTCATACCGTTGCGCTGAAACATCCTGTACTCACCAATAAAGACCTGGAGAAAATCAGGAGTATAGATACGGGTATTTTTCAGGCGAAGACACTGCAATGTTACTTCAGGGCAGATGGTCAGCCAGGTTCATTAAAAAAGGCATTGGACAGGATATGCAGGTATGCTGTTGATGCTGCGGAGGATGGTTTTGAGGTGCTTATCCTGCAAGACAGGGCTATTGATTCAGACCACGCTCCTATCCCCTCTCTGCTTTCCACAGCAGCTATCCACCATCACCTGATCAGAAAGGGATACAGGGGGAAAGTTGGCATTATTGTGGAGGCAGGAGACGTATTTGAAGTTCATCATTTTGCCTGCCTGCTTGGCTTTGGCGCAACTGCTATAAATCCTTACCTCGCATTATCATCAATCAGGGATATGCGCCTAACCGGTAAGATTGATACTGAACTTGACCCTGAAAAGCTCAAAAAGAATTATATCAAAGCTGTCAATGAGGGGTTATTGAAGGTCTTTTCCAAAATGGGAATTTCCACATTACAATCCTATCAGGGCGCTCAAATATTCGAGATTATCGGCTTAAACAAAGAAGTTGTAGACAAATATTTTACAGGTGCTGTATCCAGAATTGAAGGCATGGGGCTTGATGAAATAGCCAGGGAAGCCCTCGCCAAGCATAATCTTGGTTTCAGTAGAAAAAGTATTCCGGTAGACAGGTTACCGGTTGGTGGTGTTTACCAATGGAAAAGAAAAGGTGAATTTCATTTATTCAATCCACAAACCATTCACCTGTTGCAACATTCTACCCGAACCGGGGATTATGGTATTTTCAAAAAATACTCTAAACTTGTAAATGATCAGAGTGAAAAAGCTTGCACACTCAGGAGCATGTTTGATTTCAAACCACTCCGGTCAGCAATTTCCATTGATGAAGTAGAATCCGAAGAATCAATTTATAAAAGGTTTGCTACAGGAGCCATGTCTTTTGGATCCATTTCATGGGAAGCCCATACAACACTGGCTATTGCCATGAACAGGTTAGGTGCCAAAAGCAACACTGGCGAAGGCGGAGAAGATGAAATCAGGTATGAACCTTTACCCAATGGCGATTCCATGCGCTCATCCATCAAGCAGGTGGCATCAGCCAGGTTTGGCGTAACCAGTCAGTACCTTACTGAAGCGGATGAATTGCAGATTAAAATGGCGCAAGGCGCAAAACCAGGTGAAGGAGGTCAATTACCCGGACATAAAGTAGATGAATGGATTGGGAAAGTAAGACATTCCACACCCGGTGTAGGTTTGATTTCTCCTCCTCCCCATCACGACATTTATTCAATTGAGGATCTTGCACAGCTGATTTTTGATTTGAAGAATGCCAACAGGAAAGCCAGAATTAGTGTCAAACTGGTGTCTAAAGCCGGAGTTGGCACGATTGCAGCCGGCGTTGCAAAAGCAAAAGCTGATGTTGTGCTTATTTCAGGTCATGATGGCGGAACCGGAGCATCCCCAATGAGTTCTATCAGGCATGCAGGATTGCCCTGGGAGCTCGGACTTGCAGAAGCGCATCAGACACTTGTAAAGAATAAACTCAGAAGCAGGGTTGTTGTACAAACAGATGGACAATTAAAAACCGGAAGAGATATTGCCATTGCTACCCTGCTTGGAGCAGAGGAATGGGGAGTTGCTACTGCAGCACTTGTAGTGGAAGGTTGTATTCTCATGCGTAAATGTCATTTGAATACCTGTCCTGTTGGCGTTGCAACACAAGACCCTGAATTGAGGAAGAGATTCAACGGTGCAGCAGAATATGTTGTCAATTTTATCAAGTTCCTTACCATGGAGTTACGTGAAATCATGGCATCCATGGGTTATCGTACTATAGAAGAAATGGTAGGTCAGTCAGATGCATTGCGCATAAGGGATAATGTGAATCACTGGAAATCTGGTAAACTTGACCTTTCACCGGTTTTATACAAAGAGCCAGCAGATGCATTCACAGGATTATTCAAACAGGAAGAACAGGATCATGGGATTGCAGGAGTGCTGGATTGGCAGATCATCGAGGAAGCAAAACCTGCTCTGGAAGAACTGAAAAATGTAGTGATTGAAAGGAACATCAAGAATACTGACCGGACAACCGGTACCATGTTAAGCAATGAGATAACCAAACGCTATGGTGCCAAAGGACTTCCAACAGGTACTGTCCACTTGAAATTCAGGGGTACTGCAGGACAAAGTTTCGGGGCATTCAATACCCGAGGTGTTCTGCTTGAATTGGAGGGTGATGCCAATGACTATTTTGGTAAAGGCCTGAGTGGTGCTGAGATGATTGTTTACCCAGACAGAGATTCAACTTATGTACCTGAACATAATATTCTGATTGGCAATGTCGCTTTTTATGGTGCTACTTCAGGAAAAGCATTCATCAGAGGCAAGGCAGGTGAAAGATTTGCTGTAAGAAACTCAGGTGCCACTGCAGTGGTAGAAGGGCTTGGCGACCATGGATGCGAATACATGACCGGAGGTACAGTTGTAGTGCTCGGAAGTACAGGCAGGAATTTTGCAGCAGGTATGAGTGGAGGTATTGCCTATGTGTATGACCTACATGGAGCGTTTGAGTCGAACTGCAATACTGAAATGGTAGACCTTGATCCATTGGATGATGAAGATGTGATCGTATTATCGAATTTATTATCAGAGCACGAAAAAACTACCGGCAGTACGGTAGCCAGATTTATCCTGGGCGATTTAGAAAACCAGCGTGCCAATTTCATCAAGGTATATCCCCGAGACTATAAAAAAGTCATGCAGAACCAAAAGTCTGTTACCAACGTGACCATTAAATAATTTGAATATGGGAAAACCAACAGGATTTTTAGAATTCAATAGGGTAAGTCCAACAAAAATTGACGTCAAAGAACGCGTTGCTAATTATAAGGAATTTGTAAAACCTTTTGACGCTCAGGAGTTAAATAAACAGGCGGCAAGGTGTATGAATTGTGGAGTCCCTTTTTGTCACCATGGGTGTCCGCTTGGGAATATAATCCCGGAATTCAATGATGCAGTTTACAAGGAAAGCTGGGAAGAAGCCTATGAAATTCTTACTTCAACCAACAATTTTCCTGAATTTACAGGCAGGATTTGTCCGGCCCCCTGTGAAAGTTCCTGTGTATTGGGTATAAACCAGCCTCCTGTTAACATTGAAGAAATAGAAAAACATATCATAGAAATTGCATTTGAAAAAGGGTATGTCAAACCCCGTATACCCGTTTTGAGAACCGGTAAACGCATTGCAGTGATTGGAAGTGGTCCAGCCGGACTTGCTGCAGCTGCCCAGTTAAATCAGGCCGGGCATGCTGTAACAGTTTTTGAGCGGGATGATAAACCCGGAGGCTTACTCCGATATGGTATTCCTGACTTCAAGTTAGAAAAAACAGTTATTGACAGAAGGATAAGTTTGATGGAAGAAGAAGGTATTGTATTCAAATGCAATGCAAATGTAGGGGTAAATGTGAGCATCAACGACCTTTTGAGGGAATACAATGCACTTGTGATGGCTGGAGGTTCAACTGTACCTCGGGATTTGAATATTCCGGGCAGGGACTTTAAAGGCGTTCATTATGCTATGGAATTTCTTAAGCAACAAAATAAACTGGTTGCCGGGAGTGATCCACTTGCAAACCAAAAGCTTGAAAGTAATATTGCACCTGAATTGATCAGCGCAAGAGGTAAAAATGTAGTTGTAATTGGAGGAGGTGATACCGGAAGTGATTGTGTGGGTACCTCAAACAGACAGGAAGCACTTCATGTTACACAGTTTGAGCTGATGCCCAAGCCTCCGGAAAGTAGAAATATGCAGATGCCATGGCCAACTTACCCAATGGTTCTCAAGACCACCTCTTCTCATGAAGAAGGTTGTGAAAGGCAATGGGCTATTGCTACAAAGGAATTCATGGGTAATGAAAAGGGTGAGTTGACTGCACTGAAAACAGTTGAACTGGAATGGAAATTTGAAGATAACAGACCCGGAAAATTTATGGAAAAAGCCGGTACAGAGAAAATTATTCCCTGTGAACTTGTTTTACTTGCCATGGGCTTTGTTTCACCCCAGCAGACCGGCATGATTGAAGAATTGGATGTTGAGCTTGATGAAAGAGGCAATGTCAAGGCAACTGAGAAGGACTTCCGCACAAGCATATCCAAAATATTCACTTGCGGAGATATGCGCAGAGGTCAGTCACTCGTGGTCTGGGCGATCAGTGAAGGACGCGAATGTGCTCGTAAGGTCGATGAATTCCTTATGGGAACGTCTCTTTTAGAAAAGAAAGACAGCAGCCTACTCATCAATTAATATTTTATTTATACCAAGTAAAGCCAGGCAAAACAAATTGTCTGGCTTTTTTGCGTACTACATATTATGTTTTTTCATATGTGTATATTTTTATTTTCTGTTTATTAGCTCAAAAAAATCATTTTAAATTCTTATAATACTGATTTACAATATATTAATTAATTTTTGGCCCACACCAAATACATATTATATTTTTTTATATATGTAATATTTTTGGTTTTACAGGTTACTTTTCATTAGTTTTGGGATCAATAATCGAAACTAAACCCAAAATTGAATAAAATGAATGCAAAATTTCTAAGAGACAAACTTCCTTTTTTTGTTCTTGCTGCAATTTCGATTGCTGCCATTTTTGTTCCTGTGCTTCCAAATTTTGAAGATACGGAGGGTGCATACAATGGAGCCGACATTACCTGGGTATTGATTGCAACAGCACTTGTTTTTCTGATGACACCAGGACTGGCATTTTTTTATGGCGGAATGGTTCACAGAAAAAATGTGATTTCAACAATGATCAAGAGTACAGTTGCAGCTGGTGTAGTAACTGTGATCTGGATCACCTTTGGATTCAGCCTTAGCTTTGGAGACTCGATAGGCGGATTTATTGGGAACCCGATGACTAACTTCTTTTTCAAGGATGTCAGCAATGCTGCACCCTGGAGTCTTGCACCAACAATTCCAAAAACACTTTTCGCATTGTTTCAACTGATGTTTGCCATCATCACACCAGGCTTGGTTGTGGGTGCTCTTGCTGAACGTGTTAAGTTTACTTCTTATATACTCTTTATTATCCTTTTCAGCATCCTGGTTTATGCCCCATTGGCACACTGGAGCTGGCATCCAGAAGGATTCCTGTTCAAAATGGGTGCTCTTGACTTTGCAGGAGGAACTGTTGTTCATATTTCTGCAGGTTGTGCTGCTTTGGCTGGTGCATTGGTGTTGAAGCGCAGAAAAGCACACATGGAAGGCGTTGAAATACCTCCTGCCAATGTTCCATATGTTTTAATCGGAACCGGACTATTGTGGTTTGGCTGGTTTGGCTTCAATGCAGGTTCTGCACTCGGCGCAAATGGACTTGCGGTATCTGCTTTTGCTACAACAAATACAGCAGCAGCAGCAGCGGGACTTTCCTGGATGTTCTTCGATGTAATGAAAGGTAAAAAGCCTTCAGTAATGGGCTTCTGTATAGGTGCTGTGGTTGGATTGGTAGCCATAACTCCTGGCGCTGGATTTGTTGGAATCCCACAAAGCATATTCATTGGTGTGATTGCTGCTATTATTTCCAACATTGCTGTTTTTTACAAACAGAAGTCTACACTTGATGATACCCTCGATGTATTTCCTTGCCATGGTTTAGGTGGTATAGTAGGTATGATTTTAACTGGTGTATTTGCTACAAAGGCAGTTAACAGTGCTGGAAATGATGGCTTGTTCTATGGAAACACAGATTTCTTCCTTACCCAGTTGAAGGCAATGGGAATTGCTGTGGCTTATTCCTTTGTTGTATCATTTCTAATTTTCAAGTTTATCAATCTTATTCAGCCATTGAGGGTTAGTGAAGAAGAAGAAGAACTGGGACTGGATGCTACGCAACATGATGAAAAATACGGAAGAAATCCACAAAAAGGATAATTCAAAATAAACAGGGCACAGCGCATGGCGGTGTTGGACTAGAACATTCGCCACTGCTGTACCCCTCTTTTAAGAACTAAAAACCAAAACAATGATACGAAATCTTTACCTAATTGCTTCTATTGCCATTCTCCCTTTTACTACGCTGGCTCAAACAACAACAGAAACCCAACCAGCTGAAGAAAAGTCTTCGAACTTCACCTTTACTGGTTCAATTGATGGTTATTTTCGATCTGACTTCAGTAAAACTGCCTCTAATAACAGAACAAGTTTTACGAATAGTAATGGCAAAGTTGCTTTGGGTATGTTATCTGCAAAAGTGGATTACGCTTCAGGCAAATTCTCTGCCACTGCTGATTTTGGCGCGGGTAAAAGAGCAAAAGAATTTGCGTACAACGACAATGGTATCCTGTCTTATGTAAAACAACTGAATGTTGCTTTTGTGGCAACAGATTGGTTGAAATTCACAGCGGGAACATGGGCCACTCATGTTGGATATGAATTGGTAGATGCGTATGCAAACAGAAACTACAGCATGTCTTATATGTTTTCTTATGGTCCGTTTTTACATACTGGTCTGAAATCTGATCTCACTTTTGGTAGTACTGGCATTATGATCGGTGTTGCAAATCCAACCGACTACAGAAAGGCTCCTGATGGCAACAAAAAATCTTTGTTGTTGCAGGTTAGTCAGGCTATAACAGATGATATAAAGGTTTATGTGAATTATGTAGGCGGTCAACGTCCGGCTGATGAAGCTAAAATCAGGCAATTTGATGTAGTTTTTACAGCCAAAATAAATAACCAATTTAATCTGGGATACAATGGGACAATCAACAGTACATCTGCTAAGACATCAGGAACATATGGCGATGCCAGTTCCTGGTCTGGGTCAGCGCTATATCTTAACTATGACCCTGCCAAGAAGTTCGGGATTACATTAAGATCAGAAGTATTTGGTGATAAAAATCAACTCTCAGCACTCGGAGCTGCAGCATCTGGTGGCAATATCTTTGCCAACACAATTTCAGGGAATATCAAACTGGCTGGGTTAACCATAATTCCTGAGTTAAGATTTGAATCTTCAAACAACAAAGTATTCTTCAACAAAGATGGTGCTGCAACACAGTCAAATGGCAGTTTCCTTGTAGCATTAGCCTATAAATTTTAGTTTATAGTTTTGGGTCATAATCAGTCAGGGTGGCTTTTCAGCCGCCCTTCTTTATTTTTTACGGAAAAATATCCTCACCGGAACACCTTTGAAATTGAACTTTTCCCTGAGCTGATTTTCAAGATAATTACGATATGGATTTTTTATATCATCAGGATAATTAGTAAAAAAGGCAAAACTTGGAACTGCAGTGGGTATCTGTGTTACAAATTTAATCTTGACTGAATTGCCCCTAACTACCGGAGGTCTGTAAGCTTCAATTACTTTAAGCATCTCTTCATTGAGTACTGATGTCTGGATTCTCCGCTTTCTGTTTTCGCATACTTCAAGCGCAGTTTCAATGACCTTAAATATCCTTGTCTTTTCTTTTGCAGAGATGAAAATTACGGGAACATCAGTAAATGGAGCAAGTCTGTTTTTCAATTCTTTTTCATAGTCTCTGGCTGTATTGGTTGCCTTTTCAACCAAATCCCATTTGTTGACTATCATCACAACACCTTTACCTTTTTTAACGGCAAGAGAAAAAATATTTAAATCCTGTTGTGCAATCCCCTTCTCAGCATCAATCATAATCAGACATACATCGGCTTCATCAACCGCTTTAATTGCCCTTATTACCGAATAGAATTCAAGGTCTTCATGCACTTTGGTTTTACGTCTGATACCAGCCGTATCTATCAGTATAAACTCTTTTTGAAAAAGGTTATAGTGGGTATGGATTGTATCCCTGGTTGTGCCAGCAATATCACTCACAATTGTGCGTTCAGAACCTACCATTGCATTCAGCAGTGAAGATTTCCCTACATTAGGTTGCCCAATAATGGCAATTTTGGGCAGATCTTCTCCAGGTTGATCTACATCAATTGTTATCAGATTTGATACCTCATCCAGTAAATCACCTGTTCCACTTCCAGACATTGCAGAAACAAAAAATGTTTTTTCAATACCAAGCGAATAAAATTCAGTGGCATCAATATGCCTGGCAGAATTGTCAACTTTGTTTACAACGAGAAAAACAGGCTTTTTAGCCGTTCTCAGGATTGAAGTCATCGCCTCGTCAAGTGTTGTTATGCCAGTTGTAACATCGACCATAAATACAATGGCATTTGCCTCTTCCACAGCAATCATCACCTGTTCTCTGATTTCTTTTTCAAAAACCTCTTCCCCATCAGGAACAAATCCACCAGTATCAATTACATTGAATGTTTTTCCATTCCATTCAGAAATTCCATATTGTCTGTCTCTCGTCACTCCGGGTGTATCTTCAACAATTGCTTTGCGTTGTTCGAGTAATCTATTGAAAAAGGTACTTTTGCCCACATTTGGGCGTCCTACGATTGCAAGGGTAAATCCTGGCATTTTTTGTTTTTTGGGGTAATTAAATACCTGTTATTTATATGCTATTTCGAAATTCCATCTCCTGATTAATGCGATAAGATCTTCTTCCCTTTTGGGGTTGAGCCGATTTTGTTCAGCCCATTTGAGTAATGTTCCTCGGTCTCCTAGTAAATCTGCAATACCAGACAGGTTCATCTTTTTAATCAGCCGCACGTCTTTTTCATCTGAAAGAAAATAATGCACTGTATTTGCAAAATAATACCTTTTCAATGTTCCAAACATTGAGTCTGCCGAGGCAACATATCTTTTGGTGTACTTGAATAATTTGACTTTTCCGTTCACCATTTCTTCGACATAATCGGCAATGGGACGGTTATTCAGCTGCATACCCGGAATATTTCTTTCAAATATGGCCAGTGTATCTTTGGCTTCATTATCCGAAAAAATCACCACCCGCTTTGAAAATGATGCCGGAGCCACATATTCATTGTCTTTTTCACCAATGAAATAAACTTCCTGAGAAGCCAAATTCAATTTAACCTGCATACGTCCGCTATATTTACCATTTGCACCAAATAAATCTGCCGTTTGATATTGGTCTATGTAAAACGGACTGCCTTTAATGGAAGTATAAGGAAGTCTACCTGAATTACTATTCTGCTGCACACCTTCAAAGTTAACTTCATGAACTGCGAGTGTAAATGCCGCGTTACTGAAATCAGAAACAGGCAGATAACCCGATCCTGTTTGTCCATATACGAAAGGTATGGACAAACAGGAGAAGATGAACAGTATATATTTCATGATGAACTGCTTCATGCTGAATTTTTTATCTACAGACAAAGGTACAAAATAGGCATCAATCATTGCTGTTGACCCCTATATTGATCAAAGTGGACCCAATGATTGTATAGTAGCCATCATTAGGATGCACGACAAACAAAAAGATGAACCGTTTATTTTCTTATACCGCAACTTGTTATAAAAAAAATAGTATAGCAGATAAACTCCTATACATGGTAGCCGTATTCTCTTAAATGTGAATCATTGTTGCGCCAATTGTTTCTTACCCTCACAAAAATCTCAAGAAAAACCTTACTATCCAGAAACAACTCAATTGATTGCCGTGCAGAAGTGCCTAATTTTTTGATCATAATACCACCTGCACCTAAAATGATTGCCTTTTGTGATTCCCGCTGTACGATGATATCTGCAGAAATTTTGATGAGGGTAGACTTCTCTTCAAATGCAGTTACAAGCACGGTAGACTGATATGGAATTTCTTCATCAAATAATTCAAATATTTTTTCACGAATGAGTTCTCCGCAAAAAAATCTGGTAGGCATATCTGTGAGATCATCCTGATCATAAAATGGTTCTCCATCAGGTAATGAAGCTATTATTTTTTGCAGCAGTGTATCCAGGTTGCTTTTCTTTGATGCAGAAACAGCTATAATGTCTGAACAATATTTCTTGTTGCTGAAAAATGAAATGGCTTCCTCAATTCTTGAAGGCTTTACCATATCGATTTTATTCAATACCAGGATTGCCTTAACCTTCAATGATAAGGCAGAGAAAATAGTATCCAATTCTTCAAAATCATCCCTGACATCTGCCATGAGTAGACATACATCTGCATCCTCCATACTCGATTTAACTGCATCCATCATCTTTTGATGCAACTTATATTTTGGCTCGATGACACCAGGTGTGTCAGAAAAAACCACCTGATAATCTGGCCCATTGAGAAATGCCCTGATCCTGTGCCGGGTAGTTTGAACTTTAGATGAAACAATTGCCAGCTTTTCTCCTATCAATGCATTCAATAAAGTACTTTTTCCTGCATTTGGCTTACCTATAATATTGACAAATCCGGACTTCATATATCATGCAAAGGTAACATGTTCAAATTTGTTTTGCTGATAATAGATTTTAGTGTACATTTGCAACGCGAAGTAGAGCAGCGGTAGCTCGTCGGGCTCATAACCCGAAGGTCACTGGTTCGATCCCAGTCTTCGCAACAAAAAAAAGCAACCAACTGGTTGCTTTTTTCTTTTCAGTTACTCCTTAGTTAGTTTCCTTTTTTTACACTACTCGCACCGCTTGCCCTTGTTGAGAGGCTTTTGGGAGAACCATAATACGTTATAGAACTTGCACCTGTTGCATTGGCACCTAATGCGCCAGAAACACCGAGTTTAATCGTTGAAGCACCGGTAGCCTTTAACTCAGCATCAACAACCTTAAATGAAGCACCGGATAGTTTACTGGCCCCTGTGAGGTCTGCAACCACCTTATCAGCACTACCCATTATTTCAACATCAGAGGCCCCGGTGAAATTCAGATTAAGAGATCCACATTCCAGCTTTCCAGAAAAATCACTGGCACCGGTAAACCTAACTGTCAGCTCCTCAGACTTGATCAGATCAGTAATTAAAAAATCAACAGCCCCTGAGGC